>JAYPEK010000025.1:0-57400 GCA_038125725.1 Rhodospirillaceae bacterium
GCCCGATGCGGGCTGCCGCCACCGGATCGAGGCTCGCGAGCCGCTGGTGCAGGGCGGGCCAGCCGTCGCGGGCGGCTTCTTCTTCGAGCCGTCGGCGGACCTGCGGATCGGCCGGCGGCAGGTCGTCCGACGGCGCCGCCGCGACCTGGGCTGGCGCGGGTCTCGCCGGCGCGCTCGGTTGCGCCGTGGTGGGCACCGGCGTCTTGACCACGCCCAAGACCATCGGCTCGCCGGTGTCGGTCGACATTTCCACGGTCGTCGTCCAGGCGTTGCCGGCATCTGAAGGCATCGGGCCGGTCGGGGGCGGCAGCGGTGTTTCGGTGGTCGCCGTCGGTGCGGGGCCGAGAGGCAGGGACGGCGTTCCCGCCGCCGGCTGTGAGGGCGCAACGGGACGCAGTACCGGCGCCGACACAGCCGGCTTGGTTTTCGGTTCCTGGATGTCCACTTCGGCCGCCCAGCCGCGCTCGGCGATTTTCTCGTCGGTGAACAGCCTAGACAGGTGCTGCATGAAACCGGGTGCCATTTTGCCCGCAGTTTGGCCGGGCTGCGGCTCGTTGGTCGCTTCGATCGCTTCCTTGGCCAGTGGCGGCGGATCGGCCAGCGCCTGCTTCGGCGGACCTTCGTCCGGGGCCTTGGCGTAGGCCCGCTGGCGCGCCTGCTGGGCCTGGCGTTCGGCGTCGGCCATGGCGGCTTCGTCCTTGCGGGATTCAGCCTTCTTGAAGAACTGCACCAGCTTGCCAAGCGCCGACGTGTCCTCCTCGGCCGGCTGAGCCGGCGCCATGGCCGGCATCGGTTCGCTCATCGGCTGTGCCGTTTGCGTGCGCGGCATCTGTGGCTTCGGCATGGAAGCGGGCTGTTGCGGCGCGCGGGCGATCAGTTGCGGCGTCGCGCTCGGCGCTGCCGGCTGCGCCGTGGGCGCTGGCTGCTCGTCGGCGTAGCTTTCACGCCGGATCCGCTCGAGCCGGTCGATGAACCGGTCGCTCGGCGTCGAACGCTGGGTCAGCGGCCGCGTCGGCAGCATGCTCGGCGGCGCCTTGGCCTGGCCGCGCGGTTGTGCCGGCTGGACGCCGGTGATCATGAAATCCGTGACCTTGTCGTCGAGCAGCGGCACCGGCTGGCGTTGCGGCGACCCAAGCGGCACCTCGCGGCTGAGCGCTTCATTGAGGCGGCGAAGCCGTTCCGCGGTGGACATGAATCGCGGCTTGCCGCGCGCCGACGGCACCTCGGCGGTGGACACCGGTGCTTTCGGCTGCGCCTTCGGCGCCATCGGTTCGACGGCCTCGGAGGGGAGGTCGTCGGCCAGCGTTTTATCGGGCAATTCCGGCCCCGGCGCGTCATCCAGGTTCGGTACTCTGGTCTGGCCCGGCTTGGCCAACGGTTCCAGGACCTCCAGCGTTTCCGGCGGCTCGCCGGCGCGGGCCGGTCCAGTGTCTTCCTTGACGTCGCCGAGCAGGCTTTCCAGGCTTGGCTCGCCATCGTCGATCTTTACCACCTTCGGCAGTTCCGGTTCCGTTGGGATCGTCGCCGGCGCCTCGGTGATTTCCACGGCGGGCAGGCCGAACTCGTCTTCCTTGGGTTTCTCCGCGACCATCTCGCCCAGCCTGTCGAGGGTTCGGGTCGTTGTTGAATCTGCTGACGGCTTGGCGGGCTCGGGCGTCACCTTGGGGGCGGGAACACTGCGCCGGACGGCAGGGAGCTCGGGTTCCAGGCGCCGAACCGTGGGCATTTCGCCGTCCTTGGCAACGGGTTCCGACGTCAGATCTGTCAGTTCCTTCAACTCATCCAGGTCGGCTTCGTTTTCGATGCCGCCTTTTCTCGGCGCGCCCTCGGCGATCTCTTCCGGCGCCGGCAGGGTATCGGGCACGGCGGTGGCGCCGGGGGCGGGAGCGGGCGCCGGGGCGAGGCCCATGGCGCGCTCCAATTCCGCTGCCAGCTCGGCGTCGGCGTTGGCGGCTTTCTTCGCTGTCGCTGCCGACGCACCCGGTGCGGCCGCCGCGCGCGGTTGCGCGGCGGCGACGGCGCGCGGGCGCGATGCTGCCGGTTGGCCGTCGGCGCCATCGGGTTTGACGAGGTTCAGCAGGTTCTGGAAGAACTCTCCCACCGGGCCGAGCGGCTGGCCGGCGGCGGCTGGTGGCTTGGCGGCTGCCCGTTCCGCCTGAGGGGCGGGTTGCAGCAAGGCTTCCGCGCCTGGATCGGTCAGTTGCTCGAGGCTGGGTTCGGAAATCGCTTCCGTGCCGGGCGGCAGATCACCGGGGGCGGCCGGCAGCTCCGCCAGCGGATCGCCGGCAATCTCGGTCAGCTTCTCGCCCTCCGCCGCCGGCAGTTCGGCGTCGACCGCGCCGCGACCCGGCGTTTCGGCGACCGTTACCGCGTCGGGCAGCGGTGGCGCGGGCTTACGCGGTGGCAGTTCGAACCGGCGCGTCGTTGGTTTGTAGCCGGGTTTCGGTTTCAGCGGTGGCGGCGTCAGGCCGCGTGCGCCATCCAGTGCCGCCGCCACACTCGGCTGGGCTTCGCTTGCGGCGGGTTCGGGTTTTTCCGGCGGCGCGGTGAAGCGGCGCGGTACAGGTGTCCGCGTGGTCGCCGCGGCAGGGCTCGTCGTCTGCGGTGCCAACTGGCGGGGTGCCGGTGCGGCCGGTTTCGGGGCCGCCCGCTTGGCCGTCGGGGTGCGTTGCGACAGCAGGAAGTGCGCGATGATGAAATGGCCGCGGTCGACGGCCAGGTCGGCGGCGGTCTTGCCGTCGGCGTTCTTGGCGCCGACGTCGGCGCCGGCGGCAAGCGCGCGCTTGACGCCCGGCATGTCGTTGACGGCGACGGCGTTGAACAGATCGGCGGTGGCGCCGCTCAGGGGCTGGCCATCGGTGGTGCGGGCATGGGCTGGCGGCGCGTGCACGGCGGCGAAAATCAGCGCCAGGAAAAGCCCGAGCGCGAGCCCCCGCCAATGGGCGGGCAACCTGAGACGGGCCGCTCGGCGCGGCCGGCTGGCGAACATGGCGAAGCTCAATTCAATCCTTGGATCAAACCCATGAAACCAATCGTCATTTTACGTCTTTTCCGATGCCCAAGACAGGCGCCGCCCGGCGCCTCTCCGGCTTGCGGGAAAAGGCTAACCCGGAACTGTGGCGCAATCGGGGCGAGCTGGGTTAAGCTTCGGCGGCCGGGAGCCTCGCCCGCCAGTCTCAAACGGAGTCATTTTTCATGAAATACAACAACTTAGGGAATAGCGGGCTGAAGGTATCGGAGCTCTGTCTGGGGTCGATGATGTTCGGCGGACGGGCATCGGCGGCGGTGTCGGCGAAGATCATGGCGTCGGCGCGGGATGCCGGTATCAACTTCATCGACACCGCCGACGTCTACGTAAAGGGCGAACCGGAGCGAATCGTCGGCAAGTTCATCCGCCGCCAGCGCCACGATTGGGTCGTGGCGACCAAGGGCGGCAACGCCACCGGCCCCGGCCCGAACGACCGCGGGCTCGGGCGCAAGCACCTGGTTCAGGCTATCGATGCTAGCCTCTCCAGGCTGGGTACCGATTTCATCGACATCTACTACTTCCACATCGACGACGACGAGACGCCGATGGAGGAAAGCATCGCTGCCATCGCCGATGCCGTGTGCGCGGGCAAGCTCAGGCATTGGGGCGTCAGCAACTTCCTGGGATGGCGGATCGCGCTCGCCGCGACCATCGCCGATGCGCTGGGCGCGCCGCCGCCGGTGGTCTGCCAGCCGTACTACAACGCCATGAACAGAATGCCAGAGCAGGAAATCCTTCCGGCCTGCGAGTACTTCGGGCTCGGTGTCGTGCCCTATAGCCCGCTGGCTCGCGGCGTGTTGACCGGGAAATACGGCAAATCCCTGAAGGCGCCGGTGAAGGGCACCCGGGCGGCGGCCAAGGATGCGCGCATGATGGAGACCGAATGGCGCCAGGAGAACCTGGACATGGCGCAGATCATCCGCAGGCACGCGGAGGCGCGCGGCATGACCGCCGGCCAGTTCGCGCTCAATTGGGAGCGCAACAACACGCTGGTCACGTCCGTCCTGGCCGGGCCCAGGACGCTCGGCCAATGGAAGGATTACCTGGGCGCGTTGAAGCATGAGTTCTCCGCCGAGGACGAGGCGCTGATCGACAGCTTGGTGCCGGCCGGACATCCCTCGACACCCGGATATTCGGACCCGAAATATCCTTTCACTGGCCGTCAGCCCTGGACCGGCGTAGAGTGAACAGGCTACGGGAGAGGGTGGACCGGAAAAGGAAAACGAACATGCTTTTCACATCGCGCACCCGGATGGCGTGGGCCGCCGTGGCTATGATGGCCGGGCTGTTGATGGGGCAGGCGAATGCCTTCGCCGCCGACACCTACACCGTTGAAGAGATCACCGCCAAGGCCAAGGGGTTCTTCGGCGATACCACCGAGGGCCTGGCCAAGGCCATCGAAAAGGCCTTTAAGGATCACGGTCAGCCGAACGGCTATATTGAGGGCGAAGAAGTTTCCGGCGCCATTGGCGTCGGCTTGCGTTACGGCAACGGCACCCTCAATCGCAAATGGGCCGGGCCGCGCAAGGTCTATTGGCAGGGCCCGTCCATCGGCTGGGATTTCGGCGGCAATGCATCGAAGGTGTTCACGCTGATCTACAAGCTGAAAAGCGACGATCAACTGTTCCAGCGCTATCCCGGCGTTGACGGCAGTGTCTATCTGGCGGCCGGCTTTGGGGTCAGCTACCAGCAGTCGGGCGATGTGGTGCTGGCGCCGATTCGCACCGGCGTCGGGCTCCGTGCCGGCGCCAATGCGGGCTACCTGCACTACAATACCGAGCATTCCTGGCTGCCGTTCTGACCTGAATTGCCTGGAATCCGGCCGTCACGGTAATTTCATCGAAATACCGGCCGATTGTTGTTGCAGCGCACAAAAATCGTCTTAGATTTATATTGCAGTGCAGCGAAAGCGTGGCCGCTCCCGGCGCGTGAACCGGAGTTCCGCTGATGACGGTCCGCAATCTGGAAAAACTCTTTCGGCCGCAGTCGGTGGCGGTGATCGGCGCCACCAACCGCCCGGGCGCTATCGGCAATATCGTCATGCACAACATTCTGCAGGGCGATTTCCAGGGTCCGGTGCTGCCGGTCAATCCCAAGTACGAGGCCGTCGCCGGCGTGCTTGCCTATCCCGACGTGGCGAGCCTGCCCAAGGCGCCCGACCTCGCGGTCATTTGCACTCCATCGGAGCCGATTCCGGGCCTGGTTGCCGAACTCGGTGCCGCCGGCACCCGTGCGGCCATCGTTCTTTCCAATGGGTTGGAAAGCACCGAGGCGCCCGGCGGCGGGACCTTGCAGGACGCCATGCTGCAGGCAGCCAAGCCTTATCTGATGCGCATTCTCGGGCCCAATTGCCTGGGCTTGCTGGCGCCGCAGGTCGGCCTCAATGCGTCCTTCGCGCACCTGCCGGCGCTCACCGGCGGCATTGCCTTCGTCTCGCAGTCAGGCGCGTTGTGCACGGCGGTGCTGGATTGGGCGCATCTGCACGATGTCGGGTTTTCTTATTTCGTCTCGCTCGGAAACGCCAGCGATGTGGATTTCGGCGACGTCGTGGATTTTCTTGCCAACGACCCGAAAACCAAGGCGATCCTGCTCTACATCGAAGCGGTGACCGACGGGCGCAAATTCATGTCCGCCTGCCGCGCCGCGGCGCGCAACAAGCCGGTGCTGGTGATCAAGGCCGGCATGGTCGACGAAAGCGCCAAGGCGGCCGCGACCCATACCGGCGCGCTCGCCGGCAGCGATCAGGTCTATGATGCCGCCTTCCGGCGCGCCGGCCTGCTCCGGGTGTACGATATCGACGAATTGTTCGCCGCGGTGGAAACCCTGGCGCGCGCCAAGCCGGTGAAGGGCGAGCGGCTGGGAATCCTGACCAACGGCGGCGGCATCGGGGTGATGGCGATGGATTCGCTGATCCTCAACGGCGGCGTGCCGGCGAAGCTCGAGGACGAGACCGTTGCCGAACTGGATGCGGTGCTGCCGGCGGCTTGGTCGCACGCCAACCCGGTCGACATCATCGGCGATGCGCCCGGCTCGCGATATGCCGATTCGACCCGCATCCTGGCCAAGGCCAAGGAGTGCGACGCGGTGCTTGTCATGCATGCTCCGACGGCCACCGCCGACAGCGTCGAGGCGGCGCGGGCCGTCGTCCAGGTGGCGAAGGAGACCAAGACCAACCTGCTGACCAGCTGGGTCGGCGGCAAGGCCGTCGCACCGGCGCGGCAATTGTTCCACGAAGCGGCGATCCCGACCTACGATTCGCCCGGCCAGGCGGTGCAGGCCTTCATGCACGTGGTCAACTACCGGCGCAGCCAGGAAATGCTGATGGAAACGCCGCCGTCGGCGCCGGAAGGCTTCACCCGCGCCACCGATACCGCCAGGCTGGTGATTGAATCGCGTCTCGCCAGCAACGCCGACATGCTGAGCGAGCCGGAAGCCAAGGCGGTGCTGGCGGCCTACGGCATCCCGACGGTGCAAACCCATATCGTGCGCACGCCCGAGGAAGCGGCCGAGAAGGCCGAACTGATGGGTTTTCCGGTGGCGCTGAAGATCGTTTCCGACGACATCGTGCACAAGTCCGACGTGGGCGGCGTCAACCTGTTCCTGGAGACGCCGAAGGGCGTCGTCGCCGCCGGCGAGCATATGCTGGAAACCATTTCCAAGCGCCTGCCGGATGCCAAGGTGCAGGGCTTTTCGGTGCAGGAAATGGCCAACCGGCCGGGCGCGCACGAGGTGTTCCTGGGCGTCAACAACGATCCCGTGTTCGGCCCGGTGATCGTCTTCGGCCACGGCGGCACCGCTATCGAAATCATCGACGACAGTGCCATCGCGCTGCCGCCGCTGAACATGAAACTGGCGCGCGACCTGATCGAGCGCACCCGTGTCTACCGCCTTTTGCAGGGCTACCGCAACCGGCCGGCGGCGGATATCGACCGGCTCTGTCTGGCACTGGTGCAGTTGTCGCAGTTGGTGGTCGATATCCCGGAAATCGTCGCCATCGACGTCAACCCGCTGTTGGTCGACGAGACCGGCGTGCTGGCGCTTGATGCACGCATTCAGGTGGCGCGCGCCAAGCAGAACGGTGCCCGGCGCCTCGCCATCCGGCCCTATCCGGAACAATTGGAAGAGACCGTCACCGCCAAGAACGGCGAAAAGCTTCTGGTCCGCCCGATCCGCCCCGAAGACGAGCCCGAGCACTACGCCTTTCTGTCGAAGCTGACGCCGGAAGACATTCGTTTCCGTTTCTTCGGCCAGGTCGGCGTGCTTCCCCACACGCAGATGGCACGCCTGACGCAGATCGATTTCGACCGCGAGATGGCCTTCATCGCGTCGCGCCAGAATGCCGACGGCAAACGCGAGACCGTCGGCGTGGTCCGGACCGTCACCGATCCCAATAACGAACGCTGCGAATTCGCCATCGTCGTGCGTTCGGACCTGAAGGGGCAGGGGATCGGCCGCATGCTGCTGGAAAAGATGATCCGCTACTGCCGCCAGCGCGGTACCCGCACCATGATCGGTGAAATCCTGCGTGACAACCGCGCCATGCTGGGGCTTGCCGACCGGCTCGGCTTCCGCCGGCTTTCGGCGGACGGCGAAAGCGCCGTGCCGGTCGAACTGGATCTGGCCACCGCGGCCTGATCAGGCGCGCGGCAACTCCACCCAAAAGGTACTGCCGACACCGGGCTCGCTCTCGAAGCCGATGGCGCCGTCCATCTTGTCGACCAAAAGCTTGCTGACGTAGAGGCCGATGCCGGTGCCGTCGCTGGCAATGCCGGAATCGGCGCGAATCTGGTGAAACATCTCGAATACCCGGCCCTGTTCCTTTTCCGGAATCCCTTGTCCGGTATCGACGACGGAGATGCGCAGCCGGCCGTGATCGGCCGGCGCGCCCTCGATGGTGACGCGGCCGCCTGGTTTGTTGAAGCGGATGGCGTTGGAGACCAGGTTCAGAACCACCTGCTTCAAGCGCACTTCATCGGCCAGCACGCTTGCCGGAGCAAGTGACTCCAGGTTGTTGACGATTTCGATGCCGTGCTTGTCGCGCAGCGGATCGGCCATGGCCAGGCATTCACGGATGGTATCGGCCGCGTCGATCTCGGCGATGCTCAATTGCACCTGGTTGGCTTCGATCTTGGAGAGATCGAGGATCTCGTTGATCAATTCCAACAGGTGATTGGCGCCGCCGAGCACGAGGTCGACGTACTCCACCTGCGTGTCGGTCAGGCGGTGGTCGGGATCCAGCTTGACCATCTGCGAGAAGCCGATGATGGCGTTCAGGGGGGTGCGCAACTCATGGCACATGGAGGCCAGGAACTCAGACTTGGCGCGGCTCGCCAGTTCCGCGTCTTCTTTCGCCTGCATGAGTTCGTTCTCGGCCTTCTTGCGCTCGGTAACGTCGTTGGCGGTCCATAGCACCAACTCGCGGCCGCCCAAATTGATGGTTTCCGTCGAGATGGCGCAGTCGACGACGTTGCCGTTCTGGCCCCGCAACTGCGCCGACACATTGCGCGCGCCGCCGTGATCGGCATGTTCCTTGAGAATACGATCGCGGTCGCCGGGGTTGGGCCAGATGTCCATTTCGAAACCGGTCTTGCCGATCACCTTTTCGCGGGTGAAACCCAGCTTGTCGAGCCACGCCTGATTGACGTCGAAATGCCGGCCGGTGGCGGGATCGGAGAGCGCGATCAGGCCGGGGTTGGAATTGAAGATGCCGTGGAAGAGTTCGCGCGATCGGCGCAGTTCCTCTTCGGTGCGGTTGCGCTCGGTGATATCGAACAGCGCGCCGACGATCCCCGACACGCCGTCTTCCTCAGCGTGGAACACGGCCTTGTGGAAGGTAACGTCATGGACCGAGCCGTCGGCGAAGGTGACCTGGGCATCGTATATTTGTTTGCCGCCGCGTTCGAACAATGCCTTGTCGGCCTCGTGGTAGACGGCGGCCAGGCTTTCGTCCCACAATTCGAACACGCCCTTGCCGACGATCTCTTCGCACTTGCGGCCGACGAATTTCTCGAAGGCGGTGTTGCAGCCCAGGTATTTGCCGTCGCCGTCCTTGAAGAACACCGGCACGGGCATGGCGTCCATCAGGGCTTGAATGACGGTCGGTTCACGGACGCTCCTGTTCGCGTCCTTGTCTTCGGCCTTACCGTTCATGGCTTTTTGTGTATTTCCACCCCAAGAATGTTGAATGAAGCTATTCCATCGGCGGCGATCTTTCCATACGCAAAATCCCCATCGCTTCGGTCTTTGTTTGCGTATGCGGAAGCATTGGATAGAATTTCCCTATGATTGACCCTAAGCCCTGCTTCGACGAGATGTTCGGCTTCGACGACCTCCCCCGGTCGCCTTATGGCGCCTACCAGGATTGGATCGAGGGCGAGATTCCTGCCAAGCTGCAGAAAAAATCGGCGGACGCGGAAGCTTTCTTCCGGCGTACCGGCATCACCTTCAATGTTTACGGCGAGAAGGAGGCGGCCGAGAGGCTGATTCCCTTCGACATCGTGCCGCGCATCATTTCGGCGCGCGAGTGGGCGCGGTTGGAACGCGGCATCGAACAGCGCGTCCGCGCCATCAATGCCTTCCTGCACGATATCTACCATCGCCAGGAAATTCTCCGCGCCGGACGTATCCCGGTGGAGTTGGTGTCAAACAACTCCATGTTCCTACCGCATATGATCGGCGTGACGCCGCCCGGCAACGTCTATACCCACATCGTCGGCATCGATATCGTGCGCACCGGCGAAGACGATTTCTACGTTCTCGAAGACAACGCCCGCACCCCGTCGGGCGTTTCCTATATGCTGGAAAACCGCGAGACCATGCTGCAGATGTTCCCGGAACTGTTCTCCCGGGTGCCGGTGCGGCCGGTCAGCGACTATCCGGAGAACCTGCGCCGATCGCTCGCCGCCAGCGCGCCGAAAGCCTGCGAGGGACGCCCGGTGCTGGCGGTGCTGACGCCCGGCATTCACAACTCCGCCTATTACGAGCAAGCCTTCCTGGCCGACCATATGGGGGCCGAACTGGTTGAAAGCACGGATCTCAGGATTGTCGATGGCCGCGTCGCCATGCGCACGACCCGCGGCTTCGAACCGATCGACGTGGTCTACCGGCGCGTCGATGACGATTTCCTCGACCCGCTGAATTTCGATCCGGGCTCGCTGCTTGGCGTGCCGGGCATTATGGACGTCTACCGGTCCGGTGGGATCACCATCGCCAACGCGCCCGGCACCGGCATCGCCGACGACAAGGCGATCTACTCCTACATGCCGGAGATCGTCGAGTTTTATACCGGCGAACCGGCGATCTTGAAGAACGTGCCGACCTGGCGCTGCACCGAACCCGACGCGCTCGCCTATGTGCTGGAGCATCTGTCGGAATTGGTGGTCAAGGAGATCCACGGCTCCGGCGGTTACGGCATGCTGGTTGGTCCGGCGGCGAGCCAGCGTGAGAAAGCGGCCTTCACCAAGAAACTGAAGGCCAGGCCCGGCAACTATATCGCGCAGCCGACACTGTCGCTGTCGACGGTGCCGATCCTGACGCGGCAGGGGCTGGCGCCGAGACACGTGGATTTGCGGCCATTCGTGCTGGTATCGCCGGACGGCGTTCATATCACGCCGGGCGGGCTTACCCGCGTGGCGCTGAAACGGGGATCCCTGGTGGTGAATTCAAGCCAGGGGGGCGGGACGAAGGATACCTGGGTTCTGGAGGAGTAGAGCCGGGAGACGGGAGAAAACGGTTCTTGGGGAACTGGAGGACATATGCTTGGCAAGACGGCCGGTGGGCTGTTCTGGATGGCGCGTTACCTGGAGAGAAGTGAGAACACGACCCGCCTCATCGATGCCGGCTTCCGGATCGCGCTGACGCGTTCGGCCGCGGCCCGCAACGAATGGGCATCGGTGGTCACCACCACCGGCGGAGAACAGGCTTTTCTCGAACGTTACGACGAATATACAGCCGCGAACGTGGTCGACTTCCTGCTGCGCGACCGGAGCAATCCTTCGAGTGTTATGTCGGCTGTCGAGGCGGCGCGCAACAACGCGCGTCTCGTCCGCACGGCACTGACCCGCGAGGTCTGGGAAGCCACCAACGAGTTCTGGATTACCCTGAAGTCCCGCCTGCAGCGGCCGATCGCCGAACGTGACCTTCCCGATACGCTCGATCTCATCCGCCAGCAAAGCTCGCTGGTGCGCGGCGCCATGCACGGCACCATGCTGCGCAACGAAATCTACGACTTCGTCCGGATCGGTACCTTCATCGAGCGCGCCGACAACACCGCCAGAATCCTGGACGTAAAATACTACGTGCTGCTGCCTTCCATCGCCCAGGTCGGCTCGCAATTGGACAACGTCCAATGGGAGACCATCCTGCGGTCGGTCTCGGCCTATCGTTCCTATCGCTGGCTGAACAACGGCGAGATCACGCCGGCGGGCATCTCCAATTTCCTGGTTTTCGACCGCCGCATGCCGCGCTCGCTGCGCTTCACCTACGGGAAAATCAGCGAAAACCTGAAGTTCCTGATCGAGGATCATGGCGCGGAAATGATCTGCGGCAACCTGGTCGATGCGCAAGTGGCCAACCTCGACCACCGCACCATCGAGACCTTGCTGGAAACCGGACTGCATGAGTTTCTGGCCGACTTCCTGCACGCCAATGCCGAACTGGCAGGGCAGATCGAGCGCGACTTCAGGTTTTACAAATAATCGAACAGTCCCATGCTATTGAAAATTTCCCACACCACTTCGTACCACTACGAATCGCCGGTCGACTACGGCCTTCTGCAACTGCGCCTGACGCCGAAAGCACACGCCGGGCAGACCATCGTTGAATGGGACATCTCGGTCAGCGGCGGCCAGAAGCAACTGGCCTTCGAAGACCAACATCACAACCTGGTGACGCTGATCGGCATCGAACCGGGGGACCATGATGTCTTTATCACCAGCCAAGGAGTCGTCGATACCACCGACAACGCCGGAATCATCGGCAAGCACGGCGGCTTCGCGCCGGTCTGGTTCTTCGACCGAACGACCCCGTTGACCGAACCCGGTCCGCAGATCAAAAAGCTGGTGAAGGCCTTGGGCGACGAGTTCGACGACGATGTCGGCCGCCTGCACGGGCTTTCCAACATGATCGCGGATGCCATGACCTACGAGACCGGCAAGACCGAATCCGACACCACCGCCGAGGCGGCGCTGGAGGCCGGCCATGGGGTCTGTCAGGACCATGCCCATGTGTTCATTGCCGCGGCGCGGCTGCTCGGCTATCCGGCCCGATATGTCAGCGGTTATCTGATGATGGACGATCGCGAGCACCAGGAAGCCAGCCATGCCTGGGCGGAAGCCTGCTTGGACGGCGTCGGCTGGGTTGGATTCGACGTATCCAACGGCATCTCACCCGATGAGCGCTACGTGCGCGTCGCCACCGGCCTCGACTACAACGATGCCGCGCCGGTGCGTGGCCTGCGTTTCGGCGAAGGGGCCGAAACGATGGTTGTGACGCTACAGGTTCAGCAGTAACGTCTGGGCGGGAAATCGCTAGGGTTCTATAGAGCATGACTTACTGCGTCGGCCTGCGCCTGAACAAAGGGCTGGTTTTCATGTCCGACACCCGCACCAACTCGGGCGTCGACAACATTTCCACCTTCCGCAAGATGTTCACCTGGTCGACGCCCGGCGAGCGCGTCATCACCATGCTGACGTCTGGCAACCTGGCGACCACGCAGTCGGTGGTCAGCCTGCTCGACGAGCGCACCAAGGCGCCGGCGGAGCGCAAGCCGTCCCTGCTGGAAGCGCCGACGATGTTTCAGGTGGCCCGGATCGTCGGCGACACGCTGCGCGAAGTGATCCAGGAGAACGCCCAGGTCGGCGAGACCGCCGACAGCCAGTTCAACGCCACCATCATCCTTGGCGGCCAGATCGAGACCAGCGAACCGAGGCTGTTCCTGATCTACCCGGAAGGCAATTTCATCGAGGCCTCCGACGACACGCCATTCTTCCAGGTCGGCGAAACCAAGTACGGCCGGCCGATCCTGCTCCGGGCCTACGACCCGGACATGACCTTCGAGGCCGCGGTCAAGTACCTGCTGGTGTCGTTCGATTCGACCCTCAAGGCCAATCTTTCCGTCGGCCTGCCGCTGGACATGCAGACCTACCAAGTGGACAGTTTCAAGATCGGCGAGCAGCGCCGCTTCGAGTTCGACGACCCCTATTACCAGACCGTTTCGGCCGGCTGGGGCGAGGCCCTAAAGAGCGCCTTGCAGGCGCTGCCGGGCTTCAAGTTCTAGCGCCGGTGCCGCCGTTTCCCATCCAGCTTTCCAGGTCTTCGCGCGCGCGGGTGCTATAGGCCATCTTGCGGTCGCGGCCCTTGAGCTTGCGGCCCTTTTCGTTGCGCGCATCGACCGGCGGGAACAGGCCGAAGTTGACGTTCATGGGCTGGAAGGTCTCGGCGTCGGCGCCGAGTGTCACGTGGTTGAGAATGGCGCCGAGCGCCGTGGTTTCCGGCGGTGCGGCGAATGTCCGGCCGAGCCGGTCGGCGGCGGCGAAGCGGCCGGCGAGAAGACCCAGCGCCGAGCTTTCCACGTAGCCTTCGCAGCCGGTGATCTGGCCGGCGAAGCGGAGCCTGGGATCGGCCTTGAGGCGCAACGTCGGGTCCAAGAGCTTGGGGCTGTTCAGGAAGGTGTTGCGGTGCACGCCGCCGAGGCGCGCGAACTCGGCGTTCTCCAGCCCCGGAATGGTGCGGAAGATGCGCTTCTGTTCGCCGTACGTGAGCTTGGTCTGGAAGCCGACCATGTTGAACAGCGTGCCGAGCGCGTTGTCCTGGCGCAACTGCACGATGGCGTGCGGCTTGACGGTGGGGTTGTTGGGATCGGTCAGGCCGACCGGCTTCATCGGCCCGAAGGCCAGGGTCTGCGGGCCGCGCTCGGCCATCACCTCGATCGGCAGGCAGCCCTCGAAGTAGGGCGTGTCCTTCTCCCACTCGCGGAACTCGGTCTTGCCGCCGGTGACTAGCGCCTCGATGAAGGCCTGGTACTGGGCTTCGGTCATCGGGCAGTTGATATAATCCTTGCCGGTGCCCTTATCGTAGCGCGACTGGAACCAGGCCTTGGAGAAATCGATACTTTCCCTGTAGACGATGGGCGCGATGGCATCGAAGAAGGCGAGCGACGTCTCGCCCGTCAACGCCGCGATGGCTTCGGCGAGAGCCGGCGAGGTCAGGGGGCCTGTGGCGACGATGACGGAATCCCAATCGGCGGGCGGCAGGCCGGCGACCTCGCCGCGCTCGATCCCGATCAGCGGATGGCGCGCCAAGCGCTCGGTGACGGCGGCGCTGAAGCCGTCACGGTCGACCGCCAGCGCCCCACCGGCGGGGACGCTGTGGGCGTCGGCGGCGGAGAAGATAAGCGAGCCCAGCTTGCGCATTTCCTCGTGCAGCAGGCCGACGGCATTGGCGTCGGCATCGTCGGATCGGAACGAGTTGGAGCAGACAAGCTCCGCCAATCCGTCCGTCTGGTGCGCGGCGGTGGCGCGCTCCGGGCGCATCTCGTGCAGGACGACCGGCACGCCGGCCTCGGCCAGTTGCCAGGCGGCCTCGGAGCCGGCAAGGCCGCCGCCAACGACGTGAACGGGCTTCGGGTTGTCAGTGTCTTGGGTCATGGTTGAGCGGAACATAGTGACGCCGGACACAGCCGGCAATGCCAAAACAAGCTAGTCTGGTTGCGCGAACCGCGTGAATGAGGAAGATGGTTGTGAACGGCACTACACCCTCGGAGAAAACGGGACATCAATCGTCGATGAGCTTGCAGGATTCGCCCGAGTTCAAGGACTAATGGACCAAGATCACCCAAAAGGAACTGGATGAGATCCTGGCCCGGCATGAACGCTTCGCCAAGAACATGGGCGGCGGCGAACGGGCGAAGCTTGGCATGCACGACCTGTCCTACCTGGACATGTCGGACCGCGACCTGACGCGTGCCGATTTCACCGGCGCGCTGCTGTGTCACTGCTCGCTGAACAACGCGATCATGCAGGATGCCATCCTGTTCGCGGCCGATCTTCGCTTTGCCGACATGCGCGAAGCCACGTTCGATCGTGCCGACCTGCGCGGCGCCTGCATGGCCGGGGCCGATCTTTCCGGCGCTTCGATGATCGATACCGACATGCGTGACGGCGTGCTGCTGAAGCCCAACGCATCGGGCGGCGATCTGGTCGCCGTCGTTCATGACGAAGCCACCGGCGGGCTCGAGCGCGCCATCGCGCGCGGCGCCAACATGAAGGGCGCCAAGGTTTCCGACTCGATGATCGTCCAGACCGATCTCACCGACTGCAACCTGGAGAACGCCAAGTTCATCCGCGCCAACCTGTCGCTCACCAACCTGACCGGTTGCAACCTGCAGGGCGCCGACTTCACCGAGGCGGTGCTGTCGGGCGCCATTTTCCGGGGCGCGGTGTTTTCCAACACCGTCCTCGACAACGCCGATCTCTCCGGCGCCAACCTGATCGGCGCCATCTTCGATAGCGTCGATTTCTCCAAGGTCGATCTCTCGGAAGCCATGCTGCCGAAGGGCGTCGAGGAGATGGATCAGTCGTTCCAGGAAATCCTCATCGCCCACGACCGCTGGGTGAAGTCGAACGGCAAGGAAGGTGCCCGCGCCGAACTTTCCGAGATGGACCTTTCTGGCCAGAATCTGGAGCGGGTCAACCTGTCGGCGGCCGATCTTTCCTACGCGGTACTGCGCGGTACGCGATGCTCGAAGGCGGACCTCTTGATGGCCGATCTCTCCTATGCCGATCTGCGCGGTGTCATCATGGACCGCGCCGACCTGCGCGGCGCCAAGCTGACCCGCGCCAACCTGGTCGACGCCAATTTGGTCGGCGCGGTGATGAGCGAAGTCAACGTCTCGACCCGTGCCGGCGGCGGCGAGTGGCGCTGTTCGCTCGAAAACGCGCGCCTGCACCGCGCGCTGCTGGCCGGTGCCATCATCCGCAACGCCGATCTCGAGGGCGCCGATCTTCGTGACGCCGACCTGCGCGACGCCGATCTTTCCGGATCGCTGCTCACCGACGCCGACTTCCGCGGCGCCGATCTGCGCGGCGCCAATCTCAACAATACCGACAAGCGCGGTGCCAAGGGTCTGCCGAAGACCGAGTATTGAGCGGCGCCTCCGTTCACGAACAGTTGTAAGCCGCGCCACCGGACGCCGCGTTGATTTCCGAATCAATGTGTGAGAGGCTTTTCGCAACCTTTCCATAAGGGGGCGGCTGACGCCCACGCGAAAAGAACAACCAAGACGACAAAAACACGGCGTGTGGTCGGCAGCTCTCGAAACGAGGAGCCGTTCATGAAACGTCTGTTTGCCATCTTCCTTCTGGTTTCCATCGCCGGGATTTCCCAGGTGCGCGCCGCGCCGCAGGTGCTCGGCGTCATCGCCTATAACGATCCCGTGCCCATGGCCTGCGCCAACGGCCAATGCTGGGCCGAACTGGTGACCATCTGCCTGCAGAAGAACCGCCCGAATCCAGCGGCCGGAACCGCCTATCAATTCCATGGCCGGGCTGGCGCTGAACTGGTCGTCACCGGCGCGGACGGCCGCACGCAGCGGCTGCCGGCGGCGGACTACGTGCGCGTCAGCGCCACGCGCGGCTTCACCTCCGTGCGTGTCGAGATCACCGAGCGCAAACTGCGCGAACTGGGTGCCGCCGGTGCCGGTATCACGGTTGGTTCGGAAATGTCGCTGGTGCCGGTTCAGGTGGCCGGTGATCCCAACCCCATCACCACCGATGAACTGGCCTACGTGAGTGACTTCCTGCGTCCCGAGGCGGACCGCTGGCTCGCCGCCAACGACGGCCGCGCCCAGGCGACACGGCTGGTCAACCGCATGGTCAACATCACGCCCCGGGTCGGCCGCATGAAGGCTGCCGAGCGCGCCACGCTGCTTAGCCGCGCGGAACAGTCGACGTCGCGTCAGTTCAGCGCCGAGGGCCGCACCGGTGCCAAGACCGCCTTCGACGCCTGCCGCTATCAGGTCGAGGACCTGGGCCGCTACGTTTCCATGCGTCAGTGCCTGGAAGCGAAGCACGATTTCAACATGCTCGACGTCAACAACGAGTACTGGCGCGCCACCATGCCCGGGAGCTGATCCAGCTCCCCAAGCGTCATTGGCGGCGTCCGTTTTTGTGCATATAGTGGGCGCATGAATACATATACCAGTGTCGACGCCCTTGCGGCGCAGGTGTCGGATGGCGCGCTTGTCGCCATGCCGGCCGAACAAAGCTACGTCTCCATGGCCATGGTCCGCGCCCTGATCCGGCGCGGCGTCAAGGACCTGCATCTGCTCTGCGTGCCCATCGGCAGCTTGGCCGCGGACATGCTGATCGGCGCGGGCTGCGTCTCGACCATCGAGTGCGCCGCCGTCAGCCTGGGCGAGTTCGGCCTGGCGCCGCGCTTCGGCGCCGCCGTCGAGCAGGGATCCATCCGCATCAAGGAATCCACCTGCCCGGCGATCCACGCCGCGTTGCAGGCGGGCGAGAAGGGCGTGCCGTTCATGCCGCTGACGGGGCTCATCGGCTCCGACATCCTGGCCAGCCGCGACGACTGGAAAGTGGTCGACGATCCGCTTGGAGAAGGCAACGGCCCGATCGCGCTGCTGCCGGCGATCCGGCCCGATTTCGCCATCTTCCACGCGCCGCTGGCCGACCGGGATGGCAATGTCTGGATCAGCCGCCGGCGCGAACTGGTGCCGTTGGCGCATGCCTCCAAATCCTCCCTGATTACCGCCGAGCGCGTCACCGACGACAACTTGGTCGCCAGCGACACCATGGCGGCGGGGTCGATCCCCAATCTCTACATCGGCGGCCTCGCCGAAGCGCGGCGCGGTGCCAGGCCCCTGGGGCTGCCGGGCTATTATCCGGCGGACGCAGAGACCTACCGGACCTACGCCCGCATGGCCCGCACCGAAGAGGGCTTCCGCGCCTTCATGGACGAGTTCCTGGGCGACGAACTGGCGGCGGCGGCGGAATGAGCTACAACACCGAAGAGTTGATGATCGCCGTCATCGCGCGGCTTCTGGACGACCCGGAAGTGCGCCACGTGGCGGTTGGCGCGGCGTCGCCGATCCCCGGTTCGGCGGCGCTCCTGACCCGGCATCTGACGGGCGGGCGGCTCAGGGCCTCAATCATTCACGGGCTCGCCAACAATCCGTTCACCGACGGCGGCCGCGAGGTCTTCGACTGCGCCGGCCAGGGCCGCATCGACGTTTTCTTCCTGGGCGGCGTGCAGATCGACGGCGAGGCCAACATCAACCTGGTCGGCACCGGCGATTACCCGGCCGTGGACAAGCGCTTCCCCGGCTCCTTCGGTTCCGCCTACATGTATTTCGTGGTGCCGAAGGTGATCCTGTTCCGGCCCGAGCACACCCGGCGCGTGTTCGTGCCCAAGGTCGATTTCATCAGCGCGCCCGGCACGTCGGAGCCCGGCGTCTATCGCCCGGGCGGCCCGAAGGCGCTGGTGACCGAGCTCTGCCTGATGTCCTTCGACGCGGCGAAGAAGCGGTTCCGGCTGGAATCCGTGCATCCCGGCCACACCGTCGAGGAGGTCCTGGACAATACCGGTTTCGATTTCGACATCCCCGAAAACGTGCCGATGACCCCGGAACCGGAACCCGACCGGCTGGACCTGCTGCGCACCTCCATCGGCGCGCAGATCGCCGAGATTTATCCCGACTTCGTCGCCCGCGTGTTTGCCCCGAAAACGGAGTACGCCGCATGATCCGCCGCGCATTTCTAGCTGCCCTGCTGGTGCTGGCATTGGTGCCGGCGACGCTGAGCGGCGCCGACGACGATCCGGCCGGCAAGGTGACGCGCGTGCAAGGCGCGGCCATGGCCATGCAGAACGCGCTGCCGCGCCCGCTCAAGGTCGGCGACACCATCCTTGCCGGCGACGTGCTCTCCACCGGCCAGGGCGCGCGGCTGGAAGTGACGATGGTTGACGAGACCGTCCTGAAGCTGGGCGAGAAGGCGGTGCTGGTGGTTTCCGAATACGTCATGGACGCCAACCCGAACGCGGCGCTCAGGCTGCTGCAAGGCGCCTTCAGCGCCACCACCGGCAAGATCACGCAACTGGCCGACGCCTCGTTTCTGGTCAATACCGAGGTCGCCACCATCGGCGTGCGCGGCACGACCTTCTGGGGCGGCATGCTCGACGACGAGTATCAGGTCGCCATGCTGGACGGCAAGGGCGTCTACGTCGAGACCCGTGCTGGCCGGGTGGAACTGACCGAGGCCGGGCAGGGCACCCGCATCGCCGATATCGGCAGCACGCCCTCGGACCCGGTGAAGTGGCCGCTGGAGAAGGTCGACCGCGCCCTCGCCACCGTCAGCTTCGACAAGTAATCCCGCCACTCAGTTCCCCCGATTGCGCGCTTCCTGGCGCTTCTGGATTTCCGCCGGCCAGCGGCTCTTGATGAAGGCCAGCACGGCCCAAATGTCGTCGTCCGCGAGGCTGGCGCCGAAGGCCGGCATGGCGCTCTTGAAGCCTTCCGGCGCCAGCGCCTGGCCGCCGTGCTTGGTGTAATCGAACAGCAACTGGTCGTGATGATGCCAGGTATGGCCGCTCTCGTCGTGCGGCGGCGCCGGCAGCGTGCCGTCTTGCTTGCGCCGCCGCCAATTCGGTTCGCCCTTGAGGTCCGCGCCGTGGCAACTGGCGCAGTGCTCGGCGTAAAGGGCGGCGCCGCGCGCCACTTGCTGGGCGTCGTTGGGGTTGGCGCCAGGCGGCGGTGGAGGCGGTGTCACCAGGCCCTTCAGCGCCTTGCCGAGGCCGGCGAACAGCGGGTTCGGCTCGGCCGCGACGTTGGGATCGACGGCCTTGCGGATGGCGTTGCCGGCCCCGACCGCGAGGACGCAAAGCGCGATGAAAGCGAGGACGAGTAGGCGTTTCTTTTGCATATTCGGTCAGTCAGTTTGCTGTATCTGTTTCGGTGTGGATTCTGCTAGAATAACCGCATGATCGACGCCGTTTCCACCGCCAGCCAGACACAACCGATTTCGTCCGCGAAAACGGCGCGGACGGCCGCGTCCGAAGCGGGGTCCGACAGCGACGCCAAATCGTCGCGCACCGTCCGCGACACGGTCGAAATCGGCGGCAACAAGATCGTCAACCTGGCCCGCGCGCAGGAACTGGCGGCGGCGCTGCCCGACGCCACGGAGGACCGCGACGCCTTCGACGCGGCGCTCAGCGCGGCGCAGGAGGATGTGAAGCGGATCACCCAACTGTTCCAGAGCACGCTTACGGACCTGGTAGCGAGTTGGCAGTCGGGTGCGGCCATTGCCAAGAACGTAACTGCCGCGACGGAACCGGCGGGGCCGTCGGCACAGGAACTGCAGCAGATTTTCGACCGCGCCCTCAGGGACGCCAAGCGGATTTCCGAACAGGTGGCGGAGACGCTGCGCCGGATCGCGCCGCTCGATATCCAGGCCTGATCGGTTTCCTAGCGCCCGCGCGCCTTGCCGAGCGCGAAGATCACCAGCCAGATCGGCACCACCACCACGGCACCCAGCAGCACGTACTTGACGCCCCATTCGATGATGTCGGCGACGATCTCGAAGATCTTCTGCGCCGTGGCGCCGAAGTTCTTCAGCAGTTGCGCCGGGTCGATGTCGAAGAACGACAGCAACAGGCCGATCACGAAGGAGAACAGCACGAGCTTGATGATGGTGTCGCGGATGGAACTGGGCATGCGGGGCTCCTGGTGGTGAAGCGGGATGTCTGAACAGTCTACACGATGGCGCGGGCGTGATTAAGCCTCGGGCATCTTGGCGCTGGCCGGCAGGTCCGGGTCCAGCGGCGTCGACGGAATCTTGCTGGATACATAGACGTTGCGGGCCGGTTTCACCAACTCCACCTGGTCGATGGTGCCGGCGCGGACGCTGATCATCCCTTCGCGTCCCGAGTTCTCGCCGAACAGCGGCGAGCCGCAGTTGGGGCAGAAACGCTTGGTCATGGTGTTGCCGCTGTCGGCCTGGTGCTGGTAGCTCGCGGTCTCGCCGGTGATCCTGACGTCGTCCGCCTTGAAGAAGCTCAGCGTCGTGTAGGCCGATCCCGTCGCCGCGCGGCAATCGGAGCAGTGGCAGTTGGCGGTGAACATCGGTTCCGCGTCGGATTCGTAGCTGACGGCGCCGCACAGGCAGTGCCCGGTGATTTTCGCCATGTCGATCATCCTCCCTTGGGTATTTCCATGATTTCGCATAGCACCGCATGCTTGTCGGCGCAATGGCGGGGGGCAAGGCTAGGGTTTCGGCCAGAGGATCATCTGGGTGCAGCGGAAGGTGGCGATGGTCTTGCCGGTGTCGTCGTGGATCACTTCCGCGTCCCAGACCTGGGTGGTGCGCCCCAGGTGCTTGGGCGTGGCGATGCAGCGCAACTCGCCGATGGTGGCGGTGCCGAGGAAGTTGGTCTTCAACTCCATGGTAGCGAACGACTTCGCCCCGTCCGGCAGATGCGCGAAGGCGGCCATGCCGCAGGTTGTATCGGCCAGCGACACCACCGAGCCGCCATGCAGGTAGTGGTTCGGCGCCAGGTGCCGGTGCGTCACCGGCATGCGCATCACGACGCGGTTCTCCTCCACCGACAGCACTTCCATGTCCAATTCCGCCACCAGCGTGCCGACGGCGCGTTCGTTCAGTTCGGCGGGGGTGGGGATTGGAGAGCGAGACATGGCCGGCGGTCTTTCCATTCGAATTCGGCGCCCGGAGCGGCGCCTGGGCGCCAGTATATCGCGCGCCGCCGAAAGCGGGAGTCCCGATCGCGATAACGGCAATTTCCCTACCCGTTCGGGGAGGAAAGGTGAAAAAACGCGGGTTGCAAATCATTGATCTCGAACGAATCTAAAAAAAACTCAGGAACGAACCCAATCCCAAAAAACCACCCGCCCGGAACGCAGGTGCGGTCCGAGCAATGTGATAGGAATTTATATACGTATAAAGGGAAAAAGTCAAGGGACGTCGAGGCGCCCTGCCTCGCAATGCCGATCAGAAACCTTGAAACACCATATCCAGGGCGTTGGTAATGTCGATCCCGTGCCCGGATAAATTGGCGATGGGTGCATCCAATATCGAGGCCGGGACGGCAGCGAGAAATTGGGTCGCCATGACGACCTCCGATCCCTCGATAGGGAACGTCGGGTTCAGTCGCTCGGCCGGTGTGGGGGCCATAGCGCGTGGCAGCAAAGGCACGACGACCCGCGTGTTCAAGCCCTCCAGCAAATCCGCCTGCACATCCATCAAATAGCCGGCGCGGTCTGGATTGGGATAGACGTCGTATCTTGCCATCAGAACCGCCGGTAGCGTTCCAGCGGCAAGCCGTTGGCCTCGACCCATTGATTGGTACTATCGAGCGCGGCGGCGTTCTCCGCCTTCCATTGTTCCGCCCGGACCTCTCCGACGGCGATACGTAAACCATTTTCAGCCGCTTGCGACAGATTGATATCCAGCGCCTTGGCTTCCGCGAGCAGACGCTGATCCAAAGACAAGTTTGTCGGCTTTTTCGAAGTCCGTGCGCTTGGCATTCCGATGACCTCCATCAACATGAGCATATATTATGCGCATATTTATGTGAACATGACCAGCGGGCCATGGCGGGCGAGCGTCAGTTCGTGTCCTTTGCCAGTTGCGCGATCTCCGCTTCCGTATCGGCGAGGTTCCGCTTCAGGCGCCGGACCTCGGCGGCGTCGGGACCTAGCAACCGGCCTTCGCGTTCGGCGGCGTCGGAGTAACGGCGCAGTTTGTGTTCGAAGTCGGCCTTGGCGGCCTTCAGTTCACGCAGGTGGGCTTGGCGGCGGTCAGAGCTGTCGCTCACGAGGCCTTCTTGCGTCCCGCCGGCTTGACGTTCAGGTATGGCGCCAGGTACTGGCCGGTAAAGCTCTCGGGCGTCGCCGCCACGTCCTCGGGCGTGCCCTCGGCGACGATGCACCCGCCCTTGATGCCGCCCTCGGGGCCGAGATCGATGATCCAGTCGGCGGTCTTGATGACCTCCAGGTTGTGCTCGATTACCACCACCGTGTTGCCTTGCTCGACCAGCGCGTGCAGCACTTCCAGGAGCTTACGCACGTCCTCGAAATGCAGGCCGGTGGTCGGCTCGTCCAGGATGTAGAGCGTGCGGCCGGTGGCGCGGCGCGACAATTCCTTGGCCAGCTTGACCCGCTGTGCCTCGCCGCCCGACAGCGTCGTTGCTTGCTGGCCCAGGTGGATGTAGCCGAGCCCGACGCGCTCCAGCGTCACCATCTTGTCTCGGATGGCGGGGACCGCCTTGAAGAACTCGGCGGCTTCCTCGACCGTCATGTCCAGCACGTCGGCGATGGACTTGCCACGGAACTCGATCTCCAGCGTTTCGCGGTTGTAGCGCTTGCCCTTGCAGACATCGCATTGGACGTAGACGTCGGGCAGGAAGTGCATCTCGATCTTGATGACGCCGTCGCCTTGGCAGGCCTCGCAGCGCCCGCCCTTGACGTTGAACGAGAAGCGGCCGGGCTTGTAGCCGCGCGCCTTGGCTTCGGGAAGCCCTGAGAACCAATCGCGGATCGGCGTGAAGGCGCCGGTGTAGGTGGCCGGGTTGGAGCGCGGCGTCCTGCCGATGGGGGACTGGTCGATGTCGACCACCTTGTCGATGCGCTCGAGCCCCTCGATGTCGTCGTGTTCGCCTGGGTGCAGGCGCGCGCCGTGCAGTTTGCGCGCCAGCGCCTTGTAGAGCGTCTCGACGATGAGGCTCGACTTGCCGCCGCCCGAGACGCCGGTCACGCAGACGAAGGAGCCGAGCGGGAAGCTGACGTCCAGGTTCTGCAGGTTGTGGCAGCGCGCGCCTTTGACGGTCAGCGCATGGCCCTTCTTGGCCACCCGGCGCTGCTGCGGGATCGGCACCATGCGCTCGCCGGTCAGGTACTGGGCGGTGAGGCTCTTCTTCGATTTCATCACCTGCTTGGGCGTGCCCTCGGCGACGATCTCGCCGCCGTGGATGCCCGCACCCGGCCCGATGTCGACCAGGTGGTCGGCGGTGCGGATGGCGTCCTCGTCGTGCTCCACGACGATGACGGTATTGCCGAGATCGCGGAGCCGCGCCAGCGTCTCCAACAGGCGCGCGTTATCGCGCTGATGCAGACCGATGGAAGGCTCGTCGAGCACATAGAGAACACCCGTCAGCCCGGACCCGATCTGCGAGGCAAGGCGGATGCGTTGGCTCTCGCCGCCCGATAGCGTGCCCGAAGAGCGGCTGAGCGTCAGGTAATCGAGCCCGACGTTGTTGAGGAAGCCCAGGCGCTCGTTGATTTCCCTCAGGATGCGCCGGGCGATCTCCTTGTGCTGGTCGGAGAGCTTGGCCTCCAGCGCGCCGAACCAGCCATGCGCCTCGTCGATGGACATCTCCGCGACCTGGGAAACGTGCAGCCCGTCGATCTTCACCGCCAGCGCTTCCGGCTTCAGCCGCGCCCCGCCGCATTCCGAACAGGTGGTGACGGTCTGGTATTTGGAGAGCTCGTCGCGGACCCAGCTCGAATCGGTCTCGCGCCAGCGCCGTTCCATGTTGGGGATGACGCCCTCGAACGGCTTGGTGATCTGGTAGGAGCGGTTGCCGTCGTGGTAGTCCATGGCCACGTCCTCGCGGCCGGAACCGAACAGGATCACCTCGCGGATTTTCTTATCCAGCTTATGCCAGGGCGTGGTCAGTTCGAAACCGTAATGCCGGGCCAGACCCTCGAGCGTCTGGCCGTAGTACTTCGACGACGAATTGGCCCAGGGCGCCACCGCGCCCATGTTCAAAGACAGCGCCTCGTCCGGCACGACGAGGTCGGGATCGAAGAACATCTCCGTCCCCAGCCCGTCGCAGGCGCCGCAGGCGCCGAAGGGGTTGTTGAAGGAGAACAGCCGCGGCTCGATCTCGTCGATGGTGAAACCCGAGACCGGGCAGGCGAACTTGGCCGAGAACACGGTGCGGCCTTCCGGCACGTGGTCCTTGATGCCGCCCTTGGTCTTCTTACTCGAAGGTGCCGGGGCAGGGGGCGCGTCGGCATCGTCCACATAGGCGAGACCGTCGGCCAGGTGCAGGGCCGTCTCGAAGCTGTCGGCGAGGCGGGTCTGGATATCGTCGCGCACCACGATGCGGTCGACGACGACCTCGATGTCGTGCTTGTACTTCTTGTCGAGGGCGGGGGCCTCGTCGATCTCGTAGAGCTGGCCGTCGATGCGCACGCGCTGGAAACCGCGCTTGGCCAGGTCCTGCAGTTCCTTCCGGAACTCGCCTTTGCGGCCGCGCGCGATGGGCGCCAGCATGTAGAGCCGCTTGCCGTCGCCCATGGCCATCACCCGGTCGACCATCTGGCTGACGGTCTGGCTTTCGATGGGCAGCCCCGTGGCCGGCGAATGCGGCACGCCGACGCGCGCGAACAGGAGGCGCATGTAATCGTAGATTTCCGTCACCGTGCCGACGGTGGAGCGCGGGTTGCGGCTGGTGGTCTTCTGCTCGATGGAGATCGCCGGCGACAGGCCCTCGATGGAATCGACGTCCGGCTTCTGCATCAGTTCCAGGAACTGCCGCGCGTAGGCCGACAGACTCTCCACGTAGCGGCGCTGGCCCTCGGCGTAGATGGTGTCGAAGGCGAGCGACGACTTGCCGGAGCCCGAAAGCCCGGTGATCACCGTCAGGCTGTGGCGCGGGATTTCCACGTCCACGTTGCGGAGATTGTGTTCGCGCGCGCCGCGCACTCGAATGTTCTGCATGGGTCCGCCGATGGCGTTTGGGAGTTACCGATCAACCCAACAGAAATAGTGGCAAGCGGGCCCCAGGTAAAGCGCCCAGCCTGGGGAAAACCGGTAAAACACCGGTGATCAGCCGCTCCGGTCCGGGCGCCGTCGCCGTCCGGGGCGGTGGTGGCGGACCTCGACCTCGGTTTCGCCGGACGGCGTGCGGTAGGTGACACGCCGGTGCGGCCCGGGGTCGAAAAGCCCGTGGTTGGCAACCACCAACAGATCGGGATGCCATTCGGTGACCATATCGAGCGTCGCCGCCCAGGGGTCCTGCTTGGTCGAGATCAGGGTGCGGCTTTCCGGGAACCCAGCATCCGCCGCCAGGCCCTCGAGCCGGGCGCGCGCCGGGCGGCGCAGGCTGGCGACCAGGGTTTCGGAAATCAGCCCCAGCGCCAGGTCGCTGTGGTGCGAGACGTCCCAGCCGACGATGGCACCCAGCGCCAATTCGGCACCGCCGTCGCGGGCCAGGCGCGCCGCCATTTCCACCGTGGCACGCGGGTTCGCCTTGTCGTCGACCAGCACCAGGATGCGCTTCGCCGCGCGCCGTCGCGGCCCCAGCCGGCGGGCCGGGAGCGTCGCCGGGGGCGCCGCTGCGGTTTCCGTGCCGGGCGCCGGTTCCGCCGTGGTGCGCAGCAATTCGGCGGTGGCGATGGCGTCGTCGGCGCGGCATTCCCAGAACACCCGCGCCGTGCAGCGATGGCAGCGCTGGCGGTTGAGACGGCCGTAGATGGCGGCGAAGGCGGTGGTTTTGGAATGGAACAGGTTGTCCTCGCCGATGGCATCCAGAAAGCCCGTCTTGCGGAACTGTTCGGTGACCGCCTCGCTCATGCCGACGATGTAGAGCGCGCCGCCCATTTGCCGGAGCTGGGTGGCTTCCTTCGCCAGCGCATCGGCGGCGGTGATGTCGAGGTAGGGAACGTCGGCGGCCAGCAGCATCAAATGCTTCTGGTGCGGCGAGCGCCGCCGGATGCGGTGCAGGTCGTGGATGATGCTGGCGACGGCGCCGAAATAGAGCGTGCCTTCGATGCGCACCACCTTGATCTGCGGGCATTCGGGCAGGTTCGGCGTGGTGACGAAGCGCCGCCGGCCCTGCACGTTGGCCGGCGCCAGCGCGGTGACGCGGGGATGCGCGGTGCGATTAAGGAAGAACACCAGCGACAGGAACACGCCGGCGAAGACCGCCAGTTCCAGATCCAGGAACAGCACCGCGAAGAAGGTCACCGCCAGCACCGTCGCCTCCGAGCTCGACGAGCGGACCGCCTGGACGATATGCGTCACGTCGATCAGGTTCCAGGCGACCAGCATCAGCAATCCGGCCATGCCCGCCTTCGGCAGGTAGACCACATAGGGCGCGACGATGATGACGATGCCGACCAGGAAAATCCCCGACGCGATGGCGGCGATGGGGGTCTTGGCGCCGGCATCGAAATTGAGGCCGGAGCGGTTGAACGAGCCGGTGGAGACGAAGCCGCCGAAGAACACGCCGATGATGTTGGAAAACCCCTGGCCGATGAATTCCTGGTTGCCGTCCACCTGCTGGCCGGTCTTGACCGCCAAGGATCGCGCCGTCGACATGGTCGCGGGCAGCGCGAAGATGGTCACCGCCAGCGCCGTGGCGGCGAGCTTGCGCACCGCGGTCAGGGAAAGATGCGGGACGATGAACGGCGGCAGGCCCTGCGGGATCGGCTCCATGGTCTCGATGCCGGCGTCGAAGACCTCGCTCATCACCACCGCGATCAGGCTGCTGCCGAGCAGCGACACGATCATGTTGGGGAACTTGGGAAACAGCCGCTTGCCGAGCACGCCGAGCACGATCGCCGAGACGCCGACGGTGGTGGCGGCGGGGGAGAAGTTCGGCAGTTCGTGCCAGACGGAGGCCAGAGTGTCGTAGAAATGCCGGGCGCGCGGCACGTCGATGCCGATCAGGCTGTCGAACTGATTGACGGCGATGAGGATGGCGGCCCCGGAAATGAAGGCGATGGCGACGGTCTGCGAGATGTAGTTGACCAAGGCGCCCATGCGCATCAGCCCCATGGCCAGCTCAATCGCGCCCACCATCAGCGTCAGGGTCAGCACCAAGCTGACGAATTCCGGACTGCCGGGGACCGCGAATTCGCTCATCGAGGCGAACACCATCAGCGATGCCGCCGTTGTCGGTCCCGACACCAACTGCCAAGACGAGCCGAACAGCGCCGCGATAATCGTCGGCACCATGGCGGCGTAGAGGCCGTATTCGGGCGGCATGCCGGCCAGGGTCGCGAAGGCGACGCCCTGCGGCACCACCACCAGGGCGCCCGTGAGGCCGGCCATCAGGTCGGCACGCATGGTGTCGCGGCTCACCAGCGGCAGCCACTGGGTGCAGGAGAGAAACGGGTTACGTACGGCCTTCGGTGCCGACGAAGACGCTTCGTCGGCGAGAGCCTTGTGTGCGGTCATCTGCGTGCCTTTGCACGGCGGCGGTCATGGTTCGGTTATCGAACGGCCCATCGGCGCCGAAATGCGCGTCACAGCATGTCGGTCGGAAGCCCAGGCCAGGCAAGCTGAAGGTTTGGAGTGCCGGCGGGGGTATTCGTCGTCGGCGGGGATCGAAGCCGATAGGTCGATGGGTTCGATGCGCGCAATCAACACCCGTGGGTCCGGAAAGTCAAACGCTAACCGGTTATTCGCGAATTCCCGTCGCCGAAAAGGCGCTATCTGACGATCAGGCAGGCGCAGTCGGCCAACTGCGCGACCTTCTGCGAAATGCTGCCCATCAGGATGCGCTTGAAGTTGCTCAAGCCCCGGTTGCCTAGCACGATCAGGTCTGCGCCCTGTTCGCGCGCCAGTTTGATGATCTGCTCGGCCGGCTCGCCGTCGGCGGTGGTGCCTTCGACCTTGGCAAGGCCGGCATCCTTGACGGCTTCCACGGCGCGTTCCACGACCTTGCGCCCGATTGCCTCGATTACCTGATAGTCGATGCGGCCCTGCGCCATGCGCGATGACGACATGGCCATGGCGGGCATGCTCTCGAAGGCGATGGAGGCATTGGGGTGCGCATCCACCAGGTGCTCGACCTCCGCCATGTGCTTGAGCGCATCCGGCGGCGAGCCGTGCATCAGGACGTGCAGAACGGTCAGCGATGCCCCGTATTTCTGGGCCAGGTCGGCGGCAGCCATGACAGCACGGTTACCGCACGACGATCCATCGGTGGCGACGATAATCTTCCCGTACATGACACCTCTCCTCTTGTCTTGCGGTGAACCCGATGCTTGATTGTCGCAAATCGGGCTCCCGCTTGCCTTGATATGTATCAGATTTTCGCCGCTAACCGGTTAACAACGGACAAAACCCATGAACGACGCCGACGCCGAAGCCGATTTCGAGAAGGCCGACATCATCCTCGCCGATGCGCTGCAACGCTTCCAGGCGGACGGCGTCAGCCCTTATGTTTACGGCATGGCGCTGATGGAAATCGGTATCGCCGCGTTGATCAACGTCGGCGAGGACGCCGGCGAGATCGCCGAACAGGCGCGGCACATCGCCGAGCGGGTGGCGCCGGCGCTGCGTGGTCCGAGATAAATACCCCCCTATACGATTAAGTGTATTTCTATCCACAGTGTTATACCTAAACGTCGCGATTCCGCTCTGGTCTGCGATGGCTGGACGCGCTAAGGTTCCGCCGGTCAAACAAAAGGCCAAAGGAAAGGAAAGAAGCCCATGGCAGGTTCGGTGAACAAAGTCATTCTGGTCGGCAATCTGGGTCGCGATCCCGAGGTGCGCTACGCGCAGTCGGGCGCCAAGATCGTCAATCTTTCGGTGGCCACGTCGGAATCCTGGAAGGACCGGGAATCGGGCGAACGCCGCGAGAAAACCGAATGGCATCGGGTGGTGATCTTCAACGACCGCCTGGCCGACGTCGCCGAACAGTACCTGCGCAAGGGTTCCAAGGTCTATCTCGAGGGTTCGCTGCAGACCCGCAAATGGACCGGCAATGACGGCATCGAGAAGTACACAACCGAAGTGGTGCTGCAGCGCTACCGCGGCGAGCTGACCATGCTCGACACCCGCTCCGGCGGCGGCGGCGGCAGCGGTGGCGGCGGCGATTGGGGCGGCCCGAGCCAGGGCGGCGGCGGCGACTTCGGTGGCGGCGGCGGTCCCTCCGGTGGTGGCGGCCCGTCGGGCGGCGACCTCGACGACGAGATCCCGTTCTAGGGTTTCAGCCCGCCAACTCTCGTTTCCAAGCATCCGCAACCGCCGATAGACGCGTCGGCGCATCGATCAGGAGCGCGCGCCCGACGCGGCGCACACGGTTCTTGTCTGTTTCCTCGGTGACGTATTCCACTGGCGACTTGCCATCGACGCGGGCCAGGAACAGGCCCGGCAGCAAGCTGGCGGCGCGCGCTTCCAGGCTCGCCGCATCTTCCCATGTCACCTCCGCCAGATAGCTCTCCGTCATTACCCGGAAACCGGCCAGGAAGGCATCCCGGGCGGCCGGCGTCCACAGGCACTTCAGCAGGAAATGGTTGATGCAGAAGGCGAGGTCGAAGGCAGGATCGCCGATGCAGGCGCATTCGGCATCCAGGAACACCGGGCCGGAGGGGCCAAGCAGGATGTTCTTGGGGCTGAAGTCGCCGTGGATCATGCAGATTTGCGTCTCCGCCGTGCGTCGGCTGAGACCCAAGAGTTGGTCCTTCAGGTCCGGGTGCCTGTCGGCGGTGGCCTCCAGGTAGGGCTCCAGGCGGATGGCGTGGAAGATGTCGGCGCGTGGAAACTTCGCAGCGACGCCCGCATCATTGGCCGTGCCGGCATGGATGCGGCCGAGCCGCTGGCCGGCCAGCGCCGCCGCGCCCAAGTTGACCCGCCCATCCCGGAGTTCCGATTTCCAGAGCTTGTGCGTGGCCGGGTCGAGGAATTCCATCGCCGACAGCATGGCGTCTTCGTCGTGCGCCAGGATATGCGGCGCCGCGCCCGGCTGCAGCGCGCTGGCGATCTCCATCCAGGCGATCTCGAAGCGGTTGCGTTCCACCGGCGCGAACCAGTCGGCGGCGACCTTGAGCTTGGCCAGCGCGCGCTTCACGCAATAGACGCGTTCCGGCGTCTCCACCTTCCAGATATCCGACGACACACCGCCCGTCAGCGGCTCGAACCGCGCGCCGGCGGGATCGTCCAGCAGGCCGAGGCGCTGGAGGCCAGCGATGATCTCGGGATCGATGTCCATGAGACGAGGTTATGCCGTGTCCGGGCCCGCCCGCCAAGGCCACTGATGGGGGGCAAGGGGGCGAGGGGGGCTTGACCCGCCGGAAGGGCGGGCAGAGAATGCGGCCCGTTCGAACGAGACCCCCACCGACCACCGGGAGCCACCGAAATGACTGAGGCCGCCGCAGCCGCCGGCGCCGATGCGCGCCGCAATGTGATCATCCTGGCCACCAGCCAGGCACTTTGCATGAGCGGCGCCTCGCTGATCATGACCATTTCGGCCTTGGCCGGGCAGATGCTGGCGACCGACAAGACCCTGGCCACGGTGCCGTTGGCGTTGCAGTTCACGGCGACCATGCTGACCACCATCCCGGCCTCGCTGCTGATGGGCAAGGTCGGGCGGCGCGTCGGCTTCACGCTCGGCCAGATCGTCGGCATCTGCGGCGCCTCGGTCGCCTGTTATGCCTTGTTCCAGGCGGATTTCGTGCTGTTCGCCGTCGGTTCCATGCTGCTCGGCGTGCATAACGCGTTCTGGCAGTACTACCGCTTCGCCGCCGCCGACGTGGCCGGACCCGACTTCAAGGCGCGCGCCATTTCCTACGTCATGGCCGGCGGCGTTGCCGCCGCCATCCTGGGCCCGCAGATTTCCAAATGGACGATCGATCTGTTCGAACCGGTCACCTTCGCCGGCGGCTATGCCGGTGTCATCGGCCTCAGCTTCCTGACCATCATCCTGTTGCAACTGGTGCGCATTCCGAAGCCGGCGAAGACGCGCTTTGCCGCCGGCGGCCGGCCGTTGCTGGAAATCGCCCGCCAGCCGGCCTTCATCCTGGCGGTGATGACCGCCATGTTCGGCTACGGCGTCATGACCCTGGTGATGACGGCGACGCCCTTGGCCATGACGCTCTGCGGTTTCGGCTTCTCGTCCACGGCGACGGTGATCCAGTGGCACGTGCTGGCCATGTTCGCGCCCAGTTTCTTCACCGGCGACCTGATCAGGCGCTTCGGCGTCATCAACGTCATCATCGTCGGCGTGCTACTGAACATCGGCGCCATGGCCGCCAACCTGACCGGCGTCAATATCGCCAACTTTACCGGCGGGCTGATCCTGCTGGGGCTGGGCTGGAACCTGATGTTCATCGGCGGCACCACGCTGGTCACCGAGACCTACCGCCCGGAAGAGCAATCCAAGGTGCAGGCGCTCAACGATTTCCTGGTGTTCTCGACCGTTTCGGCGGCCAGTTTCTCGTCCGGCGCGCTGCAGGCGAAGGTCGGGTGGGAGGCCGTCAACATGACGCTGGCGGTGCCCATGTTCGCGGTCTTCGTCGGTGCCATCTGGTACAAGATGGGCCATCCCCGCACCGGCGCCACGGCCTGAGCCAGGACCGGGTATCCGCCGGGTTTTTCACTGGGCTTTTCACCGGGCTTTTCACTAGGTCTTTCACCGGGGCTCGGCTTGTGCCGAGGGCCCGAAAATGTTAAAGTTCCATGACTCGGGGCGGCACCAGGTCGCCTCGATTTGCTTTTTAATAAGTTCTTGAAAATTAACGGTATTTTTCTTTGACATCGCCCGCCGATCCGCCTCCTGAAGAGGCCCCCGAATCGCCGCCGCCAGGAGACGGGGGAGACGGTGATTCCGGGAACCCCAATTCCGACGTGACCGCTGTCGCCATCGAAGACGAGATGCGCTCGTCGTACCTCGATTACGCCATGAGCGTGATCGTTTCGAGGGCGCTCCCCGATGTCCGTGACGGCCTGAAGCCGGTGCACCGCCGCATCCTTTATTCGATGAAGGAGAACGGCTTCGAGTACAACCGGCCGTACCGCAAATCGGCGCGCATCACCGGTGACGTCATGGGTAAATACCACCCGCATGGCGACCAGGCGATCTACGACGCCATGGTGCGCATGGCGCAGGATTTCTCCATGCGCCTGCCGCTGATCGACGGCCAGGGCAACTTCGGGTCCATGGACGGCGACAAGGCCGCCGCCATGCGATACACCGAGGCCCGCATGGCGCGCTCGGCGCATGCGCTGCTCGAGGACATCGACCGCGATACCGTCGATTTCCAGCCCAACTACGACGAATCGGTCTCCGAGCCGCAGGTGTTGCCGGCGGGCTTTCCCAATCTGCTCGTCAACGGCGCCGGCGGCATCGCGGTCGGCATGGCCACCAACATCCCGCCGCATAACCTGGGCGAGGTCATCGACGCCTGCTGCGCCGTCATCGACAACCCCGACGTCACCATCGACGAACTGATCGAAAGCTGCATCCCGGGCCCGGATTTTCCGACCGGCGGCGTGATCCTCGGGCGCAACGGTATCCTGTCGGCGTTCCATACCGGGCGCGGCTCGGTGGTGATGCGCGGCAAGACCTCGTTCGAGGAAGTGCGCAAGGACCGCATGGCGATCATCATTCACGAAGTTCCCTACCAGGTGAACAAGGCGCGGATGATCGAGAACATGGCGGAAGCCGTGCGCGACAAGCGCATCGAGGGCATTGCCGACCTGCGCGACGAATCCGACCGCGACGGCGTGCGCGTGGTCGTCGAGCTGAAGCGCGACGCCGAGCCTGAGGTTGTGCAGGCGCAGCTGTTCAAGTTCACGCCGCTGCAGACATCCTTCGGCGTCAACATGCTGGCGCTCGACGGCGGCCAGCCACGCCTGATGAACCTGAAGGACATCCTGGTCGCCTTCATCGCCTTCAGGGAAGAGGTCATTCGCCGGCGCACGATTTTCGAGCTCGGCAAGGCGCGCGAACGCGCCCACGTGTTGGCGGGTCTCGCCGTCGCCGTCGCCAACATCGACGACGTCATCGCCCTCATTCGCGCCGCGCCCGATCCGACCACGGCGCGCGAGCAGTTGATGTCGCGTGACTGGCCGGCGGCCGACGTAGCGCCGATGATCGCGCTCCTGGACGAGCCCGGCCACGCCGTGGTCGATGGCAAGTACAAGCTTTCGGAAGCCCAGGCGCGCGCCATTCTGGAACTGCGCCTGCACCGCCTGACGGGCCTCGAGCGCGACAAGATCGGCGACGATCTGAAAGCGCTCGGCGAGCAGATCGAGGAATACCTGGCGATCCTGGCATCGCGCGACAAGCTTTATGGCCTGCTGCGTGACGAACTGATGGCGATGCGCGAGCAGTTCGCCGACGAGCGCCGCACGGTGATCGAGGAGTCCGAATTCGAGCATGACATCGAGGACCTGATCCAGCGCGAGGACATGGTCGTCACCGTCACCAATGCCGGCTACATGAAGCGCGTGCCGCTCTCGACCTACCGCGCGCAGAAGCGCGGCGGCAAGGGCCGGTCCGGCATGGCGACCCGCGACGAGGATTTCGTCAGTCAGGTGTTCGTGGTCAACACCCACACGCCGGTGCTGTTCTTCTCGTCCACCGGCATCGTCTACAAGCTCAAGGTCTACAAGCTGCCGCTGGGAACGCCGCAGGCGCGCGGCAAGGCGATGGTCAATATCCTGCCGCTGAAGGAAGGCGAGACCATCACCACGATGATGCCGCTGCCCGAGGACGAGGATACCTGGGAGAACCTGTTCGTCATGTTCTCGACCACGTCCGGCAATGTCCGGCGCAACCGGCTGTCCGACTTCACCAACGTCATGTCCAACGGCAAGATCGCCATGAAGCTGGACGACGGCGACCAGTTGGTGCGGGTGCGTACCTGCACCGAGGACGACGACGTGCTTTTGTCGGCGCGCGGCGGCAAGGTCATCCGTTTCCCGGTCGACGCGGTGCGCGTGTTTTCGTCGCGCAACTCGACCGGCGTGCGCGGCATGCGGCTGGCCAAGGACGACGAGGTCATCGCCATGTCGATCCTGCGCCACGTCAAGGTCGAGATCGAGGACCGCGACCTCTACCTGCAATCCGTCGGCGCGGCGCGCCGGCTCAAGGGCGGCGACTACACCGACCGCGCCGAGGACAAGGCCCGCGACGAGGAACTGGCGGCCAGGCTGGAAGAACCCCGCTTCCAGGAAATGGCGGAAAACGAGGAATTCATCCTGACCATCGCCGAGGACGGCATGGGCAAGCGGACGTCCGCCTACGAGTACCGCATCGCCGGTCGCGGCGGCCAGGGCATCACCGGCATCGAGCTTGGCCGCGGCAAGGGCCAGGCTCCGAGTTCCATCGTCGCCGCCTTCACGGTGCTGGACACGGACCAGATCATGATGGTATCGGACGGCGGTCAGATCATCCGCTGCCCGATCGACCAGATCTCCATCGTCGGCCGGAGTGCCCGGGGCGTCACGGTGTTCAAGGTGGCGGATGAGGAACGGCTGGTCTCCGTCAGCCGCCTGCGCGAAGTCGAGGGCGATGACGAGGACGACGAATTCGATGAAGACGAGGACGGCGCTCAGGCCGAGGGCCAGGACGCCGAAACCCAGGCGGAGGACGAAACCGGGGGGGATACCTGGACCGACGCCGAGGGGGAAGGGGAAGACCAATGAGCAAGGAACGCGTTGCCGTCTATCCCGGGACATTCGATCCCGTGACCAACGGCCACATGGACATCATCGCCCGCGCCGCCTTCCTGGTGGACAAGCTGGTGGTTGGTGTCGCAGTCAATATCGGCAAGGGGCCGCTGTTCAGCCTGGAAGAGCGGGTCGAGATGGTCGAGGCCGAGGTTGCGGCGCTGACCAACAGCTCCAAAACCCATATCGCCGTCGAGCCCTTCGATAGCCTGCTGATGGATTTCGTCGTCGCCCAGGGCGGCACCATGGTGGTGCGGGGCTTGCGCGCCGTTTCCGATTTCGAGTACGAGTTTCAGATGGCGTCCATGAACGCGCGCCTCAATGACGACGTGGAGACCGTGTTCCTGATGGCCTCCGAGCGCCAGCAGTTCATCGCGTCGCGCTTCGTCAAGGAGATCGCGCAGTTGGGCGGCGACATCTCGTCGTTCGTGTCGTCGCAGGTCAACGAACGGGTCAAGGCGAAGATCAAGGAATTGGCGGAAAGCGCCGAATAGGAAATCCTTTTCAGGAAATCCATTGACCCACCGGACGGCAGTTTTTATACCTTCGCCCGCACATGAGCGCGCTTAGCTCAGTTGGTAGAGCAACTGACTTTTAATCAGTAGGTCACAGGTTCGATCCCTGTAGCGCGTACCAATTAAGTCTTTGAAATATAAGGCTAAAAAGCCCCGGCCAGAAATGGCCGGGGCTTTGATTTTTGATCGAGGGACCACCGTGGTACCGAATCAATTTAAGAAATAGGGTAGGCGTCCTCTATTTTTTCTCGGTTTCAATAGCCTCACCCACTTCTTCAACGCTCTCAGCGCCCTCACAGAGCCCTATGAACCACCAAGCGCCGTCCTTGTAGAGGGCAGGCTCGAAGAGTTCGTCTGCGTTGGGGCGGACCCAATAGTATTGGCCGTCTTCGAGGCACTTGGTGTCCGTCATCATAACCCTCGCCTACCTACGGCCGACCAACCACTCTTCCAGTTTTGACCACCGCCGGCCCTCGACCCGCCCCTTGACGGCCATACCGATGGCCTTCTTCTGACCGACCAGCACGACCATTTGTTTGCCTCGGGTGATGCCTGTGTAGAGCAGGTTCCGCCGCAGCATCATGTAATGCTGCATCATGATCGGAATGACGATGGCGGGATACTCTGAGCCCTGAGACTTGTGGATGCTGACAGCGTAGGCGAGGGCAATCTGATCGAGTTCGCCAAACTGATACTCGACGGCCCTACCATCAAACTCGATGGTCATTTCCTGCGCGTCGGGATCGATTTGGCGGACATAGCCGAGATCACCGTTGAAGACCTCTTTGTCGTAGTCATTGTCCGTTTGCATCACCTTGTCACCGACGCGGTAGGTGTAGCCGAACCTCTCAACCGCAATCTCGTCGGTGGGCGGGTTCAGGGCCTTTTGTAGGTCGACGTTCAGAGATCGTGCGCCGATACCGCCACGGTTCATCGGACACAGCACCTGAACGTCCTGAATGGGATCAAAGCCGAATCGCTTTGGTAGTCGGTTCTTCACGATCTCGATGACCTTGGCGACGGCATCGTCGGGATCATAGGCCTGAGCAAAATAGAAGTCGGTCTTGGCTCCTTTTTCGGTGTCGAGGTTGGGTATGTAGCCCGAGTTCACCTTGTGGGCGTTGGTAACGATCTGGCTTTCGGCGGCTTGGCGGAATATCTCCGTCAACCTAGCTACCGGAACAGCCCCTGAACTGATGATATCAGCAAGCACCTGGCCTGGCCCGACGGATGGCAATTGATCGACATCGCCAACGATGATCAACCCGGCTTTGTCGGGCAGTCCTTTGAGGACGGCGGCCATCAGCAGAACATCGACCATCGAGGTCTCGTCGATGACCAGAAGGTCACATTCTAGGGGGTCTTCGCTGCCTCGTTTGAACCCGCCGTGCTTGGGATCAACCTCTAAAAGCCGGTGAATGGTTTTTGCTTCAATGCCCGTCGTTTCCGACAGGCGTTTCGCTGCCCGACCCGTGGGAGCAGCAAGCGCCACGTTGACGGCTTTGACCGTGAGGATGCCCAGGATTGCATTGACGAGGGTGGTCTTGCCAACGCCGGGACCACCGGTGATCACCATAACCTTCGATGAGATCGCCTTTCTCACCGCTTCACGTTGGCTGTTGGCGAGACTGACCCCGAGCTTCTTCTCAATCCATGGGATGGCAACTTCAGCATCGATCTCTGGCCAATAAGGTCTTCCCGTTGCCAGTGCCTTCAGGCGCTCTGCTATGAGCTTCTCAGCATTCCAGAGATGACCGAGGAATATGCAGCGTTCGCCTCCCATGGTGTCGGCAACCACGGTCTCTTCTTGGAGTTCCAGGTGAAGCGCATCTCGGAGGATGGCAGTTGGAATTTCCAGAAGCTTTTCGGCAGCCGGTAAAAGATCATCTTCGGGCAGGCCGCAATGCCCCTCGGTAACGGCCTCTGTAAGGGTATATGAGATGCCCGCCCGAGCCCTGATCATGGCGGTCTTTTCGACACCGAGTTTTTCAGCGATCTGATCGGCGGTCTTAAACCCGATCCCCTTGATGTCACGAGCCAGGCGGTAGGGGTTCTCGCTGACCAGGGGAATAGCATCGGCGCCATAGGTTTTGTAAATGCGCACGGCCCGTGACGTGCCAACGCCATGAGATTGCAGGAACACCATGATCTCACGAATGGCCTTTTGGTCGGCCCAGCCCGACGTGATCCGATCAACTCGCTTAGGGCCAATGCCATCGAGCTTTAGCAATCTCTCCGGCTCATCCTCGATCACGTCGAAGACGTGTTCGCCGAAGGCTTTGACCAACTTTTTGGCGAAGTGCGGACCGATCCCTTTAATCATGCCGCTGCCGAGGTATTTCTCGATCCCGTCGAGGGAACTGGGGGGCATGACCTTGAGGAAGGTCGTTTTGAACTGCATGCCGTGGTCACGGTTGTTATCCCACCGGCCAGAGCACTGGATAAACTCTCCCGGTTGAACCGAGGCAGCCGAGCCAATCACCGAGACCAACTCACGGTGTCCACGTACCTTAACGCGGAGAACGCAGAACCCGGTTTCCTGGCTGTGGAAGGTCACACGCTCAACCAAGCCCGAAAGAGGCTCCCGGTCTTGGTCGCGGTGTGATGAGCCCTTCACCGGCCAACCAAGCTCCAGAACATGGATTTACGTCCGTGCTTGGCCCTCAGTCTCTCGACATAGGCTTCATGGGTGTCGTGGGGGCCAAAATTCTCAATCGATGTTGCGAGGCTGGCGCATTCTTTTAAATGGCGAGCGGTATGGCGGTATCTCGTTGATCTCGCCTTCCCTAAGGCGAAGTCAATGAGTGCCCGACGCAGCACCGTTGCCGCCAAGGGATGTTTGGCCTCCAGCGCATCTGCCGCAGGCGGCAAAAACTCGTACAGATTACCATCAAGTTCTTCGAAGCGGCTCAGCACCAATTCCGCTGCTTTATCCAGGTTCGGCCAGGAAACGAGAAAGATCAGCGAGCGGTGAACATTTTCATGCTTTAGAGCAACGTCCATGGCTCGTTCTTCGGCTTCCATATCTTCAAAATCGGGAAGCTGTTTGAGATACGAACGCAGATGCTGGTCGCGTAATGAATCCTCAAAACACGTCCAACGGAACTCTTGCGCTTCATTGGGTTTGCCCAGGGCCTCAAGGACCTGGGTCCGCGTTAGCTCCCATTCGAAGGGTATCCAGCCTGGCCGATTTTCCTCCACGGCATTGATCGCCTCCCAAGCTTCTTCGGCGCGCCCCACCGCTAACAGGCGATTGGCAATATCAGCGGCCACCCTAGGGACAGTCTTAGCGTTCTCGCTCTGTTGCGCGATGTAGGCGTCTACATCGCCTTGGGCGTCGGCGATTTCTTGCAGAGCAAGCGAGACCATACTTGAACGATGGTGCTCAGCGTAATCATCAGCATAGATCAGGCCGCTAGAGCTAATGCCAATGACCACGCGATCCCTTTGGTTTGGTTTTGGGATCGGTTCCTTGGACAGGGCATTGACCTGTTCCTTGAGGTGTTCAAGGCCGGTTGAACCTAGGGCCGGTGTCATCGATCTGATCAAATAATCGTATTGGCCGTAATCGTTTTGGGTCAGCGCATCGAATATTTGGCCGGCTAGAGATTTTGGGTCGGTGTTGGCTGAGAGGGCAATTTGTCCAAGGTCTTCGACTGCGGTGTGGAATACGTCGACCACGCGACCACTACCGTCGTCGTCGCATCGCTCAAACACCGAGTTGGCAAGTGCCGTAAATCGCCACATCAACTCAAGCGCCTCGACAGGATTGTCTTTTGCAACCTGTTCGACAATGGCGCTGCGTTGAAGCTCGAGGTCTTTGATAAACTTCTTTATCTTGTCCCATTCGACGAAGGAATTGGAGCGGGCGATGGTGGCTATTCGCTTGCGGATTTCTTTGGCGACTTCACCGGAACCTTGAGCACCTGCCAGTTCCAGCCGTAACCGGCGTTTCGCCTCATTGTCGCCTTTGGTGATTTCAATCAGCAATTCGGAAAGACGAGCGGCACCCAGAGCCTCTAGGTTTTTTGCATTCAGAGTTTTTTTCGATGCCAAGGCCCGCATCTCCCGCGATCATCAAAAAGCGACGGCTGACGGGCTCGGAAACTCACCAGACGCGACCAGCGGATTATGAACCACCGCGTCGCGTTCTTCTAGGGAACTGGCCTGCTAACTTCCTCGGTCCTGGCCAGGGCCTGAGACAACTTGAAAAGCCGACCTCAAAATGGCTGCAGGACCTTCAGCAGCGGAAGGAAACCATCGGCACTTGCTGACGGAAGAAATGTGCCAATTTCGGAAATCGAAACTTCTACGGTTGGCCATGCCAGGGCCATCGTTTTACATGATGCGTCCCAGCATCAATGGCGCTTGGGCGGCATGGTTTTCTAGGACAACGGGGCAAGCATGCTTTGCGCCGTCGCGGGCTATAGCCCTGACGACCGGCGTCGGATGCACCGAACCACGATCAAGGCCATGGCAATCATCGACCCGGCCACGGAAGAGGAAATCGGCCGGCTATCGATGGCGACCCAGCCCGATTTGGACGCGGCACTGGAATCGACCCAAAAGGGCTTTGCCATCTGGCGCGAAACCGGTGCTTTCGAGCGTTACCAGACCATGCGCCGAGCGGCGGTGTTGCTGCGCGAGCGCAAGGACGACATCGCCTGGTTGATGACCCGAGAGAACGGCAAGCCTTTGGCTCAGTCGGGCATGGAAATCGCGGTTGCCGCCGACACCATCGATTGGTTCGCCGAAGAAGCGCGCCGCACCTACGGTCAGGTCATTCCGGCCCGCATGCCGGGCGTCACGCAAATGACCCAGAAATTGCCGGTCGGCCCGGTAGCGGCGTTCTCGCCCTGGAATTTCCCGGTCAACCAGATCGTACGCAAGCTGTCAGCGGCCTTGGCGACGGGATGTTCGATCATCGTCAAGGCACCGGAAGAAACGCCAGCCTCGCCGGCTGCACTGATTCAGGTGTTCGCCGACGCTGGTGTGCCCGATGGTGTCGTCAACCTGGTTTATGGCGTGCCGGCGGAAATCTCTGAATATTTGATTCCGCATACGGTGATCCGAAAAATTTCGTTTACCGGCTCGACACCGGTGGGCAAACATCTGGCGGCCCTTGCCGGACAGCATATGAAGCGTGCCACTATGGAACTGGGCGGTCATGCGCCGGTGCTGATTTTTGACGATGCCGACGTCGATCAGGCGATCGCCGCCATGGTGCCGACCAAGCTGAGAAACGCAGGCCAAGTTTGTGTGTCGCCGACCCGCTTCCTGGTGCAGGACGGCATCGCCGATCAGTTCCTGGAAGGCTTTGTTGCCGCCATGGCCGAAACCAAGGTCGGCAACGGACTTGAGCCTGACATCGAGATGGGGCCACTCGCTAACGAACGCCGCATCCCAGCCATCGAAGATATGATCACGGATGCCAGATCGAAGGGCGCTTCTCTTGCCACCGGTGGCGAGCGCATCGGCAACAAGGGTTACTTTTTCCTGCCCACCGTGATGACCGACGTGCCGGCTGATGCCAAAGCCATGAACGATGAGCCCTTTGGTCCCATCGCCCTGGTCAACAGGTTCAAGAGTTACGACGAGGCGATCGCGGAGGCCAACCGCCTGCCTTACGGGCTTGCGGCCTATGCCTTTACCCGCTCGGCCGAAACCTTGCAGAAAATGGGGCGCGAGGTGGAAAGCGGCATGCTGACGGTCAATCACGTCGGCCTAGCTTTGCCGGAGGTGCCGTTCGGCGGCATTCAGGATTCGGGCTATGGAACCGAAGGGGGCTCGGAAGCACTGGAGGCTTACTTGGAGACCCGCTTCATCACCGCGCTGACCTGACACGAGGCGGTCGAAAAGCCGTTCCCGGTGAGGAGCTTTAGGCTGCCAACAGGTCTTGCAAGACGTCTACAATCTTGAACCGTGGGCGAAACCCCAAGTCATCGTGAGCGCGGTTGAGATCGAGCGGTCCAGCGCTTCTGGCCCGACCGGAAAACACCACGTCACCGGCCGTCGGGACGATCTGACGGACCTGATCATGGAGGGCGCGGAGCGAAATGAAGTTTTCCTCCGGCCCGCCGACATTGTAGATGTCATGGCGAAGCCCGGATGCGAACAGTGCGCGCACGGTTGCTTCGACGGCGTCATCGACGTAGGTCAGGTGGCAGGTCTCCTCGCCGCTGGCGAAGTCGATTTCGGCGTTGCCACCCATTGCCGTCTTTAGAATCTTATACCGCGCCAATGCCATGCCGGCACCGGAAGGCGGATGTGCGCTGAAAACCCCTGAATAGCGCAATGCCGCAAACGAAAATGCGCTGCGTTCAGCATAGCGTTTTCCCAGTTTTTCGCCCAACAGCTTTTGTAGTCCGTATATGGAAATCGAGGCGCTCGGGGCGTCGCTTTCCCGCATAAGATCGCCGCGATCTCCGTATGCCGCGATGCTGCTGCCGTAAACGAACCGTTTGATGCCCGCTTCCGCCGCTGCCCGTAAGATGTTCGCAGCACCCGATACATTGACGGCGATACCGAGTTCGGGGTTTTCTTCCGCTTCCTGTTGCAGGCAGGCCGCCAATTGCAGAACGGCATCCGGCTTCCATGCCGCAATGGCGGCGCCAACGCTCGGTCCGTCTGTTACGTCACCCGAAAAAATCTCGGCATCCGCGATGTCGATACTTTGGCGCCGGGTGTACACCGCGACTTGGCTGCCTTCCTGGCAGAGGCGAGTGCAACAGGCCGCACCAATGGTTCCCGTGCCGCCAAACACCATGACTCGCCTTGGCGGAACCAAATCAGATGCCTGCGGGGTCATGGTTCAAACCGTGTATTGTTTGCTTCCCTCAGTGGATGCCCGCATGTCAACAAAACCAAAGGCTCGGTCCATAGCGATCCACCATGGGCTCCGATAAGACGCCGGTCTCCAAATCCAGTACTCTCGTAGGTTCGCGCCCGGTTTGGCCAGGCATTCGAAGCCAACTCGAATTTGCCGGATCAATCGATGAGCTGTCCGCTTCCGGAAGGACGAGGATTAACTCCTGTCCATCCGCTTGCACCGATATCGCCCGCAGACCATCAGTCGTATGCACCCGGCCTGCGGTTAGGGCTTCAAACTCGTCCAGGGCTCCGTGCAAATGGCGCAGTACATGAAAGGCTGGGCGTGGGTTATTGAGCCGGTCGAGGACGCCGTTTCGTACGAAATAGCCCCGGTCGTTGTCGATGTAGGTATCGCAATAGACGGCAACGTTGTCGCGCGTGTTCGCGGCCAACGCCGCCTCGGCGACTCGGCGCGTGACCCAAGCGTCATCTTCCCAGGGTTCCGCCGGGTTCGACCAGCACATGCGCAGATGCACGGACGCTTTGATGCCGAGTTCCTCGGCTAGGTCAGCAGCCTCGTGAATCGCGTCCCAAGGCGACCGGTCGGCGGTCAGGCGAAACACGAAGCCGTCCAAGGCACCTGCCAATTCCGAGCGGGCCAGCAGGCTTTCCATCTGGTCCCGATCGTCTACGAGAAATCCCTGGTTGATGACATGGTAGTAATGACCGGCCTCGCTCCGAAGTTCATCGATGGAGCGAAGCCTCGAGAGATAGACGGGCAGATCGGTCTCGCGCGCCGCGTCGCCGATGTCTTGCGCAATGCCGTCGAACACATCCCAGTTCACGCCGATCTCCCAGGCGCTGAAGATATCCTGGTTGGCCTTGATCAGTTCTCGATCCCGCGCCGTTGGTGCACCGAAGGTGAAAAGCGAGAATTCGTGGCCGTGGCGACACAGCACGCGCATGCGTTCGCGAACATCCGGAACCAGGAGATCGCGGAGCGGCACTCTTAGCTTTCGCACTCCCATTTCCCACAAACCCATCAACGGGTAGTCGTTGCGGACTTCCTTCCGGTCGAACTCGTCCAAGCCGCCGGTCGGAGGAATCTCCACGACCTCCATCCAATTCTGGCGCATGTCGAAACCGAAGTTGCCGTGCCGGTTTCGGCGCGGATGAACCGCCTTGACCTGATCCAACGGCGCGGGCACCGGCGAAGCAGCGGCTGCGGTTTGTCCGTAGGTGCGGATGACGTCGACCACATGGCCATTTTCATGTACGTCAACGATGAAGTAGCCGAGCTTCGCCTTGTCGTTGCGTCCGGCTTGATCACCGCTTCTTGGCCGGGCGCGGTACATCTCGCTGTAATCCTGGCGCACGAACGAAGTGGAGGGCAGCAAATAGCAGTCCGTTTTGGCATGGCGATTGTACCAGAAATTGTGGACATGGCCGATAAACAGGGCTTCGACCTGATATCGCGCCAACAGCTCGAGCATCCAAGTGCGGCCCGGTTCGCCGATGTTGTCGTAGTTTTCTTCCTCGTCGGGCCGGGAGAAATAGGGCGGGTAGTGGCTGTGCATGAAGATGCGTTTGCCTCGATTGGCTTCCAGGTCGGCTTCAAGCCAGCGGCGTTGTTCAGCCTCGCTCGTCAGGCCGGAATTGATGATTTGCGCATTAATAATGATGAAATGATCACCTCCGTGATCGAACGATTGGTACTGTGCGCCAAAATGCTCGTCCCACAGGGCCAAGTAGTCGTCGCAGATGCCAGCTGCCGGCGCCCAGTCGTTGGGTTTGTCGCCAACATCATGATTGCCGGGAGTGAGATAAAGCGGATGACGCAGTTCCGCTACCTGCTCATGGAAACGTGCGGCCGCCTCGCGGTAGAGGTGCGGCACCGCCGGCACTGGGTGGATCAGGTCGCCGACATTGACGACAAAGGCGATGTCCCGCGTGTTGAGATCGCGCACCACGTGCCGCATGCGCGCATTGGCGAGGCGGTTGACCTCGAACGGCGAATTGCAGTCGTCCTCACCCTGGTTGAGGTGGGTGTCGGTAATGACCGCGAAGGCATAACGGAACGCACCCAGGTCGTCTTGCATGAATTCCTCCTTACTTCGCCGTTTGGAAAACTTCCGAGCCCGCCTTCATTTGGCAAGTCGCTCGTCCTGGCGTCGCGCACGAACATGGTTCCTGACCATGAAAAATACCGACAAGGCGGTCAGCACCCAGAACACGGCGCAGATTTCATTACGGAAGAAAATTTCCGGTGTGCCGCCCGACATGAGCAGGGCTTGGCGGAAGTTGTCTTCCAATAGTGGGCCGAGGATAAATGCGATAAGGAACGGCGCCGATGGGATGTCGAGGCGCAGCATGGCGAACCCCAGGATGCCGACCACAAACATCACCAGCACGTCGAACAGGTTGGTGTTGATGGCGTAAGCGCCATAGATGCAGAGAACCAGCACGGCCGGATAGAGCATATTGTTGGGGATGTTGGCGATCTTCGAAATCGTCTTGATGGACAGCTTGCCGATAATCAACAAGTAGAAGGACGACAGCATGATGCCCATGAAGATCGCATAGATGAGGGAAAGATTCTGCTCGAACATCACTGGGCCCGGGCGGAGACCATGGATCATGAATGCTCCAAGGATCACCGCCGTTATGACATCGCCCGGCACGCCCAGCGCCAGCAACGGAATCATGGTGGCACCGGCAACGCCATTGTTACCTGCTTCCGCGGCCGCGACGCCCTCCATTTCGCCCTTGCCGAAATTCTCTGGGTTTTTGGACGTCCGTTTGGCTTCGGAGTAGGAGAGGAAAGCGGAGGGTGACCCGCCAATCCCGGGGATCGCACCCAATACGACACCGATCAGGCTGCCGCGAAAAATCGATTTGAAGCAACGTTTGAAATCGGCGAAACCGGCACCGGCGCTGCTGAGCTGGCCGGCCGTGGCGCGTGTCTCCAATTTGATCGTGAATTGGTTGAGGATTTCGGGCAGCGCGAACAGGCCGATGAGGACCGGAATAAAGCTCAACCCGGCCATGAGTTCGACCTCGCCGAACACAAACCTGTTGGTGCCATAGACGATATCGAGGCCGATCGTCGCCAGGATCAGGCCCAGGCTTGCAGAGATAATCCCTTTGGCCAGGCTCTGCCCCGACACACCGGCAATGATGGTGAGGGAAAACACGATCAGCGTGAAAAACTCCGGCGGTCCGAAGCTCAGGGCAAATGACGCAAGTACACCGGTAAACAGGATCAACGAAATATTGGAGACAAAATCGGCGAAACATGAGGCGTAGAGCGCGATATCCAGCGCCTTCCGGGCCTCGCCTTTCTGCGCCATCGGGAACCCGTCAAGAACCGTACAGGAGGCCGCAGGCGTACCTGGCGCCTTAATCAGGATGGCAGTAATGGAGCCGCCGTAAAGTCCTCCTTTGTAGACGCCGAGCAAAAGCAGAATGCCGGTGACCGGATGCATGGTGAATGTGAACGGCAGCACCAACGCCACTCCCATCGGTGTCGTCATCCCTGGAATGGCGCCGATAACGGTGCCGATCATGACGCCGAGCAATACGGCCAAGAGGTTGTCGACACTGAGAAACAGTTGAAATGCTTGTTGAATGAGATCGGCAGTCATGATGGTTCCCTAGCGGAGCTCTTCCAAAAGGCCGAGTGGAATGGGGATATGAGCGACTTCGGTAAAAAAGAAGTAGAGGAGAATAGGTAATAGCAGGGCCAAAAGTAGCGATTTGACAGCGGACTCAACGCCCAGGAACCGTGTTGCCGCGAATACGAGGATTCCACAGCCGCCGACCACGCCCAGTATTGGCGACAAGAAATAGAATGCGAAGAGGCCAGCAAAAGCCCCGATCACACGTACCGCCTGCACATTGGTTTCGAAGTGGATAACCTCGTCGCTCTCGACCGGTGCCGTGTCGTCGGCACTTTCGGGATGCGATTGTTCGATGCCCCCTCGTCGGGCTTCGAACAGCCCCTGAAAAAGGACGATGCCACCACAAACGGCCAGGATGACCATGATGATCCGCGGCCAAAAATCAGGCGATAGCGCCAATATCTTAACGGATTTCGGGACGTCGACACCCGATGGAATAATCACTAGCCATCCGGCGAGGGCCAGCACGATAGCGGTGGTTCCGATCCAAATATCGCGTTTTGCGGAAAACATGTCAGGCGGCCTTCGATAGTTTTAAATCATCCAAATTGAGATCTCGCTCCAGGAGGAACTCGTCGATAGCGAGCCAGCGCGCCGCGGATTGCGGACTGAGATCGCTGACCATTAGGTCACAATTGTACTCCGTAGTGACATCGCTCAAGCTTTCCGCGCAAGCTCGGACGAAGCTTGGCGCTTCGGTCAAGGGGCCGGCAACCATCAATCCCTTTGGCCGTAGAAGTCCAAGGATCGGAACCAGGAATCGGCCCAACAATTGGCCGGCATCTTGGAACGCAGCGGTCGCTTCCGGGTCGCCTCGCCGGCAACGGCCAACTGCCTGCATCAGCATGTCAGCCAATTCATTCGATGGGGTCATGGCAATGTCCAATTGGGGGCCGAACAACCGTTTCAACACGCCGTGTCCGCCCGCCAGAGTGTCCAGCGTTTCGCCTGGCGCGCCGCAAGGCGTGATGCCGCCAATCAATCCCGCTGAAAAATCATGGCCGCGAACGAGATGCCCGTTGCTCAACAGCGCTGCGCCAAACCCCAGTGAACAGTTGACCATGAGCAGATCCGCGATTCCCTGGGCGGCGCCAAAACGGGATTCGGCAACGGCCAGGGCCGCTGGCAAGCTCTCAATCCGCACCGGCATATCCAGTCCATGCGCGAGCTTTTCTCCAAGCGACACTTCGCCCCACCGCAAATAGGGCGACGTGCGCACGACGCCCGTCCTTGGGTCAACGGCACCGGTGAAGGCGAAACTGGCGCCCAGAAGCCGGCGCCGATCGGGCACATATACCGCAGCCATTTTTTTTGCCTCTCGGACCACTTGGTCGACCACTTGTTCTGGATCGGTTAGGTCCCGCAACTTCAAGTCCTGACGCGCGATGCGGCAGTTTTTCAAATCGGCCAAAGTAACTGTTTGGGAAAAGACGTTGACCCCGATTCCGAGCACATAACCGCCGGAAGGGTTGATCTCGAGTTGAACGAAGCGGCGTCCAGGGCTGCGTGGACGCGCAAGCTGTTGGTCGTTATCGGCGGGCAACTCGTGGAGCAGATCTGCCTCGATCAATTCTCGCGTGATGCGGGACACCGACGCTGCCGTCAATCCGGTGGAATTGGCGATATCGGTTCGCGACAAAGGGCCTCTGAGCGCGGCCTCTGCCAGAATCGCTCGCCGATTGGTTCGTGCCAACTCGGTTCTGTTGCGGTCAGGAATTACCATGTTCCACCATCATGAGTTCACGGTAGCGTATATTAGTTGCTTAATGTAATCAAATATGATTTCATTTGCCTGCTCGGCCTCAGTTGCTTCATTCCAGCCGCTGGCGGAGGGGGGCCGTCCGAAAGCGGCAGACAGGGAGGTATTGTCAAATGAATTCCCGTACTGGCGTCCTGAGAGGCGCTCTGGCGGCACTGAGCGTTGTAATGACAACCAGCTTCGCCGCCGCAGAATACCCGACCAAACCGGTGACCTTGGTGGCACCCTACGGTCCTGGTGGCGCATCCGATCTTGCCGCGCGGATTGTTTCCGCCACGGCGCCGGGGCACCTCGGTAACGGTATTCTCGTCGTCAATAGGACTGGCGCCGCTGGTGTAACTGGGTCGACCTATGTCGCAAAAAGCAAGCCGGACGGATATACCGTACTGCTGTCGCGCGTCGGCTCGCAAGCCGCGGTTCCGGCAATCAACTCAAAAATCCCCTACAAGTGGGATGATTTCAGCTTCCTCGGCTTGCTGGAGCAAAACCCGTTCGTACTCTCGGTCAATGCCGACAGCCCCTACAAGACCTTCGACGACCTGAAGAAGGCGATTAAATCGGGCAAAAAACTGACCTACTCTTCGGCCGGTGTTGGCACGCTTCTGCATGTCGCGATGGTTATCGTTCTCAACGACCTTGGTCTGCCGCCTGACGCTCTGACGCATATCCCGTTCAAAGGCGGCGGGAAGGCTGCGGCGGCGGTGGCTGGTGGTCATGCGGATATGATCTTCCAGAACCTTTCCGGGGTGATCAGCCAGATTCGCGGTGGCAAACTGCGTGCCCTGCTGATTTCCACCAAAGAACGAGCGCCGACTATTCCGGATGTCCCGACGGCAACCGAGGTCGGACACCCCAACCTTCATGTGGTTGTCGGCTGGAGCGGCGTATGGGGCCCCAAGGATCTTCCTAAGGAGGTGGTCGACAAATGGGTCTCGACCTTGGCCGCCCTGAAGACGGACAAGGCATGGATCAAGATGACTCAGGGGCTGGGATCGATCCCGTCAATCATGCCGCCGGACGAGACAAAAGCTTTCGTCAAGACGCAGTATGAGACGTTCAAGGCCGTAGCCGAGAAAGTCGGCCTGTCCGTGAACTAAACAGCTGCCTCCCGATGGAGCCGGGCGGCAGCTTTCCGCCGTCGCCCGGTTCCTTTTTTTTTTACTGTTGGCACATTTTCGACTTTAGTCGGCCCTGGGGCGGCCAAGAATAGTATCTGGAGCCAGAGAACGATGTTTACAGCAAGTGGAAATGATTATTCGGTCCCTGAAGGGCCGATCGAGAATCCCGGTTTATGGCATGGGAGCGATTTCCAGGATGGCGACCACTGGGTTGCACGTTGGTCCGAACAGGCCCTAAACGAACTGGATGCTGCGGTCAAAGCCGTGAAGGAAATTGGGAAATCGGCGCCGGATTTCACCAAGGCGGAGTTTCCTCTTCCAACCATCGGTGACGAGTTGGATGCGACCTTGCAAGACTTGGAGACGGGGAACGGGTTTCGGGTCATTCGGGGGATTCGTCTCGACGAATACTCGGACAAGGAGGCGGAAATCCTATTCTGGGGCCTGATGATGCATATCGGCCAGCCGATGAGCCAGAATGCCGCCGGCCACCTGCTTGGCCATGTTCGGGACCTGGGATATGACGTGAACGACACCAAGGTCCGCAACTACCAGACGACGACGGAACTGTTTTTTCACAATGATGCCTGCGATGTACTCATGCTTATGTGCCGGCGCGTCGCACGCAGCGGCGGGCGGTCACGATTGGCCAGCATCCCGGCCCTGTTCAATGCCATGTGGGTCGAAGACCCCGTGTTGGCGCGAGAGTTGTTCCGGCCCTTTGCTTTCGACCGACGCGGCGAGCCGGGCCGGCCCGACGAGGGACCGGAACCCTATTTCGTGATGCCGATCCTGAGCTATCACGATGGCCTTTTAACCAGCCGCATGCCGCCGCGTTCCTATGCCGAATCGGCACAACGGTTTGACGGTGTTCCGCCGATGACGGAGGAGATGACCGCGGCACTCGATCTCATGGACAAGATATTGGTTCGGCCAGACGTCAGTTTCGACTTCAACCTGCAGCCGGGCGATATTCAGCTCATCAACAATTATTGCGTTTTCCATGCCCGGACGGAATTCGAGGATCACGAAGACTTCGACCGAAAGCGCCATATCCTGCGTGCCTGGCTGAGCGTGCCTAACAGCCGCCCGCTGCCACCCTGGTTCAAGCCACGGTGGGGCAGCGTCACGCCGGGTGAACCGCGCGGCGGCATCTACCCGTCACGTCTCGAGGCATAGAGGGATGATGCCTCCTTGAAGGGAAGGAAATATTGATGGTGAAGACGGCCACGGCGTCCAAGGGCGCGCCGAATATCCTGGTGATCCAGGCCGACCAGATGACTCCCGGTGTGCTTCCAGCCTATGGGCACCCTCTGGTCAAGACACCCCATATCGACGCGCTGGCCGAAAGCGGTGTCGTCTTCGAAAGCGCCTACTGCAATTTTCCGCTCTGCGTGCCGTCGCGCGCTTCGATGATGGCGGGGCGCTTCGCCCACAACATCGCTTCATGGGACAATGCCATGGAAATGCCGGCCCATATCCCGACCTTGGCCCATTATCTACGAAACGCCGGTTACCACGCCGTGTTGGCGGGCAAGATGCATTTCATTGGCCCCGACCAGATGCATGGCTTTACCGAACGGGCCACTACAGACATCTACCCGGCCAACTTCGCCTGGACACCAGATTGGATCGTCGGCGAGCGCTACCGGCCCACCGGCATCAACCCTGCTGCCGTGGTTGACGCCGGTGTCTGCGCGCGCAGTCTGCAGATGGACTACGATGACGAGGTTGAGCATGCCACCGTGCAGCAGATTTTCGACCTCGCGCGATTCCATGACGATAAGCCCTGGCTGCTGTGGGCATCCTTCACCCATCCGCATTCGCCCTATGTCACCACCCAGAAATACTGGGATCTCTACGACCACGACGACATCGACATGCCGAAAGTGCCGCCGATCCCTGTCGATGAACTGGACGAGATGAGCCGCTGGCTCTATTACGCGCATGCCCAAGATCTGCTGACCATCAAGGATGAACATGTGCGCAATGCGCGCCATGCTTACTACGGCATGACCAGTTATGTTGACGACAAGGTCGGGCGAATCATGCGGACCCTCGAAGAGGTGGGACTGCGCGACAATACGATTGTGGTGTTCACCTCCGACCACGGTGAGATGCTGGGCGAGCGTGGTAAATGGTTCAAACAATACTTCTACGAGGGGTCGGTACGCATCCCGATGATCGTCAGCTATCCCGGCACCTATTCTCCCTCCCGTGTCTCCGAGCATGTCTCTTTGGTCGACCTGCTGCCGACATTCATGGATTGGAGCGACGCTGAATGGGAAGCAGTCAGCCCAATAGATGGCCATTCGCTGGACAGCTTGTTGTCAGGCAAAGATGCCGGCTGGGACAACACGGTGATTTCGGAATACACCGGCGAAGGTGTCATCGCGCCGTGTCGGATGATCCGCCGGGGCGATTGGAAATATATTTATACCCACGGCCATCCGGGCCTCCTTTACAACACATCCGAGGATCCGTTGGAACTCGAGAACCTCGCCGGCAGACCGGAAACAGCCGATATCGAGGCCGAACTCACGCGCGACATTCTCAAGGACTGGAACCCGGAAGCCATCAACGAGGCCTGTATCCAAAGCCAGAAGGAACGTCTGTTCATCCAAGGGGCGACGGACGGCGAACCGACTTGGGCTTATCTGAGCCGCCAGGACGACGCCGGTCGCTATGTACGCAATTCGGGCGCCGTTCAGGCCAAGCAGAAGGCCCGCTATCCGTTCGTCGAGCCGACGCCTTTTGAGCGCTGAGGTCGATTCCATGACCCAGGCGGATGCCAACTACGACTACATCATCGCCGGGGCGGGCTCCGCCGGCTGTGTTCTGGCGAACCGGTTGAGCGCCGATCCAAGCAAGCGGGTTTTGCTTTTGGAGGCGGGTGGCAAGGACTGGTATCCGTGGATTCATGTTCCTGTTGGTTATTTCAAGACCCTTCACAACCCGCTTACCGATTGGAGCTACAAAACCGAACCCGACCCAGGGCTGAACGGACGCTCGATCGATTGGCCGCGCGGCAAAACGCTGGGGGGGTCGAGTTCCATCAACGGACTTTTGTATATTCGTGGCCAGCATCAGGACTACGACCACTGGCGGCAATTGGGCAATGCCGGCTGGTCCTTTGAAGACGTGCTGCCCTACTTCAAACGCTCCGAGGACCAGCAGAACGGCGCCGATGCGTTTCACGGTGCCGGTGGAGGGCTTTCGGTGCAGAACATGCGCGCCAAGCGTGATATTTGCGAAGCCCTGATTGGCGCCGCAGAAGAACTAGGCGTGCCGCGCAATGCGGATTTCAACGGCGCCGAACAGGAGGGGGCTGGATATTTCCAGCAAACGGCTCGAAACGGCTTCCGCTGCTCTACGGCACGCGCCTTTCTCAATCCGGTGAAAGATCGCCCGAACCTGGACATCGTCACTCATGCCCTGGTCGAAAAAGTGCTGCTCAAGGGCGCCAAGGCCGCGGGCATCGCCATCTCGGTAAAAGGCACCCCGCGACAGTATGGCCTTAAATCTGGCGGCGAGTTGATCCTCAGTGCCGGTGCCATCGGTTCGCCGCAAATTCTGCAGCTTTCCGGCATCGGTCCTGGCAACCTGTTGCAGGGACTTGGTATTCCCGTTGTCAAGGAACTGCCCGGCGTCGGCGCCAATCTGCAGGACCACCTACAAATCCGCACCGTCTACGAGGTCAACGTGCCGACCCTGAATGAAGAGATCAACAGTCTGTTCCGTAGGATGGTGATCGGTGCCCAATATGTGCTCACCCGCACAGGTCCGATGAGCATGGGCGCTTCTCAGGTTTGTATCTTCGCGCGCTCCAACCCGGATGCCGAGACACCGGATATCCAATACCATTTCCAGCCGCTGAGCGCCGACAAGCCCGGTATCGAGATGCACCCATTTCCAGGCGTCACGCTTTCCGTCTGCCAGCTGCGTCCGGAGAGCCGCGGGCGCATCGAGATCAAATCGCCCGACCCGAAGACCTATCCGGCGATTTTTCCCAATTATCTATCGGCTGAGCGAGACTGCCGAACCGCAATCGACTCGCTCAAGTTCACCCGTCGCTTGGTCGAGACTGAAGCCCTGAAGCCGTTTATCGTCCGCGAGTATCTGCCTGGGCCTGCCGTGCAATCCGACGACGAACTGTTGGCGAGCGCCCGCAATATCGCACAGACCATCTACCATCCGACCAGCACCTGTAAAATGGGAAGCGATGCTTCGGCCGTCGTCGACGAACGGTTGCGCGTTCATGGCCTCGATAATTTGCGTGTTGCTGACGCCTCGATCATGCCGACGATTACGTCGGGCAACACCAACGCCCCCACCATCATGATCGCCGAAAAAGCGTCGGATATGATTTTGACGGATAGCCGATGAGAGAACACTCGACCCTGGGAAGTCGAGTTTCATGGAAGAAACCCGTGTTTGGCTTGCTGGCTTTTGAGATTAATAATAGGCGGAATCGAGCTTTCCAGAGTCTCGGGGGTGCCATCGATTGGAGCGGCAGGGTTGACCAGAAATGGCTTTCAAACGCTCAATCCCAATAACGCTAATCATCCTCGCATCCGTCGGGATCCTTTTCCTGCCTTTGCCCGGCTCCGCCAACGTACAGACCTTGCCTGTCTTGGCTTTGACGGTATTCATCATCGGCTTGATGGCGACGGACAGCCTTCCCGAATATCAGGTTTCCGCGCTCTATTTTGGTTTGGCTCTGGTTTTTCAGGTGGCGCCGTTCGACGTCGTTCTGTCGAGCTTTTTGTCCAGTGCCTTCTGGCTGATCGCCGGCGGCGTCGTTCTGGGCATTGCCGCAATCAAGACGGGATTGGGGCGTCGAATAGCCGAGGTGTTCGTTCATCACTTGGGCCACTCTTTCTCTCGCCTGATAGCGGGCATCGTATTTGGCGCGGTCATTTTGGCTTTTCTCATCCCGGCTGCCATAGCCCGCATGATCATCCTCATGCCGATTGTTCTGGCAATGGCCGATCGCGTGGGCTTGGTCCCTGGCAGCAAAGGGCGGACGGCCATGGCCTTGGCAGTTGGGATCGCCAGTTTCTATATCCCTATGACCATTCTGCCGTCGAATTTCCCCAATGTCTTGCTGGCGGGGCTCGCTGAGAGCGTATACGGGCTCCACGTGACCTATGGCGAATACCTTCTGATGCACTTTCCGGTGGCCGGTGTACTGAAGGCGTTCGTTCTGATTGGTGTCCTTTGTTGGCTCTTCAACGACCGGGTCACGGAAGTGGAAACAGATCGCGCCGCACCGGACCCGTTGAGCCCGGAGGCCAAAAGACTAGCGGCAATTATCGTGATAACCGTCGCAGTGTGGGCGACCGACTTCATTCACGGGATTGCCCCCGGGTGGGTCGCCGTGGTCGCAGCTGTCGCCTGTCTGTTGCCAGGAATCGGTGTCATGCGGACTGAAGACTTCAAAGGCCGTTCGAACGGTTTCATCGCGCTTTTCAACGTCGCGACCGTGATCTCTTTGGGAGCGGTTATTGGTCAAAGCGGCGCTGGAGATCTGATCGCCCAGCAACTTTTCAAAGCCACCGACTTCCGCCCGGGGGAGCCGGCTTATGCATTCGGGATGTTTTCGGCGATCAATATGCTGTTCGGCCTGTTCGCGACCTTGCCGGGGATGATTGCCGTCCTGACTCCATTTGCCGGCACCGTCGCCGAATCGGCGCAACTGCCCTTAATGACGGTGTTGATGGTCATCGCCAACGGCTATTGCACGGTGTTTTTCCCGTACCAGGCTCCTCCGATCGTTGCCGGTCTGCGGCTCGGCGGAGTTAGCATGGCCGACGGCACAAAATTGACGGTGACGCTCTCGCTGATCACGGTCCTGGTCTTGTTGCCGCTGACGTTTCTGTGGTGGCAGTTGCTGGGCTATTTCGGCTAGCCACGGCTTGTCGATGGTCCGGAAGGGGTCAAAAGTGACGGTTGACGCCAATCAAAATCTACTGGCGCTTTGGCCCCGACAACGGACCTCTCAGCCTCCAGTCACAACCTATGCCGCGGTCCCAGCCTTTCGCGTATTTCGCAGTTTCATAAGCAGCGAAATCGTACGCTCCATGCGCCGATCAAGATGCGCCTCCCACCTAGCCAGCTCGTTGAACTTTGCCGGGTTGAGGCTCTCGCCATAGGCTTGGTTCTGGATGTTTTCGGCATGGGTCAGGCCATGAATCGTATTCCGCACATACGGTAGTGCTTCGAGGCACAGCCAGCTGAATAGACTTTCGGCTGTCGCCTCACGGGGATGGCCCATAGCGTCTTCTTCGTCGAGCAGGATGTCCTGCCACCATTCCCTGGTATCATCGCGAAGGGCTTCCAGCGCGACTTCGTATTTCCCACCCTCGGCCAAAGCTTGAGCCTTTTCCATCATCTCCAAAGCTTCTTGGACGTCTGCCAATTGATCAGGGATTTCTTCGACCGGGACCTGCATGACGTCACTCATATCCATACCAGGTTTTCCGCCGCCGACATGGGCCAAGGCCCGTTCGCCGGTGCGCGATTGGGACTGTAGCGAGATGTTCAAGCCATATTGGTGAAGCGCCGTTTCCGCCATGCCGATCCGATTTCGGCGCCAGATGATGCCGGCCAGTTCGTCGACCAGGTGTCGCTCTGTGGGACCCTGTGGTTCGTATTCATCATGCAGGGCAGCTGCCAGCAGCTCGTATTCGTCGGTGTCCTCCCACGGGAGGAGATGAGATTTCTTGATCACCAGATTCTTCGTCATGTCCAAAACTCTTTCGCTCTGGCTTTGGTTCTCGTTCTTATCCGGGGTGGGCGCTGTAGACTTGCCAGCAGCTTTATAGCCGCGTCATCGGTAATGGCATCTGCTGCCATGATGTCGTCTATGAGGCGGTCATAGGTTCGCCGGTGCATGCCCTTTGGGCGAGGTGGAATATTCTGCCACCCCGGTTCGCCACCGAGCCAGACACGGATGCGGTTGGCTTTGCGCTGGGCCCGATCGTTTTCGCGCTCGCGCTGGGACGGGTAGGAGAGACGATGGCAACGGCGGCAAAGGTATCGCCGGAACCCATACAGATATAATACTCGACGGGTGCAATCCGGGCAGTGAAAGAATGGACGATGGCCGCCAAAGCGGCAGGGCTCCCATGAAATAGCGACACGTTCACGATGATCGGTCCATTCGCCATCGCCGATCCGGCTACTGTAGATCAGGGTTACGCTATCTTCTGAAGCTAGCGTGTTGATGTTGCCAACTGGCTCCGTGTCTCGCGACCATGTTAATTTGCTGTATGCGCCGGCTTTGAGTCCGCCGGATTTGTTTAGGTTGTTTACATCCAAACGAGAGGCGGCCGCCGTCGTCGGTCGTCCCGTCCTGTTCCAGCCGCCGCTGCCTAGACCACCCATTTGTCGAAATCCTCTGTTAAATTGGCCGCCCCGAAGGGGGAAATCGCTCCCCGGCGAGGCTGCACGTTGCGCCTAGTGCTGGCCGCACATCAACTGCGCGATTGGCCTCCGCCTTCGCCAGATCATTGTTTTCAATGATGGTGATGGCTGCGAGCAGATTGGCTTTTATCGTGGGGAGTTCCTCGGCGCTGAAATAGCGATGCGAACCTGAGTGTTTAGTGCTGGCCCGCCGGTGTTTCTTGGCGCTGTCACGCAGTGTCACGCGGTACATTGCACTGTAGTTACGCGTACGGGAGTATATATATGAAGGTGACATGCATATAAGCACTTAGCGCCCCCACAATGAACCGTTGCGCGTGACACTGCGTGACAGCACCGCCTTGTCAAAATCTAGATCACAATCACACGTTGTCGTATTAAGCTGAACACCGAGGTAAAACCGTTCAGGTTTCCGAGCTTCACCGACACGCCGTTGCGCAGTCTTAACTTGCGGCAATGCGGCCTTCAGATCGCGACCGAACGTCTGCTTCGTACCAGGGTAGTTTCGCCCTTCGGACCGACACCAGCTTACCCAGTGCTTGTATAACTTGGCCACCGAGACCTCGAACCCTTCGCCTGTTCCCCGTCAGCGCCCATGGGACGTATTGAGGTGATTGCCTAAGGGAG
>JAYPEK010000026.1:0-55980 GCA_038125725.1 Rhodospirillaceae bacterium
ATCCTCCGTTAGAATACAGGCTCAGGCGTCCCAAATGTTTTGATGACGGACAGACAAGACAGCGCGCTGGCCAGCACCGCCAAGAACGTGGCCTTCAGAAGAAACTGAACACGGTCAACGTGGGCATCGCACGGTGCCTCTCCTTCATCACCGGCGGCGATGGCGACCCTGGATTGGTGCGTGAAGAGCTTGCAACCTTGGAACAGCGCCGAAAATCCGTCGAGGCGGAGATCAAGAGCATTGAGCAAGACATTAAGGTCGAGCCGCACCCGAACTTGGCCAAGTTGTTCAGCAGAAAGGTCGGCGAGTTGCAAACTCTCCTGACGGAAGAGGTGACCAAGCCTCAGGCTGCCGAAGCCATTCGATCCATGGTGGACCGGATCGAAGTAAAAGCGGCAGATGACAGCAAGGCACCGGAAGTAACCCTCGTCGGTGCGCTCGCCCAAATTCTCGCCTTCGGGCAAAGCCACGGCCCGAACCTGTCTGGTTCGGGCCGTACGTTCTTGATGGTAGCGGAGGAGGGACTTGAACCCCCGACACGCGGATTATGATTCCGCTGCTCTAACCAACTGAGCTACTCCGCCCGAGGCGGCCGGGTCCGCCTGGAGCGGCCCGGCCCCGCGTCATAGAGCGCTCGCGGGGGGCTGTCAAGGGTCTCGGGGCGGCCGGGTTCGGGCACTCCCCTACTCCTTCACATTCGCCGCGCCGATGGCGCTCAGAAGCGCGTCGGTGCCGGGCGACGGCGCATCGGCATTGACCAACCGAGTACCGGCCAGAAGTTTCTGTTCGGTGGGCACACGGTCCGACGCCGCCGCATCATAGGCCGGCGCGCCGGCAATCCAGGGACGGTCCGAAAGGTTACCCTTGGGCGCCGCGCGGGGCAGCGGTTCCGGGTCCTTGACCCAGTAGTTCACGGGCTCCGGCGCGGAGAGTTTCTGCTCGGCCGTCGGCGCCGGACGTTCGTAACGCTGCGGCGCGGGGCCGAAGTAGTTCACCATCCGCCGCTCGTCATGGAAATTGGGTTTTTCGTGGCAGACCACGTTGCCTAGCGACTGGTAGCAATAGACCGGCTCGCGGTCCTCCACCGCCGCCTCGTAGGCGGATTTCTGCGCACAGGCCGAAAGCGCAGCGGCGCAGGCCAATACCGTCAACAACCGTTCCAACATCTCAACTCTCCAACCATTCCAACTGGGCGCAAGCCGCCCATGCATGGAGATATTGCAGATTCGATGCCAAAACGAAGGCCGTCCCGAGAAACCCCGGAACGGCCTTTGGATTCAATGCCGTAAAAGGTTAACGGCGGTGGTGCGATCAGCCGTTGACGTCGATCACCGTGCGCCCGCGCACCTGGCCCTGGAGGATTTTGCCGGCCAGTTCCGGCAACTGGGCAAGAGGTGCCTCGTTGGTGACCGCGTCGAGCTTGTCGAGCGGCAGGTCCTTGGCCAGCCGCGCCCAGGCTTCGAGACGGCGGTCCTTCGGGCAGGTGTTGGAATCGATGCCGCAGAGGTTGATACCGCGCAGCAGGAACGGCAGCACGTTGGAGGTGAACTCGATGCCGCCGGCATTGCCCACCGACGCCACCGTGCCCCAATAGGCGATCTGCGGCAAAACGTTGCCGAGCATGGCACCGCCGACGTTATCGATGCAGCTGGCCCAGCGCTCGGAGCCCAGGGGCCCGCGCGGCGCTTCCATCAATTCGTCGCGACCGACGAAGGACGTGGCGCCGAGCCCCGTCAGATATTCGTGGGTTTCGGCCCGGCCGGTCCCGGCGGCCACCTTGTAGCCCAGGTTGGCGAGCACGCTCGTCGCCACCGAGCCGACGCCGCCCGCCGCGCCCGTGACTAGCACTTCCTTGTCGGAAGCGGGCGTGAGACCGTGCGCTTCCAGGGTCATGATAGCCAGCATGGCGGTAAAGCCGGCGGTGCCGATGGCCATCGACTGCTTCATCGAAAGCCCCGCCGGCACCGGTACCAGCCAGTCGCTCTTCACCCGCGCGCGCTGAGAGAAGCCGCCCCAGTGGATCTCGCCGACGCGCCAGCCGGTCAGGATCACCTCGTCGCCGGGCTTGTAGTCGGGCGATGACGACTGCTCGACGACGCCGGAGAAGTCGATCCCCGGCACATGCGGATATTCGCGCACCAGGCGGCCGAGGCCGTTGATGATCATGCCGTCCTTGTAGTTGAGGGTGGAATACTTGACCGCGACAGTGACGTCGCCTTCCGGCAGGCGGTCGTTCGGCAGCGTCTGGATGGAGTGGCTGACCTTACGGTCCTCGCTTTCCTCCAGCAGAAGGCAGGTGAATTGATCGTCGCTCATGGCGGGTCCCTCCCACGAATTCCGGTTCACGATAGGCTCGGCGGCCAATATAGGCGCCGAGTGCATGACGTCAACGGCACATGAAGGTTGCCGCCATTTCAGACTTCACCTAGTGTTGTTTGCGTACAGAATCGCGAAATGGAGGTTCCAGTTTGCGTTTCCTGCTTCCCGCTTTGGTCGTTTTTACCGTTTTCGCGCCGGCCGCGAACGGCGAGGAACAAAAGGACGTGTTCCGGCGCCTGATGAACGAGCCCGTCACGCTCTTCGACTGGGGACTCGCCAACCTGAAGCGCGATATCGAGCGCGCCGCGCTGCGAGTGATGCCAAGTTGGCTCGGCCCCGGCGCGCAACGGCCGCAAACCGGCACCATCTACAACTGGCGTGCCAATCGGATCACCCTATACGTCTCGGTCGCCATTCCCAGGCCGCAGCGCACGCGCGACGCCTGCGTCGGCACCTTCCGGGAAATCGTCTCGACATTGGTCGAGGGCGCGCCGAGCGGCCCCAACGCGGCGGGCTGGTACCTGCGCAACGCCTTCCAGCCGAGCGGCCATTTCTGGTCGAGCCGCTTCGAGGATGTCGGCGCAAAGCTTTCGAAGCTGGTGCAGTTGGAAATTTCGTTTCTGCCGGCGACGTTCGAATCGATTAACGGCGACACCCGCCGCATCAGTTGCACCGGCCGGCTCGACGCGGAGCCGAACGAACTGACCTTCGACGAGGTTTCCTAGTCGCCTCCCCCCTTGCGAAGATGCTCTCGGAACATGGTGTAAAGTCCGCTGGCGACGATGATCGCCGCGCCGGTAACGGTCGGCAGGTCCGGCAGGTCGTCGAAAAGCAGATAGCCCATGACGATGGCCCAGACGATGAGGAAATAATTGAGCGGTTGCAGCGACGCCGCGTCGGCATGTTCCAGCGCCAGGATCAGCAGGAAATGCGCGAACAGCCCGGAAGCCGACAGCACCGCCATCAACACCCAGGCCTCGAGCGTCGGCGGCTGCCACGCCGCCAGGCCGAAAGGCGTCACCGCCAGCGCCCCCACCCAGCCCATGTAGAACAGGCTGGTGGCCGATGAATCGGTGCGCGACACCAACCGCGTCATCACCTGATAGACGGCGAACATCAGCGCCGCCGCCAGCGGGATCAGCACTGGCGCGGAAAACACGCCTGTGCCCGGGCGGATCACCACCAGGGCGCCGATGAACCCGACCGCCACCGCCGCCCAGCGCCGCCAGCCGACCTTTTCACCCAGCACCAGCGGCGCCAGCGCCGTCACCATCAGCGGGAAGGTGGCGAAAGTGGCATGGATATCGGCAAGCCCCAGGAACCGGAGCCCGAAAGCGAACAGCGCGATCTCGGCCAGCATGATGAGCGAGCGCAACCCCTGCAAAACCGGCCGCTCGGTGGCGAAGCAGCGCCGCCAGCCGACACGGCGAATGGCATAACCGGCTGCGAAGGCGGCAAACACCCAGAAGCGCACCATGACGAACTGCGCGACCTCGTAGTCCCTGACCAGCACCTTGGTGGCGGCGTCTTGCGATGCGAACATGAACACGGCGCCCAAGCAGAGCGCCATGCCCAATCTGTTGGAATTGGCCAAGTTCTAGACCAGCCGCCAGCCGGCGTCTTCGCCGCCGCCGAACACCTGGACGCTTTCGCCTTCCGAGGTGGTGACGGTCTCGGGCGGCGTATGCGCCGCGCGTTCCAGGGTGACGGTCCCGCTGTTGGCTTCGAGGCCGTAGAACGCGGGGCCGTTGAGCGAGGCGAAGTTTTCGAGCCTGTCCAGCGCGCCTTCCTGGTCGAAGACGCGCGCATAAGTCTCCAGCGCCGACGGCGCGGTGAAGATGCCGGCGCAGCCGCAGGCGGTCTCCTTGGCGCTGCGCGCATGCGGCGCGGTGTCGGTGCCGAGGAAGAACGGTGCCTCACCCGACGTCGCCGCGTCCACCAACGCCAGGCGGTGGGTTTCACGCTTGGCGATGGGCAGGCAGTAGAGATGCGGGCGGATGCCGCCGCGAAAGATATCGGTGCGGTTGATCACCAGGTGATGCGCGGTGATGGTGCAGCCGAGCCGCCCCGGCGCCTCCGCCCAGCGGGCGCGGACGAAATCCACCGCGTCCTTGGTGGTGGCGTGCTCGAAGACGATCTTCAGGTCCGGGAAGTCCTTGATCAAGGGCGTCAGCACCTGCTCGATATAAACCGCTTCGCGGTCGAACAGGTCGATGGCCGGGTCGGTCGCCTCGCCGTGCACCAAAAGCGGCATGCCGATTTCCTGCATGCGCTCGAGCGTGCCGTAAACGCGCTTCACGTCGGTGACGCCGGCGTCTGAATTGGTCGTAGCACCGGCGGGGTAGAACTTCACCGCGGCGAAAACACCTTCCGCGTAGCCGCGCGCGATCTCGTCGGCATCGGCCTTGTCGGTCAGATAGCAGGTCATCAGCGGCGTGAAATCGGTACCCGCCGGCAGCGCCGCCAGGATGCGCTCGCGATAGGCCTCGGCGGCGGCGACGGTGGTCACCGGCGGCACAAGGTTTGGCATGACGATGGCGCGGGCGAACTGGCGCGCCGTATGCGGGACGACGGCCGCCAGCATGGCGCCGTCGCGGAAATGCACGTGCCAGTCGTCGGGGCGTCGGAGGGTCAGGCTGTCAGTTGTCATGGCGCTACCCATACTCCCGCTTCGCGGCGCACTCAAGCCGCCAGCAAATCAAACGTATCCCCTTCGGCCGGCCGGCCGAGGATGTGGTGCTGATGCCAGAGCGCATAAAACAGCAGCGCCCACTGCGCCTGGCCGGAGCGCTTGCCGGCAGCGCCGAACAGCGCCTGGACGGCGTCCGGGCGGCAGAGCTCCTGGATGCCTGCCTGCCCGGCCACCAGGGGGCCCAACCGCGCGCCCTTGGCCTCCAGCCATGTGCCCACCGGCACCGTGAAGCCGCGCTTGCGGCTGAACGGCTCACTTTCCGGCAGCGCCGTCGCCAGCCATTTCCGCAAAAGCCATTTCCCCAGCCGCCCGCGCACCTTGAGCCGGTCGGCCAGCGGAAAGGCGAACCCCGCCACCGCCGGGTCCAGGAACGGCACCCGGCCTTCGATCCCGTGCGCCATCAGGCAACGGTCGACCTTGGTCAGAAGATCGTTGGGCAGCCAATCGGCGCAATCGACGGCCTGCGCCTGTTGCAGGCCGCTGGCGCCTTTGGGCGCGGCCTTCTCGGCGCGTTGGATGCCGTCGCGCCAGGCCGGCGTGTCGTCGCGCAGAATTCCGAGGCCACTCAGGATGCCCTGGTCGCGCATGCGCCGCCCGCCCAGAATCCAGGGCCTGGCGGCGCGGCGGTAGCGGCCGTAACCGGCGAACATCTCGTCGCCGCCCTCGCCGCTCAGGATCACCTTGAGGCCGGCCCGCTTTACCGTCGCCGCCAGCTTATAGGTCGGCAGCGCCGCGTAGTCGGCGACCGGATCGTCGAGTGCCGCCGCCACTTTCGGCGCCAGGGACCAGAAATCATCCTCGCCGAACTCGATTTCGGTATGCTCCGCATGCGCCGCCTTGGCCACCGCACGGGCATGGTCGCGCTCGTCGGCAACGCCACCGGCGCCGCCGAAGCCGACAGTGAAGGCCTGCACCGGCTTATCGTTGAGCTTGTCCATCATGGCGATCAACGCCGACGAATCGATGCCGCCCGACAGGAACATGCCGTAAGGGACGTCGGCGCGCTGGTGCATGTCTACGCTGTCTTCCAGCACCGCCATCAGTTCGTTGATCGCGGCGCGCGGATCCGGCGCGCGCTGCTGGGCTGGCGGCAGCGCATCCAGGCGGTGGCGCTCGATGATACGCCCGGCGCGAATGACCAGCGTCTCGCCCGGCAGCACGCGCTTGATCCCGGCAATCGGCAGATTGTCGCCTGTGGTGAACTGCAATTGCAGCAATTCGCGCGCCTTCGCCGCATCGACGCTGGGCGCCGCCAATCCGGCCCGCACCAGGGCCTGGGCCTCGGAGGCGAAGGCGAAGGTTTCGCCGGTCTCCACGTAATAGAGCGGTTTGATGCCGAACGGGTCGCGGCTCAGCACCAGGCGGTCGGTCTGCGGATCGTGCAGCGCGATGGCGTACATGCCGCGCAGCCGCCTCGCATACTCGACCCCATCGCGGAGGTAGAGATGCAGCGGCGTTTCGCAGTCGGACTGGGTCTCGAAGGTGCCGTCCGGAAATTCCCGGCGCAGTTCGCGGTAGTTGTAAATCTCGCCGTTGGCAACCAGCGACACGAGCCCGCCAGACGGCCCGCGCGCATGCAGCGGCTGGTCGCCGGTGGCGAGATCGATGATCGCGAGGCGCGTCTGCAACAGGCCGACGGCGCCGCTCAGGTGCCGCCCGGTGCCGTCCGGACCGCGATGCAGAAGTGCGGTCTCCAAGGCATCCAGGATCGCCGGATCGGGGGCCGCGTCATTGCGCATGACGATGCCGGCGATGCCGCACATCAGCCGGCAACCTCGCGGAAGAATTCAAGGTATTTGGCGACGACGCTGTCCTCGGTAAAATGAGTCATATAGACCTCATGACCGCGCTGGGTGATCCGTTCGCGCAAGTCGGCGTCGTCGATGACCATGCGCAGCGCCTTCGACAGCATGGCGGGATCGTCGGTCGGTACCAGGACACCGGATTCCAGATGATCGATCAGGGTGCCCGGGCCGTAGCTGTCGGCGGCGACCACCGGGCGCCCATGCGCCCAGGCCTCCAGCACCACGTTGCCGAGCGGCTCGTGCCGGGACGGGCAAACGAAGATATCGCAGGTGGCCAGCAGGGCAGCGATGTCGTCGCGCCAGCCCAGGAAGCGCACGCGCGGCTTCACCGCCAAATCCTCCGCCATCTTTTCCAACTCGCCCCGAAGCGGCCCCTCGCCGGCGATCCAGAGGTAAGCGTTGGGCGTGCGGCTCAGCGCCTCGAGCATCACGTCGAAGGCCTTGTTCTCGTGCAGCCGCCCCATGGCCAGCAGAAGCGGCACGCTATCGGGCGTATAGTATTTCTGCCGCGCCAGCGGCGCGGCGGGTTCGGCGGAAACGAAGTTCGGCAAATAGTGGGCTTTTTCCTGGGGCCAGCCTTCCTTCACAAGGTAGTCGGCGATGTCCTGGGTATTGCCGATCAGATGGTCGCAGGCGCGGTAGTACTTGAGATCGTAGTAACCGCCCAACCGCGCCGCATGGACGAAATCGCCGGCCGGGCACATGGCGGTGGCGCGGTTCATCCATGTCAGCACGATATCGGGCTTGAAGCTGGCGATCTCGCGCTTCAACGCGCGCGGCGTCGACCAATCCATCTTGCCGCCGAACTTCAATTCAAGCTGATCGACCCCGCCGGCCCGCAACGCCGCCGCGCGGCCGGCATTCTCGCGAATGATCACTCGCTGTTCGATGTCAGTGCGCTCCAGCGCGCAGGCCAGGCGCACGAAAAACGCCTCCGCGCCGCCGTAGTCGGCTCCGGCCATGGCTTGCAGCACGCGCATGTCAGGCGCTCCTCATGGGATTAGGGCTTCGAAGGCCTTGGCCGCATCGGGCCAACGCCAGGATCGCTGTAGTTCCAGCGCGCGGGCATGCTGGCTCCGCCAAAGCGCGTCATCGCGCAGCAGGTCCACCGCCGCGTCTACGAAGCCGGCGTCGGTCGGCCGCACGAACCCGGTCTCGCCGTCGACCACGCGCTCGACGACTGAACCCAGGTCCTGCACCACCGCCGGCACGCCCATGGCCTGCGCCTCTCCCACCGCGAGACAGAAGGTCTCGTTGATGTCGCCACGGTACAACATGCAGCGCGCGGAGCGAAACTCCTCAATCAACTGCGCCTTGGAAACCGGCCCGCGCACGACGACGCCGCTGCCGGCCAAGGCCTCAGCCTTCGCCAGCACCCGCGCCATGGGATCGGCCTTGCCGGCGCCGACCGAGCCATAGGTGGCGGCGCCGGTAAACAGGTGGAACTCGGCGTCAGGAACCTGGGGCCGAATCTTTCCGGCCCAGAGATCCAGCAGCCACTCCAACGAGCGCAGCGGATTGGAGGTGAAGACGGCACGCGGGCCCGGCGGTTCGCTCGCCGTCTCGGCGGCGCAGAAATCGTCGGAAAGACCATAGGGGATGACGATCCGCTCGCCGCCCGGCGCCCAGGCCGGATAGGTGGTGGCATGCACATGGCCGATGAAAATGATCGCCGGCTTGTAACGCCAGAGCTTCGAGAGATAACGCCACTTCATCAGGTAACGCGCTGGATTATGTATCCAAAAGACGGTGCGGCGCGCGTTCGGCATCAACGGGATCAGCTTGTCGCCCCGGTTCGCGATATAGAGATCGACGCCGTCCGGCCAATCGCCCGACGTGATCGGCCGCCAGGTGACGCCCAGGTGGTCCATGGCCGCACGGCAGTTGTTGCGCACGTGCACGTCGTGGCCGCGCCGGGCCAGTTCCGCCACCAGGTTGATGATCGACGATTCGACCCCGCCCAGCGGCCCGCGTTCCAGGCTTTGGCCATCGAATTCGATGCCGTCGTCGGCGAGAAGTATGCGCGCCATCTATTCCGATCCCGTCTCGAGCTTCGCCTTCAGGTGCGACAGCAGCGGATAAAGCCCGGCGCAAAGCGCGATGACCAGCCCGTAACCCCCCTCGCGGTAGCCCTTGCGCATGACGTAGCACTTGAAGAAGCGCGAGAACAGCCGCCGGACGTTGTTAGCGGTGGAACCGATGTCGCCGGAATCCCGCAGGTCCTTGGCGCGCGCCGTGGAATAGCTGTCGAGGCGCTTCAGCATGTCGGAAATATCGCGGTCCACGTAATGGATCAGGCGCTCCGTCAGCATCGCGCCCTTGCGCCCCGACCATGTCAGCGATGGATGCACGCGCTGATCGCCCCAGACCTTGACCCCCTTGCGGAACAGGCCCGGATAGGCGGCCTTGCCGAACGACGCCCCCCAGCCCCAACGCACCAGCTTGCCGCCGACATGGTTGTCGACCGGGATTTCGTGCCAGTCCGCCGTCGTGGTCTCGAGCGTGCGGCGGATTTCGTCGGCCAGGGCCGGCGTGACGCGCTCGTCGGCGTCGATCTCGAACACCCAATCGCCTCGGCAGGCGTCGATGCCGGCGTTGCGGCGCTGGCCTTCGGTCGGCCAATTGCCGGGGACGATGCGGTCGGTGAACCGCCGCGCAATTTCTTCAGAGCCATCCGTGCACTTATCCAGCAGCACCACGATCTCGTCGGCAAAGGCGAGCGTTTCCAGGCACTCGACCAACTGCCGCTCCTCGTTATGGACGCTGATCACCGCCGACAGCATCACGCCGCCTCCCCCCTCGCTCGCTCGGCGAGGTTGGAAAGCGCATCATAGACCTGATCCACAGAAAGCCCGTCCATGAGGGAATCCGACGTCCGGTGATTGAAGTCGTCGGGATGGATATCGTCGAAGGACTGCATCGTGCGCACGCTCGCCGACAAGGCACCGCAGGGTCCATAGAGTTCTTCCTTGCTGGGCCCGAACAGGCCCAGCGTCGGCACGCCGGCGGCGGCCGCGATATGCATCAGACCGGAATCATTGCCGACATAAAAAGCACAGCGCTTGAGCGCGGCGAAGATGTCCAGCAAGCCGACCTTGCCGACCAGATCGATGCACCGCTCGGGCGGGATCGATTCGATCAGGCCGATGGCTTCCGGCCGCTCCTCGGGGGCGCCGAACAGCGCGACACGCCCACCCGGCAAAAGCCCATCCGGACCGGTGACCCGCTGGCAGAGCTCGGCGAAGCGTTCCGGGCGCCAAGTCTTGGCGCGCCAGTTGGCGGTCGGTCCGATGGCCAGGACCGGGGTGCCGTCCGGGATCAACTCGCGGGCGCGATGGTCGTGTTCGGCGCTGCTCCAGAGCCTGGGCAGGGGTGGGTCGTCCTGCAGGTCCATGACGCCAGCCAACTGCCGGATGCGGTGGCCGGGGTGACGATGCTTGTGCATATGCATCTGGCGTTTCGCGGGCAGGATATAGGTCAGCGGCGCGCTCCTGAGATCGACGACCAGGTCCCAGAACCGGCCGACGGAAAGCGCCCAGAGCCGCAGCCAATGCAGCGATACGACCATCTTTTCGAGGACGATCACCCGTTCCAGGCCCGGTACCGTCTCGAACAGTTCCGCTGCCGCCGGCCCACAGGCGACGGTGATCCGCGCACCCGGGTAGGTTTCGACCAGATGGCCAAGCAGACCGGTGGACAGCACCGCGTCGCCTATACGGGTGGCCGACACGAAGAGAATACGCATGGCGCGTTTATACGACTGCCCCCTTCGCTTTACCAGCGGCTTTCCCCCCGCCCCTCACCTTCCCTTGGCCCTTGCATCGGCGCCCGTTTCCCCCCACCTTTGGGGTCCAGGATGAAGGGATCCACATGAGCCCAACCAATTTCGCCATTCTCCAGGATCGCGGCGTGGTGCGCATCGCCGGCGACGACGCGCGCGACTTCCTGCAGGGGCTGATTTCCAACGATATCCACCGCGTTCAGCCGGACCGCGCAATTTACGCCGCGCTGCTGACGCCGCAGGGCAAATACCTGTTCGATTTCTTCATCGCCGAACGGGACGGCGCGTTGCTGCTGGAAACCGAGCGCGCCCGCATCGATACCCTGATCAAGCGCCTGACGATGTACAAATTGCGCGCCAAGGTCGAGCTTTCCGGCGTGTCAGGCGACTGGCGCGTGGTCGCCCTTTGGGGCGATGGCGCGCTCAGTACTCTCGGGCTTTCGGAGGCCGGCGCCGCCAAGGCCGCCGGCGACGGGGTTGCCTTCGCCGACCCGCGCCTGGAAGCCGCCGGCGCGCGGCTCTTGTTGGCGCCCGGCGATCCGTTGCCCGACGGCGACGAGGCCGATGCCGATGCCTACGACGCCCATCGCCTGGCGCTCGGCCTGCCCGACGGCAGCCGTGACCTGGTGCTGGAAAAATCCATCCTGCTGGAAAGCGGCTTCGACGAACTGCACGGGGTCGACTGGAAAAAGGGCTGCTACATGGGCCAGGAGCTGACGGCGCGCACCAAGTACCGCGGCTTGGTGAAGAAGCGCCTGGTGCCGGTCAGCATCGACGGCCCGTTGCCGGAACCCGGCACCGAGGTCATGGCCGAAGGCAAGTCGGTGGGCGAGATCCGCTCCGGCCAGGGCGGCCTAGCGCTCGCCCTGATCCGGCTGGAGGCCCTGGAACAGCCCGGCGCGCCGCTTCGTGCCGGCGACGCCGCGGTGACGCCGCACCGGCCCGATTGGGCGGAATTCTAGGCGGCCCCGCCGGGTGGTTTCCAGCGACGACATCTTCAGGAAATCGCCGGAACTGCTGACCCCTGTCGTGCTTGCCTACGAGCGCCGGCTGAAACGCTACGGCGACACGCCCCGGGGCGTCTTTTGGAAAAACGCCGAAATGCAGCGCCGGCGCTATGAAATCCTGGTCCGCGTCTTCGACGACGCAGCACTCGCCGGCGGCATTACCATCCACGATTTCGGCTGCGGCTACGGCGCGTTCTTCGATTTTCTCGCCGACCATCCGGCGATGCGCGCCAGCAGCTATATCGGCACCGACATGAGCACCGGCATGATCGAAACCGCCAGCGCGCGCATCGACGATCCGCGCGCGCTGTTCGTGCGCCACCTGACCGCCACCGAGACCGCCGACTACACCTTCGTGTCCGGCACCTTCAACATGCACATGGGCGCCGATACCGACGAATGGCGCGACTATGTGCGGGCCAGCCTGCTCAGGCTCTGGAAGCGCTCGCGCCGTGCCCTCGCCTTCAATCTGCTGAGCATTTCGTCACCGGAACAGTTCGAAGGGCTCTATTACGCGCCGCCGGAAGACTTCCTGGAGTTCACCCGCATGCACATGGACCCGGACGCCGAACTGATCGTCGAGCCGCTGCTGCCGGATTTCACCATCTTCGCCAGAAGGCGCCGGCCCTAAGAAATCGCCGCCTTGATCTTCTCCGCCAGGGCGGTGATTTCCGCCATGTCGCCGGGGACCATTTCCCAGTTCATGGTCAGGCCATCCTCGGCGCGGCGCGGGATGATGTGAAAATGGATATGGAACACCGACTGCTTGGCGCCGGGACCGTTGGCCTGGACGATGTTCATGCCTTCCGGCGCGATGGCCTTGTCGACGGCCGCGGCCACGCGGCTGACGGTGGCCATGGCGGCGGCGGAAGCCTCCGGCGGGGTGACGAAAATGTTCTCCGCATGGTGCTTGGGGATCACCAGGCAATGGCCCGGCGCGATGGGATTGATATCCATGAACGCCAGCGAGACGTCGTCCTCATGGACCTTAATGGCCGGGATTTCGCCCCGGATGATCTTGCAGAAGATGCAGTCGTCGTCGAGTTGCGGTCCGGTCATGCGAAATCTCCTTCCTGGCATGGCACCGAACGGTGGCGCGCGGCGCTTGCGCTGTCAAGGAAGGCCAAGCGATTGGCCGGCATCTGCCATGCGGAAATTGCAATTGTGACTGCCGACGCATGCGCCTACATACGCCCGCGTGCGAAGAACCTCGCACGAGCAAGAACAAAGGAGAACCACCTTGGGCAGCAAAAGGCATACCCTCAAGAATCAGAGCTGGGCCTACCTGACCGGCGCCGCGTCAGCATTGGCCGCCTTCGGCATCGCCATCCTGTAAGCGCCGACGAGGAAGTCTCAGAAAGAACCGGCGGGCCCAAGCCCGCCGTTTTTTTTGGCCTTGTCATCGGCGCCCGGTGCCGCGTTCGACCGGGACGCGACGCAGGTCCTTGGCTTCCAGCTTGTGCACGAAGGCCAGCAAATCCTCGATGTTTTCCGGCGTGACCTCGAACGGCTGCGCGTAAGGCGCCAGGTCGGTCCAGCGCTCGACGCCAGGCACGGTAACGAAGGCCGGATGCGGGCGGCGTTCATAGAAGGTGCGGAAGCGCTCGAACCCGTCGCCGAGCCCGGCGATCAAGCCGAACGACGGCGTCGAGCCGAGCCCGCCGAACTTGTTGAAGTCCCCGACCACATGGCAGCGCGCGCAATGGGTCTCGGCCAGGACCTGGCCCTTTTCCGCGTCACCATCGGCACGGGCCGGCGACGCCGCCGGCAACAACAGGAGTGCGAGCGCGAGCGCCCGGATCACCTGTTCTCCACGGACGAATCCGCCACGTCGTCGATGGCCGCCTGGGCCGCCGCCAGACGCGCGATTGGCACCCGGAACGGCGAGCAGGACACATAGGTCAAGCCGACCTGGTGGCAGAAGCGGACCGAATCCGGATCGCCGCCGTGCTCGCCGCAGATGCCGAGCTTGATGTCGGGGCGCACGGCGCGGCCCTTCTCGCAACCCATGCGCACCAGTTCGCCGACGCCATCGACGTCGATGGACATGAACGGGTCCACCGGCAAGATGCCCTTGTCGTGGTAGACCTCCAGGAACGGTGCCGCGTCGTCGCGTGAAAAACCGAAGGTGGTCTGCGTCAGGTCGTTGGTGCCGAACGAGAAGAATTCAGCCGTCTCGGCGATCACGTCGGCGCGTAGGCAGGCGCGCGGCAGTTCGATCATGGTGCCGACCAGGTAGGAGAGCTCGACACCCTTCTCCGACTGCACGGCCTGGGCGGCGGCATCGACGACGCCCTTCAGCATGTCCAGTTCCGGCTTGTCGACGATCAGCGGGATCATCACCTCGGGCACCACGGACTTGCCTTCCGCGGCCAGTTCCGCCGCCGCCTCGAAGATGGCGCGGGCCTGCATCTCGTAGATTTCCGGGTAGGTGATACCGAGCCGGCAACCGCGATGGCCGAGCATCGGGTTGGCCTCGTCCAGTTCCAGCTTGCGCGCCTTCACCTGCGACACCTCGACGCCGGCGGCGGACGCGACCTCTTCCATCTCTTCCTGGGTATGGGGCAGGAACTCGTTCAACGGCGGGTCCAGCAGCCGGATGGTGACCGGCAGCCCCTCCATGATGCGGAACAGGTCGATGAAGTCCTGGCGCTGGTACGGAAGCAGCTTGTCGAGCGCCGTGCGGCGCGCCGCCTCGGAGGTCGCCAGGATCATCTGGCGCATGTGGACGATGCGCTCGGGCTCGAAGAACATGTGTTCGGTACGGCTGAGGCCGATGCCCTCGGCGCCGAACTTGCGCGCCGTCTCGGCGTCGGTCGGCGTTTCCGCGTTGGCGCGGACGCCAAGCATGCGCACCTCGTCGACCCATTCCATGAGCTGGCCGAAATCGCCGGTCAGTTCGGGTTGCAGGGTCGGCACCTGGCCGAGCATCACCTGGCCGGTGGAGCCGTCGATGGTCAGCACCTCGCCCTCGCCGAGATCGCGGCCCATGGCGACCAGCTTCTTGTTCTCGTGATCGACGCGCAAATCGCCGGCGCCGGAAACGCAGGGCGTGCCCATGCCGCGCGCGACAACGGCGGCGTGAGACGTCATGCCGCCGCGCGTGGTCAGGATGCCCTTGGCCACGTGCATGCCGTGGATGTCTTCAGGGCTGGTTTCGGTACGGACCAGGATCACATCCTCGCCGCGCTCCACCCAGACCTCGGCGTCGTCGGCGGTGAAGACGATGCGCCCGGCGGCGGCGCCGGGGCTCGACGGCAGGCCGTGGCCGATGATGTCGCGATCGGCGTCCGGGTCGAGGGTCGGGTGCAGAAGCTGGTCGAGCTGTGCGGGATCGACGCGCATGATCGCCTCGTGCTTGTCGATCAGGCCTTCCTCGACCATGTCGCAGGCGATCTTCAGCGACGCCTTGGCGGTGCGCTTGCCGTTGCGGGTCTGGAGCATCCACAGGCGGCCCTGCTGGATGGTGAACTCCATGTCCTGCATGTCCTTGTAGTGCTTCTCCAGCCTCAGCCGCACGCCGTCCAGTTCCTTGAACAGTTCCGGCATAACCTCTTCCATGGACGGAAGATCGAGGCCGGTTTCCGCCTTCTCGGCTTCCGTCAGCGGCTGCGGCGTGCGGATGCCGGCGACCACGTCCTCGCCCTGGGCGTTGACCAGGTATTCGCCGTAGAAGGCATTCTCGCCGGTGGACGGGTTGCGGGTGAAGCACACGCCGGTGGCGCAATCGTTGCCCATGTTGCCGAACACCATGGCCTGGACGTTGACCGCCGTGCCCCATTCGGCCGGGATGCCGTGCAGGCGCCGGTAGGTGCGCGCGCGGGCGTTCATCCACGATCCGAACACCGCGCCGATGGCGCCCCAGAGCTGTTCGATGGGGTCTTGCGGGAACGGCCGGCCCAGTTCGCGCTCGACCATTTCCAGGTACTGGCCGACCAGGCGCTTCCAGTCGTCGGCACTCAGGTCCGTGTCCAGGGTGGCGCCGCGGTCGTCCTTAAGGTCTTCCAGCAGGTCCTCGAACAGGTGATGTTCGACGCCCAGCACCACGTCGCCATACATCTGGATGAAGCGGCGGTAGCTGTCGTAGGCGAAGCGGTCGTCGTTGGAACGCTTGGCCAGGCCAGCGACGGTGGCATCGTTGAGGCCGAGGTTGAGGACGGTGTCCATCATCCCCGGCATCGACGCCCGCGCGCCGGAACGGACGGAAACCAAAAGCGGGTTCACGGCATCGCCGAACTTGGCTTCCATGAGGTCTTCCAGACCGGTCATGGCGGCCATCAACTCGGCGTCGAGGCCATCGGGATAGTTGCCTTCGGAACCGGTGAAGTGGGTGCAGACCTCGGTGGTGATGGTGAAGCCGGGCGGCACCGGCAGGCCCAAGCCCGCCATCTCCGCCAGATTGGCCCCCTTGCCGCCGAGCAGTTCGCGCATCTCGGCCGACCCTTCGGCGGTGCCGCCGCCGAACGCATAGATCCATTTCGTCATGGTCTTACCCTTCGATCTTTGAGAAATCCGCAACGCCCCCCAGCGCCGCCCTGATCTCGTTCAAAAGCTTCAGTCTATTCTCACGCAACGCCGCGTCGTCGGCATTGACCTGAACCCCATCAAAAAATGCGTCAACCGGACCACGCAGCCGTGCCAGCGCCGCCATGGCGCTGGCAAAGTCCTCCTCCGCCACCGCCTGGGCGATGGCTGGGCCGGCTTCGGATAGTCCCCTGTGCAGGTCGCGTTCCTCGTCTTGCTGGAACGCACCCCCATCCACGGCGCCATCATAACGCCGTTCATCCTTCTTTTCCTCGATTTTTAGGATATTGGCGGCGCGGCGGTAGGCGGTCAGCAGGTTCTCGCCGTCGTCGGAGCCCAAGAACGCCGTCAGCGCCTCAACCCGCGCCATCAGCCGCACCAGATCGTCCTCGCCGCCGAGCGCGAACACCGCGTCGATGGCGTCATGCCGCACGCCCTGTTCGCGCAGATGCACCTTCAGGCGGTCGGCGAAGAACGCGAGGAGATCGTCGGCCGGGTCCGTGTCGGCCCGGTAGAGTTCGCGCGCCTTGGCGAATTCCGCCTTCAGCGGCAGCCGAAGCCCGTTTTCCAGCACCAGCCGGATGACGCCCAAGGCGGCGCGGCGGAGCGCGAACGGGTCCTTGGAGCCGGTCGGTTTTTCGTCGATGGCGAAGAAACCGACCAGGCTATCAATCTTGTCGGCCAGCGACACGCAGACGCTCACCGGCTTCGACGGGCAACTGTCATTCGGGCCCAAGGGCGAATAGTGCTCGGCAATGGCGTCCGCCACTTCTTCCGATTCGCCGTCGTGGATGGCGTAGTAGCGGCCCATCAGGCCCTGAAGCTCGGGGAATTCGCCGACCATGCCGGTGGAAAGGTCCGCCTTGGCGAGCCGAGCGGCGGAACGCACCCGGTCTTTGTCGGCACCCGGCACATAGGCGGCCACGTCGGCGGCCAACGCCTGCACGCGGTCGACCTTCTCATCCATCGAGCCCAGCTTGGCGTGGAAGACGCGGTCCTTGAGCGCCGGCGCCTTGGAAGATAGCGAGGTCTTACGGTCCTGATCCCAGAAGAACTTGGCGTCCGACAGGCGCGCGCGCAGCACGCGCTCGTTACCGGCCACCACCTGCTTGCCGCCGTCGTCGGTTTCCGTGTTGGCAACGACGATGAAGCGGTTGGCGAGGTCGCCGTTCGCATCCAGACAGGAGAAATACTTCTGGTGCGACTTCATCGAGGTGATCAGCACTTCCGGCGGCACGTCCATGAACTCGTCGTCGATGCCGCCCATGTAGACCACCGGCCACTCGACCAGGCCCGTGACCTCGTCCAACAGCGTCGGATCGTCCTTGAAGCTCAAGCCCTCGGCCTCGGCCAAGGCATCCGCGTCGGCGGCGATCTTGGCGCGGCGCTCAGCCGGGTCGAGCATCACCTTGGCGGCGAGGAGCTTCTGTTTGTAATCGGCGAAATCCGCGACCTCGATGGCATCGGGAGCGAGGAAGCGGTGACCCACCGTCGAGGCTCCGCTCGTCACCGGCCCCAAGGCGAAGGGCACGACGGCGCCGTCGAATTGGGCGATCATCGAATGAATGACCCGTACCCAGCGGAACTCATGGCTGGCCCAGCGCATGGATTTCGGCCACGGCAGATCGCCAAGCGCTTTGGGCAGCACCTCGGCCAGCACGTCGGCGGCGGCGCGGCCCTTGATGTCGACGGTGGCGAACAGGAAGGTGCCCTTCTCCGTCTCGCGTTCCTCGATCACCGCCCCTTCCGGCAACGAGCCCTTGAAGCCGGCCATGGCCTTTTCCGGCGCGTCGGCGCGGGGGCCGCGGCGTTCTTCCGAGACATCCGGCTGGCTCACCGGCAGGCCATCGATGACCAGCGCCAGGCGGCGCGGCGTGGCGAAGGCCTCGGCGCTGGAGAATTCCAGCCCCGCGCCCTTGAGACCGTCGCAAACCAAGCGTTTCAGGTCGTCGGCGGCGCGTTTCTGCATGCGGGCCGGGATTTCCTCGGACAGGATTTCCAACAGAAGCTCGGGCATGGCCTAGACCTCCACACCCTGGCTTTTCAGCCAGGCTTCGGCGGCGCCCTTCGCCAGCGCCCGCACGCGGCCGATGTAGGCGGCGCGTTCGGTGACGGAAATCACGCCGCGCGCGTCCAACAAATTGAACAGGTGCGAGGCCTTCAGGCAGTAGTCGTAGGCCGGCAGCGGCAGGTCTTTCTCCAGCAGCGCGGCACTTTCCTTTTCCGCATCGACGAAGTGGCGGGTCAGCATTTCAGTGTCGGCGTATTCGAAATTGTAGGTGGAATACTCGACCTCGGCCTGATGGAAGACATCGCCGTAAGACTTGCCGCCCTCATCCGCCGGCACGCCGTCCCAATCCAGGTCGTAGACGTTGTCGACGCCCTGCACGTACATGACCAGCCGCTCAAGGCCATAGGTCAGTTCCACCGGCACCGGGTTGCAGTCGAAGCCGCCGACCTGCTGGAAATAGGTGAACTGCGACACTTCCATGCCGTCGCACCAGACCTCCCAGCCAAGCCCCCAGGCGCCCAGCGTCGGGCTTTCCCAGTCGTCCTCGACGAAGCGGATGTCGTGCAGCTTGGGATCGATGCCAAGCACGTAGAGGCTCTGAAGATAGAGGTCCTGGATGTTCTCCGGGCTCGGCTTCATCAGCACCTGGTATTGGTAATAGTGCTGCAAGCGGTTCGGATTCTCGCCGTAGCGGCCGTCGGTCGGGCGCCGGGACGGCTGCACGTAGGCGCAGTTCCAGCGATCATCGGTGCGGCCCAGCGACCGCAGCGTCGTCGCCGGGTGGAAGGTGCCGGCGCCTACCTCCATATCGTAGGGCTGCAACAGCACGCAGCCCTGATCGGCCCAGAAAGCTTGCAGCTTCATGATCAGGGCCTGGAAACAGGTATTTTTATCGGCCTTTTTGGGCATGGCGCGGGCGGCTTCGGGACCGGAAAAACAAACGGGTTTGGACCCTAGCACCGGCTATCGGAGAATCAAGTGCAGCGGTGCCCGCTTCCCTTGGCCACGTAGGCGCCGCAATCGGGGCATTGCACCATTTCCTCGACACCCGGCTGGGCATTGCTCTCGGGCGCCTGCGCGCGGGGCTTTTCGTTGCCGCGCTGCTGCACCTCGGCGCGGCGGTTCAGCAGCTTGAATCCCTGCCAAACGACGACGACCACGGCGACGGTGAAAAGTATCTTCCAGATGGAAAAACCGAACATGGGGCTGGTTTACGCGCTCACGATGAGGATTGCAATGATACCGAGCGCGCGCTCAGAGCCCGAAACGGTTCCAAAGCAGGCGCTCTTCCACCGCCGCGATCAGCCCGTCGGCCAGATCGGCGCCGGCGTCCGAGCGCCGCCAGCCCGCGAGTTCCGCGCCCTGGAAGCGTCGGCGCCACCAGGGCCGGCGGTCGTCGACGAGGCGGAACCGCACGTCGTCGCCATATTTCTCGCGCATCACCTGGCGGAGATCGCCCAAACCGTCGATCAGCCCCATTTCCAGCGCCCGGGTGCCGGTCCAGAAGGCGCCGCTGAACAGCGCCTTCTCGTCGGCCTTCAGCCGTTCGCCCCGGCGCGCGCGCACCATGTCTTTGAAACCCTCGTGGATCTCGCCCTGCAGGGTCTTCAGATGCTTTACGTCGGCGGCCTTTTCCGGGCTGAACGGGTCCAGCATCGCCTTCCTGTCGCCGGACGTATGCAGGCGGCGCTCAACACCCAGCTTGGCGATCAATTCGGTAAAGCCGAAGCCGCCGGAAACGACGCCGATGGAACCGACAATGGAAGACGCCTCGGCATAGATTCGGTCCGCCGCGCAGGCCAGCCAGTAGCCGCCGGACGCGCCGACATCTTCGATAAAGGCATAGACCTCGATGTCGTGTTCCGCCGCCAGGTCGCGGATGCGCCTGGCGATCAGCGCCGACTGCACAGGCGAACCGCCCGGCGAATTGACCGCCAGCGCCACCGCCGCCAGGTGCTTGGTTTTGAAGGCGCGTTCGATGCGCGGCGCCAGCCCTTGCAGGCTGAGACCCCGCCGGAAGCCGCCCATGGCGCCGATGACGCCGGCCAGCGGCAGCACCGCGACGACGGGTTTGGGCGCGCGCCAGCGCTCGACGGGCATGAACGGGCGAAGGGAATCGATGATGCTCATGGCCGGACTATAACAGCGATCCCGCGTCACGGAGAATCGAATTCACCGCTTCCGTATAGGGTCGCCGCGCGCCGTCCTGACTTGGCGCATCGCCGTGCAGGACCAAGGGCGGCTCGACCCGGGTTTCGGCCACCTCTCCCTTGCGGCCCCTGACGATCACCCGTTTCGGCGGCGCGCCGGCGGAGGGCGCTATGGGCAATACCCGGAACGCGCCCAGCCCGGCGGCGGCGAACGCGTGCTCGACGTCGTCCAGGCGGTCGGCGCGGTGCACGAAGGTGACGCTGCCGCCCGGCTTCACCATGGCGGCCGCGAAATGGGCCCAATCGGCGAGCTTCGCCGCCCCCTCGACGGTCGCCTTCGCCTTCATCGCGTCGGGCGGCGGATTGCCGCGCCCGGCCGGCATGTAGGGCGGATTGGCCATGACGTGATCGAAGCTCGCGGGCGCCAGGTCCGCCGGCGGCGCCAGAAGATCGCCGGAAACGATGTTGACCCGGTCCACGAAACCGTTGGCGGCGATCCCCATGCCGGCCAGTTCGGCGAAACCCGGCTGCAATTCGAACCCGCTCACCCGCGCGCCCGGCACCCTCGCCGCCAGGCAGAATGCGGCGGAACCGGCGCCGGTGCCGATATCCAATACCTTGTCGCCGTCCCCGGCCGGCACGGCCGCGGCCAAAAGCACGGCATCGATGGCGGTCCGGTAGCCGCGCCTCGGTTGGAAACAATGCACCCGCCCGCCCAACAGATGGGTTTCGGTGATGTCCGCCGGGGCGATGCGGGTCACAGGTTTTCGGCCTCGCGCAGCACCAGGCGCGCGCGGCCGATCTGGTTTTCCGGCACCATGACGCGGCGCTGGATCGCGGGTATGGAACCGTCGGCGACCGCCATGTGGCCGTCGAACACATGCACGTCGACGCCTTCCTGCTCCAGGCGCATGGTCAGCCAGGACAGGAACACCGCGTCATTGCTGCGCACCAGTTCGATCACCGAAAACCCTCCATCCACCATCTAACGGCGGCCCGGACTTGCCGCGCGGGCATCCGGTGTTATGCTCACGAGTGTTCAAGCCGCCGTCAAGCGAGAGCTTCGCCGGCGGCGCCAATCTGGGAGAGCGTTTCTTGGGAATCGTAGTCAATCTCGATGTCGACCGGCCGAAGCCGTCGCTGGACGAACTGACGGCGCTGGTCGAGGGCGATCTCACCCAGGTCAACCGGCTGATCGTCGAGAAGATGGACTCGCCCGTGGCGCTGATCCCGCAACTGGCTGGGCACATCGTCGCCGCCGGCGGCAAGCGCCTGCGCCCGATGCTGACCCTCGCGGCGGCGCGCATGTGCGGCTACACCGAAGGCCAGCGCCATGTGGCCCTTGCCACCTGCGTCGAGTTCATCCACACCGCGACCCTGCTGCACGACGACGTGGTCGATGAGAGCGATCTCCGGCGCGGCCAGGAATCGGCCAACGCCATCTTCGGCAACAAGGCCAGCGTGCTGGTCGGCGATTTCCTGTTCAGCCGCGCCTTCGAACTGATGGTCGAGGACGGCTCGCTCGACGTGCTGCGCATTCTCAGCCACGCGTCGGCGGTCATCGCCGAGGGCGAGGTGTTGCAGCTCATTACCACCAACGACACCGAAACCGGCGAGACCGCCTATCTCGACGTCATCAAGGGCAAGACCGCGCAACTGTTCGCCGCCGCCTGCCGGGTCGGCGCCGTCGTCGCGGACCGCCCCATGGTCGAGGAAGAGGCGCTCGAGGCCTACGGCATGAACCTTGGCATCATCTTCCAACTCGTCGACGACGCACTGGATTATTCCGCCGAACAGGCGAAGCTCGGTAAGACTGTCGGCGACGATTTCCGCGAAGGCAAGATCACGCTGCCGGTCATTCTGGCGTTCCGCCGCGGCGATGACGAGGAACGCGCGTTTTGGCGCCGTACCTTGGAAGACCTGGAGCAGAACGATGGCGACCTGGAACACGCCATCGAGCTGATGGTCCGCCACCAGACGCTCGACGACACCATCGAACGGGCCCGACACTACGGCGCCATCGCACGGGATTCCTTGGGAATCTTCAAGGACGGCCCGGTCAAGCAGGCGTTCCACGACCTGATCGATTTCTGCATCGAACGCGCCCATTAATTTGCCCGTTGGGACGATCTTCCGAAGCCCTTGCCCTCACCCCAGTTGGGCGCTATAACGCGCCCCTGTCCGGCTTCCCGAAAACGCGCCGGACGTCCGGTCGGAGTGTAGCTCAGCCTGGTAGAGCACCGTCTTCGGGAGGCGGGGGCCGGAGGTTCGAATCCTCTCACTCCGACCATTTCCTTGCAGCAATCTCCTGTCATGAAATATCTTCGGCTTTGTAGCTGAAGCTACAGACGCGGCGCACCGATTGAGCGACGCTGCCCTCCTTCTAACGCGACCCGCATATGAAGGAGGCCGAGACCATGACCGCCAACCTCGGGCAATTCTGGACCACGGCCATCATCGCCGTCACGGTCGGCTCGGTTTTTCTGACCGTCATCGTTCGCCGCGATCTGAGCCCCGCCGGCCAGGCGCCGCTTGTGATGGACGGTGGCGGGCGTCTTTTCCTGGTTGCCGCGCTTGGCATGGGCATTTTGGCCATCGCCGTGAAGATGCTCATCGTCTTTATCCTGTCTTCATATCCGGATGAAACGATCCGCCCGTTGCTGGCCGGTCCCAACCGCACGCCGGTTTCGGATCATCGCCTATCGGTTGGTGCGGCGCAGCGGCTTCCCGTTCCCATCTGGTCGGCACTTCCGGACGCCGTCCCGGCTCCGCGCGACAACCCGACCACGCCGGCCAAGGTCCGCCTCGGCGAACGCCTGTTCAACGATCCAAACCTATCGCGGGACCGGTCGGTCTCTTGCGCGTCTTGCCACGATCTGGCGACGCATGCCGGCGCCGACGGCAGGCCCGTCGCCATCGGCGTCGGTGGCGCCGCTGGCACCCGCAACACGCCGACGGTACTCAATGCCGCCTTCCAGGCCCGCCTGTTCTGGGACGGACGCTCCACCAGCCTGGAGAAACAGGCGCTCGGCCCGCTCCTGAACCCCATCGAGATGGCGATGGCGTCGAAGGCGGCGGTGGTCGAGCGGGTGCGCGAAAACCCTGCCTATTCCGGCGCATTCGAAGTCGCCTTCGGCCAGGGAAAGCGGGCCACCATTGAGCGGATCGCAAAAGCCTTGGCCGCCTACCAACGCAGCCTGGTGACCCGCGATACCCCTTACGACAGGTTCATGGAGGGCGATGCGACGGCCCTATCCGAAGCGCAGAAGCGCGGCATGTATCTGTTCCGCGACCTCGGATGCAAGATTTGCCATGCCGGTCCGAATTTCAGCGGCGCCAGCCAGATCGGCCCGCGCCGGCCTTTTGCCCATCTGCGAACGGACAGGCTGGCCCCGGACCAGGCCGCCGAACTGGACAAGGACAAGGGGCCGCCGGCGCCGCCGCGCCGTTCGGCTTGTGGCGCGTGCCATCGCTCCGGAACGTCGCTCTCACCGCGCCCTATTTACACAATGGCGCCATCGAGACGCTGAAAGAAGCCGTCACCATCATGGCCCGGGCCCAGGTGGATGCGATCATCGCAGAACCGGGCAGTCCGGCGACCGAGGCCCGCCTGTTGTGGGACCCGGCGCGCGGCCGCTTCGACCGGCTCGAACCACGTTCGGTCTCCAGCCGCGACATCGACGACCTGGTGGCCTTCCTACATGCCCTCGGCAGCGACGCCCACGCCGGCGGACAGGGAGAAAAAAGCCGCCGCTCTGTACCTCAGGCTACAGATCGCGGTCCGGGCTCTACCTAGATTGCCCCCGTCAACCCATCAACGGAAGGAACAACCCATGAAACCGATGAAATTCTATCTCGACACCCATGACGTGGAAAAAGAAACCTTTCCCGCCGGCCTGACGCCGGAACAGTTCGAGGGATTTTTCGCCGAGTACCAGAAGGCCTGCGAGGCGGAAGACGTCGTGGTGCTGCGCGTTCACGTGGCCTACGAAGCCGGCAAGGCGTTCTGCTTCAACATGGCGCCGGACGCCGAATGCATCCGCCGGGCGCACGACCGTGCCGGCCTGCCGTTCGATTCCATTTCCGAAGTCAAAACGGCGACCCCCGGAGACACCTTCTTCCGGGCGCAGCCCGCCTGACGGAACCGGTCTGTTGACGTCGGGCCGGGATCGGTGGCCAATGAGGAGCGCCGATCCGGGCCCGGCGCCGGCGCGTGGACCAACAGGACGCAAACAATGGATTTCGTCGAACACCTGGGACAATCGAACCGCGAGAGGTTCAAACGGCGCCTTGTGCAACGGAGCTTCGGCAAGGGCGATCCCGTCATCGACAAGGGCGACACGGTCTCCGGCGCTTATTTCGTGCTTTCCGGCGCGCTGCGGGTCTTCACCCTCAGCCCCGACGGCAAGGAGGCGACGCTCTATCGCATGGCCGCCGGAGACACCTGCGTGCTCGCCCTCAACAGCCTGTTCAACAACATCCTCTACCCGGCCTGGGTCGAAGCCGACGAGGACACCACCGTCGGCATGCTGCCGGGCGACGTCTACCGTGAAATGTTTGGTGAAGAGGCCGTCATTCGCGACATCACCATGCGCGCCCTTTCATCGGCGGTATTCGGCCTGATGTCGGAACTGGAAATCCGCCATGCCTATACGCTGGACCAACGGCTCGCCAGTTACCTCCTGACCCACGCCGATTCCGATGCCGTCGTCCACAAAACCCAACAGGAAATCGCCTTCGATATCGGCACCACCCGGGAAGTCGTCGGCCGCTTGATCGTCCAGTTTGGTTCCCGGCGGCTGGTTCTATCGGGCCGCGGCCGGATCGGACTGCTCGACAAACCGGGGTTGAATGCGGTGGTTACCTACCGAATTGGGCGCCCGGCCACCTGAGACCGCGCCGCCTTCAGCCGGTGCGCTTGCGTAGGGCGTTGCGGCGGATGGTGTAAAGGGTCGAGCCAATGATGATGGCAGATCCGGCGACCGTCCAGGCGGTCGGGACTTCGGCGAACACGAAGATACCGATCAGCGTCGCGAACAGAAGCCGCAGGTATTCGACAGGCGCTACGGCCACCGCATCCGCCGCCTTCAGGCCCTGGATCATCAGCCACTGCATCATCGACATGAGCAGGCCGATGATCAAAATCAGGCCCAGTTCCAGCCATGTCGGAACCACCCAAAAATAGATGGCCGGCCCGACCAGCAGGCCGGTGACGAACATCGACTGGTAGATCATGATCGTCGCCGACGGCTCGGTGCGCGCCAGCTTCTTCAGCAAGATCATGATTCCCGCGACGAACATCGACGACAACAGCGCCAACAAGGCGTAGGCGTTCACGTTGTCGGTATCCGGGCGGATGATGATCAACACGCCGATGAAACCGATGATCGTCACCGACCAGCGGCGAATGCCGACCTTCTCGCCCAGGAAGACGATGGCCAGCAGGGTCATGAACAGCGTCTTGGCGAAGGAAATGGCCGTCGCTTCCGCCAGCGGCAGATGCACCATGGCGGTGAAACCTGTCGTCATGGCGATCGCGCCGAAGACGCCGCGCAGCACGTGGTATTTCATGACCTCGGTTTTGAACACGGTTCGGCGGTGATGGACGAGCACCGGCGTCAGGATGCCGATGACGATGAACTGGCGCACGAACAGGATCTCCACCACTGGGATGCGCTGGCCCACGTGTTTGATCAGCGCCGTCATTGTGGCGCCGACCAGCGACGCCAGAACGATCCACAGCGCGCCCCGGACGTTGCCGGGCCAGGAGCGCCAGCGCAGGCGCAGAAACCTGAGCCATGCGCCCGGATGATAATGGTGGTGGTGATGTTGCTGGGGGATGGCCGCCTACTCCCGCTCCGTCTCCCCGTCGCCCGCGCGCAGGCCGGCAAAGTCCGGTTTCCGTTTCTCGAGAAATGCGGCGATGCCCTCCGCCGCCTCGCCGTCACCTTGGGATTCGACCATGAACTCGGCTTCCATCGCCAATTGCCGTTCCAGACTGCTCTCCGGCGCCGCATGGCACAAGGCCTTGATGCGGCCCATGGCGCGGGCCGGCCCGAGGCTCAAGCGTTCGGCGAGATTCTCCGCTTCATCGAGCGCCGTGCCCGGCGCCACCAGCCGATTGACCAGGCCGAAGCCGTGCAATCGTTCGGCGGTAATCGGCGTGCCGGTCAGGCAGAGCTCGCTCACCAGTTGGCGCGGCAGGGCCTGGCCCAGAAACGCGGTGACGCCGCCGTCCGGCGACAGTGCCACCTTGACGTAGGCGATCGAGAAATAGGCGTCGTCCGCCGCCACGATCATGTCGCAGGCGAGCGCCAGCGAGGCGCCGGCGCCGGCGGCACCGCCCTCGACCGCGGCGATGATCGGCTTCGGGCAATCGCGCATTGTCTGGATCATGGCGTGCAAGCGCTCGATTCCCTGGCGGCGCTCCTCGGGCGGGCGCTGGGCGTTGGTCTTGAGCCGGTTCAAGTCACCGCCCGAGCAGAAGAACCCGCCGCCGCCGGTCAGCACGACGGCGCCGATGGCGGCATCCTGGGAGGCCGCGTCGAGGGCGTCCTTGAAACCAACGTAGAAATCCGGATTGAGCGCGTTTCGGGTCTCGGGGTTGTCGTTGACCACCACCAGGACCGCGCCTTTGCGCTCGATTTTCAGTTTTCCGGCCATGCCTTCCCCCCTCCCTTTTCACACGGTGGAACCCGCGCCAACAAACTGTTGCAAGCCCCATCCAGCCATGAACAATGATCTTAAGAAAGACAAAAGGGAGGAAACGGGGGCATGGCGCACGGCCTGGAACCGATGCTGCATCCGAAATCCGTGGCCGTGATCGGAGCTTCCGACGAACCCGGACGCATCGGCGGCCGGCCGATCAGCTTCATGAAGGCGGCCAAGTACGCCGGTGCCATCTATCCCGTCAATCCGACCCGCGACACCGTGCAGGACCTGCCCGCCTTCGCCTCCATCAAGGATGTGCCGGGACCGGTCGACACCGCCATCATCGCGGTGCCGGCGAAGATCGCCGTCGCCACCCTCCAGGACTGCATCGACACCGGCGTCAAAAGCGCCGTCATCTTCACCGCCGGCTTCGCCGAGATGGACGCGGCCGGTGAGCGGGCGCAGCGGGAGTTGGAAGAACTCATCCGTACAAGCCCCATTCGCGCCGTCGGCCCCAACTGCCTGGGCGTTTTCAATGTCCGTGACGGCTGGTACGGCACCTTCGCCAATGCCCCCGACATGGTCGAGACGGAACCCGGCGCGGTCGGCATCGTCACCCAGAGCGGCGCCTACGGCAGCCACGTCTTCGGCGCCGCGCAAGTCAGGCGCATCGGCGCCAATTACTGGGTGACCACCGGTAACGAGTGCGACGTCGACGTGGCGGAAGTGATCGAATACTACGCCCAGGCGCCGGACGTGAAGGTCATCCTGGCCTATGCAGAGGGCATGAAGAGCGCCGACCGTATCTGCCGGGCGCTGGAAATGGCACGCGACGCCGAGAAACCGGTGATCTTTCAAAAAGTCGGCCGATCGGCATTGGGTGCTCAGGCGGCGGCCTCACACACGGCGTCGCTGGCCGGCTCCGACAAGGTCTACGATGCGCTGTTCAAGCAATACGGCGTCTACCGGGCCGAATCCACCGACGAGATGCTCGACGTCGCCTATGCCTGCCAGTTCGGCCGCTATCCGGCCGGACGCAAGGTCACCCTGCAGACCATTTCCGGCGGCGTCGGCGTGCAGATGGCCGACGCGGCCGAGAAATACGGCCTCGACGTGGCGCCCATGCCGGAAGCGACGCAGAAGAAACTGAAGGAACTGCTGCCCTTCGCCGCCGTGCGCAATCCCGTCGACTTCACCGCCCAGGCCCTGAACGAACCACACCTGATGGAACAGGACCTGACCATGACCATCGAGGAGGCGGACTACGACGCCTTCATTATCTATCTGGCGGGCGTCGCCAGTTCGCCCTTCACCCGCGAGGCGATGCGCGACATCCTCAGCCGGCTGTTGCAGAAGTATCCGGACGAAATCTATTTCCTGGGTCTCACCCGCATCGACCAGCATGTCGGCGGATACGAGGCGCTCGGGATCCCCTGTTATACCGACCCGGACCTGATGGTGCGCGCCATGTCGGCGCTAATGAGCTTCGGCGAGAGCTTCCGCCGTGGCCGGCCCACGGCCCCACCGCCGCTCGCCGCCGATGCCTTGCCGGCCCCGGCGGAGACCGTCGGCGAGTTCGAGGCGAAACGCATCCTGGCCAGTGCCGGCATCCCAGTGACGCGCGAGGAACTGGCCACCGACCCCGATGGCGCCGTCGCCGCCTGGCGCGGGATCAGCGGGCCGGTGGTACTGAAGATCGCGTCCGCCGACATCACCCACAAGACCGAGATCGGCGGCGTGCTGTTGAACCTGAACGACGAGGCAGCCGTCCGCGACGGTTTCGAGACCTTGATCGAGCGCGCCAAGGCGGCCAAGCCCGAAGCCCGCATCGACGGGGTGATCGTCGCGGAAATGGCCGCCAGCGGCGTCGAGACGGTGATGGGCGTGGTCTCCGATCCGGTGTTCGGACCGGCGGTAATGTTCGGCCTCGGCGGTATCTTCGTCGAGGTCTTGAAGGACGTCACCTTCCACCTGGCGCCCTTCGGCGTCGACGAGGCGCGGCGCATGATCGACGAGATCCAGGGCCGCGCCATGCTCGACGGCGTGCGCGGGGCCCCCGCTTGCGACATCGACGCGCTGGCGGAAGCCTTGTCCAGGCTCTCCGTCTTCGCCGACGCCAACCGCGATCGCATCGATAGCATCGACGTCAATCCGTTCATCGCCTTGCCCAAAGGCGCCGTCGCGGTCGATGCCCTGATCATCCCCAAGGACCCCAACCAAGGAGAGCCCACGTCATGAGCGCCCCCACCGTCAATCCCATGAGCCTCGACGGCCGCACCATCATCGTCACCGGCGCCGGGCAAGGCATCGGCGAGGCCTGCGCGCGGCTGATCGCGGATCTCGGCGGAAACCCGGTGCTGCTCGATCTGCAGGGCGATAAGGTCGGCGCCGTCGCCCAGGACATCGGCGCCGACGCGCACATCGGCAGCGTCACCGATCCCGATTTCGTACAGGACACCGTCGCCGCCGTGGCGGAAAAGCACGGCGCCATCCACGGCCTCATCAACAACGCCGGCATCGTCCGCGCGGCGATGATCCACAAGATGCCGATCGAGACCTGGCAGGAGGTCATCGACGTGAATCTCTCGGGCGTCTTCTACTGCCTGCAGGCGGTCGGCCGCCACATGCTCGACCGAGCCAAGGACGGAGACACCGCACCCGGCGCCATCGTCAACATTTCCTCCATAGCAGGCCGGCGCGGCACCAGCGGCCAGATCAACTACGGCGCCGCCAAGTCAGGTGTCCTCGGCCTGACCATGAGCGCCGCCAAGGAATGGGGGAAGTTCGGCATCCGCGTCAACAGCCTCTGTTTCGGCGTGGTGGAAACGGAAATGACCGAGACCATCCGCTCCGATAAGTTCCGCGACATGTACCTGGAGACCATTCCCTTGGGCCGCTTCTCGACGCCGCGCGAAGTGGCGGAACCGGTGGTCTTCATGTTGACCGACGCCGCGAGCTATATTACCGGACAGCACCTGACCGCCGACGGCGGCAGCCATATCGGATTTTAGGAGGACGCGCGCCATGAACCTCAACTTCACCCCCGAAGAGGAAGCCTTCCGCCAAGAGGTCCGCGCCTTCCTGGCGGCGAAACTGCCGGCGGAACTGGTGCAGAAGACCAAGACCGGCGTGCGCCTCGGCAAGGAGGACTACAAGACCTGGCAGCGGCTCTTGTACGAGCAAGGCTGGGTTTCGCCGAAATGGCCGACGCAATACGGCGGCACCGGCTGGACGGCGATCCAGATTCACATTTTCGACGAGGAATGCTTCGCCGCCGGCGCGCCGCGCATCCTGCCGTTCGGTATCGGCCTGGTCGGCCCGGTGATCATCAATTTCGGCAACGACGAACAGAAAGCCACCTACCTGGACGACATCCGCTCCGGCGAGGTGTTCTGGTGCCAGGGCTTCTCGGAGCCGGGCTCCGGTTCGGACCTGGCGTCTCTGAAGACCCGCGCGGTGCTGGACGGCGCCAAATGGGTCGTCAACGGCCAGAAGACCTGGACCACGGCGGCGCACTGGGCGGACTGGATGTTCACCCTGGTGCGCACCGACCCGGACGTGAAACAGCAGGAAGGCATTTCGTTCCTGCTCATCGACATGAAATCGCCCGGCGTCGAGGTCCGCCCGATCATCACCATCGACGGCGAACACATGGTCAACGAGGTGTTTCTCGACAACGTCGAGGTGCCGGCCGAAAACCTGGTGGGTGAGCTCAACAAGGGCTGGGACTACGCCAAGTTCCTGCTCGCCAACGAGCGCACCAGCATCGCCGGTATCGGCCAGTCGAAGGCGGAGTTCCGTACCTTGAAGGAGATCGCCCGGCACGAGCGCAAGAACGGCAAGCCGCTGATCGAGGACCCGCTGTTCCAGTCGCGCCTGGCGAAGTTGGAAATCGACCTGATGGCGCTGGAAATCACCAACATGCGCATGCTGGTCGAGGAACAGAAGGCCGGCAAGCCGGGCCCCATGTCGTCGATCCTGAAAATCCGCGGCACCGAGATCCAGCAGCAGCTCTCGGAGCTCTCCATGGATGCCGTCGGCGTTTATGCCAATCCGTGGATCGAGGCGGCGCTGGAAGCCAACTGGAACGGCGAGCCGGTGGGGCCGGAATACGCGCCGGCGCGCACGCCCTATTACCTGTTCCGTCGCAAGGCGTCGATCTACGGCGGCTCCAACGAAATCCAGAAGAACGTGCTCTCCAAAGCCGTTCTTGGGCTCTGATCGGGGAGGAAGAAGATGGATTTCGATTATTCAGAAGAACAAACCCTGTTCTCCGACAGCCTGCGGAAGCTCCTGGAGGATACCTATTCGGACACCGAGCGCCGCAAGGTGCTGGACCAGGACGACAGTTTCCATTCGGAAGCGCTGTGGCAAGCTTACGCGGAACTGGGGCTTTTGGGCCTGACCTTCCCCGAGGAAATGGGCGGCTTCGGCGGCAGCGCCATCGACATGATGGTGGCGGAGATCGAGTTTGGAAGGTTCTTGTCGCTGGAGCCTTATCTGGCGAGCGTCATCCTCGGCGGCGGGGCGCTCCGGCTCGGCGGCTCGGCCGAGCAGCAATCACGCCTGCTCGAGCCGATGATCGCCGGCGAATTGAAACTCGCCTGTGCGCTGGGTGAACCGCAATCGCGTTACGACGCCTTCGACGTGGAAACCAAGGCCGAGAAAAGCGGGTCGGGCTATGTGCTGAGCGGCCGCAAGGCGGTGGCGCTGGGCGCCGACTGCGCCGACCGGTTGATCGTATCTGCGCGCTCGGCGGGCGGCGTTGCCGACAAGCAAGGTTTGAGCCTGTTCATCGTCGACGCCAAGGCGGCGGGCGTTTCGATCAATCCCTATCGGCTGAGCGACGGACGCGGCGCGGCGGAGGTGACGCTGGAAAACGTCGCCGTCGATGCCGCCGATCTGGTCGGCGAGGCCGAGAACGCCTGGCCGCTGATCGACCACGTGGTCGACCTCGGCACGGCGGCGCTTTGCGCCGAAGCCATCGGCGCCATGAAGAAGGCCAACGATCTGACGCTGGAATACCTCAAGACCCGCCAGCAGTTCGGCCGCCCGATCGGCAAGTTCCAGGTGCTGCAGCACCGCATGGTCGACATGACTATCGAAAAGGAACAGGCGGAATCGCTGGCGCTGCTGGCCTGCATGGACGCCGACAAGACGGACCCGGCCGTCCGCAACCGCGCCGTCTCGGCGGCCAAGGTCGAGGTCGGCACCGCCGCGCGCTTCATCTCCGAGGCGGCCGTGCAGATGCACGGCGGCATCGGCGTCACCGATGAATACGTGCTCGGCGAATACGTGAAGCGGCTCTCGGTGGTTCAGGCCACCTTCGGCGACGTCGATCACCATCTGCAACGCTTCGGCGCCCTGACGGCCGCTGCTTAGGCGGCGTCAGGCGCGGGCCAGGGACCGCATCGCCAGCCATGACAGCAGATAGACGCCGGCCGTCGCCGAAAGGCCGATGGCCATCAACTCCTTGCCGGTGAAACCGATCACCTTGGAGCCGGGCATGGCCAGCGCCAGCGCGCCGATGATCAGGGCGAGACGCAGCGGCCACTGCAGCGCGCCCAGCCGCGTTAAATCGCCGACACCGTAGAGATAGCCCTGCAAGCCGGTGGACAGGATCACCACGCCGATCATGGCGTCGATGAACAATCCGGCGATATGCAGCGGCTCGCCCTGCATGATCAGGCCCGGGTCGAGGACAAAGAAGAACGGCACGAAATAGATGATGGTGCCGAGCTTTGTCGCCTCGACGCCGGTGCGCATGGGATTGGCGCCAGCCAGCGAAGCGGCGGCGAAGGCGCCCAGCGCCACCGGCGGTGTGATGAACGACAGCATCCCCCAATAGAGCATGAACATGTGCACGCCCATGGCGTTGAGGCCGGAATCGGTCAGCGCCGGCGCCAGCGTGATGGCGAGGATGATATAGGCCACCGTGACGGTGACGCCGATGCCCATGATGAAGCTGGCGAGCGCCCCCAAGAGCAACAGCAGCAAGACGTTGTTGTCGGCCAGTTGCAGCAGATCGAAGGCGAGCGTGCCGACCTTGCTCTGGTAGGCGAGCGCGCCGACGATCAGGCCGACGCCGGCCAGCACCGCCGCCAGTTCGGCGAACAGCTTGCCGATGCCCTCGACGAACTTGATGAAATCCTGCTTCGACCAGCGGTGCCCGGGCACGAGTTGGTTGATGACGATCAGAAGTCCGGTGGCGTAGAACGGCGCCTGCGCCTCGCGGTTCAGGATCATCAGCCAATAGATCAGCAACGCGAAGACCAGCAGGTAGTACCAGCCCTCCTTCATCACGTCCTTCACCGACGGCAACTCTGCGCGGTCGATGCCCTTGAGTTTCATCTTCGCCGCATAGGCATCGATCTGCATGAACAGGGCGAAGAAATAGAGTACCGAGGGGATCACCGCCGCGATGACGATGTCGCGGTAGGGAACTTCCAGATTGATGGCCATGATGAAGGCGGTGGCGCCCATGACGGGCGGCATCAGCACGCCGCCGGTGGACGCGCAGGCCTCGACGCCGCCGGCCACGTGCGGCTGGAAGCCGATGCGCTTCATCGCCGGGATCGACATGGAGCCGGTGGTCAGCACGTTGGTGATGACGCTGCCGCTCATGGAGCCCATCAGCCCCGACGCGAAAATCGCCACCTTGGCCGGCCCGCCGCGCACATGGCCCAGCAGCGCGAAGGCCAGGTTGATGAAGAACTTGCCGCCGCCGGTATGCTGCAAGGCGACGCCGAAAATCAGGAAGCCGATCACCAGATTGGCGAAGGCGCGAAACGGGATGCCGATGATGCTTTCGGTCGAAAGCGCGTGAAAGGCCGCCGTGTCGCCGGGGGTCTCTGTGCTGCCCTCGAGGATGCCGGGCAGCGAGCCGGCAAACAGCGGATAGATGGAGACCAGGCCGATGATGACGGCGACGATGTTGCCGCCGGCGCGCCGCGTCGCTTCCAGCACCAGGACCCAGAGCGCGATGCCGACGTATTGCATGTGGTCGGGCGCCGCGTACTCCCAGCCAAGGTCGACGATCTGATTGGCGAAGCCGCAGAGCGTCGCGGTAATGGCGAACGCCACCAGCGTCAGCACCACGTCGTACCATGGAACCCGGTCGAGCGGGCTTTTCGGGGTCGCGGGAAAGACGAAAAACGCCAACGGCAACAGCACCGCCAGGATGGCGTAGAAATACTGGTTGTCGATGATGACGTAACCGAAGGTATTGCCGAGGTTAAAGGCCTTGTAGAGGCCGAGCGAGAAGGAGATGACGGCACTCGACAACAGCGCCGCCCGCCAAACGGGACCGAGCCGGCGATAGCGGATTTCCGCGCTCGCCGGCTCGTCCACTTGCATCGTGGTATTCACCTTTTCAGGCCGGCCGAAGCCGAAACCCTAGTTGAAGACCGTCGGCATGCCCGCCTGCTTCAACGCAGCCGCCCGGGCCTTCATCCAGCCGGCTTTGTAGGCTTCCGCGGGCGCGCCCGCGGCGGAGGCTTTGTAGGCCTTCCAGGCGGACTGGATGACGCCCTGGCGTTTTACCAGATTGTCGTTGTGCGCCTGCGCGGCGTCGGACCAGATGCCCTTTTCCTTCCAATAGCGGATGGCGCCGTCGTGGTAGGGAAGCGCCCACTGCATCTTCTGGTTCGCGATCGCCCAACCGGCGGCACCCTTGGCGCCGTCCTTGTAGTCGTCGAAGTTCTCGACCATCGACTTGACCAACTCGTAGACCACGTCGGCGCTCATATCGGCGTTGGAGACCAGGATCGGGTAAGGATAGGTGGCGCCGATGTGCGGCGTTTCCTTGGACATATTGGTGCCAGATGTACCGACGTTCTTCAGGTAGATCGGCGACACGCCCTGGGCGCGCTTCCAGCCTTCCGCGTCATCGTGCGGCAACGGCGGCCAGTGGAGGCCGCGCAGCGAGGCGGCGAGCTTCTTGGTCACCGGCGACACGGTCGAGGTAAAGGCGGCGTCGGCCTGGCCGTTGATGATGGCGTCGAAGGACGCGGCGAAGCCCGACACGGTGACCTTGGTGACGTCGTCCCAGGTAAGACCGGCAAAAGCCAGGTGCGCGGCGACGTTCCAATTCAGCGCATCACCGCCCTTGACCCAGGCGATACGCTTTCCCTTGAGGTCGGCCAGCGTCTTGATGCCGGCGTCGGCGGCGACCGCGACGGCCAGGTTGTTGGCGCCGAGCGCGGTCATGGCGAGGCGCAGCGGCTGCGGGCCCCAGGCCTCGTCGGCGAACAGGAAGGCACCTTCCTGGCCCATGTAGACGGCCGCGCCGCAGGCACAGAAATCGATCTTGCCGTCACGAAGCGGTGCCATGCGGGAAATGTCGTTCTTGCCGGGAATCACCCGGATCGAGGTGCCATGGCGCTTCTTCAGCATGTTGCCGATGGCGATCGACGCCGCGTAGCCCGAAGACGTGGTGCCATAGGCCGACCAGGTCATTTTTTTCGGCAGGTCGGCGGCGCCGGCGCCGGCGGTGACGAAGGCGGCGCCCACGGCCGCGAGGGCCAGGGTTTTGAGATAGGTCTTCATTGAGAATCCTCCCTTGGATGCGTGACTCGGATTCGCAAGCGAACCCGTCCCAGATACAGCGCTCCCGACGCTGAAATTGTTTTGTTTTAGGGGGTTACCAAAGCCCGGATCAAATAACAGGTCAAGAAGTAAAAATGAAACGCGGGCACATGCATGGGTTGCTCTCCGTCGATCGAGAATTGCCAGGCTGGCGCCATCGCGGCATAGTCCCGTCGAAAGGGTCCGAACGGTGCCGAAAGCACCAAACGACGGGGCAACGGGTGACATGCGCAATCTCATCGTCGGTATCGTGGTGGGGGTGGTGGTCGGCATCGTCGTCGGCACCACCGTGGTGGCTCCGCGCCTGAAGCTTCCGGTGCAGGATACCGCCGAGCGCGCCGGCGGGAGCACATCGGCGCACCCGACGGCCATCGGTGTGCGCGGCGCGCCGCGCCAACCGCTGCCGGAACGACCGCCCGTTCGCGCCGCCGGTGCACCCAGACCCGAGCCGCTGCCGAACCGCCCGGACCGGGTCCGCTGGCGCATGGCCAGCGCCTATGCCAGCACGCTGGCGGAGCTCGGCAAACTGGGCAAACGGGTCGAGGCGGAAATCTGGAAGACATCGGCCGGGCGCCTGCAGGTCGAGTTCTTCGAACCCGGCACCCTGGTCTCCCCCGAGGCCGCCTTCGATGCGGTCCGCTCCGGCGCCATCGAAGCGGCATTCGCGACGCCGTCGCTGTGGGCCAAACGCAATCCGGCGCTGCACCTGTTCTCGGCCTTCCCGTTCGGGCCGCCGATCCAGGAATACCTGTCCTGGATCGAGACCGAAGGCGGCGAGATCATGCAGGAAGTCTTCACCGACCTGGGCGTCAGGGCGCTACCCTGCGGGCTGCTCGCGCCGGAGGGTTCGGGCTGGTTCCGCACCCCGGTGCATTCGCTCGAACAATTGAAATCACTGCGTGTCGGCATGACCGGCCTTGGCGGCGAGGTGCTGCGCCAGATCGGGGTCGAGGTCATGCCCATCGCCGAGGGTGACGTCTTCGTGGCGCTGGAGCGCGGCATGATCGATGCGGCGGAAGCGGCGCAGCCGTCCATCGATTTGCGCCTGGAGCTTCACCGCATGGCGCGGCATTACTATTTCCCGGGCTGGCACCAGCCGGCGACGCTGCTGACGCTGATCGTCAATCAAGGCGCCTGGGACGCCCTGCCGGCGGCCGAGCAGAGCCAGCTCTCGGCCATCTGCGGTGACAACGTGCGGCGCGGCCTGGCCGAAAGCGAGGCGGCGCAGTTCCAGGCACTGAAGGTGCTGACCGCCGACGGCGTTGCGATTGAAACCTGGCCGCCCGAGATCATCGCCGCCCTGGAAGGCGCCTGGATCGAGGTGGTCGCGGCCAAGCGCAAGGATAGCGGCGACTTCGACCGCGCCTGGCAGTCGCTGACGCGGTTCCGCGAGGAATACGAAATCTGGCGCGAGATCGGCGAGCCGGATAACCTGCCGGCGGCCAAGCCGATCAGCGGACGATAAGCACCGAAACGTCGGCGTGGCGCGCCACCCGGGCGGCGTTGGGGCCGAGCAGAAACTCCTTCAGGTCCGGCCGCCCCGCGGCGATGACGATGAGGTCGGCCTTGACCTCGTCGGCGGTCTTCAGGATCGCTTCGTAGACGTTGCCGCTGCCGACGATATGCTGCACCGAGATACCGTCCGGCACATGCTCCGCAACGAAGGCCTTCAGGTTCCCCATCACCTTGGCGCCGACTTCCTTCTCGTAACCTTCCGGGAAGTAGCTCGACACGATGGACATGCCGAAATCCGGCACCACGGTAATGACGTGCAGCTTGGTGCTCCCGGCCGAGCACATCTCGACGGCCTGCGGAAGCGCGCGCTGCCAGGAGCTTTGATCGTTCAGATCGACGGCGAGAAGAATGTTCTGGTACATGATCGCTCTCCTTCGCGTCAGGCCGTTTGCGCCGCGGTGACCGGGGCGCTGCCGTCGCCTTTGTCGCGGCGGCGGCGCTGGATCACCACGATCACCAGGAACAGCAGGATCGCCGGGATGTAGAACAACTGTTTCGGCGGCCGGTCGGCCTCCACCTGGACGCTGGCGATCTCGTAATCGAGGTCGATCTTTTGGCGTTCGGCGGTGGAGCCGAAGACGACGTTGTCGACGATCACCTTGCCTTCCTCCTCGCGAAGTTCCAGGCCCGCCGACTTCAGCCGCTCGACCCCGGGCCCGGGTGCGCCGACCGGTAGCATGACGACCTTGTCGACCTCGCGGCCCTCCAGGTCCTCGCCCTTCACCTGAATACGGATTTGGGCGTTGTCGGGCAGTTTCTCGGCGATCTGGAAGACCTGCGCGGGCGGCACGGTTTCCAGCGGCGGATAGAGATAATCCATCCAGAATCCCGGCCGGAACAGGGTGAAGGCGACGAGGATCAGAGCCAGGGATTCCCAAAGTCGGCTCTTGGATATGAAGAATCCCTGTGTCCCCGCCGCAAACAATAGCATCGCGATGATCGCCGTTATGATGGTTCCCAGCAGGTGATACCAGCTCTCGATGCCGATCATCAGCAGTTCGGTGTTGAAGATGAACAGGAACGGCAGGATCGCGGTACGGATATCGTAGGTGAAACCCTGGATACCGGTGCGGATCGGGTCGCCGCCGGATATCGCCGCCGCCGCGAAGGCGGCCATGGCAACGGGTGGCGTGTCGTCCGCGAGGATGCCGAAGTAGAAGACGAACATATGCACCGCCACCAATGGCACGATCAGGCCGTTCTGGGCGCCGACGGTGACGATCACCGGCGCCATCAGGCTGGAGACGACGATGTAGTTGGCGGTCGTCGGCAGCCCCATGCCGAGGATCAGGCTGAGCACCGCGGTGAAGATCAGCATCAACAGCACGTAGCCGCCGGAGATGTATTCGACCACTTCCGACAGCACCTGGCCGACACCCGTGAGCGTCACCGCGCCGACGACGAGACCGGCGGTCGCCGTGGCGACGCCGATGCCGATCATGTTGCGCGAACCGGCGACCATGCCGTCCAAGAGGTCGAAGAAGCCTTCGCGAATCTCGCCGCCCAATTCGGCGCCGGTCTGGCGGAAGATTGCCTTCAGCGGCTTTTGGGTGAGCAGGATGAACAGCATGAAGGCCGTCGCCCAGAAGGCCGACAGGCCCGGCGACAGGCGTTCGACGGTCAGGCACCAGACCAGCAGGAACACCGGCACCAGATAGAACAGCCCCGCCTTGATGGTCGGGCCGGGCGGCGGCAATTCGGTGATTTCCATGGACGTGTCGAGATTCGGGAAGTTGGCCGAATACTTGATCAGGCCGATATAGACCACGGCAACGAACACCGCCGCGATCCAGGGCGTCGCATCGCCGAAGGCGCCTTTCATCCAGCCGAAGCCGTAATACATGCCGGCGCAAAGAACAGCGAGGCCGACGAATGTCGCCAGGAACGACGTCAGGCTGGTCATGAACGGCGTCACGTACTTGCGCGGCAGGCCCTTCATGTCCGCCTTACAGGCTTCCAGGTGAACGATATAGACCAGCGCCATGTAGGAGATCAGCGCCGGCAGGGCGGCGTGCTTGATCACCTCGATATAGGTGATGCCGACATACTCGACCATCAGGAAGGCCACCGCGCCCATGATCGGCGGCGTCAACTGGCCGTTGGTCGACGACGCGACCTCGACGGCGCCGGCCTTTTCAGCCGAGAACCCGACCTTGCGCATCAGCGGGATGGTGAAGGTGCCGGTGGTCACCACGTTGGCAATGGCGGAACCGGAAACCAGCCCCGTCAGGCCCGACGAAACCACGGCCGCCTTGGCCGGCCCGCCGCGCATGTGGCCCATCAGGGCGAAGGCGACGCGGATGAAATAGTTACCGGCGCCGGCCTTCTCCAGCAGCGAGCCGAACAGCACAAACAGGAACACCATCGAGGTGGAGACGCCGAGCGCGATGCCGAACAGGCCTTCGGTGGTCAGGTAGAAGTGCGACATGCCCTTGGCCAGGCTGGCGCCCTGATGCGCGATCATCTCGGGCATGTAGGGGCCGAGGAAGGTGTAGGCCAGGAACACGACGGCGACGATCATCAGGGGCGGGCCGAGCGCGCGGCGCGTCGCTTCCAGCACGAACAGAATGCCGGCGATGGAGACGTAGATGTCGGTCTGCGTCGGCAGGCCCGGACGGTCCGCCAACTCGCGGTAGAAGAGAAAGATGTAAGCGGCACAGAACGCGGCGCCCAAGGCCATCACCCAGTCCTGGATGGGAATGTAGGTGCGTGGCGAATTCTTGAAGGTCGGGAAGGCCGTGAACGCCAGGAACACGGCGAAAGCGAGGTGGATCGAGCGCTGCTCCGTCGAGTTCCACAAGCCGATGTCGACGATGTAGGGGAACGGCGAGACGATCCAAAGTTGGAACAGCGCCCAGATCAACGGCACGTACCAGAGGATGTACTTGGGAATGCCGGTCGGGTTTCTTCCGCCGGTATCCGCCTCGGCGATCATGTCCTGGAGATCGTCGTGACTGCTCACCGGCCCGTCGGCCTTGTCGACTTGCTGGTCGCTCATTGTTTTTCTCTCCTCGGCATGGTCCACCAGCGATATGCGCCGGCCCTCGTTCTCGTTTTTACCCGGACCAGGATCCCTAATCGTTACATCATTCCCTTTTCGCAAAAGGCGCGCAACGCTGCATGCGGTGGCGCCCGAAATCGATCAAATGAAATGGCTAGTAAAAATAAATGAAATAAAGGCGATGGCGGAGGAGTCGCCTCCTCCGCCACCGGAAGCCGGATTACATCCAGCCGCGTTCCTTGTAGTACTTCACGGCACCGTCGTGCAGCGGCGCGGAAAGCGCGTCCTTGATCATTTCGCTTTCCTTCAGCGTGCCGAACGCCGGGTGCAGCTTCTTGAAGGCGTCGAAGTTGTCGAACACCGACTTCACCACATGGTAGACCGTGTATTCCGGAGTCCGCGTGGAGCTGACGAAGGTCGCGCCGACGCCGAAGGTGCGGATGTCGTCGGGGTTGCCGCGGTACATGCCGCCCGGGATCGTGGCGTAGCGGTAGAAGGGATTGTCCTTCACCAGCTTGGCGATGGCGGCGTTGTCGACGGTGGCGAACACCGCGTCACAAGTGGTGGTGGCTTCCTTGTTGAGCGCAGCCGGGTTGCCGACCAGCCAGAAGAAGGCGTCGATCTTGTTGTCGCAGAGCGCCGCCGGCGTTTCCGCCGACTTCATCTGCGCGGCGAGCTTGAGATCGCCGTTGGTCTTGCCCATGGCCGACCACATGACGTTCCAGGTCGCTTCGGTACCGGAACCCGGGTTGCCGATGTTGACGCGCTTACCAGCCAGGTCGTCGACCGTCTTGATGCCGGAATCCTTGCGGGCAACGATGCTGACCGGTTCGGCGTGCACCGAGAACACCGCGCGCAGCGCCTTGAACGGGCCCTGGTCCTTGAACTTGGACGTGCCGTTATAGGAGTGATACTGCCAGTCGGACTGGGCGACGCCCATGTCCAGTTCACCGGCGCGAATGGTGTTGATGTTGTAGACGGAACCGCCGGTCGATTCGACCGAGCAACGCACGCCATGCGCCTTGCGGCCCTTGTTCACCAGACGGCAGATGGCGCCGCCGGTCGGGTAGTAGACGCCGGTGACACCGCCGGTGCCGATGGAAATGAACTGCTTTTTCGGCGCCGCGTCGGCCGCGCCCGAGGCCAGGGCAAGCCCGGCAATGGCAAAAGTGCCAATCAAAACCTTTTTAAAGGTCATCGTCTTTCCTCCATGTGAAGTTAACGTCTCTTTTCGTGTGTTGCGCGTGAACCTGGCGGTTCTTGCCGGTGGCGACGGAACGGAATGTCGCCGATACCGCCACCGGAAGCCGCGCGGCAACCGCCCGGCCATTGGTTCCGCAGGTGATCCCGGCGGGCGAAACCGTCTGGCCGGACGGGGAAGTCTCCGTCCTTGCGCATGGCCGTACGGCTCGAAACTGGTCTGTCATTTGTAACATACGATTAGATTGCATCATAACCCGGCTTCGGCCAACGCCGCATCAACGGATTTGCCGAGTTTGTCGGTGAGCTCGTCCAACTGCTCCGGCGTGACGATGAAGGGCGGCGCCAGCAATACATGGTCGCCGCGCGCCCCGTCGGCGGTGCCGCCGCCTGGATAACAGATCAACCCGTTCTGCATGGCCAGCGCCTTGATCCGCGCATTGAGCTTGAGCTTCGGATCGAAGGGCTCCTTGCTGGCGCGGTCGGCGACCAGTTCGATCGCCTGGAACAGGCCGCGGCCACGGATGTCGCCGATGTGCGGATGGTTGCCGAACCGCTCGAGCAGGCGTTCGGTCAATTGCTGGCCGCGTTCGCGAACCTGGGCGAGCAGCCCCTGGTCCCGGATCTTGGTCTGCACCGCCAGGCCCGCGGCACAGGCGGCGGCATGGCCAAGATAGGTATGGCCGTGCTGGAACAGGCCGCTGCCTTCGTTAAAGGCGCGGTAGACTTTGTCCGACGCGATGGCTGCGCCGATCGGCTGGTAGCCCGCGCCCAGCCCCTTGGCGATACAGACGATGTCGGGGACGATGCCGTCCTGCTCGCAGGCGAACAGCGTGCCGGTACGGCCCATGCCGCACATGACCTCGTCAAGGATCAGCAACACCCCGTACTTGTCGCAAATCTCGCGGATGCGTTTGAAGTAACCCTCCACCGGCGGCAGCACGCCGGCGGTGGCGCCGCCGACGGTCTCGGCAATGAAGGCGGCGACGTTGCCGGGCCCCAAGCGCAGGATTTCCGTTTCCAGTTCATCGGCGATGCGACGGCCGTACTCGACCTCGGTCTCGTCATCCCGGCGGTCGCGGTAGGCATAGCAGGGCGCGATGTGGCTGACCTCGATCAGCATTTCCTTGAACGGCTCGCGCCGCCAGACGTTGCCGCCGACCGAGAGCGCGCCCACGGTGTTGCCGTGATAGCTCTGGCGCCGGGCGATGAACTTGGTGCGGCTTGGCTCACCCGTTTCCAGGTGATACTGGCGCGCCATCTTCAGTGCCGCCTCGATGGCTTCCGAACCGCCGGACAGGAAATAGACCATGGAGAGATCGCCCGGTGCCGACTCGGCCAGCAGGTCCGCCAGCTTCTCCGCCGGCTCGGAGGTGAAGAAACCGGTATGCGCGAAGGCCAGCTTGTCCAACTGTGCCTTGATCGCGTCAATGACGTCCCTGTCGCCGTGCCCCAGGCACGAGACTGCGGCGCCTCCGGACGCATCGAGATAGAGCTTGCCGTCCGAGTCGCGCAGGTACGCGCCCTCGCCGCCGACGGCGCAGGGCATGTCCTTGCCCAGTTGTCGATGAAACACATGGGTTTCGTGTTGAGTGGTCATGGGGTTTGTGTCTCCCTCAAATCGCCGCTCCCGGCGGCTCGTTTCCAATAGGCATTGATCCGTTCGAGATGCGCCTCGCTGTCGGAAATGGCGTCCAACGCGCTTTTGCCGCCACGCGCCACCATCAGCGCCATCAGCGCTTCGGTGGCGGCCATCGCCGGCGCCACGGAATGAAAGAAGGACGGGCTCTCGTTTTCGATCAACAAGACCTGCTTGGCCTGGCGTGCGATCGGCGACACCAGGCTGTCGGTGATCACCACTGACGACCCGCCGGCGCGGTGCGCAAAATCCACCGCCGCCACGGTCTCGCGGCTGTAGGGATCGAAACTGACGGCGACCAGCACATCTTGCTTGGTGAACGAACGCAACTCGTCGGTGAAGGTGCCGCCATGGCCGTGCAGCAGTACGGCATTGTCGCGGAACACCCGGTAGACATAGTGGAAATAGAAGGCCACCGGATAGCAACTGCGCAGGCCGGCAACGAACACCCTGGCGCCCGAGAGGATGGTTTCTGCGGCGGCGGTGAAGCGTTCGGCACCGTTGATCTCGAACGAATGGCGCAGGTTGCCGAGCCCCTTTTCCATGACGTCGGCGACAAGGTCCTGCGCGCCGCCGGCACGGGTCTGCAGTTGCCGGGCCCGCCTGGCGTAATCCGACGTGTGGCCGCGCAGCCGCTTCTGGAAGGGTGCGCGGAAATCGTTGAAGCTCTCGAAGCTGAAATGTTTCGCCAGCCGCACCATGGTGGTCGGGTGCACGCCGGCCTTGGCCGCCAGGCCACGCATGGACATCAGCGCCACGTCGTCCGGCCGGTCGAGGACATGGCGCGCGGCACGCTGAAGCTGCGGGCTCAAGCCCGGAAAGCCGTCCGCGATGGCTTGCGAAAGAGCCGAGTAATCCATCCCCGTGGTCATCTTTTGGTTTCGTTGCCGCCAGCTTGGCAAAGGTTGAAACAAAATGCAACGGAAGCATTGTGGATGAAACATCTGTTGCATGCACAATTGCCTCGGCGAGCGCCGGTTTGTTGCCGATGCCGATAGGCGCGGCTAGGATGCATCACCGCAACCGACGAAGAGCGAGCCCAGATGGACCTCAAGGAATACATTCGATCGATCCCGGATTTCCCCAAGCCCGGCATTCTGTTTTACGACATCTCCACCCTGCTGGCGCACCCGGACGCATGGCAGGTGGCGCTGGCCAGGCTCGCCAGGACGGTGTCGCGCCATCAACCGGACATTCTGGCCGGCATCGAATCGCGCGGCTTCCTGGTTGCGGCGCCGCTGGCGTCGCGCCTCGGCCTCGGCTTCACAATGGTGCGCAAGAAAGGCAAGCTGCCGGGCGGCACCATCTCGCACGAATACGATTTGGAATACGGCACCGACACCATCGAGATCCAGGACGACGCCGTGCATCCCGGACAGCGCGTGGTGATCCTCGACGACCTGTTGGCAACGGGCGGTACCATGGAGGCCTCCGTCGATCTGTTCGGCAAGGTCGGCGCCGAGGTGGTCGGCGCCGCCTGCATCATCGAACTCACCTTCCTGGGCGGCCGCGACAAGCTGTCGATGCCGTTCGACGCGCTGATCTCCTACGATTCCTGATCGGCCGCCACCACCAGGCGCGCCACCTTCTTCATCACCATCGGCAGGGCCAAGGCGTGGAAGTCCCTGGGTCGGGACCAGCGCCCATCCGGCACGTCTGCATCTGCTGCCTCGCCGGCCGTAACCGTCAGCAACAGGCGAAAATGGGTAAAGACGTGCTCGACTCTGCCCGGCAGTTCGCGCCATGCAGCGGTGGCCGGCGCGTGCCGGGTAATGTCATCGTCATCCGGCGGCACTTCCGTCCAAGGCGTCGACGGGAACTCCATCATGCCGCCGAGCAAGCCCTCTTCCGCCCGCCGCCGTACCAGCACCGCGCCGTCCGGCCGTACCAGCCAATAGACCGTGCCGTGCCGGGTTGGACGCGGTTTCTTCGCCGCGCGTATCGGATAGCGATCGGGGTCCCCGGTGGCCAAGGCGCGGCAGCCGGATGCCAGCGGACAGGCCTCGCAGCGAGGCGCCTTCGGCCGACAGATCGTCGCGCCCAGGTCCATCATCGCCTGGGCGAAATCGCCGGCGCGTTGATCGGGCGTCAGCGTTTCCGCCAGGCGGCGGATTTCCGGCTTCGCGGCCGGCATCGGCTCGGGTACGACATGCAGCCGCGCCACCACGCGTTCGATATTGCCGTCCACCGGCGTCGCCTTTCGGCCGAACGCAATGGCCGCCACCGCCGCCGCCGTGTAGGGACCGATGCCCGGCAATTTCGCCAGTTCAGCCTCGCTGTCGGGAAAGCGCCCACCCAGTTCGTCGGCGACGACGCCGGCGCATTTGTGCAGGTTGCGCGCCCGGGAATAATAGCCGAGGCCCTGCCAGGCGTGCAGTACCTCGTCCAGTTCCGCCCGCGCCAAATCCTCGACGCTTGGCCAACGTGCCACAAATTCGCCGAAATGCGGCGTCACCGTGGCTACCGTGGTTTGTTGCAGCATCACTTCCGAGAGCCAGACGCGATACGGGTCCGCCGTTTCGCCGGGCCGCGCGCGCCAGGGCAGCATCCGGGCGTTGGCGTCGTACCAGTCCAGCAGGCGGGCGGCGGGGGTCGCGTCGGGGGTCGCGTCGGGGGTCATCGGCGGCGCGCGGTCCTTGTTGTCTATCGGCGGGGCGGAGCCTACCATGGGCCACCATGGCCAAACAGCCCAGTTACCCACCCCGACGAACTCAGGAACGGCGCAACCGCACCGAACTGCTTTCCAAGAGCGTCGGGCGGTTGACCAAGCCGGTGTTCGGCCGGCGCGGCATGGCCGAAGGCACCATTGCGCGCGACTGGGCGGCGATCGTTGGAGACGCCATCGCCAAGCACAGCCAGCCCGACCGCATCAGCTACCCGAACCGCGAACGCACCGGTGGGCTCTTACACCTGCGCGTCGACAATTCAGCCATGGCGACGCAGTTGCAGCACCTGGAACCGCAGTTGGTGGAACGCATCAACAGCCACTTCGGCTACCGCGCGGTGGCGCGGCTGCGCTACATCCATGGCCCGTTGCCCACCCAGACGGCCAAGGCAAGAAAGCCCCTACCGCCCCCGACACCGGAACAGGCGCGGGCACTGTCGGAAACGCTGGGCAACGTCGAAGACCCGGAATTGCGCGCCGCTCTGGAGCGCCTGGGCCAGGCCATGGCCGGCCGCGGCAGCGATTCCTGACGATCGGCTCCCGGCTTCGGCCGCGATCAGTCCCCAGCCTGGGGAAAACTCGCTGTGAAAAGGAGTCGACTCGGCGCTTTTCACGATTCTATATTCACCAACATCTAGTGGCTAGGAGGCTTCCTTGTTACGATATTTGCCAATGAAACGTTTTTTGACCGCTGTCTTGACCGTCGCCGGCTTGGCCCTGGCCGCACCGGCCGGCGCCGACATCGTGCCGTTCGAGGAAGCCATCAAGCCCGCCGTCATGGGCAATGCCGACGCACCGGTGACGATCCAGGAGTACGCCTCGCTCGGTTGTCCCCATTGCGCGCACTTCCATCACGGGACCCTGCCGCAGATCAAGAAGGACTACATTGATACCGGCAAGGTGAAGCTGATCTTCAACGATTTCCCGCTGGGCACGCCTGCGCTGGCGGCATCGATGATCGCGCGCTGTGCCGGTCCGGCCCGCTATATGGGCTTTGTCGACATCTTCTTCCGCGCCCAGGCACAATGGTCGCGTGCTGAAAATCCGCTGGAAGCCTTGAAGAAGATCGCGCGCTTCGGCGGCCTATCGGGTGACGATGTGGACGCCTGCCTGAAACAGCAGAACCTGATCGACCATATCCAGAAGACCGCCGGCGCCGCCAGCGAGGAACACGGCATCAACTCGACCCCGTCGTTCCTGGTCAACGGCGAGAAGATCTCCGGCTCGCAACCCTACGCCACCTTCAAGGACGCCATCGAAGCGGCGCTCAAGAAGGCGCAATAACATAATCACGGAAAGGCCAAACGTCCCTTGCTGGAATTCAACAAACTCCGCCTCTCGGGCTTCAAGTCCTTCGTCGAGAACACCGAGCTCCCGATCGAGCTCGGCCTGACCGGCGTCGTCGGCCCCAACGGCTGCGGCAAATCCAACCTGGTGGAGGCGCTCCGCTGGGCCATGGGCGAGACGTCGGCCAAGCAGATGCGCGGCTCCGGCATGGAAGACGTCATCTTCGGTGGCACTGCCAACCGCCCGCCGCGCAACGTCGCCGAGGTGGTGCTGACGCTCGACAACGGCGAGCGCTCGGCGCCGGCGCAGTTCAACGACGCCGACGAGTTGGAGGTTTCGCGCCGCATCGAGCGCGACCGGGGATCCAACTACAGGGTCAACGGCAACGAGGTCCGGGCCCGCGACGTGCAACTGCTGTTCGCCGATTCGGCCACCGGCGCGCGCTCCACGGCGCTGGTCAGCCAAGGCCGCATCGGTGCCTTGATCAACGCCAAGCCGACCGAGCGGCGCGGCCTCCTGGAAGAGGCCGCCGGCATCACCGGCCTGCATTCGCGTCGCCACGAAGCGGAACTCAGGTTGCGTGGCGCCGAGACCAACCTGGAGCGCCTGGATGACATCCTCGTCACGCTCGACACCCAGTTGCAGGGCCTCAAGAAGCAGTCCCGCCAGGCGACCCGCTACCGCAACCTCTCCGACCACATCCGCACCGCCGAGGCGACCATGTTCCACATCCTGTGGAAGCAGGCCGGCGAGCAGTTGGCGGCGGCGGAAGAGAAGCTGCGCACCATCGATTCCCAGGTCGGCGAACTGACCGGCCACGCAGCCCACGCCGCCAAGCAGCAGGCCGAGCGCGCCGAGGTGATCCCGGCACTGCGCCAGGCGGAAGCGGAAGCGGCGGCGGAACTGCACCGCCTCACCGTGGCGCGTGAAGGCCTGGAAGAAGAAGAGCGGCGCATCCGAGACGCCACCGAACAGACGGCGGCACGGCTCGAGCAGGTCAATGCCGATTCCGAACGCGAGCGCACCATCGCCAGTGACGCCACGGCGGCCATCGAGCGCCTGAACAACGAACGCACCGAGATCGATGCCGCGCGTGACGGTGAAGTGGAAGCGCGCGAGACGGCGGCCAGCGACCTCGCCGAGGCCAATCAGGCCGTCGAGAAGATCGAGGCGGCGGTGACGGCGCTGACCGAGAAGGTCGCCGGCATCGAGGCCAGGCGCGACAGCCTGGCCAGGCGCATCACCGAACTGACCCAGCGCCGCGACCGGCTGCAAGCCCGCGCCGAGGAGATCGACGCCCAGAAACTCGCCCTCGAGGCCGACAGCCCCGACGCCGGCGAGTTGAACGAGGCGGAAGCCGCGCTCGGTCATCACCAGGGCAACCTGATGGACCGCCGCGATGCGCTTGCCAAGGCCGAAACCGGCCGCGCGGAAGCCGAGGATATGGCCCGCACCGCCGTCACCGGGCTGCACGAAGCGCAGGCCAAGGTGACCGAATTGCAGGCCGAGGAACGTGCCTTGGAGAAGGTGCTGGCGACGGTCGAGAACGACCTGTTCCCGCCAGTCATCGACGCCCTCGACGTGACGCCCGGCTTCGAGGCGGCGCTGGGCGCGGCGCTCGGCGACGATCTCTCGTCCCCCACCGACGAGGCGGCGCCGACGCACTGGCGTACGCTGCCGGCGATGGATGGCGCCCCCGCGCTCCCCATGGGTGCCAAGCCCCTGAACGAGGTGGTGCGCGCACCGCAGGCCCTGGCCCGCCGCCTGGCCCAGGTCGGCGTCACCGAGACCGACGCCGAGGCGATCACGCTGTCTCGCGACCTGAAACAAGGTCAACGGCTGGTGAGCCGCCAGGGCGGGCTCTGGCGCTGGGACGGCTTCACGGTCTCGTCGGAGGCCGCGACGCCTGCGGCCACGCGCCTGGAGCAACGCAACCGGTTGGCCGAATTGCGCGGCCAGTTGTCGGCGCGCCGGGCCGAAGCGGCCGAGGCCGAACGCCGCCGCGACGCCGCGCGCGAAGCCGAGACGGCGGCGCGCGAGGCCGAGAAGGCGGCGCGCGGCGCCGTCGGCGAAGCCGAGACCGCGCTCAATGCCGTGCGCGATCGCCTGGCGGAAGTGAAGCAACGCGCCAGCGCCCATTCGTCGCGCGTCGCCGCCCTGATCGAGGCCGCCGAGAGCAACGGCACCGACTTGAACGAAGCCGCCGAGGCCCTGGCCCAGGCGGAGCAAGAGCGCGCCGAATTGCCCGACCCGGAGGGCGAGCGCGAAGAGATCATGCGCCAGCGCGGCGAACTGGCCGAGCGGCGCACGCATCAGGTCGAATGCCGCACCCGGCACGAAAGCCTGGAGCGGCTGGCGCGCGAACGCGCGGAGCGGCTGCAGATGATTGCCACCGAGTTGCAGTCCTGGGAACGGCGCCAGGCGGAATCGGCGCGGCAGTTGGAAGAACTGGAACTGCGCCGCGACCAGTTGAGTGAGGAACTCGAGCGCCTGCGGGCAGCGCCGGACGCGCTGAAGGAACGCCATCAGGCGCTGCTGGATGCGCTCTCGGACTCCGAGACCAAGCGCAACGACGCCGCCAACGCCCTGCAAACGGCCGAGAACGGACTGCGCGAGGCCGACGGCCTCTTGCGCGACGCCGAGACGGCCCTCAATCAGGCGCGCGAGAACCGGGTGCGCGCCGAGGGCGCGGTGGAAAACGCCAGCCAGGCGAGCTTCGGGCTTTCCGAACGCATCGCGGATCGTTTGTCGGTTTCACCCGACGCGCTGTTCGAGATGTCGGGCCTCAATCCCGAGAAGCCGTTGCCCGACCTGGACGCCACCGAGAAGAAGGTCGAGCGCCTGCACCGTGAGCGCGAGACCATGGGCCCGGTCAACCTGCGCGCCGAGCAGGAAGCGACCGAAATGCAGGAACAGATCGACACGCTCGGCACCGAGCGTGACGACCTGATTGCCGCCATCGAGAAGCTGCGCCAGGGCATTTCCGAGCTCAACCGCGAGGGCCGTTCGCGCCTGCTGGCGTCGTTCAAGGAAGTGGACAGGCACTTCCAGGAACTGTTCGTCAGGCTGTACGGCGGCGGACAGGCGCATCTGGCACTGACCGAATCGGACGACCCGCTGGACGCCGGCCTGGAGATCATGGCCAGCCCGCCCGGCAAGAAGATGCAAGTGCTCTCCTTGCTTTCGGGCGGGGAGCAGGCGCTGACGGCGCTCTCCTTGCTGTTTGCGGTGTTCCTGGTGAACCCGGCCCCGATCTGCGTGCTGGACGAAGTCGACGCGCCCTTGGATGACGCCAACGTCGACCGCTTCTGCAAGCTGTTGGAAGAGATGTCCAAATCCAAGCGCACGCGGTTCCTGATCATCACCCACCACCGCATGACCATGGCGCGCATGGACCGCCTGTTCGGCGTCACCATGGCGGAGCGCGGCGTCTCGCAACTGGTCTCGGTCGATCTGCAACGCGCCGAGGAACTCAGGGACATCGCCTGAGCCGAGCGCGGCGCCAAAAATCCGAACTTATGACAGCGGGGGTGCGAACGTCGTCAGGTTGATTCCGGCAACCGCCGACTTGTATTCGTCGATGCTCGGTGTCCGGCCGAGGATCGTCGACAGCACCACGACCGGGGTCGACGCCAAGAGCGACTCGCCTTTCTTTTCGCTGGAATCAGCGACGACCCGTCCCTGGAACAGGCGGGTCGAGGTCGCCATCACGGTGTCGCCCTTTTCCGCCTTTTCCTGATTGCCCATGCAGAGGTTGCAGCCCGGGCGTTCCAGATAGAGCGTGTTCTCGTACTTCGTCCGGGCCTCGGTCTTGGGATGGGAATCGTCGAACTCGAAGCCTGCGTATTTCTGCAGGATTTCCCAGTCGCCCTCGGCCTTGAGCTCGTCGACGATGTTGTAGGTCGGCGGCGCGACCACCAGCGGCGCATGGAACTCGATCTTTCCGTTGGCCTTCTCGAGATTGCGGAACATCTGCGCGACGATGCTGAGATCGCCCTTGTGCACCATGCACGAACCGACGAAGCCGAGGTCGACTTTCTTGTCGCCGCCGTAATACGAAATCGGGCGGATGGTGTCGTGCGTGTAACGCTTCGCGACATCGATGTTGTCGACGTCGGGATCGGCGATCATCGGCTCGTTGATCTGGTCGAGATCGACGACGACCTCGGCGAAATACTTGGCGTTGTCGTCCGGCTTGAGGGCGGGCGCGGCGCCGGATTTGATCTCGGCGATACGCTTGTCGGCCTTGTCGATGAGGCCCTGAAGCATCCCCGATTCGATCTCCATGCCCTTGTCGATCATCACCTGGATGCGCGACTTGGCGATCTCGAGCGATTGGATCAGCGTTTCGTCGTTGGAAATGCAGATCGATGCCTTGGCCTTCATTTCCGCCGTCCAGTCGGTGAAGGTGAAGGCCTGGTCGGCGAGCAGCGTGCCGATGTGCACCTCGATGATGCGGCCCTGGAAGACGTTCTCGCCGTCGAACTGCGCCAGCATCTGCGCCTGCGTTGCGTGGACGACGTCGCGGAAATCCATGTGATCGGCCATGTGGCCCTTGAAGGTGACCTTGACGGATTCAGGCACGGAAATGCTCGCCTGACCGGTGGCCAGCGCCAGCGCGACGGTGCCCGAATCGGCGCCGAAGGCAACGCCCTTGGACATTCGGGTATGCGAGTCGCCGCCGATGATGATCGCCCGGTCGTCGACGGTGATGTCGTTCAGCACCTTGTGGATGACGTCCGTCATCGGGTGATAGACGCCCTTCGGGTCGCGTCCGGTGACGCAGCCGAACTTGTTCATGAAGGCCATCAGCTTCGGCGTGTTGGCCTGCGCTTTCTTGTCCCACACCGACGCCGTGTGGCAGCCGGACTGGTAGGCGCCGTCGAGGATCGGGGAAATCACCGTCGCCGCCATGGCTTCCAGTTCCTGCACGGTCATCGGGCCGGTGGTGTCCTGCGAGCCGACGATATTGACCCTCACCAGCGCGTCGGAACCCGCATGCAGCACGGTGCCTTCCGCCACGCCGACCGCGTTTCTGTTGAAGATCTTCTCGACCGCGGTCAGGCCCTGGCCCGGGTGGCTGACCACCTTGTTGGGGGCAAAGACCGGTTTCGGCTCCACGCCCAGGGTTTCGGCGGCAAAAATCTGCAGCTTCTTGCCGAAGTCGATGGCATAGGAGCCGCCGGCCTTCATGAACTCCATCGATTGCGGCGAGAACGCCGCCGAAACGTCGGCCAGTTCCTGGCTGCCGTCTTCGTTGCAGAGCTTCTTGGTCTTGGTGTTGATGCTGAGCGGCGTGCCGGTCGCGACGGAGAACTTTTCCTCCAAAACCGGGTTGCCGTCGTTGTTGATGATGGCCTTGCCGTTCTCGTCGACCTTCTTGACCCAGTTCTTGAGGTCGATGCCGATGCCGCCGGTGACGCCCACAGTGGTCTGGAAGATCGGCGAAATGCCGTTGGTGCCGGCGACGATCGGCGCGACGTTGACGAACGGCACATAGGGGCTGGCCTGTTCGCCCATCCAGAGCGCCACGTTGTTGATCCCGGACATGCGGGACGAGCCCACGCCCATGGTGCCTTTTTCGGCGATCATCATCAGGCGCTTGCCGGGGTGCTGAAGCTTGAGCGCCTCGATTTCCTTCTGCGCCTTTTCCGAGATGAAGCTCTTGCCGTGCAGTTCGCGGTCGGCGCGGGAATGCGCTTCGGCGCCCGGCGACATCAGGTCGGTCGAGATATCGCCTTCCGCCGCGACGTAGGTCACCACATCGATTTTTTCCTCGACGTCCGGCAGCTTGGTAAAGAACTCGGCGTCGGCGTAGCTCTGCAGGATCTCCTCGGCGACGGCGTTGCCTGCCTTGTAGGCGGCTTCCAGCCGGCCGGTATCCGCTTCGTACAAGAAGACCTGGGTTTTCAGCACCTCGGCCGCCTCGCCGGCGATGCCGGCATCGTCGCCGAGCGCCAGATCGATCAGCACCTTGACGGACGGGCCGCCTTTCATGTGGGACAAAAGCTCGAAGGCGAATTCCCGCGTGATCTCCTGGACATCGGCCTGGCCCAGAATGATCTCCTTCAGGAACGCCGCCTTCGCGCCGGCCGCGCTCGTCGTGCCGGGAAGCGTGTTGTAAATGAAGAACTTCAACGAGTCTTCACGGTGCTGGTTGCCGGTATCCTTGATCTGGGCGATCAGTTCCTCGACGAGCGCCCCGTCCTCGATCGGCTTGGGATGCAGATCCTGCTTTTTGCGTTCTTCGATCTCGGCCAAGTAATCCGTGTACAAGCTCATATCCGCCCCACCAGGTTTCCGCGCGCCCGCAGCCACGGTGACGCGCTTGTTTTTGACGACATAACAATTCTGTTGAGCATGAGTAATTTAGCCTGGAATGGCTTGCAAGGCGATTCTAATGGCATGATTGTAAAGCGTTTATATGGGTTGTGTAACGGCTGCAAGTTTCGATCGATATTTGCTTTTCACGGGCCCGGCACGCGTCTGCGGCGGCCTCGATGCTCCAGCCCTCTCCCCTCGTCATCCCCGCACCCGCTTTCGCGGGCACAGGCTCCAGCGGGGATCCACTTGATGGCGCAGGCATCATCCATTCCCAACCGCGTGGGCGACGGAGAGACCCACTGGATTCCCGCCGAAGCCTGTGCCCGCGTAGGCGGGCATGGGAATGACAAGGCGGAAAGGTGAAATTTTCGCGGGTTGGAAACCATTGATTCCAAACGATTCGCAAAAAAATCTACGGAACGAACCCAATTTCGCCCCACCCGTCGTCCCCGCGAAAGCGGGGACCCATTTGATGCCGTAGGCATCATCCAAACCCAGCCGCGTGACCGCCGGACAGGACCGCTGGATTCCCGCTTTCGCGGTAATGACGAGATTGCTCGGGCTGAATCCAACCGGCTCCAAACTGCGGAACCATCGGCCCCGGCCCAAATCGTATTCGATTGTGAAATAGCGGCCCACCGCCGGCCGGAACCGACGCGGCGTACTGCCTATAACACGGTCTTTTTGAAAAGTCAATAAATTCCTATTTATAGGTTTTATATGCGGCTCCAATGGCCGAGGGTACGATGTCGAGGGGGAAACGGCCTTCGACGGTTCCGTGATGTAACTTCTGCTGATGACCCTAAGCGGACTTGCCGCACAGGCCAAACCCAGCCTCAAACACCGGTCTACTAGGATTGTGATTTCAGGCTCTGTGCTAGTGACTCCAGGCCATCAAGAACCTCGGTGCTGGCTTCACCCATCTTGTTCAAATGCGCAACAGCGTCATCCCAATTGTCCGAGTGATAGGCATCGAGACAAGCTTTGGCTGCTGCGTGGACCCTCTCGTGCGGACCTAAGAGAGATTCGAATTTCGGATTTGACCTAAGGAGGTCGTTGGACACGGCGTCATACCATTTGCCAAGCCGACAATTGTGATGATCCGGCACTTCGTTTGACTTCCAATCGCCGCGCTGCATAAGCGTGTCGACGACTCGCTTCTTAAATAGAACGTGGTCGATCTTCGCCATTTCGCAAAGGGCTCGATCAGAGTCCGCAACGAACGCATTTTGAGCGCTCTGCGCCACGTGGTCATTGCTGTTTTGAATGCTCGCCGCAATATCTTCAACGTGTGCAACGTTCTCATTAGTTAGTCGAGCGACGTCAGTGACGTTGCTCGCAATCTCGGCACTAGCTTCTTTCTGTTGTTGCAAGATGCTGGAAATTTCCTGCATCCGGCCGGCGACCGCGCTCACCTGATTCGTCACAGTGTCCATTGTGCTGGTGACAATCGATATCGAATCCCGCCCCCCTTCGACAGCACTATTGGATTGCTTCATCGTCGCCTGGATACTTTCCATGCTTTGACGCAGCGCCGCGATCTTTTTCGTAATGTCTTCTGTGGATCGAGACGTCTGGTTTGCCAGGTTCTTGACCTCCGTCGCAACGACGGCAAACCCTTTCCCGGCATCACCAGCACGTGCAGCCTCAATGGTCGCATTGAGGGCCAAAAGATTGGTTTGTGAAGCAATATCCTCAATGACGCCAAGGATTTGCCCAATCTCCTCCGCGGCCTTCGCGAGTTCCTGAACGCTCTCCCCCGTTTCTTGAACTGCACTCGATATATCGGACATGGCTTGAGAGGCCGTTCTTACAGCATTTTGTCCATCGCCAACGGTTGTATTGGCTTCTTGCGCTTCGTCGGCGGCACTCGAACTGTTCCTTGCGATCTCATCGACAGAGGCGACAAGTTGCTCGGCGGCAGAGGCAATAGATTGGCTATTTAGCCCGGCAGTGCGTTCGTTATGAACCAACTCGGCAAGGCTTTGTGCGGCATCATTAACGTTTGTTACTGTCAAAGCCAGTTGGTGCAGGTTCTCGATGTCGAGTTCAAGTTGCTGACCGGCAGAAGCGCTGTCGAGAACATCGGAGTTGTAGGTGTCGATCGCGCATAGCATGTCGATCATGGTTAACCGTTGGAGCGCCCAACGATGGTCAAGCGTTTGCTGTGATTTGCCACCGTCCTTGCCCAACAATTCACTAGAGAGCAGCGACAATGACAGTCCGTATGAGGAAATGTACCAGCTTGGCGTCAGGCCGATTCGAGCGTGCGCATTACCGATGGCGAGGCTTGATGAGAGGACCTCGTCAGTCGGTCCATTGGAAAGAAGCCTCTCCCAATGCTTGGTCTGCGCAGCTTTAAGCGCAGCAACATCGGCGTGTGCACTGATGATGGCATTGAGTTCCGGAACCCTAGTAACTTCGCCGTAAAATTTCTCCAACACCTTCGGCAAATGCGGCGAAACCGAATTCCATAAACCAGAAATTTTCTGTTGTTCTGAATGTCCCCAGAGCAGGCTCACGGCCTGTTTAATTTCGTTACGCACGACTCTTTTCCGTGTTCGTGAGCGCAAATGCGCCGTGTATTTCAGCCTGTTCGCATAACATTATATGTTTTGATGAATACCTCAATCGACATTGCCAAAATGGGCACTCTGAAAATCGAAATTTTGTCTAAAACAGCTAGATGATTTCAGTCGACCGCTTCTAGCTAGTTGCTGACGAACTCTCATCTCTCCAGGTTTCTTCCGTTATCGAACCCCGTTCGGTCGTCATGCGCGGGCTTGATGTATGGACCGGAGAGATAGCTGACAGTTGTTCGGA
>JAYPEK010000027.1:0-54045 GCA_038125725.1 Rhodospirillaceae bacterium
TGGCATCAGACCCTGAAGAACCGCATCTTGCTGGAGAATTACTACCTACCAGGCGATCTCGAAAACCAGATCGGTCAGTTCGTCGATCATTACAATAACCACCGCTACCACGAGAGCCTAAAGAACGTCACCCCTGCCGATGCCTACTTCGGCAGGGACGCTGCCATCATTGAAAGGAGACGAAAGATCAAAAAACTCACCATCCAAAACCGCCGCTTGAACCATCAACGCCGAGCGGCTTAACATCAAACCGAGATGAGCCAAATCCTCCACGAGATAATGGGCTCAGGCGTCCCAAAGGTTTTGATGACGGACAGGTTTAGGGACGGCAGCAAGACCAAAGTGTTCTTTGATTTAAGGCGCTCCTTGATCCAGAGAGTTGTGAACGTCTTTCCAGTCCCGCAGGCCATGATGAGTTGACCACGGCCTGCGCCCTTGAAGCCTCTCGTTACGTCTTTGATGGCTTCAGCTTGATAGTCGTGAGGTTTAGGTCTGGGTTTTCGTTTGCCGCGCCGGAGTTGGGAAATATCGGCTGGGTAATCAACCTCGGCCTTCTCAAAGTCGGAAAGCAAGAACGTGGTTACGGGTTTCTCCTGTCCATCGCAAACTTCCCGTGCGTTCTTGCCAAGGCGGTCGGTGGTTGCCAAAAGCAGCCGACGATGGATCGACTTCCGGCTCGTCTCACTCAGAAACGTGTCGATGTCTTTCTTGGTGACATAGTAATCGGGGCTATAGCATTTGGCCTGAACGGCCCAGGTCTCGCCGTTTCTATGTTGGAAGATGAGATCGATGCCTTTGTCTGGCCCCCAGCGATCAGGCCACTCATCCCATAGCCATATTTTCTCTACTTGCGTTGACCATTCAGGGTCGTTCTTGAGAAACCACTTTGCAAACTGTTCAAATTGCTTGCCATCGTTACCATCACGGTAAATGGAGTTTAAGAAATCTGAAAACTCGGTCATCAATTCTTACCTTGTGCTTTAGCAGCCTTCTTTTCACCACTTCGCCGCAACGACCTGCACCGAAGCACCACGCCCACCGCAACCTTTACACCGCGCCCTTCGGCCTATCTCTGGCACAATCATTCAAACCAGTCATTATTGAAGCATCAGCTTTTGCATCGATAAGTCGGATTTGGCCGATTGCAGTTCACTCATGGCTTCTGATCGTTTCTCATCAATGCTGTTAGAGATAGAAACAGCAAGTGTTTTAAGATCACTTTCACCCTCTGACTGGATGCAAGACAAATAGGTCTGTAATTCGGAAACGAACGAGTTGTATTCGTCTACAGCCATGTTGTAACTGTGAATGTCGCTAACAAAGAATGTCGGAGGTGATGGTTTGTAGCAATCGGGTTCCCAGTCCATATACGTGTGTATGTTTTGGTAGCCGATAGAGCCTCCAATCGCTGAGGCCGACAAAGTGATGAATAGAAATATACCTAAAGCCGCTGCTCTCATAAGTCTGCCCCTCTTATCTCAAAGCAATACCCCGGCGACCCGATCCGTGTCCGCGCTGCACCTGTCTCAACTGCCTGATACCGGCCGCCCGAATGCCTCGGACAGTCCAGCGCCAATCCGGCCTCGATCAGCGCAGCGCCAATGTCTATGCTATTCAGGTAGCAGACGCCGACGAGCCAGCCATAAGCCTACTTACCGTTTAACTATCATCTAACGCGCTTGCCTTGAGCTAAATCAATCATGGATTGCTTAGGTGGCTGTAATGTTGTTTGAACAGAATCGTTAAGGCGATAGGGATGTGGCCTACTTTGATTGTATCGCCGTCGCAGGCAACTGGTAACTATGTCAGTTGGGACCCCTTGCTCTAATGACAAAAGGTAAGCAGAGATAAAAAAATGGCACCATCAGTAGCTTCGCATTTTTTACTTCGGCCCCAATTCCTGCTGATGGTTCTGCTTTTGGTCGGGGCCTGCGCAGAGATTAATGTTCCTCCGTCAAAGAGTATTGTTGCTGGAATGTCCAAGCAGTCTTTGACTGAGGCTGTAGGAATGCCCTTTAAGACAGAGCGCAAGGGCCAGTTGGAGGCTTGGCGTTATGTAGAAATCGGAATGTTCGTGGATAGAGCGACCACGGTCTGGATTGAAAACGGGAAAGTAGTTGCCACCACGGAAACCAGTATAGGGGGGCTGACTAGCAAGGCATTTAGAGCAATTCCAGTCGATTGGAATCTATCGCCTTTCCCCGCGAGTGCATATAGCGAAGTGAACCCCTCTTCGCCCACTCCCACGCCTGCCACGAGAAAAGCCGACGTTCCGCCGTCTGGGTCTAGTGGAACCGGTTTCTTTGTTTCCAAGCAGGGACACATAGTCACCAACGAGCATGTCATACGAAACTGCAGCGCCATATCGGTTGGTGACAATGCTAAACAACAGGTCTCTGTGACCCTAATTGACACCGATAAGAGAAACGACCTCGCACTTCTCAAAGTCTCGTCCACCGTGTTGGCATCGGCGGAAACTAAATCCTTAATTAGCAAACTCAGTACAAGCTCAACACCAGTCGCATCTGTCGGCCTTTTTCGCTCAGAAGATGTCGAATTGGGCGAGCAGGTATTGGTCGCAGGCTTCCCATATGGTGAGATTTTTAGCGACTCTATTAAGGTTACTGGGGGAATGGTGAGCGCTAACCGTGGTATCGGTGATGATACAGGGCAATTCCAAATGGATGCTGCTGTTCAACCTGGCAATAGTGGGGGGCCAATTTATGATGGGAGTGGGAATATCGTTGGTGTAGTGGTCGCCCAACTCAATAAGCTAAAGATGGCAAGCGCTATTGGATCATTGCCGGAGAACGTCAACTTCGGAATTAAAGCATCCACTGTTAGACAGTTTCTAACTGCCTCAGGGTTGCCGACAAAATGGTCTAATCGCTCCAAGGATATGTCTACAAAGGACTTGGCTCAGATCGCCAAGAATCAAACGGTAATGGTTGTCTGCAGCCCCTAGCTGCTCTGCCCTAAGGAATAATCATATGCTTCGTATTTACCTCCTCGCAGCCACTGCTGTGTTGACCGCGTGTAGTGGTGGCTTTGGGACAATGGATCGTGTTATGTCGTCATGGCAAGGAGCTTCGCTTGACGAGGTCATTTCTCAATGGGGTTATCCAGCCGCCCAGCAAGATATTGCAGGGCGTAAACTGTATCACTGGGATAAAACTGCCACGCTCGCCATGCCATCCCACACAACTGGAACGGCAAACATCATAGGGAATACAGCTTATATCAACACAACGACTTATGGTGGCGGGTTAAGCCATTGGTCGTGTCGCCGCACACTTGAAGTCAATGACTCAAATATGGTCGTTGGTTGGCAGTGGGGAGGGAACAATTGCCCGTTTGCGACTATTGGAATGGGGTATGAAAATTGGCCCCGCAGGACTTCACCTAGCATCGCTAGCTACGCCAACAGCCAGCCTAATGCAGAGGAGTTTGAGGCGGCTAGAGCAATGGCGAAGACATATTGTGAGGGAGCGCCTGAAAAAGTTTCTGTGACTGATGGGAAAGACGGAGAGAAAAGCTACACGGCCCTATGCGGAGGCTCTGAAATTCAGTTTACATGCAAATTCCATAAGAAAGTCTGGATTTCAGACCTTCACGGGAAAAAGATTCCAATGACCTATAAAGAAGGAAGCGAGAATACAGCGCCAGCCTGTTGGCGCTAGCTCGCTATAGATTTAAAGGGTCTCGCTATAGCTAATAAAGAAGCTGCTGTATGAACATTAAACTTGGATTGTTGAGGCTTTGGGTTGTCTTGTCGGTTGTTTGGATCGCTGGAATTGCTTGGCTTGCGTACGAGGCTCAACCATCCGAGCCGACGGCTCTGGAGAAAGAATGGGATAAAGTATCTTCTCCGGTCAAGGAACCGACAACGGGGGCTGAGTACACAATTATGGCGGCGTCATTGCCAGTTGGCAGCTTAGTCTTCGGGGGTGTAGTTTTTTGGATAGTGGCGGGATTTAAACGAAGCGACTAGTCAGCCTGTGTCCGCTTTTTGTGATTTTCAAAAAATTACACGGGTGAGACCGAACATACAAATCCGCGAACCGGACTTTGGGGTGCCACCCCTCTGAATGCGATTCTGCGTCGGTTTGCCCGCTGTAAACGCGGCTGGCGGCTGGACCCGTTGTGTCCGGTACTTCACCCCAGGGAAATGGAGTTGGTTTGTTTTCTGCATCTAGAGCGGGGGCAGAGCCGTCAGGGTGACACGGGCGGCAAAACCCGCCAGCAAGTCCAGGCCTTCTGCAAGGTGAGTAACTGAGTAGACAATCTGTATTATCTACTGGGTCTTTTAGTTCTGCGCCTCTTAGGCGATTAACTACTAGCGTGCCTATTTTACTCGGTATATAATATCAAAAAATAATATTTATTCTACTGAGTATGGAGGCCGTTGTGGCACAAGGTAAACAGGCGAAGACGCTGACAGACAGGCAGGTGGGAGTGATCCTCAAACATCTGAAAACCACCCGTTGGCCTGAGCGTAACAAGGTGATGTTTCTGCTGTCGCTTAAAGCTGGGCTACGGGCTAAGGAAATTTCCAACCTAACCTGGGCCATGGTGACTGATGCAGAGGGCAAGGTGGGCGATGTCATCCAGCTTGAGGACAAGGCGTCTAAGGGCAAAGGCGGGCGCACTATCCCAATGAACCGAGAGTTGAAGGCTGCCCTTCTGGTCTATCAGGCCGTCGATTACCGCAAGGCCGGTCAGTATGTGCTGACGAGTGAGCGGGCTAGTCATATGGCTGCCAGCACGATAGCCACTTGGTTCCACGATCTTTACAAAGGGTTGGGCTATGAGGGTTGTTCTTCTCACTCAGGGCGGCGCACCTTCGTCACCAATGGAGCCAAGAAGATCGTAGAGGCCGGAGGAAGCCTCAGAGACATCCAACAGCTTGCCGGTCATAAAAGCCTGCAAACTACCCAAAAATACATTGAAGGCGACAGCGAAGCGAAACGTCGGGTAGTCGATATGATTTAGGCGGCGGCCTTCTGTTCTCTCTGGCTCATCCATTCTTTGAACGTGTCAGGAAGGGCGTCGAATTTTGCCTGCCCTTCTGGTGTTGGGACGCAGCCCTTTTCAGCCGTGGAGCGGAGCAATACGGCTTTGGTGGACGCAATGAACGAAACAGGTTGCCACTCACGCTCTCCACGCCGATTTTTGGCCCGAAGCAGCATCCATTGGAGCGAATCATAGCCAAGCGCCCATCCGGGAGCGATTTCAAAGAGGAATCTATCCGTCATGCTGCAATCACCTCATACGGGTTTAGAGCCATCTCAGTGACGGATCGCCCTGCACATTGAACGCTAGCGGTCTTGTGGTTGCTGAGGGCGCGGCCCAGGTGTTCAGCGAAGACCCGGTCTTCTCGGGCAATCAGGCTGGCAATGGCGATAGCAACCGGGGGGTGAGGATCACGCAGGGCGTGGTTAAGTTTCTCCCATGCTGGTGGCTGATCACCAATGGCGGGCAAGGACGCAGCTTCTCTTATCTCATCAAGGGCATTGTTGGAGGCGGCCAACTCGGTGAGGGCCATGCCGATAAAGTCCTCCACCTTCTGCAGTTTGGCGAAGTAAGTCTTCGTGAGGCGTTGAACCTTGTTCGTGCGCTTAGCCAGCAAGTCCTCAAGGGCTTCCTTCTCTACCAGGGTGATGTTTTCCAGCAGGGCAGCGTGTGCTTGGCGTAGTGCGTCTAGGTCAACGCGGGCAGCAGTTTCATCTGCCTGGGCGCGGGGGATGTCGCCGTCGGTGAGGTGAGCGGTGGCAAGGGCCTGCCTGGATGCCTCATGACGCATCTGGGCGGCTTCGATTTTGCCATCTAGTTCGACGGCTTTGGATTTAAGGTTAGTTAGCATTGACTAGGTGTCCTTTGCGCTCGGCGAGGTCGACGAAGGCCTTAATGGTGCTGAAATCGTTGCCTAAACCGCTAACGTCGAGATAATGCAGGAGTTCTTCGCCGCCGATTGAGTGAGCGGCGGAGGCGGCTAGGTGAAGGGCGCGCTCAAAGTTATCGCCATAGCGCTGCATAAGACTTTCCCGAGCAGCACGGCCCTCCGCCTCGATTTGGGATTCGGTCAAGGTCAAGAATCTGGCGTAAGTCTTAATCACACCGTCGATAGTTGCCTGTGGTATCTCTGCAGAATATAGCCATTCCCGACACTGCTCGATCTCGGCGGCGTCCTCCTCAAAGCCGTCAGGTAATTCCAGCGCCTGAAAGCTGATGTCCTCTGGCAGCGCCGGCGCAACCAGGAAGTCCTCTGATCGAGCGTCCATGCCATCACCCACGGCCACATCGTGTTTGAACTTAGGCATCATGGCGGGGTGGGTTGCTTCTGGGTCTTCAGCCTGAAGGCGCAACTGCATGACTTGATCCACCAAAGGGCCGCGCACGGTCACATCGTCATTGGTGTAGTCAGGATTAGCCATGATGCTGGCAATCTCAGCTTGAACGTCTTCCATCAGCTTCGCTCCTGGGCGCGGACTTCGCGGCGCATCTTCTCGATGGCCCTGTCTAAATCACTCGCCGTCACGTTGTCAGGCACTCGGAGTTCAATCTGCTCCAGTGGCTCATCGCTGTCCGTGCGGGTGGTGCCTTTGGTCGTTGGTGTGTAGATACGCATTGTCTTTCCTTACAGTTGGCCGCGCTAATGTCCCGGCGCGGTGTCGGGAATCTCTTCTGCTTGGCAATCGCCGCCAGCAGGTAGTTTGAGTTGATGATTTTCGACGCTTTGGCTTCCACCCTTGCTCCAGGCTTGGATGTCGAAGCTTTCCTTGAAACAATAAACTACATAAAAAATATGTTTTATTTCTTCCCGTAGAGAACCTTTTGGGATTGATTCTCTGCAAGCAGATTTCAATTCTCTGTGTTTCTGGAAGAAGACTAATTGAATATCCAGCACGGGGCTTAAACAGACACGCCCCTCTACCAAGATATATAAGCAGTTCGGGAAGTCGCACTACGAGATGAAGTAGAGAATGGCAGATTTCTGCGGGTGCCATTTTCATCACCGCTCCATTTTCCGCTTCGGTAGTTCGGAAAGCCGCACTACGGTAGTACGGGTTTCAGGGGCAGCTTTTAATTTTTCGCGCCGTTCTTTCTTTCTCTTTCCCTGTTCCCTTCTATCTTTCTTCCAGGCTTTGATGGCTTCCGCGGTCTTACCCTTCCACTCGTTCGTGGCGGGGCTACCATCACAATGAGCATAGAAAGTAAGTTGGTAGGTTGACGGGCAATTGGCGTCCGCCCATCGGCCACCCCGCTCAACCCTTATCAGGCCGAGAAACTCAGCTTCGTCGATGGCTTTGGCTATCTCACCGCGCGGAATGCCATACTTGATTAGCTGATCGTAGGTTGCCATCAACTTGCCGTTCTCTTTTCCGGCATGGTTACGATGCTCAACCAGAAGAAAGCTGATTAGTCGGTGGACATTTATACCAGCCAACCTCCAAGCTGGGCTGAACAACATCTCTGAGGTTACCCAGACCCACGGCTCATCTTTTGGCGGCCCAAAGGCCTTTCTCTCCTTGCCAGTCCATTTTCCAGAACTACGGCCAGTAGCGTCTGGCTTCCCATAAGAAGGCATTTCAAGCCGCTTCCAGGCTATCGATAAGATGGTCAAGTCCACCGGGGCTTACTTCCGCTGTCTGCTCCATCCAAACAACAGGAACGCGCTTCAAACGACCGACAGGAATCACCCGAATGTCACCGCGCTTTGCAGCTTCATAGGCACTCCACGGCTTCATGTTGAAGAGTATTTTCCCCGCGACCGGCACGGAGGTGGTGATGTGTTTTCGTGACATCGCTTGCGTTCCTTCGACTAATGTTGACTTACGAACACAAACAAGATATCAATTAATGTAACGAAACATAGATTATAAATCGTTACATGTTTGTCACATCAAAAAATCAAGTGCTGTTTGAATGGAAACGATGCCGCGACGGATATCGCATCGACCACGATGACGCTGGCGCTCCTTGGCTGCATCCCAACTCCGCAAACACTGAACCTATACAGCCATTGGAAAACCGCGCCTTGTTTAGACGCTTTGCAGACCTCACCTTGGACGACATTGATGAGGTCTTGGCTTTCGCCAACGATGTCGGTCTTACCAAGGCTGCCCTAGAGCCAGACCCCGTTTCAGTATTCACCGCGGCAGCAGAAACGATGAAGGTTCTCACTGCCGCTTTGGAGCGTAACGATTACACAGTCCTGTGCGACCAGTTTAATCCCCTTCTCAGGCCAGCTTCTTTCTTCCTAGAGCCTCAACCACGGAACCAACGCCCCGTCCTCAGATACCGCCCCAAGAACCTCTTGGAGGCGCTTTGGACGCAGTTTGCGTTGGCAGTAACAAGAAACGAAATCCAACGACGCTGTGTTGAATGCGGAAACTGGTTTGCGCCCATCAATGCGAAAAAGATGACATGCAGCAACGCTTGTCGAACTGCGAAGTCTAGAGGCGGCCGAAAATCAAAAGGAGCGATCAAGTGAGCGCGAAAGGGTCAATCAAGAGAGAAGCCAACGGCACCTATTCGTTCATTGTCGACTTGGGTCGGAAACCTGACGGCAGACGCAATCAAGTTAGACGGCGTGGCTTCAAGACGCGCAAGGAAGCAGATGCTGCACTGACCCAACTGAAGGCAGAATTTCAAAGCGGTGGTTTTGTCGAACCAACAAAGGTGACCCTGGCAGACTTTTGTTACCGATGGCTAGAAACAACAAAGCTGAACTTCTCTCCCAAGACATACGAACGCTACGTTCAGATGGTTCGCAATCACATCGTGCCAACGCTTGGCGGTATTCCACTGCAAAAGCTCAGCCCGCTAGACATCCAACTTGCGTATACAGCTTTGCTCAAAGAGGGAAGAGCCGACGGATGCGGCGGTCTGTCTCCAAAAACGATCCGCAATATCAATGGTGTCCTCAGCACCGCGCTCAAGTCAGCCTACGATTGGCGGCTAATCCCACAGGTTCCAACTACAGGCGTGAAACTGCCGAAAGTGGAGCGCAAGGAAATGGCTATTCTTACGAAAGTTCAGTGTGGCGAGTTATTAGGGACTCTTGAGGGCAGAGTCCTGCATCCAATTGTCTTCCTTGCATTAACCACTGGTATGCGACGGGGAGAGCTACTTGCGCTAAAATGGTCTAATGTCGACTGGGAGGGCAGCAGCGTTCATGTGATACAATCGGTTGAGCAGACTAAGGCAGGCAAGCGCCTCAAAGACGTTAAGACCAAACACGGCCGTAGAAGGATCAGCCTCCCTCCCCTGACGATCCAGATGCTTCGGGATCATCATCTGAAGCAGGCTGAGCAATTATTCAAACTGGGCATTCGCCAGGAAAACGATGGGTTCGTGTTTGCGAACTATGATGGCAAGGTTCGTGACCCGTTGAATGTTTCAACCATGTTCCGCGAACACATGCAAAAATGTGATTTGCCCAGAGTAAGATTCCACGATTTACGGCATACTCACATTAGCCAGTTACTCGCCGACGGACATCCCCCACTTAATGTCAGCCGTCGCGCCGGTCACGCAAATATATCGATCACGTTGGACACCTATGGTCACCTGATTCCAGACCAAGAAGCGAGCATGATTGACGAGTTTGGAAATGGATTCTCAGCCGCAATTGAACAAGCCACGAACAAGCGCGACTAGCCCTTGTGACCAGTCTGTGACCAACTTTCCATATACGGCCTTGTAAGCCGCAGAAAAGTTGGTGACCCCTACGGGACTCGAACCCGTGTTTCCGCCGTGAAAGGGCGGCGTCCTAGACCGCTAGACGAAGGGGCCGCGCGGCTGGTTGCGGACGGTGTGATAGCCGGGCGCGTGCCGGTAATCAAGGTCTAAAAATCGGAAAATGCGCGCGCGCCCCGGGCTGTGGATCGATTCCCGCTTTTCGCTCCCCCTGCATGCTCCTAAAATTCATCCAACAGACGGCCAAAATCAGGAGATTCGAAGATGTTGCAAGGCAAGGTCCTGATCGCCCAGGGCGGCGGTCCGACGGCGGTGATCAATCAGTCCCTGGTGGGCGCGGTGCAGGAAGCCAAGCGCTGGGGCGCCGAGGGAATCTACGGCTCGCTGCATGGCGTCAGCGGCATCATCAACGAAACCATGGTCGATCTCGGCCAGGAATCGGACGCCAACCTGGAATTGGTGGCCGGGACGCCCTGCTCGGCGCTGGGCTCCACCCGCGACAAGCCCGACCTCGCCTACTGCCAGGAGATCTTCAAGGTCCTCAAGGCGCACGGCATCGGCACCTTCTTCTATATCGGCGGCAACGATTCGTCCGACACGCTGCGCATCCTGGCGGAGGAAGCGAAGAAAGCCGATTACGGGCTGCGCTGCGTGCACATCCCGAAAACCATCGACAACGACCTGATGATCAACGACCACACGCCGGGCTATCCGTCGGCGGCGCGTTTCGTGGCGTCGGCCTTCGCCGGCGTCAACCAGGACAACCGTGCATTGCCGGGCGTCTACGTCGGCGTCGTCATGGGCCGGCACGCGGGCTTCCTGACGGCCGCGTCCGCGCTGGCGCGCCGCTACCTGGACGACGGCCCGCACCTGGTCTACCTGCCGGAGCGTCCCTTCGACATGGACGCCTTCGCCCGTGACGTGCAAACCCAGAACGACAAGCACGGTCGCTGCATCGTCGCGGTGTCGGAAGGCATCCACGATTCCGAAGGCACCCCCATCGTCACCAAGCTGGCCAAGGAGGTCGAGCACGACGCCCACGGCAACGTGCAGCTTTCCGGCACCGGCGCGCTGGCCGACCTGCTGACCGACGCGATCAAGGCGCGCACGCCGATCAAGCGCGTGCGCGGCGATACCTTCGGCTATCTGCAGCGTTCGTTCCTGGGCTGCGTCTCGGCCGTCGATCAGCACGAGGCCCGCGAGGTCGGCATCAAGGCGGTGCAGTATGCCGCCACCGCCGGGCGCGACGGCACCGTCACCATTCACCGGGTCGGCGACTATGCGGTCGAATACCGCCTGAGCGCGCTTGAGGACGTGGCCGGCAAGACCAAGGTGATGGATGCCTCGATGATCAACGAGGCCGGCAACGACGTGACGGCGGCGTTCATGGATTACGCCCGTCCGCTGGTCGGCCGGGACATGCCCATCGCGCACCGCCTGCACGCGCCGGAAGTTGCAAAAGCGCTAGGATAAATCGACGTAATCCACCTGGACGCCGGCTTCCAGGAACATCTGTTCGGAGATTTCGCTCTGCGTCTTCCAGGGCTCCTTGCTCTTGTCGGGCATGGGGCTGACGACGCGTTTGATGCCGGCCTGGATGATGATCACGCCGCAGCGCGCACAGGGCGGCAGCGGCGTGACGTAGAGCGTGCAACCCTCCGCCGCCGGGCCGGCGAACAGGAGCGCGTTCTGTTCGGCGTGGACGATCATTTCGTATTTGATCTCGCGCTTCTCCAGCCGCTGCTCCAGGTCCTCGACACCCGAAGGGAAACCGTTGAACCCCATGGAGACGACGCGCTTGGTCTTCGGGTTGGCGATCACCGCGCCGACCTGGGTCGAGGGGTCCTTCGACCAACTGGCGACAAAGTTGGCCAGATCCATGAAGCGCTGGTCCCATTTATCGAGCATCTCGGTCCCCTTCCCTCTGTCGATTGCGGCGTTACCAGAGCGGCGCCGCGTCGTCGATCATCAACTGCGCCGATGAGCGCCCCTGCCAGGTGTTGACCCGAAGCCGGCCGGCCACGTGCATGGGCCTTCCTTGAGCTTCCAGCAACGCCTGTCCCAGGGGGCGGTCGGTGCAGCGGAAACAGATGCCCGCCAGCTTGCCGCCCTCCGGGTTTTCCAGTGTACACCGAACGTGGGTGTCGCCAACACGGTCGGCGTAGACGACGTTGGCGTTTGCGACGACGAAGCGGGGTTCCGCGTTGCCCGACCCGAACGGCCCCAACTGCTGCAGCGTCTCGGCGGTGCGGAGATCGGCGCCGCGCGTGGTCATCGCGCCGTCCAGCAAAAGCGTCGGGCGGATGCCGGCGCTCTCAATGCGCGCACCGATGCGGTCGTTCAGGAAGGCGCGGAAGTCGTCGATGCGGTCTCGCGCCACCGTGAAGCCCGCCGCCATCTTGTGGCCGCCGCCCTTCTCGATGATGCCGGCCTGGTGCGCCGCGATCACCGTGGCGCCGAGATCGACGCCGCCGATGGAGCGTCCCGAGCCCGTGGCGAAGCGGCCCTCGTCGTCGATGGCGAGCACGCAGGCCGGGCGGTTGAAGCGGTCCTTCAGCCGGCTGGCGACGATGCCGACGACGCCTGGGTGCCAGCCCTGGCCGGAAACGAAGGCAACGGCGCCGGCGGCATGCTCGTCCGCCGCCATCTGGTCCAGCGCCTGGTCGAGAACGGCGGCCTCGATATCGCGGCGCTCGCGGTTCAAGGCATCGAGCCTGAGCGCGATGTCCTTGGCTTCCGCGGTGTCCTCGGTGGAAAGCAATCGCGTGCCAAGGTCGGGCGCGCCGACCCGCCCGCCGGCGTTGACGCGGGGGCCCAGGATGAAGCCCAGGTGATAGGCGCCGGGGGCCTCGTCCAGGCCACCGACATCGGAGAGAGCCACCAGGCCCGGGTTGGCGCGGCCGGCCATCACCTTGAGGCCCTGGGTCACCAGCGCGCGGTTAAGGCCCTGTAGCGGCACCACGTCGCAAACCGTTCCCAGCGCCACGAGGTCGAGCCAGCGCATCAGATTGGGTTCCGGGCGCTCGCGATACCAGCCCTGGTCGCGCAGCACCCGGTTGACCGCGACCGCCAGCAGGAACGCCACGCCGACGGCGGCGAGCGCGCCTTCGCCGCTGTCGTCGTCCAGGCGGTTCGGGTTCACCACCGCGAAGGCCGCCGGCAGTTTCGGCTCGGCCGTATGGTGATCGACGACGATCACATCGAGCCCGGCATCGCGCGCCGCCGCCAACGGCTCATAAGCGGCGGTGCCGCAATCGACCGTCAGTACCAGCGAGGCGCCTTTTTCGGCGAGGCCCAGGAGTGCCGGCGCGTTGGGGCCGTATCCTTCCTTTAGCCGATCCGGGATATAGGCCTGCCACTGGCCGCCGGCGGCGGCGATGAAGCGGCCCAGGAGCGCCGACGAGGTGGCGCCGTCGACGTCGTAATCGCCGAAGATGCCGATGCGTTCACCGCCCATGATCGCCGCGGCCACGCGCTCGGCGGCGCGGTCCATGTCGGCGAGCGCGCTCGGGTTCGGCATCAGGTCGCGCAGTGTCGGTTCCAGGAACGAACGCGCGCCGTCGAGATCGATGCCGCGCCCGGCCATCACCCTTGCCACAAGGTCGGGAAGTCCCAGGCGCTGCGCCATGGCGAGTTGCGTGCGGTCGTTGACCTCGCGCATCAGCCAGCGCTTGCCTTCCAGCGATTGCTCGACGCCGAGGAACGCCGGTTCCGCGTCCGGGGTATCGAGCCGGGCGGCCGGGTCAGCCATCGCCCCTTGTGAAGTCGTGGTGGCCTTCGATGAAACGGAAAGTGCCGGTGCGGGACCGCATGACCATGGAACTGGTGATGGCCCCGCCCGGCGTCAGTTGCACGCCCTTGAGCATCGGCCCCTCGGAAACGCCGGTGGCAGCGAAGGTGACGTTGCCGCGGGCCATTTCCTCGGCGCCGTACTTGCGGTCGGGATCGGGGATGCCGGCGGCCTTGGCCTTTTCGGCGTCCTCGGGGCTGCGGATCACCAGCCGTGCCTGCATGGCTGCACCGAAGCAGCGTAGCGCGGCGGCGGCCAGGACGCCCTGCTGGGCGCCACCGATCCCCATATAGACGTCGACCGGATTGGTCGGCAGCCCCGCGGCGATGACGCCCGAGACGTCGCCGTCCAGGATCAGCCGCACTCGGGCGCCGGCGGCGCGGACCTGCTCGAGCAATTGGTTATGACGCGGACGGTCCAGCATCACCACCATCAGATCGGCGATATCGACGCCCTTGGCTTCGGCCACGGCCTTCAGGTTGTCGGCGGGATCGTTGTCGAGGTCGATGGCGCCTTCCGGCACGCAGGTGCCGACGGCGATCTTTTCCATGTAGATGTCGGGCACGGTCAGGAAGCCGCCGTCCTCGGCGGTGGCCAGCACCGACATGGCGTTGTATCCGCCGCGCGCGACGATGCTCTTGCCTTCCAGCGGCACCGCCGCGACGTCGGCCTTGATGCCGGCACCGGTACCAACCTTCTCGCCGATATAGAGTTGGCCGGCATCGCCGTCGGCACCCTCGCCGATGCGCACGGTGCCGTCGATGTCGAACGTATTGATGGCCTGGTACATGGCGGCGGTGGCGGCCTGGTCGGAGGCACGCTCATCGCCGCCGCCCATCAGCTTGGCGGCCGCGATGGCTGCCGATTCCGTGGCGCGCACGGCTTCCAGCGACAGGTTCCGGTCCGGTGTCAGGTTCGCGTTCATGCCGACATGTTGTACCGGCCCGCGCGGGGCATCAAGTTTTGTCCGTGCTGCGATGCAATCTCCACGAACCGGCGATCACATTGAACTTCATGGTCTTTTGTTATCCCATTGAAATTCAAGCATTCGTGGCTGCAGACCTTGATGGCAGGGAAGGCTTTTCGTGTGGCGGCTGCCCGGCCAACAATGCGTTCCAGGCTGGATTGGCGAATCGCGACAGTCCCCGGGTGTTCAGCCCTTGCCCAGCAGGTGCGCCGCCGTCTGGTTGTAGAGGACCGAATTGTTTTCCGCCGTCTGCTTGTCCGGGCCCCGGTTCTGGCGGTCCTTGTGGAGGTCGATGGCGGCGCGCACCGCCGGGCGCTGCTTGATGCGCCCGCGCCAATCGGCGACGTTCGGGAACGGATCGAGGGACACCGTCAGCGGCTTGGCGATGAAGGCCCAGGGAAAGGCGATCATGTCGCAGATGCTGTAGTCGGCGCCGAGGATGTAGTCGCGCTCCGCCAGCCGGTTTTCCAGCACCGCCAGGTTGCGCTCGTATTCCCCCCGATAGCGTTTCTGGCCGTAGTCGCGTTCGTCCTCCGGCGCGTAGTTGACGAAATGGCTCAACTGTCCGGCCATGGGGCCTTGATTGCCGACTTGCCAGAACAGCCACTCCATCATTTCCTTGCGGCCCAAGGGGTCGGTCGGCATGAAGCGCCCGGTCTTTTCCGCCAGGTACAGCATGATGGCACCGGATTCGAAGACGCCGACGGGCTCGCCTTCCACGTCGCGGTCCAGGATCGCCGGCATCTTGGCATTGGGGCTGATGGCCATGAAGGCCGGATCGAACTGGTCGCCGGCGCCCAGGTTCAGGAGGTGCGTCTCGTAGTCGAGACCGCATTCCTCCAGCATGATCGCGACTTTCCAGCCGTTCGGCGTGGGCGCGAAGTAGAAGTCAATCATGGCGTCTTCCGATCATCACCAGTGCGAAAAGCAATAGCCCCGCGCCGGCGGTGATGGCAAGCGCCGGGCGTTCCAGCCCGTAAGCGGTGGCGAGCGAGATCAGGCACCATGCGATGGGCAGCGGCGCCAACAGCCAGCGGCGCCATCCCGCTGCCGCCAGCGCGATCCCGAGCGCGGCGGCCGCCGTCGCATCCGGCCCGGTGAGTGCCAGGCCGGTATTGAGACCCGTATAGATGCCGATCAGTGGATGGATGACGATCGCCAGCGCCAGCAGCGAGAAGCCGCGTCGTCCGGGTGCGTCGGTCGCCGCCAAAGCCAGCAAGGCGCCCTCGGCGATAAAGGCCCAACCGAAATAGCGCGCCGCCCAGTTGAGTTCCTGGTAGCGCTCGAGATGAAAAGCCCAGCCGGTCCAGAAAAAGCCCGCGGCCACGATCCACCCCGCCCATTGCCAGCGTCCTTGATGCGCCAGCCACAAGACGGCGAGCCCGCCCAGCAGCGCCATCCAGGCGGCCGGCTGGGTTTCCGCCTGGTAGCGCAGGAACAGCCCCTCGAAGATCTCGGGTGAAAAGGCGATGAAATCGGCGATCGTGTAGCTGAGGAAGTCCGGCATCGATCAGATGGCGTCGACGGCGTCGGCGATGCGTTTGCGCATGGCCGCATCCGGCATGGGGCCGGTGCCGGTGGCCATGTTCTCGACCATGTGCGGCACCTGGCTGGTGGCCGGGATGGCGGTGGTGATGGCGGGATGCGAGATGACGAACTTGAGCAGCAGTTGCGGCCAGTTGCGACAGCCGATCTCGGCGGCGAAGCCGGGCAGCGGCGCGCGCGAGACGCGCTCGATCAGGTAACGGCGCTGAAACGGCTGATTGGCGATGACCGCGACGCCGTGATCGGCGGCGGCCGGCAGTAGCCGCGCTTCCACGTCGCGGTTGCCGGCGCTGTAGGAAAGCTGCACGAAATCGAACGGCTGGCTGGAGATGATCCGCTCCAGGTCGCGGTGGCGCCGCCCGTGCGAAGTGGTGATGCCGAGATAGCGGATTTTCCCCGCCGTCTTTAGGTCCTTCAGCGTCTCCAGGTGGCCTTCCCAGCCGAGCAGGTTGTGGATCTGGTAGAGATCGAGTGTCGGCTGGCGCCAGAGCCGAAGCGAGTCCGCGAACTGTTCCCTGCCCTCGTCCTTCGACGACGTCCAGACCTTGGTCGCCGAGAACAACTCGGCGCTGGAATTGAGTTGCGCCAGGCAATGCCCGATGACGTCCTCGGACGAGCCGAACATGGGCGACGAGTCGATCATGCCGCCGCCGGCGGCGAAAAAGGCCCTAAGCACTTCCGTCCGGGCGGCGCGGGCCTGCATGTCGCCACCGACGTTGAAGGTGATCCACGACCCCATTCCGACGGCGCCGATCTTCTCGCCGCTTTTCGGGATGGTCTTGGTGAGACGCGGCCCGGCTGAAAGTGCCGGCCACGGCATGGCCGCCCAAAGGGCGGCGCCAGCGGTGGCGGTAAGGAAACGGCGTCGTTCGATCATGACGCCAGGATAATCAGGTTTCGGAAATGAAGGCCAATAACAATCGAGCGACCGCGTCGGGTTGCTCCTGCTGCACCCAGTGCCCGGCGCCGTCGATCAGGTGCAGGTGGCGGAAATCGGCGCAGGCCGTCGCCTGCATTTTCTCGAGCGCACCAGGGTTCTGGTAGGAGCCCCAGTCGCTGGCGCCGGAGATGAAAGCCGCGGGGCCTTCGATGGCGCGGCCCGCAAAGACTTCGGCCTCGCGGGTGAAGGCATCGACGAAGCGGCAGCGATACCAATTGAGCCCGCCTTGGAAGCCGGTCGCCGCGTAGGTCTCGGCATAGACCCGGAGCTCGTCGTCCGGCAGCCAGGCACAGGCGGCGATCTCCTCCGGTGTCGGCATTTCGGCGGCAGCGGTCTCGGCCATGCCTTCGCCCTGGTTCATGACGTAATAGGTCGGCAATTTCGCCAGTTCCGGCGCCGACCAGCTTTCCAGCCGGTGCGGCTGGTTGCCGGTCCAATCGGCGCTTTTGTAGTGGAAATAGGCACGCAGGAAATCGTGCACGCCCTGCGGGCAATGCCACATGTTGGCGTTGGCCTCGCGTGTCGAATAGTAACGGTGGTAATGCTTTCTGGGTGGATTGAGCGCGGCCAGGTCGGCATCGATATCGACGGCCGGCGGCGCGATGATCGGGGGCGGGCCGGCGAACGGCGCGCTCATGCAGGCGACGGCGGGAAAGATATCGGGCCGGATCAAGGCCGCGTGCGCCGCGACGAAAGAGCCGAAGTCATGGCCAATGACCGCTTTCACCGTTTCGATGCCCAACGCCGCCAACAACCCCATGGCGTCGCGCACCAGATTGAGCATGCGGGACTGCGACAAATCACCATCGTAATCGGCGTCCCAGCCAGTGGTCAGGCCGTAGCCCCGCTGGTCCGGCGCGATGACGTGATAACCGGCATCGGCCAGCATCGGCATCACCTTGCGCCAGCTATAGGCCAGTTCGGGAAAGCCGTGCAGCAACAGCAAAACCGGCCGCCCCGCCTCCCCCGCTTCCAGTACATGCATCCGCAGCCCGTTGCCGTTCTCGGTGAAGCTTGAGCGGATGCCGGCCGGCAGGCTTTCGACGTAAATCACGTCGGTCATCGGCTCAGACCTTGCGGGCCATATGGACACGCGACGTGTAGCGGAGCGCGATGCCGTTCGCGGCGTCGGCGAAGCCGGACGCCAGCTCGACCAGGATGCGCTCGGCCGCAAGGCTGCCGTGCTTGTCGGCGAAGGGTTTCAGTTTGGAGCGCGACAGCATCAACCCGGCGAAGCCCTCCGGCGTCATCGGCATTTCGTGGGTGACGCGTTCGGACGCGACCTCACCGGCCCAATCGAGCGCCGCCAGTTCGTCGTCCTGGTTGTCGCTATGCTTGCCGCGCCGGTAGTTGCGGTCGTAGCCGGGCATTTCCGTTTCCATCAAGGTCTCGAAGGCGCTCAAGAGCCCGCCGTCATCGACGTCGCGGTCGTTGTAGAGGATGGCAAGGACGCCTCCCGGTGCCAAAGAGCGGCCGACGTCCGCGTAGAACAGCGGCTTGTCGAACCAATGGATGGCCTGCGCGGTGGTCACAAGGCCGAGGCTCCCGTCCTTGAAGCCGAGGTTTTCCGCCTGTCGCGCGATATAGCGCACCGCCGCGCCGGCGCCGCCCCGCGCTTCCGCCTGCGCGCGCATGTCGTCGTTTGGCTCGACCCCGATCACTTGCCACTCGGAACCGAGCGCCAGGGCCAATTGCCGGGTCGAGATGCCGGTGCCGGCGCCGACGTCGGCGGCGGTTTTCGGCACTGGCGGCGTGAGGGTGCCAATCAGGTGCGACCAGAGCGCATTCGGATAGGACGGGCGGTGACGGTCGTAGCCGCCGGCCAGGCCGGAAAAACGGGTCTCGGCGGTCAGTTCGTTCATGAATTCATCCACTGATCGAGGCCCGGCGCCAGCGCCTCCCAGGCCTGAAAGCCGAAGGTGACGGCGGTGGCCTTCTCGTCCTTGACCGCGATCAGTGCCGGAAAGCCCCGGATGCCGGCGTTCTGGGCGTACCAGTAGTCGGCGTGGGTCTCCTGGGTGGTTTCCGGGTCTTCGAAGGCAGTACGGAAGGCGTCGGCGTCGAAGCCGAATTCCGAAGCGATGGCGACCAGCGTTTCGGCGTCGGTGACGTCGCGGTTTTGCGTGTAGAAGGCTTCGTGCAGGGCGTGCAGGAAGGCCATGGCCCGGCTTTCGTCGAGGCGCCGGGCGGCGACCAGGGCGCGGCTGGCGGGGTCGGTGTCGTAGACCCAGCCCTCGCGCTCGAAAAACGAATAATCGAAGGGCTGGCCGGAAAGCTCGGTGACGTGCTCCCAATGGCCGCGGGTGTCGGCCTTGGCGCGTTCGTCCATGGGTTTGGCGTTGCCGGGCCGGAGCCCGCCCATGAACAGCCGGATCGGCAGTTTTTCGCCGTAGGTTTCCTCGATCTTGCGGGTCACCGGCGCGAAACCCCAGCACCAGGAGCACATGGGATCGGCGAAGTAGAGCAGGTATCGGTCCATGACGGCAGCCTACCGGAATTGCCGCGCCGCCGCATCCACCGATTGACTTTTCGCCGCATATCGACGACATCCTGGCCGATCTGGATCAGGCATTGGAAAAGGCGTAACATCCGGCCATGACCGATCAACTGCCCCAGGCGGGTTTTCCCGCCACTCGAATGCGGCGCAACCGGCGTACGCCCTGGCTGCGGCGGCTGGTGCGCGAAAATACCCTGACCGCCGACGACCTGATCTGGCCGATCTTCGTCGTCGATGGCGAAAACCAGCGCGAAGCGGTCGAATCGATGCCGGGCGTCGAGCGGTTGTCGGTGGACTTGTTGGCCGATGCCGTGGGTGGCGCCGTCGATCTCGGAATCCCGACCGTCGCCCTCTTCCCCTACACCGACCCGGCGCTGAAGACGCCGGACGGTCGCGAGGCGGTCAACCCTGACAACCTGGTCTGCAACGCGGTGCGGGCGATCCGCCAATCGGGATTGGAGGTCGGCGTGCTTTGCGACGTGGCCCTCGATCCGTTCAACTCCGACGGCCATGACGGCATCGTCGAGGACGGCATTATCCTCAATGACGAGACGGTGGAAATCCTTTGCCAGCAAGCCGTCGTCCAGGCCGAGGCCGGCTGCGACATCATCGCGCCGTCCGACATGATGGACGGGCGGATCGGCGCCATCCGTACAGCCCTCGACGCCAAGGGTTTCCAGGACGTGGCGATCATGTCCTACGCCGCCAAATACGCATCCGCCTTCTATGGGCCGTTCCGCGATGCGGTCGGGTCCGGCGGCGCGCTCAAGGGCGACAAGAAGACTTACCAGATGGACCCCGCCAACACCGACGAGGCGCTGCGCGAGGTGGCCATGGATGTTTCGGAAGGTGCCGACATGGTCATGGTCAAGCCGGGCCTGCCCTATCTGGACGTGGTCGGTCGGGTGAAGGAAACCTTCGGCATGCCGACCTTCGCCTACAACGTGTCGGGCGAGTACGCCATGCTCAAGGGGGCCGGCGAACGCGGCTGGATCGATTACGACAAGGCCGTTCTGGAAATGCTGACGGGCTTCAAGCGCGCCGGCGCCGACGGCGTGCTCACCTATCACGCCATCGACGCGGCAAAACTTTTGAAAAGCGGCTGAAGCTTTAAGCGCTCTGGGGTTATTCCCGCCCGTCGGCGCGCGGCAGGTTCAACAGCCGCTCGATATCCAGCACCACCAACAGGTTTTTCTCCAGGCGGTAAACGCCCATGGAAAACTCGCGCCATTTCGGGTCCAGGGTGGCGGGATTGCGTTCGAACAGGTCGCTGGAAAGGCCCATGACGTCGCCGATGCGGTCGACCAGAAGCGTGTAAAGGTCGTGGCCGTGCTCGACGGTGACGCCCATGCCCTTGGCGCCCGCCTCATGCTTTTTCGGTTTCAGGCCCAGACGCACGCGCACGTCGATGACCGTGACGATGCGGCCGCGCAGGTTGATGGAGCCCTTGACTTCCGGTGGCGCCAGCGGGATCGAGGCGATGTGCTCGGGCTGCAGGATATCCTGCACCTTGAGCACCGGAATGCCGAACATCTGGTCATTGATGAAGAAGGTGACGAAATCGTCCAGGTCTTCGCCCGGATGGGTCGTCGTCAGGTCGTGGCCGTCCGTAGTGGCAAGGGCTTGCGACATAAGGCGTTCTCCGAATTCCCGATCAGGGGCGACCGCCCCTGTCCACATACCGTGAGAATATAACTATCGACATAAATCTTTCAAGCGAAGAAATCGCGCCAACGCGTCAGCTTTGCGCCAGCCAGTCGCGCACCATGGCGATCTGGGCGGCATCCATGAGCGCCGGTGCATGGCCGATGCTGGCCAGCGTCTCGACCCGTGCCTTGGGGCCGCGCGTCGCCATTTCCGCCGCGGTTTCCGCCATCAACAGGTCCGATTCCGCGCCCCGCAGGACCAGCACCGGACAGGAAATCTTGTCCCAGATCTTCCACAGCACGATATCGTCGCCGGAACCGGCCTGGAATGGGGCCGCGATCTTTGGATCGTAATGGAGCCGCATCCGCCCCGAGCCGTCATCGAGGGGCTTCAGACCGTGTTCGGCCAAATGCCGCCATTGGTCGTCGGTGAGCGGCCCGAACGGCGCATGCACGTCGCGCAGATAGGCCTCGCCTTCGGCGTAATTGGCGAAAACGCGGTCGGTGCCGAGATAGGTGCCGATACGCTGCAGCGACGCCATCGGAATCACCGGCCCGATGTCGTTGATGATCATGCGTTCGATCGGGCTCTCGGCCTGGGCCGCCAGCATCATGCCGATGAGACCGCCCATGGAGGTGCCGATCCAATCCACGCGCGCCGCGCCGATGTGCTGCAAAAGCGATGCGATATCAGATAGGTAAATGGGGTAGCTATAGTCTTCCGCGAGCGCCAGCCAGTCGCTGTCGCCGCGCCCGGCCATGTCCGGGCAAATCACCCGGTAGGTGCCGGAGAGAGCGTCGGCAATGGTATCGAAGTCGCGGCCCAGGCGGGAAACGCCGTGCACGCAGACCAATACCTTGTCGTTGGCGGGATCACCGAATTCGGTGTAGGCCAACTTGCGGCCGGTGACGTCGCCGGGACCCGGCACAATGAGGGATTTCCGTTGCATGAGCGCGTTTATACCGGCCACGTCGGCGGCGGGCAAACACCGCATTTCCGCCCGCCCTGGGTTGTGATCGGTGTCAAAAGGGTTTAATCCTTGAGGTGCTACAAAAAAGCGAATTCTGAAATTCACCGCAAGGCATCGACAAAGGGGGAAATCGTCGGTTTCTATTGCGAGGGCTTAAGAGCCCCGCGCTTTTTCAGCGAACCATTTTCTCTCCGTTGTTACCGATGTTTCAGGCAGATTGCCGGGGGTGCGAGGGCTGACCGATGAAGCCTTCGCCGATTGAAAAGACGAGGAGACAAAGAATATGCCGTTGATGACCCGCCGCGCCGCGAGGGCGCAGACCCGTTGTTTTGGTTCACTTCTTTCGAGAACGGCGGTTTTCCTGCTTCTTTTGCTCGCGTTGCTGGCCCAACCCGGTCAGGTTCGGGCCGCGACTTTCGCCGAAGACGCCCAGGCGGCGGCATCCAAGGGCAGCGTCAAGCTCAACGACATTCCGGCAATCAAAAAGTTCCTGTCGTCTTTCAAGCTGAGGAAACTCGGCAACCTTAAACTCTACAACGCCAAGTTCGACGACGGCGCTCTGGTCGCCGACGCGCGGTTCCTCAATATCGACTGGGTGTTCATGGCCACCTCCGGTGGCACCATCAAGAACACCTTCTTCACCTTCTCGCCCAAGGTGAACGTTAGCTTCAAGAAGATGTTCAAGAAGGTACCGGGGATCGAGCTTCTCGATATTCTGGTGTTCAACGATCAGATGCTGGCCGTTGCCGGCGCCGATTTGGAACTGGACGCGGGCGACATCGCCGGCGGTGCGCGTAAACAGACCGATCGCTTCTTCGAAGGGGGCGACTACACCCTGGAAATCGCCCAGGGCGCCAAGCTGTTCGGCGCTCTCGATCTCGGCGAATCCAAGGCGCTCGATAAGGCCATCAAGTTCATCGGCGGCAAGTCGTCCAAGGTGCAGCTCACCGGCGCGCTTTCCACCAGCCTGTTCGACGCCATGCTCGGCGGCAGCCTGCCGACGCCGTCGCTCGACCTGCAGGCCGCGCTTCCCACCTTCCGGCCCAAGATCGGCGGTCTCATCCAGTTACCGGCGAACGTGCAGTTCTCGCTCAAGGCCGGGCTGACGACGGAGGGCGCCTCGGTCGGGTTCGCCGGCGATACCGATTTCAAGATCGGCGGCCAGACCGTCAAGATGTCGCTGGAAGAAGGCATCACCGTCGATACCTCCGGCGCGCCCGAGGTTTCGGTGGCGATGACCGTCTTCGATGGCGAGCCGTGGAAGAAGGCCTTCGGCCTGCCCTTCCTGACCATCGAGGACTACGCCATGGAGTTCACCGCCGATGCCACCGGCACGGTTTCGCTCGGCACCAGCGGCAAGACCTCCATCGGCGGCAAGACCTTCGACGTCGCCACCTCGGCGCAGATCGGCTCGACCACCGCCGGTCTTCCGTTGCCCGAGGAAATCAGCCTGGAGATCAACGACGGCCCGAAAAAGGTCGGTTCGCTGAGCCTCAAGGACATGCTTTCCATTTACCGCGACCTGCTGAAGGTCTCCAGCGGCGGCAACGTCAACGTGTCGCTGGATGCCGTGCCCGACGTCGCCATCGTCGGTACCCAGGTCGGCCAGGGGCCGAAAATCGCCATCAACCTGGAGGCCGGTGCCAAGGCGGGCTTCGATATCTCGGGCGCGCTCCGCCTGCTGGGCGCCAATGTCGCCACCGTCGAGCGCGCTTTCATGAGCCCCGAGGAAGGGCTTGAGATCAACGCCTTCACCAAGAAGATCGGCTTTGGCCCGATCGCGCTACCGACCGGCAAGCTGGAAGTCGTCGCCCGCGTCGACCGTGACGCCGGCACCATCCCGCCGCCCCGGGTCAAGATCCGCACCGAAGGGTTGTCGCTGTTCGGTTCCAAGTCAGTGCTGGACATCACCTTGTTGCTGACCAACGCCACCTTGATCGCCGAACAGAACTTCGGCGAGTTGTTCCAGTTCGATTTCAAGGCGTTCGGCGGCGTGCAGAACGTCAAGAGCATCACCGACCTGGGCAAGGCTGATTTCTTCCTGGCCTCGTCGCTGAAATCCGATCCGGGCAAGTGGATCCGCACCGAGGGCAAGAAGGCCGTGCAATCCGCCTTCGACGGCCTGAAGCCGGGTCTCAACAAGGCCGCCGACGACCTGAAGAAGGCCAAGGCCGAGGTCGACAAGCTGAACGGCGAGATCGCCAAGATGCGCGAGACCGTCAAGCGCGAGCGTGCCACCGCGACGCGCGACATCAAGTCGGCGGAAGCTGACGTGCGTAAACTGCAGAACGACATCAACGTGCTGAACGGCAAGATCAACACCAACAAGGGGAAGATCAAATCCTGCAACCAGACCTCGAAGGTCTGCTGGTGGGCGCCGACCTGGAAGCACCCGAAGCGGACCAAGTGCAAGACCGTCCCGAACTATCCGGCGCGCGGCGTCTGTGAGGCGGCCAATACGCCCTGGCGTACGGCCATCGCCGGGTTGGAGGTTGCCAAGGCCGGTGTCGTTGCCTCCAAGTTCACCGCGGAGAAGACCCTGCAGGCGATCCGCGCCGGCATCACGTCGTTCCCTATCGACGCTGATCCGCGCATCGTCGGGCTGTTCACGGCGCTGCATTCGGCCAAGATCACACTCACCGCGGCCGAGGAAACCGTAAAAGGCGTTGGCAGCTTCACCGATCTCTTGGCCAAGGGCGTCGCCGCTGTTGGCCAGGCGGACGTGTTCGCGCTGGAGAAAGGTGCCGTGCGCGGCAGCCTGCGCCAGGGCCTGAAGGGCGAGCCGGTGATTCTGGACATGAACTTCCGGCTGCTCGGCAAATCCTATCGTAACCGCTTCGCCTTCTCGCTCACGGACTGGAAGTTCAACGCCAAGCAGTTCGAGGTGATTGCGCTGGCGGCCGCGGTGAAGACCGTGGTCAAGCTCGGCAAGGATGCCAAAGTCGTGCCGCATGTGCTTCTGAACGAGGTCGAAAAGCTCTACCTGAAGCGCAAGGCCGAGGTCGACGCGCTGGTCGCCATCGCCCTGGAAGGCGGCGGCGTCGGCTCCGACGAAGCCTATGCCAGCGCTTCCATGGGCAAGGACATCCTCGTCGACCAACGGGTCAATGCGATCAAGATCCGCGCCTCCGAACAGGCCATCCTGGCGGCCCGGGAGAAGGTCTACGGCATCAAGGAAGGCATCATGCAGAAAAGCCTGGATGAGCTGCTGAAGGCCAACAAGTGGGTCCGCGTCGATGGCGCCGCCATGGACGTTGGTTCCGGCGCCGGTGGCAGGACCTGGGTTATCGGCACCAACAAGGAAGGTGGCGGCTACGGCATCTACCGCTGGGATGTCGGCAAGTGGACGAAGATCAACGGCAGCGCCGTGCGCATCGATGTCGGCCCTGACGGCAACGGTTGGGTCGTCAATAAGAAACAGGAAATCTTCAACCACGACGGCAAGACCTGGCACCGCTTCCCCGGCAAGGCCTATGACATCGGCGTCGGCGCCAATGGTAAAATCTGGGTCATCGGCACCAACAAGGAAGGCGGCGGCTATGCCATCTACCGTTGGGATGTCGGCAAGTGGACGAAGATTGCCGGCAGCGCCGAGCGCATCGACGTCGATCCCGCCGGTAACGCCTGGGTCATCAACAAGAAAAACGAAATCTTCAGCTACACCGGCAAGAACTGGAAGAAGATGCCGGGACTGGCCAAGGATGTGGGCATCGGTGGCGACGGCACGGTTGTCGTCATCGGCACCGATGACAGCCCCTATGTCTGGGCCGGCAACAACTGGAAAAAGATGGTTGGCAAGGCTCTCCAGGTCAGTGTCGACCGCGCCGGCAACCCGTGGGTGGTGAATGCCAAGGGGGCGATCTACGCCTGGGATCAGGCAGCCAAGCAGCGTTCGACGAATTCGACGCAGAACGCGGTCGCGCAAATCCTGCCTAACAACATCTACTTGTTCCAGATGCAGCATTCCAAACGTTGCCTGGACAATTCCGGTTCGACGAGCCCGGGCGCCCAGGCGCATCAATGGGATTGCAACAAGAACAATGCCAACCAGCGTTGGACAGTCGACTACAAGGATGGCGAATGGTTCAACCTGGTGAACCTCAGGACTCGGATGTGCCTGGACGTCTCGGGCAGCTCCAAGAACCGGGGCGCCAAGGTGCATCAGTGGCCCTGCCACAAGGGCGCCAACCAGCTCTGGCGTGTCGAGCCGCGCGGCGGTGACTGGTTCGCCATCGTCTCGAAGAACTCCAACAAGTGCTTGGATCTGGCCGAGGTGAAAACCAACAACGGCGGCAAGTTCCATCAGTGGGATTGCCACTACAAAGGAAACCAGTTGTTCAAGCTGAACTGACGGCGGTTTTCTTTCGGGTTGCGGGCGGCGGTGCCGGGGCATCGCCGCCCTTTCCTTTTGCCCACGCGCATGGCGCTTGCGCCGGTACCCGGTTATCGGTTTATCTGGTGTCATGATCAAAAAGGTGTTGAGGGTCGTCTACCTGACGCTCGGTTTGGTGGTCCTGGTGTCCGCCGTCGGCGGCGCTTGGCTGGCCACGTCGCTGCCGTGGCGCTGGCCATTGGGCGAAAACCGCCGCGCGGCGGCTGGATTGGTCAAAGAGGTCAAGGTCCGCCGCGACGACAACGGTGTCGCCTACATTACCGCCGAGAACGAGGCCGACGCCTATTTTGCGCTCGGCTACGTGCACGCCGAGGACCGCTTCTGGCAGATGGAGATGATGCGCCGCTTCGGTGCCGGGCGCCTGTCTGAGGTGATGGGCGAAGCGACGCTGGCCTCCGACAAGTGGATGCGCACGTTGGGCCTCTACCGGTTGGCCGAACGCCAGGCCAAGGACCTGCCCAGCGCCGCCTACGCCGCGCTCGAGGCTTACGCCAAGGGCGTCAACCATTGGCTGGCCAGCGACGTCGGCCTGCTGGCGCCTGAATTCACCATCTTCAATTTCAAACCTGAAAGCTGGAAGCCGTCGGATTCGCTGATCTGGGGCAAGATCATGGCGCACCGGCTGGGCGGCAACTGGCGCGGCGAGGCGCTGCGCGCGCAGCTGGCCAAGCGCATTGGGCCGGAGCGCACGGCGGAATTGTGGCCCGCCTACCCCGCCGACGCGCCGGTGACCATCGCCGCCGCCGACCGCGCGCCCGCCAATGCCTTCGCTGGATTGCAGGACCTGGCGCCCTGGCCCATGGGTGCGCCCAAGGGAGCCTCCAACGTCTGGGCCCTGGCGCCGGCCAACACCGACACCGGCGGCGCGCTGCTGGCCAACGATCCGCATCTCGGATTCAGCGCGCCGATCCTCTGGTACCTGGCCAGGATCTCCAGCCCCGGGCTGATCGTCACCGGCGCCACCGTGCCCGGCGTGCCGTTTCATATCCTCGGCCACAACGACCGCATTGCCTGGGGAATGACCACCACCCAGTCCGATATCGCCGACCTGTTCGTCGAAAAGGCGGCGCCGGACGATGCCAAGCAGTACCTGACGCCGACCGGCCAGGAGCCTTTCGTCACGCGCGATGAGATCATCAAGGTCAAGGGTGCGGCGCCGGTGAAGATGGCGGTACGCGAAACGCGGCACGGGCCGGTGATTTCGGACCTCCGTCCCGGCATGCGTTCGGTCATCGACGAGGCGCACGCGGTGGCGCTTGCGGCGACCTATCTGCAGCCGGAAGACCTCACGGCCGCCGCCTTCTACGAGCTCAACCGCGCCCAAAACTGGGTCGATTTCAACCGCGCCTTGGCGAAATTTCAGGGACCGCAGCAGAATTTCGGCTATGCCGATACCGACGGCAATATCGGCCTCGCCACCGCCGGTGCGCTACCCGTTCGAGGCCGTGGCGAGGGCTACGTGCCGACCGCCGGGTGGACCGGCGAAACCGACTGGATCGGCATGGCGCCCTATGCCGAATTGCCGAAAACCTACGTTCCCACCATCGGTGTCATCGTTAATGCAAACAATCGCGTGGTGCCGCCGGATTTCCGCCATTTCCTCGGCTACGACTGGGCACCGCCCTATCGCGCCGAGCGGATCGAAGACCTGCTGACCGAAAACCTGGCGCGCTCGACGCTGGGCGACAGCCGCATCCAGCTCGATCATCGCTCGTTGATGGTGGTGGACCTGCTGCCGCTGATGCTGGCCGTTCCGGCGGGATCGGCGGAGGCCAAGAAGGCCGCCGCCATGCTCGGAAAGTGGGACGGTAGCATGGCGCGGCACAAGCCCGAGCCGCTGATCTTCATGGCTTGGCTGGTGGAACTGAACAAGGCGCTTTATGCGGACGAATTGGGCGATCTCTCCGATACGTTCCTGGGGCTCAGGCCGCTTCTGGTGAAGTCGATCCTGACCCGGCGCCAGCATTGGTGCGATGACACGCGGACCCAGGATGCCATGGAAACCTGCGCCGACAGGCTCAAATTGTCCTTGGAGACAGCGTTGACTTCGCTAACCGAGCGCTACGGTGCCGGCATGGAACGCTGGCGCTGGGGCAACGCGCACCGGGCGCGCTTCGATAATCCGGTGCTCGGCCGGCTGCCGGTGATCGGCAAACTCGCCAATCTGGAGATCGAGACCGACGGCGGCGACGCCACTGTTAACCGGGGCGCCATGCGCATCAACAACGAGGCAAGCCCCTTCGCGCACGCGCATGGCCCCGGTTACCGTGCCGTCTATGACCTGCACGATTTGAAGAAGTCGCGTTTCGCCATCGCCACCGGACAGTCCGGAAATCCATTGTCGCTGCATTACCGCGACTTGATGGAGGATTGGCGCGACGGCCGCACCGTGCGCATCTACGGCTCGCGCGGCAACGCCGCCGAGAACGCCTTCATCCTAGAACCCGTGAAGAAGTAGCGGCTAGCCCTGTTCGCGCATGAGCCGTGCCTTCTGGCGGCCCCAATCGCGGTCTTTTACGGCTTGGCGCTTGTCGTGATGCTTCTTGCCCTCGCCCAGGCCCAACTGCACCTTGGCGATGCCGCGATCATTGAAATAAATTTTCAACGGTATCAGGCTCATGCCCTTGCGCTCGACAGACGCCGTCAGTTTCGCCAGTTCGCGGCGGTGCACCAGCAGTTTCCGTTTCGAGCGCGGCTCATGGCCGAACGCCGACGCGCCCGAGTATTCCGGGATATAAGCGTTTAGCAGCCACAGTTCGCCGTCCTCTTCCGCCGCATAGGCCTCGGCGATGGAGGCCTGGCCGTCGCGCAACGATTTCACCTCCGAGCCCCTGAGCACGAGGCCGGCCTCGACGGTTTCGGTAATCAGGTAGTCATGGCGCGCGCGACGGTTCTGGGCTGCGACGCCCACCGAAAGCTTGTCTTTCTTGCCTTTGTTCTTGCCGGCCATGATTTACGCGCCTCCCGATCCCTGGGATCGGAGCGCCGGGGCTCAGTTCAGGAGCCCGGCGCCGACCAGCGCGTCGCGAACACGTTTCTTGGCGCCCTCGGAAATTTCGGTGACCGGCAGCCGCACTTCGGCGCTGCACTTGCCGAGCAACTCGGCGGCGTATTTCACCGGGCCCGGGCTGGGCTCGCAGAACATGGCGGCGTGCACCGGCGTCAGGCGGTCCTGCAACTTGAAACAAGTTTCAAGGTCGCCCTCGCGCCAGGCGCGCTGCATGTCGGAACACATGCGCGGCGCGATGTTGGCCGAGACCGAGATGCAGCCGTGCCCGCCGGCGGCCAGGAACGGGACCGCGGTTCCGTCCTCGCCCGACAGATGGCAGAACTCGGCGCCGTTCATGGCGGCGCGGGTGAGCAGCGGCCGCGACAAATCGGCGGTGGCATCCTTGACGCCAACGATATTCGGCAGTTTGGCCAGCTCGGACATGGTTTCAACGCTCATGTCGACGATGGAGCGACCCGGGATGTTGTAGATCAACACCGGAATGCCGACTTCGGCGACGGCGGCGAAATGCGCGTACATGCCCTTCTGGCTCGGCTTGTTGTAATAGGGCGTCACCACCAGCACGGCATCGGCGCCGGCTTCCTTGGCGTGCGCGGTCAGTTCCACCGCTTCCGCCGTGGAGTTGGAGCCGGCACCGGCGACCACCGGGACGCGGCCTTTCGCCTGGTCGATGCAGATCTCGACGACACGTTTGTGTTCGTCATGGCTCAGCGTCGGCGATTCGCCGGTGGTGCCCACCGGCACCAATCCATCCGAGCCTTCCTCGATCTGCCATTCGACAAACGATCGGAAGCCCTCTTCGTCCACCTCGCCGTTCTTGAACGGCGTAATCAAGGCGGGTAACGAGCCCTTGAACATGGTTCCTCTCCAACTCTGCGCGATGCGCGGGATTCAGGAGCGGGACCATACTCCCGGCATCGTCTCAGTGCAAGTTGATCTGCCCGTCAATCAGGCGGAATTCCGCCGGTTTCACCAGCATCTCCGAGGCGACGCGCACCTCGTGCAGGCGGCCGTCCAAATTGTGGTGCCAGAAATCCAGAAACTTCGACAGCACCGGGAATTTCGGCGCCAGATCCAGGTCCTGCCAAATGAAGCTCTGCAACAGGCTCGGGTGATCAGGCCGCCAATAGGTGATGTCGGCGGTGGTCAGGCGGTAGCCTTGCATCTGAAGTGCCAGGGTCATGAACGAGTCTCCTTTTCGCCGTTTCGACAATTGGCCGATGCCGAACCGGGCATCGCCGGAACCGTCCCCAGGGTCGTCGTTGAATGAAATCTTCTCTGCAAGCCGCTGCGCGCGTCAATAAAAAATCGTTCTATAACAAAAGATTGGCGCTCACCGTTCGAGAGTGCTGCCAACGGACACGATTTCGTGCACGCGCACATTCCGCTTGCGGGCGGCGAGTCCGGAGCGCTAACCTTGGCCCCGGCCGGTGCGGCGACGAGGAGGTCTCCCCCCATGGTTCTTGGACCCGGAATGCGACGAGGTCTGCTCGCGCCGGTTCTGGCGATGGCGTTGCTCGCCTGCGACGCAAGCGCCGCTGATCGGCTCAATGATTCCGATGCACTCTGGACCCGCAATGCCTTCAAGGCGGGGATCATGTCGCGCTGGCAGACCGCGGAATCCTTCGCCAGTCGTGTTTCCGACCCGCTTGCCGCCAAGCTCCTGCGTTGGCGCATGCTGACCGCCGGGCCCAAGGGCGTCACCTTCGACGATGTCGATCGTTTCCTCGCCGAGAATCCCGATTGGCCGAGCCGCAACCGCCTGCTGCGCCAGGCGGAACGGCTGATGCCCTTCGATTTCGGCCGCGACGAAACGCTGATCTGGTTCGCCGAGCGCGGCCCCGTCAGCGCCGCGGGCGCCATGCGCCTGGGCGCCGCCAAGATTGCCGCCGGCGATGAGCAAGCCGGGCGCGAGATGATCCGCCGCGCCTGGATCGACGGCAATTTCACCAGCGCCGACGAGAAGGAACTCTTCACGCGCTTTCGCCGCTATCTGACCCGCGACGACCATGTGAAGCGCATGGACCGGCTTTTGTGGGACGGCAAGACCGGCGCCGCCAGGCGCATGCTTTACCGCGTGCCGGCGGATTGGCAAAAGCTGGCGCAGGCGCGCTATTCGTTGCGTCGCCGGCGCGGCAACGTCGACTTCCTGGTCTCCAAGGTGCCGACGCAGCTCAAGGACGATCTCGGGCTGGTTTATGAACGTCTGCGCTGGCGCCGGCGCAAGGGAATGGATTCGGCCTTCGAACTGTTGAAGGACCTGCCCGCCGACCTTCCCAGGCCGGAGCTCTGGTGGCGAGAGAAATCCGCCCTCGCACGCAAGGCCCTGGCCAACGGCCATATCTCTGTCGCCTACGAAATGGCCAAGGGCCATGGCATCGATCCCGGCGGCGCCGCCTTCGCCGACGCCGAGTGGCTGGCCGGCTGGGTGGCGCTCCGGTTCCTGCGGGACTTCGATGTGGCCGCCGGCCATTTCGAGGCCATGCATGCCGCCGTCAACTACCCCATCAGCGTCGCCCGCGCCGCTTATTGGGCCGGCCGCGCGCATGAGGCCAAGGGCGCCGACGAGGCTGCCGTCGAGTGGTACCGCAAGGCCGCCGAGAACCCCCTCACCTATTATGGCCAGTTGGCGCATGCGCGGCTTCGCCCGGGCAAGGCGCTGGAACTGTCGCGTCCCGACGACATTCACCCGGGTGCCGAGGAAGCCGAGGCATTTGAGAAACACGAACTTGTGCGCGCCGTGCGCATCCTGCACGATGTCGGTGTTACCGACGCAGTGAAGCCGTTCATCCTCAAGCTGTTCGCGATCTCGGAGGCGCCGTCCTGGTGGGCGATGACGGCTAAGCTGGCGCGCGAGGCCGGCCGGCCGGATTTGGGCATCCTGGTGGCCAAGCGCTCCGACCGTGCCGGCCAGGCGATGCCGGTGATCGGCTATCCCGTGCTCGATCCGCCGGCACTGCCGAAACGCGCCGAAGCACCGGCGCCGGAAGTGCCGCTGACGCTGGCGGTGATCCGCCAGGAAAGCGCCTTTCGCATCGATGCCAAGAGCCATGCCAACGCGCGCGGCCTGATGCAGATCATTCCGCCGACGGCGAAACGGGTTTCCAAGGCCCTCAACTTGCGCTTCTCGCGCATCAAGCTGATGACCGACCCGACCTATAACCTGACCCTCGGCCAGACGTATCTCGGCGGGCTGATCAAGGACTTCGACGGCTCGCTGGTGCTGGCGCTGGCGGCCTACAATGCCGGCCCGCACCGGGTGACGCGCTGGCTCAAGGCCAATGGCGATCCCAGGGACGCCGACGTCGACGCCATCGATTGGGTGGAAATGATCCCCTTCACCGAAACCCGCAACTACGTGCAACGGGTCTTGGAAAACCTGCAGGTTTACCGCGTGCGCCTGGCCGAAACCGAAGTGGCGCTTGGCCTCGCCGACGACCTGCACATCACCGAAAACTAAATCTCCAGGCAGATATTCTTCGGCGTCTCGCCGCTTGCGTAGCGCTTCAGGTTGTCGGCGACGAACTGCCAGCGGCGCAGGCGCATGGGTTCTGTCTTGGCGCTCATGTGCGGCGTCATGACGACGTTGTCCAATTCCTCGAACGGATATTTCGACGGCGTCGGGTCCGGGTCGTCGGGCCGTGGATATTGGTACCAGACATCGATGACGGCGCCGCCGATGACCTTGTCGCGGAGCGCCTCGTAGAGGGACTGTTCGTCGGCAACGCGCCCACGCCCGACGTTGATGAAGATGCCGTCGCGTTTCATCGCCTGGAAACGGCCGGCATCGAACAAGCCTTCCGTCCCGTCCGCCAAAGGCAGGGTGAGCAGCACATAGTCGGAGCGCCCGAGCATGGTATCGAGCCCGTCCATGGTGGTGAAGGCGTCGGGCTGCGGGCCGTCCGGGTCGGGCGGGCGGCGGGACGCGGCTTCGATGCGCATGCCGAAGGCCTGGGCACGGCGCGCCGCCTCGCGGCCGATATGGCCGTAGCCGACGATGCCGAGCGTCTTGCCGAAAAGTTCCACCCGGCCGTCACCGATGCCGGGCGTGCGGTTTTCCCAGCGCTTTTCCTTGAACCGGGCCGAGATGGCGGCGATGCCGATTTCCATCTCCAGCATGGCGGCAAGCACCCATTCGGCGATGGCGATCTCGTGTTCGAAGGTGTTGCTGACCTTTGCGCCTTTGGGAAAGACGTCGGGATCGAGCCAATCGAAGCCGGTGAACGGGATCTGCCAGAGTTTCAGGCCCGGGACGGCGGGAAATGTGTCTACGTCGTAGCGGCCGCCGACGATGACCTGGGCCTTCGGCGCCAGGCTCTGCAAAGCCTCGGGCGCATCGTCCTCCGACCAGTGCATGACGTTCCAGCCGTCGCCCAGTTGCTCCGTCATCCAGTCCACCCAGGGGGCGGTCATGCGGCCGAACATAAGGAGGTCGATGGGCTGGGTCATGGTCGGGAACTCTTGGCTGGCGGGCATTGGGTATGGCCAGAACTATGGCAGCTTTGCCCCGGCCGTTCGAGTGCCGATGCGCCCTTGCCTGCGTTGACGCCCGGAGACCCGCGTGCCAACAATACCGCTCCCGCAACGCCGAGCCCGCCATGCCTGACTATTCCGATTTCCAATTCACTTCCCAGGACGGGCTCAGGCTGCACGCGCGCGATTACGGGCCCAGGCGCGCCGTCACGACGCCGGTGGTCTGCCTGCCGGGCCTGACCCGCAACTGCCGCGATTTCCATGACTTGGCGCTGAGCCTTCGGGACAAGCGCCGGGTGATCTGCCCCGATATCCGGGGCCGCGGCCTGTCGGCGCGCGATCCCGATTGGCGCAACTACCACCCGACGGTCTACCTGGGTGACATCAAACACATGCTGACGGCGCTGAACCTGCACCGGGTGTTCATTATCGGCACGTCCATGGGCGGCATCATGGCCATGGGCATGGGCGTCGCCATGCCGACGAGCATCGCCGGCGCACTGATCAACGACGTCGGGCCCGATATCGATGACGATGGCCTGGACGCCATCGTCGATTACGTGCGTCGCGCCGATCAGGTGTTCCCGGACTGGCCGGCGGCCGGCAAGTTCTTGCAATCGTGCTTTCCCGATTTCCTCGGCATGGACGACGAGGCCTGGCAGCGCGCGGCACGCCGTACCTGCATCGAGCGCCCGGATGGCACCGTGGTGCACGATTGGGACCCGGCCATCGCCAAGCCGCTCGAGAGCCAACGCGGATCGATCGATCTGTGGCCGCTGTTCCGCTCGCTCAGGAACGTGCCGTTGATGGTGGTGCGTGGCGCGCTTTCCGATATCCTTTCCGCCGAGACCCTGACGCGCATGCAGGAGACCCTGCCGCACCTGGTCCCGGTCACCGTGCCCGGCATGGGCCATGCGCCGATGCTCAACGAACCGCAAATCCCGGAGCCCCTTAATGACATCCTCGAACGTGTTGACCGTACCCACCATTGACGACGTCCGTGCCGCCGCCAAGCGCATCGCCGGCCACGCACTGGTCACGCCGTTGCTGGAATCGCCGCACCTGAACGCCATGGTCGGCGGGCGGCTGTTGGTGAAGGCCGAACCGCTGCAGCGCACCGGTGCCTTCAAGTTCAGAGGCGCCTTCAACACGCTGTCGCAAATCCCTGAAAGTGAACGATCGAAAGGCGTCGTCGCTTTTTCGTCGGGGAACCACGCGCAGGGCGTCGCCCACGCCGCCGAACTGCTTGGCATTCCGGCGATCATCGTCATGCCCAAGGACGCGCCGGTGCTGAAACTGGAGAACACGCGCGGCTACGGCGCCGAAGTGGTGCTCTATGATCGATACACGGAAAACCGCGAGGAAATCGGCGCACGCATCGCCGCCGAAAAAGGCTCGACGCTGGTCAAGCCCTATGACGACGCGCGCGTTATCGCCGGCCAGGGCACGGCCGGCTTGGAGATCACCCAACAGGTCGATGGCCCACTCGACCAGGTCCTGGTGCCCGTCGGCGGCGGCGGACTGGCGAGCGGCGTCGCCATCGCCGTCAAGGATGCCTACCCCGATGCCCAGGTCTATGCCGCCGAGCCCGTCGGCTACGACAGCATGGGCCGTTCGCTCGCCGCCGGTGAGATCACCGGCAACGACCCGGACGCGAAGCCGACGGTGCTGGACGCGTTGCTGCCCAAGCAGCCCGGTGAGTTTACCTTCGCCATCGGCCGGGAACTCCTGGCCGGCGGCCTGGCGGTCACCGACGAACAGGCGAAATCCGCCATGGCGCAGGCATTCTTGCGCTTGAAGTTGGTTGTCGAACCAGGCGGCGCGGCGGGATTGGCGGCGGCGCTTAGCGGCCTCGTCGATTGCAAGGGAAAGACCACCGTCGCCATCTGTTCCGGTGGCAACGTCGATCCCGCCCTCTATGCTGAGGTGCTCAGGGAATACCTGTAATTCGGTCGGGAATCAGCCGGCCTTGGCGGCTGGGGCTTTGTCGTCGTTGCCGGCGGAGGGCGTCTTGGGCGCGGGCTGCGGTGCCGGCTTGACCTCTTCCATGCGGCGGCAGTGACCTTCCAGGTAGGCACCGGTCTCGATCGCCAGGTCCTCGTGCAGGATATCGCCGACCATATGCGCCGAGGCGGCCAGTTTCACCGCCTTGGCCTTGATCTGGCCGTTGACGGTGCCGTGCACGACCACCGAGTCGGCGGTGATCTCGCCCTTCACATGCGCGCTTTCGCCGATCAACAGCGTCTTGGAGCGGATGTCGCCCTCGACCGAGCCGTCGACTTGAATTTCCCCGTCGCTCTTGAGGTCGCCGACGATCTTCAAATCGCGGCTGATCAGCGACGGCGGCGCGGGCTTGGCCGGTGCCTGAGGTGCGCCGGCAGCCGGCTGGTTCTTATTGCTCTTGGAAAACATTCCGACCGGCTTTGATGAATTTCATCGGATTGACGTTGCGGTCCTTGAATAGAATCTCGTAGTGCAGGTGCGCGCCGGTGGTGCGCCCGGAATTGCCCAACAGCGCAATCTTGTCGCGGAACGCCACCTTCTGGCCGCGCTTGACGAAAATTTTCGCCAGATGGCCGAAGCGGGTGACAACGCCGTTGCCGTGGTCGATCTCGATGAAGCGGCCGTAGCGGCCTTTCCAGCCGGCGTGTTTGACGACACCCGGCGCGGTGGCGAAAATCGGCGCGTTCTTGCCGGAACCGAAGTCGATGCCGTAGTGCGCCGCCCAGCGCTTGTTCAACGGGTCGCGGCGTTTACCGAACCCGCTGGTGATGTAATAGGTGTCCAAGGGCGCCGCCAGCGGCAGGTGACGGACCGCGGATTTCAGGTTGTTGAGGCGCGCCAGGTGATTGTCGAGCTGGTCCAGGCTTTTCTTCAGTTCGCCGGCGGGCATGGAATCGAGTGCCTCGGCGGGAATGAACGGACCGCCCTGCCCGGACGCGCTGTCTTCGCCGTCGTCGACGGCGGCGAGCTTCTCGGGGCTGATGCCGGCTAGCGACACCAGCTTCTCCAGATCACCGATCTGGTTCAGGGTCTGCTCGGTCAGGCGCTGCACGGAGTTCTCGTGCGATTGCTGTAAGCTGGCGAGGCGTTCTTCCAACTGCTGCACGTAGCTCTTCATGCGGGTCCTCTCGAAGCGCGCTTCGTTGCGCTCCTGCAGGGCCATTTGCAGGTTGTTCTCGACGCTGTCGAGGTTGTCGCGCAGCGTGAAATTGCGGGTCGTGAGGCCGCCCAGTTCCTGCTCCAGATTGGAGAGCTTGCGGCGTAAACCTTCGCGCGCCGCGACGATCTTGGAGCGGTCGTCCTGGGTGGTGCGCAACTCGTCGGAGATCGAACGCAGGCTGGTTTGAAGCTTGGCGTTGCGCTCCACCAGGCCAAGCATCATGGCGTGGTTGTGTTCCAGGTCCTGGGTGATGGCGTTGAATTTGTTCTGGTATTCGGCGACTTCGCCCAAGAGGCTATGATAGGCGAGCCTAGCGCTGGCGATCTGGCCGTCTTTGACGGCAACGACCTTGTTGTGTTCGACGTAACTGTAGGATAAGAACCCGGTCCAGCCGAGCGCCGCGATCAGCGCCGCGCTGGCGATGACCTGGCTGAGCGTGGTCAGACGGAAAAAGGCGACGCGGCCGTCGGTGCGGAAGTGAACCTGGCGTTCCGGAAACACCGCCTGGGCCCTCTCGCGTAATCCCGCTAACCAAGTCAATTCTTCACCCCCGTGTGGCTTGGACATCCCTAGACCCTTCACCTCGAATTCTTGTCGTTGCGACCGAACCCTGGCACTTCGGCAGTATGGTTACTGCTCTCTTAAAGCACGCAAGAAAGGTATCGGCACGCCGCACGCCGCGCAAGCCAATATTACTTGTTCAGCCCGCGTTTCCGGGCGAAAACCGTGTGGTTGGCGGATTCGCGCGGGCGAATTCGTCGAGCCCGTGTAAGGACGGACGACGGCAAATGAGCGATTCACCGACCGAGGCGCCGAATCCTCCGGAAAACGGCGCTGGGCGCGGCCCAATTCCCGCCAATGCCTGGCGCCCGCCGATCCTGCTGGCGACCTGGTTCGGCTCCGGCCTGCTGCCCGGCATGCCCGGGACCTGGGGATCGGCGGCGGCGCTGCCCTTCGCCTGGGTGATCCAATACCATTGGGGACCCATGGCGCTGGCGCTGGCGGCCACGATCGCGTTCTTCGTCGGTATCTGGGCCGCCGACGCCTATACGGCGGAAACCGGCGTCACCGACCCGGGTCCCGTGGTCATCGACGAGGTCGCGGGCCTGTGGCTGACGCTGGCGCTGGCGGCGGCGCTCGACCCTGCCCACTATATCGCCGGATTTGTGTTTTTCCGCTTCGCCGATATCCTCAAGCCCTGGCCTGTCGGATGGGCCGACCGCGAGATCAAGGGCGGCCTCGGCGTCATGGTCGACGACATCCTGGCCGGGCTCTATGCCGCCCTGCTGCTCTACCTGACCACCGAAGTCCTGGGAGTGCTGTGATGCCCTTCGACGCCGAGATGGAGCGAACCGCCGCGGCCCTGCTGCAGGCCTGCCGCGCGCGCGGGCTTCGCGTCGCCACGGCGGAATCCTGTACCGGTGGGCTGATCGCTGGCCTGCTGACCGCCATCGCCGGATCGTCCGACGTGGTCGAGCGCGGCTTCGTCACCTACACCAACGAGGCCAAGCACCAGATGCTGGGCGTTCCGATGGCGCTGTTCGAAAGCGTCGGCGCCGTCAGCGAGGAGGTCGCCCGCGCCATGGCCGACGGCGCCGTCGCCAATTCCGACGCTGATGCGGCGGTTTCGGTCACCGGCATCGCCGGGCCGGGCGGCGGCACGGAAACCAAGCCCGTCGGCCTGGTGCACATGGCGGCGGCGCGCAAAGGGCACGAGACCCGCCATCAACGTCATGTCTTTGCAGGCGACCGTTCCGAGGTCCGCCGCCAGGCGGTCGAGGCGGCGGTGGCGCTGCTGGGTGAAATCGTCGCGGCCGATTAGCCGTAGATGGCGTTGGCGCGGGTTTCGAAGGCGTTGACCATTTTCTGCACAGCCTCGTTGAAGACGACGCCGATGGCTTTCTCCAGGATCTTGGCGCGGAACTCAAAATCCACGTAGAAGTCGATTTCGGTGCCGCCCTCGGCGGCGATGAATATCCAATGGTTCTTCAGGAACTTAAAGGGCCCGTCGGTATATTCGACGTCGATGCGCGGCGGCGTCGCGCCGAGGCCCGGGTTGGCCTCGACCCGCGACGTGAAGCGTTCTCGGAACATTTTGAAGCCGATCACCATGTCGGCGATCAGTACCTCGCCCGCCTCCGTCGCGTCGCGCTTGCGCACGCGCAGCGCCTGGCACCAGGGCAGGAACTCCGGGTATTTCTCCACGTCCCGCACCAGCTCGAACAATTGTTCGGGCGCATAGGGCAGCAGCCGCTTTTCCGCATGCATGGGCATGGCTCGGTTTTGCCCTTCCCGTTCGCCCGCGTCAACGTTGCGCGCATCCCCGCCTTCGCCTAAACAACGCCATGGCCCCGCGCAGGAACAACCGCCAACGCAGAAAACCGCAGCCGCCGGCCCAGCGCCGCCGGCTCGAGGTTGTGCGTCTCGGCCGACAGGGCGACGGCATCGCAGAGACAGAGGCGGGCGCGGTCTACGTCCCCGGCGCCCTGGCCGGCGAGCGCATTGATGCCGAGGTGCGGGGTGATCGCGGCCGCTTGCTCGACGTCATCGAAGCGGCGGCCGAGCGCATTTCGCCTCCCTGCCCGCATTTCGGTCCCTGCGGCGGTTGCCAAGTGCAGCATTTGGCGGATGGCGCCTACCGAGACTGGAAACGCGGCCTGGTGGCGACGGCACTCGCCAACCGCGGCCTCGAAACCGAGGTCGCGGCGCTGGTCGATGCGCATGGTGCGGGGCGGCGGCGGATCACCCTGCATGCGCGCTTTTCCGGCCGTCAGGTGCGCATCGGCTTTATGCGCGCGCGTAGCCACGAATTGCTCGAACTCGACCGATGCCCGGTGCTGGTGCCGGAACTCGCGCCCGCCTTCGAGGCGGTGGCCGGCCTGGCCATGGTGTTCGCGGGCCGCGCCGGGAAGCTCGACCTGGCCTTCACGGCGACGGAAACCGGGCTTGACGCCGCGATCCGGGGCGCCGGCGAACTCGATCTCGATCAGCGCATGGACCTGGCGGACGTGGCCGACAGGTTCGATCTAGCTCGGGTTTCGGTGGATGGCGAGACCGTGGCGGAACGGCGCCAGCCGGTGCTCACCATGGGCCCGGCTCGGGTTGTGGTGCCGGCGGGCGGCTTTTTGCAGGCGACGCAGGCGGGTGAAGCGGTGCTGTCGGCGCTGGTGCTTGAAGCCTGCGCCGATGCGGCCACGGCGGCGGATTTGTTTTGCGGTGTCGGCCCCTTCGCCCTCGGCCTGGCGCCGGCGCGCCCTGTCGATGCCTTCGACAGCGATGCGGCGGCGCTGGCGGCACTCGAGCATGCGGTGCGCTTCACGCCGGGACTGAAGCCGCTCAACGTCATCCGCCGCGACTTGTTCGAGCGGCCGTTGCTGCCGGACGAGTTGAATTCCTATGCGGCCGTGGTCTTCGACCCGCCGCGTGCCGGCGCAGAGGCACAAGCAAGGGAACTGGCGGAGGCCGACGTGCCGCTAGTCGTCGGCGTCTCGTGCGAGCCGGCGACCTTCGCGCGCGACGCGGCGATCTTGGTGCAAGGTGGGTATGATCTCGAGCGTGTCACGCCCATTGACCAGTTCCGCCATACGGGCCACGTGGAAATGTTGGGCGTTTTCTGTCGCGCCGGTTGATCAGCCGAGCTTCGCCTTGAAAAAAGCCATGATCCGCGTCCAGGCGTCCTTGGCCTTGTCGGCGTTGTAATCGGGGAAGGCATTGCCGTAATCGTCAACCGGCTGGGCGAAGGCATGGCCGGCGCCGGGTACATCGACGACCTCGATGGCGCCGCCGAGCGCCTGGTTGCGGCTGGCGATATCCTTGCAGATGGCGGTATCGGAAACCGTGTCGCCATCGGGCAGCACCATCAGCATCGGCACCTGGCTCGAGAAATTTTCGTGCACCGCCTTGATCAGGTTGAACCCCATGACGTCGGCCGCGCACCAAGGGGACAGCATCGCCGCCGCCTTCACCGGCGCCATGCCGGCGGCGGGTTTTTCCAGTAGGCTGGTCGGCAGCCGCCCCGGCGCGTCGAGCACCAGCGCATCCATAATCGTCGCCGCGCCGAAGGAAATGCCGAAAACGCCGAGCTTGCCCGGTGCCGCCCAGGACTGCTTGCCCGCCCAGTCGACGGCGATCATTACGTCGCCGGCGGTGGCGCGTGGGACCAGGCCGCCGGAGCGCACCGATTGTCCGTTTACGCCGCGACCGTGATACATATCCACGAACACGGCGGCAAAACCCTCGGCGACGAACTTGTCTAGGATGTCCTGTTGGGCGGCATACCAGGATTGATCGCTGGCACCGTGGAAATAGAGGATCGTCGGAAACGGACCGGCGCCGGCGGGCTTGGTCACCCGTAGGCCGCCCTCCACTCGGGCGCGCGCATCGGCGAGGCTGGTGGGTTTCGCTTCTTCCGGCGTGCAGGCCGTGACCAACAGCGCACCGGCGGCGATGGAAACGGCAAGAATGCAGGTGTGGAGTCGATTTCGCATGAAGCTGTCCTCCTGATGGCATGGTGACACGAAGGCCATGTGGACGCCCACCCGTAATTTATACGGGGACGCGGCTTAGATCGGATCGGGCAAGCCGATGCCGTATTTCTCCAGCAGCGGCGCCATGCGCGGCAGGATTTCCGGATGCAGCTGGATGCCGTTGGCGCTCTGGTCGGCCCACATGGCCGCTGCCCGGTCGCCCGGCATGCGGACCGGCTTGTCCGGGTCCATGGCCGGCGCGGTGCGGCAGCTTTCCGCCAGGTAACCGGTCTCGCGCGTGAACGCGTCGATGCCGGAAAAGGCGTCGGGATTGATCAACTGGATGAAGACGTTGTTGCCGAAGGACCCCTCCTCCGAACGGCCCCAGCCGGCCAGCCCCGACGTCAGCGCCTCGATCAGCACCGAAATGACGTAGCCCTTGTGGCCGGTCTCCATGCCGCCCATGGGCAGGATGGCGCCGGGCGGGTCGGTGTAGATGGCTTCGGGGTCGGTGGTGGCGTTGCCGGCGTTGTCGACCAGCGCCTTGAACGGCAGTTGCCCGCCCTCGCGCCGGGTGCGCTCGATCAGCCGGTTGGTGACCGCCGAGGTGGCGGTATCGAACAGGATCGGGTGGCCCGGCGCCGGGATGGCGGCGGCGATGGGGCTGGTGGCGAGCCTCGGCGCCTTGCCGCCGGCCGGCGCGACGACGGGACCGGCGGGCGCCGACGTGGTGACGATGGCCATCACCCCTTCCAGCGCGGCGCGCCGGCAATAGGTGGCGAGGCAGGAAATATTGTGGCTGCGGCCCATGGCGACGGAGACCACCGGGTGATCCTTGGCGCGCTCCAGCGCCAGTTCGACCGCTTTCACCGTGGCCCACTGGCCAGGCAGACGCTGCGCATCGAGGCGCAGCGCGGCGCCGCTGTCGGCGACGATTTCGGGCTCGCCCGATGTCGCCCATTTGCCCGCTTCCAGCGCGCTCAGGTAGGCCGGCACGAACTGCAGGCCGTGGGTGGAATAGCCGAGCAGGTCGGCCTCGACGAGGATCTCCGCCACCACTTGGGCGATATCGGAATCCAGGCCGGCGGCGGCGAACAACTCGCGGGTGGTGCCGATCAGCGCATCGGCGGCGTAGCGTGTCTGGGTATCGGTCATGCGGGAAATCGTGAACGGGATGGCCTCACGGGTCAATGGCGCATATCATTCGATCATGGACTTGGGCGAATTCAGATCGGCACTGGCGGATGACGCGCCGCCCGAAGGCGTGAGCCCGCTGCTGCGCGCCATGTGGCTGGCGGCAAATGACCCCGACGGGGACGGCTGGCACGCCGCACATGCGCTCGCTCAGGACGATCCCAGTGCTGAGGGAAGCTGGGTCCATGCCTACCTGCACCAGGTCGAGGGCGACCTCGCCAATGCCGGCTACTGGTATCGCCAGGCCGGCCATCCGGCCTGCAGCGCGCCCCTGACGGAGGAATGGAACGACATCGTCCGGGCGCTGCTCGGCTGATGCAACCGGTTCAGGTCCGCCTCAATCTCGCCGGCCGTCAGATGAACATGTGGTTCGATCAGGACTCCATCGTGCATCGCAATATCCTCTCCGAGTTGCAGGCCGGCGGCACCTATGAGCGGCCGACGCAGATGTTCCTGATGCGGGTAATGCGGGCGGGCGACGCCTTTGTCGATGTCGGCGCGCATATCGGATATTTCTCGCTTCTGGCGGCAGCGCTGGTCGGCGAGACGGGCCGCGTCGTCGCGGTGGAGCCGATCGCCGAGAACTACGCCCAGCTTTCACGCCATATTGCCGAGAACGACCTTTCGTGGGTAACGCCGGTGAACGCCGTGATCGCCGACGCCGACGGTGAGCGCGCGATCTTTTTCAACGCCGACAACGACGGTGGCCACGCGCTTTGGGATCCGGCCAAGCATCCGGCGAACGAGTTGACGCGGCAAAACCCGCGCGCCGATTCGGTCGCGTCGCTGCGGCTCGGCACGCTGCTGGCGGAAAACGACGTCGACCGGGTGCGGCTGATGAAGATCGATACCGAAGGCGCCGAGGCCTCGATCCTGGACGCCGCGCGCGATGTTTTCGATGCCGGGCGCGTCGATTTCATCATCATGGAGGTCAATTTGACTGGCCTTCAGAACATGGGCACCGATATCGACGGGTTGTTCGAATTGGCGCGCGAACTCGGCTTCGTCGTCTGTCTGTTGCAGGCGGACGGTTCGGCGCCGGTACTGCTGGCCCGCGATAACCGCCCCGACCCGCGCTACGTCTACAACGTGCTTCTCGCCAGCCCCGCTGCGCTTGCCGGGCTATAAGCTCGAATATTGAACATCGAGAGCAGCCGGGCGCGGCGTCAGCGTTCGTGCGCGGACCAGCTTTCAGGGGTCACCGTGCGGTTTTTCAGGCGAAACGCGAGGCCCAGCGACACCCCGATACCGATGGCGACGGTCAAATCCACTAGGACGGTCAGAACGCAGGTCAGGATGAGCAAAATCCGGTCGCTCGCCGGAAGCTTCATGTAGTCGGGCCATTTGTGGGGCTCGCTCATATTCCAGGCGGTCAGAATCAACAGCGCCGCCAACAGCCCCTTCCCCGCCAACAGCCAGAGCGCGCCGACGGTGGCGTGGCTGCACATTTCCATCTCGTGGTTGGGCACCCAATAACGGAAGCGATAGTCGAACTCGGCGCCGTCGGCGGGCAGCACGAAGCCGCTTTCATGCCTGGCGTCCCGCGCCACGGCCTGCATTTCGCTGTCGCTCATGCCGGCGGCGTCGCAGACGACGGGACACGGATTGCCGCCCTTTCCTTCATATGAGAAGACATGGACGAGATCGACGGTCATGGATGGTGTCCTTCGGCTGGCGTCAGGTGGCGCCGATGAACCAATAGAACAGCGCCGACAGTGTCAACAGGCTGAGTGTCGTCGAGACCAGGATGCCGGAAGACGTGCGGGCGACGTAAATCTTGTATTTCTGCGCCAGCACGAACAGGTTGGCGCCGGTCGGCAAGGCGGCCATCAGGATGCAGATTTTGAAGGCCTGCGGTTGATCCGCGAGCCACAGGACGGCGAATCCCCAGGTCGCCAGCGGATGCACGATAAGCTTGAGCACCGCCATGGAAGCGACTTCCGAGCGCCCTTCGCTGATCGGCAGGCCGACCAGCGACAGCCCAATGGAAAACAGCGCGCAGGGCCCGGCGGCCGCGCCCAGGATCGAGCCGTAGGTCTGCACCGGCGCCGGCACCGGCAACTCCAACAGCGCCCAGGCGAAGCCCAGGATCGGCGCCACCAGGATCGGGCTCCGGATCACCGAGCCCAGCACCTTGACGATCGCCAGGCCGCCCGAGCCCGAGTGCCGTTCGCTCTCGATGACGGCGGTCAGCACCGCGATATTCAAGGCCGCGTTGATGATGGTGGCGATGATCACCGGCGGCAGCGCCGCCTCGCCGAAGGCGGTGAGCACCAGCGGAATGCCCATGTAACCGACGTTGCCGTAGATGCCGACCGTGCCGTGCGTCGCCGCCTCGCCGAGCGAGACGCGGAACAATCCCTTGGCCACCGCGATACCGATCAGCAGCGTCGCCACCTGGCCAGCCAGATAGGCGGCGATGTAGGGACCGTTCAGCACCGTGGCGGTGTCGATCTTGGCCATCGCCAGAAACAGCAGCACCGGAAGCGAGAAATAGAAGACGAAGCCGTTCAGCGCGTCGCTGCTGGCCTTTCCCAGGATGTTGCAGTGACCGGCGATGTAGCCGGTCAGGATCAGCGCGAAGACCGGCACCACGACGTTGAGGACGGAATGCAAGGGATACCCTCCGTTGGCGTTCGGCGCACGAGGTAACGCCCGGCACCGGCGCCGTCAACCGGAGAAGACGTCAATCCACCGATACGTCGATGTCCTTGAGGAAGTCGCCGACGGCTTCCAGCTTGGCTTCTTCGTCGTTGTCCTGCATCTCGACAACATCCTCCTGCGGCTTGGCCGGTGTCGCGACGGGAATGTTGACCTCCTCGCCCAGGACTTCGTTCATGGTGAGTGCCAGCAGCGCGATATCGATGGGCTTGGTGGCGACGCCGTTCATGCCGGCCTCGAGATAGGATTTCTTATTTTCCTCCATGGCGTCGGCGGTCAGCGCGACGATGGGAATGCCGCGCTTTTCACCCTCCATCTGGCGGATCATGTGGGTGGCATCGGTGCCGGAAAGGATCGGCATGCGGATATCCATCAAGATGAGATCGAAATCGCCGCGCTCGTGCATCTCGACCGCCTGCATACCGTTCTCGGCCACCTCGCAGGAATGGCCGATCATCGCCATGACGCTGGTGATGATTTGCCTGTTCAATCCGTTGTCATCGACCACCAGGATGTGGAGCCGCCGCGCCGCCATGTAGCGGGCGGTGACGTCGTCCCGGTCTTCGCTCTTTTCCACGTCCGTGGTCGCTTCGATGTAGGGAAGCCGGAACCAAAAGGTGCTGCCATCGCCATAGGTGCTGTCGACGCCGATCTCGCCCCCCATCAGTTCCACCAGCTTCTTGCAGATCGAGAGCCCGAGCCCGGTGCCCTGATACTTCCGCGAAATCGACGCGTCCGCTTGGGTAAATTCGGAAAACAGGATGTCCAGGGTTTCCGGCTTCATGCCGATGCCGGTATCTTCGATTGAGACGTAGATCGTCGGCCGTTCCGACCCCGCCCCTTCCAGCCGGCCACGGACGGTGATCCGGCCCTTCTCCGTGAACTTTCGCGCATTGCCAATGAGATTGATGAGAATCTGGCGCACGCGGGTCTGGTCGAGATGCACGCCGACGGGGAAATCCGGGGACAGGTCGATCTCGAGTTCGACCGTGTTGGCCCGGCCGCCGTGCCGCTTCTCGAAGAACATTTTGACGACGTCGTCGATCAGGGACGGCAGGTGGAAATCCAGATATTCGAGCTCGAACTTGCCGGCCTCCAGCTTGGAGACGTCGAGAATGTCGTTGATGATCCGCAGCAGGGCCCGCGTGGCTTCCTTGATCCGGAACACCTTTTCCCGGCTTTCCTCGTCCAACTCGTCGTTGAGCAAAAGATCGGCAAACCCGATCACGCCGGTCATCGGCGTGCGGATTTCGTGACTCATGGCGGCAAGGAACGCCGACTTCGCCTTGTTGGCGCTATCGGCGGCGTCCATGGCCTGTTGCAGTTCGGTGATGTCGCGGCCGACCGACTGGATTTCAACCATCTCCCCGGCTTCGTTGAAAAAGGCGAAATTGCTCCAGTCGTAGAGACGGCGGCGGCCGTCGCGGCCGATGTTTTCATTTTGGATTTTCGCCACCGGCCTTGCCAGCGTCAGGCTGCCCAGGTACTCGCGCAGCCTTTCGTGTTCCTCTTCCGGAACATCGTCATAGATCGACCTGCCGATCAACTCGTCGGCCGGCTTGCCGACATATTCCTCGTAAGCCTTGTTGACGAAATTCAGGGTGCCGTCGGTGGTGAAGCGGCAGATGATATCGGTCTGCGACTGGATCAGTTGATTGAGCCGGCATTCACTGATGCGGAGCGCCGCGTTGGCGCCACGCAGGCTTTCGACGGCGTTTTTCAGCTTCTCTTTGCGTTCATCGACGTCGTCGAACGACGATTGCAACCGCCTGGCCATCCTGTTGAACGATTTCGCCAGTTGGCCGATCTCGTCGTCGCGTTCGACGGCAAGTTCCGCCGACAGGTTGCCGCGCGACATTTCATCGATGGAACGGGTCAGTTCGGTAATTGGTTGGGTGATGCGCCGCGCCACCCAGATCGTCACCAGCGCCATGGCCATCAGCGCCACGACGATCAGTGCGATGGTGTTGGCGCTATGCTGTTTCAGGCCGCTGGTGTAGGCGGCTTCGGGAACCACCGTGGCAACGAGCAGCGACAGGCCATACGGGTCCTGGAATGGTGCGGCGTCGACGAAATAATGCTCGTCCCCGATATCGAATTCCGCCGACCGATAGGCGGTGACGGATTTCAGGTCGCCGACAAGGGCAAGGATCGCCGCCGATCCGGCCGAGATCTCGCCGTTGGTGCTCTCGGTGGCGCGGATGCGGATCTTCTTCTTGCCGTCTGCGCTGAGCTTGAACGGCACCTCGTCGCTCGACGAGGCCACCAGCAAGCCCGATTTCTCGAAAACGAAGGTCTGCCCGGCCTGGTCCCGGTGCAGGTTCTTGAGGAAGCGGCTGATACCGGAGAGAAAGATATCGCCGCCGACGACGCCGAGAAGCTGGCCGTCGCCGTCACGCATGGCGCGGCTCGGGCTGATCGCCATGTCATGGCCGGTAAACAGGATATAGATATCGTTCCAGGTGGCGTCATTGGCGTCGAGCGCCCCCTTGTACCAGGGCCGGGTCCTGGCATCGAAACTGGGCAGGGTCAGCAGCAATTCTTTCGGTTGGCCATGTTCGTCGGTCTTGTACTTGGAAAATGGGCCGGCCCGGAAATCCTTGGTGGTGATGGTGTAGAACGAGCCGTCCGGCTCGACCCCGCCGACTACGACGCCGCCGTCGGGATTACCGAAATAGATGCTGTTGAATGACCCGAAATCGATGTTCTGGCGCAGGAAGTGGCGCTTCAGCCGTTCCGGATCGCGGTAATCCAGAATTCCGTCGGCCAGGTTGTGGTCGTTTTCCTTGAGGACGTTTTGCGGTGCCGTCAGGAACGCCTTCAAATGATCCAGGACGCGTTCGAGCTTTTCATGCCTGAGCGTCGATGCGACGGAATTGACCGAAAACGTTGCGTTCTGAAACGCGAAAAAAGCGACGACGAGACCGGTAACGAAGATGACCAGAAGGGTCGGAACAACAAGCGTTGTGCGAATCGAATTTCCAGTACCTGGAAAGAGTTTCGACATCCGTGCCTCAAGTCAAACCGGTCATCATATTACTATAGTATGAGCTATTCTCCTAGTCTTGAGGGCAGATTGATGCCGTTTCCGGGCCGGGCCAGGTTCAGGTGCCGTGGGTTCCGCTGTAGCCCGAACGCTCGGGCGGATTCCAGCCCGATAGGGCGCCGTCTTCCGGCTTGTAGATCTCGACCCGGAGCGGCGCGCAGGCGGCTTCGTCGCTGGAATGCGTGGACGAGCAATCGCCGCCGGGACAGGCCGAAAGCCCGCCGATCAGATCGATCTCCGCGAAAAGTTCCAGATAGTCGCCCTTGCGCACTGGGCTGGCCTTGATGAAGTACTGCTTGGTGTCCGGGGTGAAGCCCGAACACATGAAGACGTTCAATACGTCGTGGACAAGGTGTTCGATATCGGCAAGCGGACGGCCGGTATGTTTGGCGAGCGCGCGCGTCAGATTGGAATGGCAGCAATAATGATAGTCCTGCCCGGTCAGGTAGGCGTTGGTGTATGGGTCGCAGCGCGTGCCGATGACGTCATGGACGCTGCCGCCGTAGGCATCCCATCCGTACCAGTCGAGCGTGTCGCGGGTGACCGTCGCCATCGGCCGCAGGTACGGCATGTTGCTCATCAGCTTGTCGCCGGTGCTGACGTGGGTGCCGTAGAGCGCGCGCGTCTTGCCGCTGAAGAACCGTTCGTTCAAATCATCGGCGTTCCAGAGATTGAGATCGCCGACCTGTGGGGCTTCGGCGCAGACGATGCGGAAGAAGTGGCCCTTGGGAACGCGGAATGTTTCGGCGTCGCGCGGTTGCACGACCACTTCGTCGATCAGCGCCATTCCCTCGCGCGCCGCGGCGAAGAAATCAGGGTCATGCGGCGGCAGTGCGTCGATGGGATAGCAGATGACGGGCTCGAAAGCCTTGCGCGCCTCGGCGTCGGCGGGGGGCGGCGTTTCGGGGGTGCGTTTCACAGCGGTGTCACCTACCCGCCGAGCGCCTCGGTGCGCGCCGCTTGCAGCTTGGCGAAATCGGCGTCGGCGTGGTAGCTCGACCGCGTCAGCGGCGTCGACGCGACCAACAGGAAACCCTTGGCCTCGCCCAGCGTCTTGTATTCGGCGAATTCGTCTGGCGTGACGAAACGTTCCACCGCAGCGTGGCGCGGCGTCGGTGCCAGGTACTGTCCGATGGTGAGGAAATCCACGTCGGCGGACCTTAAATCATCCATCACCTGCAGCACCTCATCCTTCTCTTCGCCGAGCCCGACCATGATGCCGGACTTGGTGAAGATCGCGGGCTTGCGCTTCTTGGCGTCGTCCAGGAGCTGCAGCGAGTGGAAGTAGCGCGCGCCGGGACGGATGGAGGGATACAGCCTCGGCACCGTTTCCAGGTTGTGGTTGAAGACGTCCGGGCCAGCATCAACGACCGTTTCCAGCCCACCCTCCTTGCCGCGGAAATCAGGGGTCAGCACCTCGATGGTGGTGCCGGGCGAGGTCTCGCGGATGCGGGTGATGCACTTGGCGAACTGTTCGGCGCCGCCGTCATCCAGGTCGTCGCGGTCGACGCTGGTAATCACCACGTGCTGCATGCCGGTCTCGGCCACCGAAATGGCCAGGTTTTCGGGCTCCATCGGGTCGACGGCGCCGGGCTTGCCGGTGGCGACGTTGCAGAACGCACAGGCGCGCGTGCAGATGTCGCCCAGGATCATCACCGTGGCGTGCTTCCTGGACCAGCATTCACCGATGTTCGGGCAGGCCGCTTCCTCGCAGACCGTGTGCAGGTTCTTCTCGCGCATCAGGGCGCGGGTTTCCATATAGGTCTTCGATGTCGGCGCCTTGACGCGAATCCAGGCGGGTTTCCGTTGGATCGGATTGGGCGCGTTCTTGGCCTTTTCCGGATGCCGCAGCCGGCCGTGTTTCTGGGGAAGGTATTCGACGTTGCTCATGGCTTTAACTTAGGTCTCCGACCCGCCGGTTACAAATGTCCGATGGAAAAGTCGTTTTTGCCGCAAGTGTCCCGGCCTGAAAGCAGCCAGAGCGCGCGGCGGGAATAGTCGTGCGTCGGGTTGTCGCTGGCGGCGCCCTTGGCGTGATTGTAGTGCGACGTCGCTGGCATGATGCGCAACACGACGCCGCAGCGGCGTTGGTCCGAATTATTCGCGCCCGACGCATGCGCCATGTAGACGTCGTGGATGGCGATCTGGCCGGCTTCGAGCTCGGCGTTCACGGCCTTGGCGTCGTCATAGTAGTCGTCGTCCAGCACCTGGGTCAGGGTGAAATCGGCGCGTTCCTCCCAGTGGTGCGGGTAGATGCGGCGTTCCTTGTGCGAACCCGGCATGTAGCGAAGGCAGCCGTTCTCCGGCGTCGCGTCATCGAGCGCGATCCAGACGGAGACCGTCTCCAGCGGTTCGATCGGATAGTAATCACCGTCCTGGTGCCAGGGCGTGATCTTGCCGTGGTGGGCCGGCTTGCCGAACACCGTCATGCCCCAGAGGATCAGATCCGGGCCGGCGACCTGCGCCACCATGTTGAGAACATCCGTATTGCGCGCGAACTCAAGCCAGCGGGGATCGCCCTGGGTGCCTTGCGCGCCCGGGTTGGCGAGATGCGGACCGAGGATGAAATCGGGGTCGAAGTCCGGCGTGTCGACGTTGGCGGTCAGCAGGTCGTCGTAGGCGGCGCGCATGGCGTTGACGGTCTCCGCCGGCAGCCGGAAATCCGGGATGACGAAGCCGTTCGCATGGTAATAGGCGATCTGCGCGTCGGTAAGTTCGGCGGGCATGCGCCCTCCCCTACATGTGGATCACGCGTCCGTAGGCGTCGAGCACGGACTCATGCATCATCTCCGAAAGCGTCGGATGCGGGAAGACCGTGTGCATCAGGTCTTCCTCGGTGGTCTCGAGCCCCATGGCGACGACGAAACCCTGGATCAGTTCGGTCACCTCGGCGCCGACCATGTGGGCGCCCAAAAGCTCGCCGGTTTTGGCGTCGAACACCGTCTTGATCAGCCCGTCCGGCTCACCCAGCGCAATCGCCTTGCCGTTGCCGATGAACGGGAAGCGGCCGACCTTGACCTCACGGCCCGCGTCCTTGGCCTTCTGTTCGGTGAGGCCGACGCTGGCCACCTGCGGGTGGCAGTAGGTGCAGCCGGGAATTTTGTTTTTGTCCATGGGGTGCGCATCCAGGCCGGCGATCTTCTCGATGCAGATGACGCCCTCGTGTTCGGCCTTGTGCGCCAGCATCGGCGGGCCGGCGACGTCGCCGATGGCATAGACGCCGGGCTCGTCGGTGCGGCCGAAACTGTCGGCGACGATGCAGCCGCGGTCGGTTTTGACTTTCGTGGTCTCGAGCCCGATGTCCTCGATATTGCCGACCACGCCGACGGCGGCGATGACACGGTCCACGGAGATCTGGCTCGATTTGCCCTTCTCGTCCTCGATGGTGGCGGTGACGGAATTGGCGGCCTTGTCGAGCTTGGTCACCTTGGCGCCGGACATGATCTTGAGACCGAGCTTCTCGAACTGCTTACGGGCCACGGCGGCGATCTCCGCGTCCTCGACGGGGAGCACCTGCGGCAGCACCTCGACCACGGTGACGTCGGCGCCCAGCGAATTGAAGAAGCTGGCGAATTCGATGCCGATGGCGCCGGATCCGATGACCAAAAGCGACTTCGGCATGATGTCCGGCTTCAACGCCTCGAAGTAGGTCCAGACCAGCTTGCCGTCGGGCTCGAGGCCGGGCAGCGTGCGCGGCCGCGCGCCGGTGGCGACGATGACATGCTTGGCGGATAGGCTCGGCAGCGGCTTGCCGTCCTCGCCGGTCACATCGACCTTGCCGGCACTCGCCAGCTTGGCCGTACCCATGACGACGGTGACCTTGTTCTTCTTCAACAGGTGCCCGACGCCGGCGTTCAATTGCTTGGAGACGCCGCGCGAGCGCTCGACGACCTTGGCCAGGTCAAATCCGACGTTGTCGGCCTTCAGGCCGTAATCGCTAGCGTGCTTCATGTAGTCGTAGATCTCGGCCGAGCGCAGCAAAGCCTTGGTCGGGATGCAGCCCCAATTGAGGCAAATGCCGCCCAGGTGTTTCTTCTCGACGACGCAGGTCTTGAGACCGAGTTGCGCGGCGCGGATGGCGGTAACGTAACCGCCCGGTCCGCCGCCGATGATGATGACGTCGAAGTTGTTATCCGCCATGGATCAAATCCTCTCGACTTCGCGTTGCGTCAGGTCGCTTTCCGCCGCATCGCCGGTGTTGGTGACGCCTTTCCGCTCGAACAGCATGGCGCTGCATTCGGCTTCGGCGTGGGGTTTGTGTTCGACGCCCTTGGGCACGACCAGGAACTCGCCGGCTTTGAGGGTCACGCTGCGGTCGCGGAACTCGATCTCCATGGCGCCCGAGACGACCAGGAACATCTCGTCCACATCGTCGTGCTTGTGCCAGACGAAATCGCCCTGGAGCTTGACCAGCTTGATCTCGTAGTCGTCGAGTTCGCCGGCCACCTTCGGCGACCAGTGATCGTCGAATTGGGCGAACTTCTCAGCCAGGTTGACCTTGTCCACGTGGTCCATGGTGACGGCCTCAGAGCATCAGTTGGATCGGGTCTTCCAAGATGGCCTTCAGTTCCTTCATGAAGGCGGCCGCCGTGGCGCCGTCGATGCAACGGTGATCAACGGCGAGCGTCAACGACATCACGGTCGCAACCGAGATCTTGCCGCCCTTCACCACCGGCCGGGCCTCGCCGGCACCGACCGACAGGATGCCGCCCTGCGGCGGATTGATGATCGAGTTGAACGACTTCACCCCGAACATGCCGAGGTTGGAGATGGTGAAGGTGCCGCCCTGGAAATCCTCGGGTGCCAGCTTGCCGTCGCGGGCCTTGCCGGCCAGTTCCTTGGCTTCCGCCGAGATGGTGGCAAGCCCCTTGGAACCGGCGTCCTTGATGATCGGCGTAATCAGCCCGCCCTCGACGGCGACGGCCATGGAGACATCGACGCGCGAGAATTTGAGGATGGCCTCGTCGGTATAGGCGACGTTGCAATCGGGCTGGCGCTTCAAAGCCACGGCGACGGCCTTAATGATCAGGTCGTTGACCGAGATCTTGTAGTCGGCGCCCTCCTTGCCGTTGAGTTCCGAGCGGAGCGCCAGCAGCGCGTCCAGTTCGATGTCGGCGGAGACGTTGAAGTGCGGGATGTCGCGCGCCGATTCCGTCAGCCGCTTGGCGATCACCTTGCGCATGGAGGAATTCGCCACCGCCTCGAAGGCCGGCATGTTGGCCAGCATCGGGTCGTCCGAGGTGAAGACCGGCGCGGCAGCGGCGGCTGGTGCCGATGCGGCTTGCGGCGCGGCGGCCGGCGCGGCGGCTGCCTTGCCGGTGCCGCTGGCGATGGCCTGTTCGATATCGCGTTTGACGACGCGGCCCTTGGGACCGGAGCCGGCGATGGCGCCGACGTCGAGGCCGTTTTGCTGGGCCAAGCGCCGCGCCAAAGGACTGGCGAAGACGCGCGCACCGCCAACCGCGATCCCGACAGACAGAAGCCAAGGCCTGGGCATAGCCGCTAAAGGACGATCCCTCGAGCCCATGAAACAAGACCATGGTTGGGGCCATGGACTGCTCTGCATCCAGCCAGTCAATGT
>JAYPEK010000028.1:0-53042 GCA_038125725.1 Rhodospirillaceae bacterium
CTCCGTTAGAATACAGGCTCAGGCGTCCCAAATGTTTTGATGACGGACAGTCTTCTTCAAAGTCAGTCCTTCAGCAGGATTACCAGGCATGATCTCTTCTCTCGATGACCAACGCAGCAATCCAGAGAGATACTGAAGGTGATGATTGACGGATTTAACGGATAGAGCACGATCAGTCCGCTTAGATGCCTTATCTGCTCTCAACTCATATTGATGGGTATGCTGGAGTGCGTCACGATAAGAGCGACAGATAGAACGATCCAAGTCCTTTAGACTGATGTTGCCAATGTGATGTAGTGCGAGGCGATAGCTGTATCTCATCTTGTCGTAGCTTCTGGGATCAAGGCTGGTTTGTTTCTCTTTTAGATGCAGTTCCACCAACTCTCGAAGCCTTAAAGGCCTCTCAGCTTCAGTCTTGATATCACGGTTACGTCTAGTGCTACCAAGCTTTGCCAGAAACCCATTGGCTAGGTCTGACAGCTCCTCTTCGCTACGAACTGACAACCTAGCCAACCTTAAGCTCTCGAATCCGTTAAGCACTGAGGCTTTGATCTGATTAGCCCTGGAGGACGCTGTTCTGTGGTTCGATGTTCGTAACGATTGATGGATTTCCTTACGCCCAATTACAGATACAAGGTCTGTAGGCACTCGCAATCTTAAATGATAGGTGTTCCCTCTCTGGTGCAGCTTCATGACAACTCCTGTGTAGCGTCCGGTGTAGCAAGACGCCTGGAGATGTCTTAGGTGGCACCTAAGGAGTTGAGATTTAAGGAAACCTGAGGGTTCTGGCGGAGGGAGCGGGATTCGAACCCGCGATACGGTTTCCCGTATACACGCTTTCCAAGCGTGCGCCTTCAGCCACTCGGCCACCCCTCCGCAGGTGGGCCGCAAACTAACCGACCCGGCCGGTTCGAGCAATCATTTCCGCGCGCCTCGGGAACGGGTTAAGATGGCGCATGAAACTGCTTCGATATCTCGGCTGGGTCTTGCTGGTCGCCGCCTTCGGCGCGGCGGCGGCGGAGGTGCTGGTGCCGCCGCTGCCCGGCACCGGATCGCTGTTCGTACCCGCTTACGAGCTCTGGTACACGGCCTGGCCGGGCTCGCTGGTGGCGGCCCAGATCAGGGTCGAGCGGCTGGCGCCGTTCCTTTGGAACCCGGTGATCGTCACCATGCTGCACCTGCCGGCGTGGATGCTGTTTGGCTTGCCGGGCGCGCTGCTGGCCTGGCTGACGCGGTCCCGCACCTACGCCGACCGGCGCGAACGGGCCGAGGTCCGGAAGTACGAAGAGGCGATGATGCTCTACGACGATCTCGCTCGCGACGCGCGCGACCAAGGCATGGACGCGGAAGAGGACGACATGTTGCCGGACCACTCGGGCCATGACACCCTGGACGAGATCCAGTTGTTCGGGGACGAGGAGGACGACGAGTTGTTCTCCATGGAGCGCGCCGAGGAGCTGCGCGCCCAGATCACCGCCCGGCGCGAGGAAGACCGGCTGCCGAAGCCGCCGGAAAATTCCTGAACCCGTAACGCCCCCTAACGCCCCCGGGCGCGGACCGCATCGGCAGCGGCGAGCAGGCCCTGTTCGGCAAGAAACCGGCAAAGCTCGGCGTGGAAACCGCCGTCCTTGTGGATCACCCTGGCGCCTTCCGGCAGGGTGCGGCCGCCGGGTTCGGCGGGTTCGCCGCTGGTCATCAGCACCAAGTGGCTGTCACGGGTCTTGTCGATCTGTCGGAATACCTGGAGCAACTCGTGACCGCTCATTTCCTCCATCACCTCGCTGGCCAGGATCAAATCCGGCGGTGTCGCGACGGCGGCGCCGATGGCCTTCACCGGTGTCGAGGCAGTCATCACGTGAAACCCACAGGCCGCCAGCTCGCGCGCCACCAGTTTGCGTTGCATGGTGGATGGCATCACCAGCAAAGCCCGCACCACCCGGGGCCCGCCGTCGTCGTCGTGGCGGTTGACCGGTAGCGCGTCGAGGATCGACAGCAGCCGGTCCTCGCCGGGATCGGTGCCTGAATCCAGGATGTCGCGCAGCGCGTCGGCGAACCGGGCCAGCTCCAGGGCACTCGATTCGTTCCAGTCCGGTGCGCTCTCGATGAAGTCCTCCATGCGGTGCGCGATGCGGGTGACGGCGGGAAAGCCGAAGGTGGAGCCCTGGCCCTTGATGGTGTGGATGACCCGCTGGATCTCCTCGATATCGTGGGCGGTATCCAGGGCCTCGTTGGCCAAGGCGCCCAGGGTCAGCTCGATGTTGTCGAGGACGTCGGTGGAGGTCTCGATGAATTCCAGGCGCAGGCGAGCCAGAATGGCGTCCGTTTCCCCCGAAGCGTTCATGGTCCCATTCTCCACTGGCGTGGTTCGAATTCGAGACGTCTACCCCTGAGGGTATGGTGCGGGAAATGGATGAAGCGGGCAAGAACCCGGCGGGCCGGGATGGCGAATTAATCGCCGGTTTTCAACGCTGCCAAGAAAGCCGATTGCGGAATTTCTACGTTTCCGAATTGCCGCATGCGCTTCTTGCCCTTTTTCTGCTTCTCCAGCAGCTTTTTCTTACGGGTGATGTCGCCGCCGTAGCACTTGGCGGTGACGTCCTTGCGCATGGCGCCGACGGTGGAGCGTGCGATGATCCGCCCGCCGATGGCCGCCTGGATGGCGATCTTGAACAGCTGGCGTGGGATCAGGTCCTTCAGCTTGTCGCAGATGGCGCGGCCCCGGCTTTCGGCATGGCTGTCATGGACGATGAACGACAAGGCATCGACCGGTTCGGCATTGACCAGGATCGACACCTTGACCAGCTCCGAGGCGGCGTAGTCGGTCAGTTCATAGTCGAAACTGGCGTAGCCGCGCGACACCGACTTCAGCCGGTCGTAGAAATCGAACACCACCTCGTTCAGCGGCAGCCGGTAGACCGCCATGGCGCGCGTGCCCACGTAGGTGAGCTCCATCTGCTCGCCGCGCCGTTCCTCGCAGAGCTGCAGGACGGCACCCAGGTACTCGTCCGGCACCATGATCGTGGCGCGGATCCAGGGCTCCTCGATGAAGTCGATCTCCGTCGGATCGGGCATATCGACCGGATTGTGAAGCTGCTTGGTCGTGCCATCGCGCAAGTGCACGTTGTAGACGACGCTTGGTGCCGTGGTGATCAGGTCGAGATCGAACTCGCGTTCCAGCCGTTCCTGCACGATCTCCAGGTGCAGGAGCCCCAGGAACCCGCAGCGGAAACCGAGGCCCAGCGCCGCCGAGCTTTCCGCCTCGTAGTGGAAGCTGGCGTCGTTGAGGTGCAGTTTCTCGAGCGAGTCGCGGAGATCGTCGTACTGGCCGGAATCGGTCGGGAACAAGCCACAGAACACCACCGGCACGGACGGCTTGAAGCCCGCCAGCGGCTCCGCCGCCGGGCGCTTTTCCTCGGTGATGGTGTCGCCCACCGAGGTGTCGGCGACGGTCTTGATGGCGGCGGTGATGAAGCCCATCTCGCCGGGTCCCAACTCGTCGACCATCACCGTCTTCGGGGTGAAGTGGCCAACGCGTTCCACCTGATAGACGGCCTTGGACGCCATCATGCGGATCTTCATGCCTTTCTTCAGGACTCCGTCGCGCACCCGGACAAGAATCATGACGCCGAGATAAGGGTCGTACCAGCTATCGACCAACAGCGCCTTCAAAGGCGCGGCCGCGTCGCCGGTCGGTGCCGGCAGCCGGTCGACCAGCGCCTGCAACACCGCGTCCACGCCCATGCCTGTCTTGGCGGAAATTTCCAGCGCGCCGTCGGTGTCGATGCCGATCACTTCTTCGATCTGCTCCTTGACCCGTTCCGGTTCGGCGGCGGGCAGGTCGATCTTGTTCAGCACCGGCACGATCTCGTGGTCGTTGTCGATGGCGAGGTAGACGTTGGCCAGCGTTTGCGCCTCGACGCCCTGGGTGGCGTCGACCACCAGCAGCGAGCCCTCGCAGGCGGCGAGCGAGCGGCTGACCTCGTAGGTGAAGTCCACGTGGCCGGGCGTGTCCATCAGGTTCAGGATGTAGGTCTCACCGTTCTCGGCCTTGTATTTAAGGCGCACGGTCTGGGCCTTGATGGTGATGCCGCGTTCGCGCTCGATATCCATGGAATCGAGCACCTGCTCCTTCATCTCGCGCTCGCTCAGCCCGCCGCAGATCTGGATCATGCGATCGGCCAGCGTCGACTTGCCATGGTCGATGTGGGCGACGATGGAAAAGTTGCGAATATGTGAAAGATCGGTGCTCATCAGGGGCTCGTTTATCACCGGCGGGCGGCGCGCTCAATGCCTTAAGCGGCCTCGGCGCGCCGCCGCCGAGCCAGGGTTTCTCGCCAGGCCAGAACCAGGGCGCCGGCGACGATCAATGCCGCTCCGGCGAGGCTCAACGGCGCCGGAACCACGCGGAAGGTCAGATAGTCGTACAGGGCGGCGAACACCAGCGTGGCATAGATGAACGGCAGCGCGAAACTGGCGTCGGCGCGCCGAAGTCCCTGGATGAAGAAGGTCTGCGCCGAGACCATGACCACGCCGACGCCGGCCAGCCCCAACCACTGCATGGGCGTCGGCGGCACCCAGACAAAGCTGGCGGCACCGAGGGCCAGCACCGCGCCGATGGAATTGTTGACGAACAGTATGCGCAGTGGCCGGTCGGCTCCGGTCAGCATTTTCACCAGGATCGCTTCCAGGCCCATGAACACCGCCGCCGCCAGCGCCACCAGGGCAACCACCTGGAAGCTGTCCGTGCCGGGCCGGATCAAAAGCCAGGTCCCGGCGAGCGCCGTCACCGCCGCGCCCCATCGCCAAGGGCCGACGCGCTCGCCCAGCAGCGGGATCGCCAGCACCATGGCGACCATCGGATTGAGAAAGCTGATCGCCGTCGCGTCGGCCAGCGGCATCAGTGTCGCGGCCGCGAACATGCAACTCACCCCGCCCCAGCCGCAGAGCGACCGCATCGTTTGCAACCGCCAGGCCACGCCCTTGAAGCTCGGGCGATGCCAGGCGACGACCGGCAGCAGCGCCAGCCAGGCGAACAGGAAGCGCCCGGCGCTGATCTGCAGCGGATGCAGTTCGACCCCGTCGATGACGCCACGCCCGAGCAGCTTCGCCAACAGCGTCGTCATTGCCACCAGCGCCGCGCAGCAGACGATGAAGAGCGCCGCAAGTGCCGGGCTCTCCGGCGGCCGAATGAAGGGCGGCGCGCTCATGGCACCGGCAGCGGCGAGACGCCGATCACCGGCTCGTGCGCCGTCAGCAGTCCGGCATAGACCGCGGCGGCGAGCAGCAGCCGCGCAAGGCCTGTCTCCAGTACCGCCGCCGATGCCGGACGCGACCGCACCCGGTGCAGCAGGTCGCGCCAATTCTCGTCACCCAGGCTGCGCCGGCGCCGTGCATCCAGCGTTTTCACACCGGCCAGGCACAAGAGCGTCAACAGGCCGAACATCAGCACGCTGGCCGCATCGCCGTTGACGGGAATATGGACCGCCGACCAGAGAGCCAGGCCCCAGATCGCCGGATGGCGCGTCAGGCGTACGATACCGGGGCGCTCGGTGTCGAAGCCGGCGGAGCCAGCGCCGAGGGAAAAGGGATTTTTCGATGTGAGCCCGGCCGCGATCAGCCAGCATGAAACTGGCATGACCGCCAGCGCCAGCCAGCGCAGCGCCGGATCGTAGGGCCAGAGCTCGACGTAAGGAGCGTCCAAATAGGCGGCAATCAACCAGACCAAAAGACCCGTGGAGACGGCGGAGAACAAACCCAAGTAAATCCGCTGGCCGAGGGCCGTTACCAAGATCGTGCGCAGTGGGCGGATGGCGGGAAGGGCATGGAAGGCCAGGAACACCGCGAGCGCGGTCAGCAGCCAGGCCATCAGGAGCCCGGACGAAGATCGGGTCCGGTGAGGGTATCCAGCTCACGGCGGCGGAGTTCCAGTCCGCGCAGATACTCGTCGCGCCCGAAGACGTGGCCGCAGACCATGCAATGCACCGGGCCGAAAGGCACGGCTTCCGGGTTGAAGTTGCCGGGGAGCGTGTTCTGGCTTTCGCCGCAGACCGGGCAAACGACGGGACAGATCTCCTGCGCCACGGGGGTCTCCTGAGAAGTCGAAATCGAGGCGCCAGCCTAACCGAAGCCGCACAACATGAACAGCATTTGCGCCGGCCTGGCCGCTACGCCAAGATCGCGCCATGCAGGGTTGGCAACGCATTCCGATTAGTTGCGCCGGCGCCATGTTCGTGGCCATGGGGCTCGGGCGGTTTTCCTATGGCGCCATGGTGCCAGCCCTGGTGCAGTCCGGTCGAATCTCGGCGGAGTCCGCGGGCTGGATCGGCGGCGTCAACCTAGCTGCGTTCTTCTTAGGCGCCGCGCTTTCGGAAAGCCTGCGACGGCGCTTGCCCATGGCGCTCGGCATGCGCTGGGCGGTGGGACTTTCGGTCGTCGCGCTGGCCTTGTCGGCGCTCGACTGGGGCGCCCTTTGGCTCGGCCTTTGCCGCGCGGTTCTCGGTGTCACGGCGGGGCTGATCATGGTGCATGGCGTTACCCTCAGCACCAACGCGGCGCCGGAAGGCCGCCGCGCCGGTGCCGCCGGCATCATGTTTGCCGGCGTCGGCGTCGGCATTCTGTTTTCGGGCCTGCTGGTGCCGCCGCTGTTGGCGCATGGTCTCGACGCCGCATGGCTCGGGATCGCCGCTGCCGGACTTTTGGGCGCCGCCGTCGCCATGGTCGGGTTTCGTGGCGCCGCCCAAGCGCCCGGCGCCGGCGAACGGCGATCCATCCTGGACATTCTCCGTGACGATCCGTTCTGGCCGAAACTGGCGGCGGCCTATTTCCTATTCTCCTTCGGCATCACGCCGCACACGCTCTACTGGGTGGATTTCCTGGCGCGTGAGCTTGGGCTCGGGATCGCCATGGGCGGCTTGCATTGGGCAGCAGTGGGGCTGTTCGCCATCGCCGGGCCATGGGCGGCGGCCTGGCTGGCGGGACGGGTGCGGCCGGGACCGGCGGTCGTCGTGAGTTTCGTGTTGCTGGGGGCGGGCATCGCCGCGCCAGGGCTGGCGCATTGGACGGCGGTGCTATGGTTTTCCACCATGCTGTTTGGCGCGCAGCCCGGCGTCACCACGGTGAAGGCGGCGCGTGCCCGCGACAGGGCGCACCCGGATATCATGCCGCAGGTGATGCGGGTGATGATCATGTCGAGCGCGCTCGGCGCCGCCGCCGGCGGGATCGGGTTCCCTGCGCTGTTCAACGCCACCGGGCTTTACCAGCCGCTGTTCCTGATCGGCGGCGCCGGGCTTTGGGTGGCAGCGGTGCTGACCATCCCGAGGGACTGACGCACTTTATCTAGGCTTCGTCCTCGATGGAGTTGGCGAGGACGCCGAGGCCGTCGATCTCGACCTCGACCTTGTCGCCGGCCTTCATCCAGACCGGCGGGCGGCGCGCATGGCCAACGCCCTCCGGCGTGCCGGTGACGACCACATCGCCCGGCTGCAGGGTCATGATCTCCGACAGGATCGCGACCAGGCGCCTGACCGGGAAGATCAGGTCGGAGGTATTGGCGTCCTGCATGGTCTCGCCGTTGAGCCGGGTCTGGATACGCACGCCATCCATGGCTTCCGGCAGGCCGTCGGGGGTGACCAGCGCCGGGCCGAAGGCGCCGGTGCTGTCGAAGTTCTTGCCCGGCGTCCATTGCGTCGCCTTGCGCTGGTAGTTGCGGATCGAGCCCTCGTTGAACATCGAATAGCCGGCGATCACGGAAAGCGCGTCGGCTTCCGACACGTGCCGGCATTCGAGACCGATGACGAACACCAGTTCTGCCTCGTAATCCAGCGTCTCGGAGCATTTCGGCCGGATGATCGCCTTGTTGTGCGCGGTCAAGGACGTCGGCACGCGGAGGAAGATGTCGGGATATTCCAGCGGCTCGGCGCCGCCCTCGCGCGCGTGCGCGGCGTAGTTACGCCCGATGCAGATGATCTTGTCAGGGTCCGGCACCAAAGGCAGCAGGTCGACCTCGTCCAGCGCCACCGGCGCCACGTCGCGTTTGGTGCGCACGGCGGCGACCAGGTCGGTGCCATATTCCTGTAAAAGGCCTTTCATGGTGCGTGGCAGGTGCGGTGCCGCTTGGGAAAGGTCGACGACGCCGTCCTTGGTCAACAGCCCGATGGCCGGCCCATCGGCGGCCTGGAAACTGACGAGTTTCATAGCGGATCCCCCTGATTGGTTCCTTGGTGGGTTACGAGTGGAATTTCCGGAGCGTCTGGTCGCGTTCCAGCCAATAGGCGTAGAGCGCCAGCGGCGCCAGCGTCATCTCGACGCCGCGCATGGAGGCCGGGCGCGCCATGGTGCGGGTCAGGATGTAGTTGCGCGCACTTCGGTTGGTGCCCTCGACGAACTGCACCATGGTCTTCGGTCCCTTGCCCGACGTGGCGTAGGTGTTGTTCCAATCCATTTCGTAGACGTGGTCGGGCTGGTCGGTGTCGGGGTGCATGGTCAGCAGATCGACGCCGCCACCGCGCCAACTGGCGTAGGCCAAATTAGCCACCGCCGGCGAGCCCATCCATTGCGCCACCAGGGCCGTTTCGGCCAAGCGCTGGAAGAACTGGTCGGTGGCCGGGACCGGCGCGAATAGCGCGGCATAGAGGCAGGGTGCTGTCAGGTAGACCTTAAAGGCAACCTGGCGCTGAAAGCGGTTGGCGTTCTTGTCGACCCGTGGGATGCGGCGGATCAGAAACGCCTGCTCCAGGTAGTCGAGATATTTGCGCAGCGTGTTCTTGGCGATATTGGTGGCCTTGGCGAGATCGTCCATGGTCACTTCGCGCGCCGTGTTGAAGGCCAAGAGGCCGAACAGCCGGTTCAGTTCCTGCGCTTCCGAAATGCCGTGCAGGTTGGCCAGGTCCTTGTGCAGCACACGGTCGGCAACGCCGTCGCGGATGAAGGCGGGCGCCGGCGTGCCTTCCTTGGACATGGTGATGCCTTCCAGGAAACCGCCGAAATTGACGTAGCGGTGGAACTCGGTGTTGAGGGCGGGCAGCGCATTGGCCTTCAGCGTCATGCCGTTGGCGCCCTTGCCGCCCTCCGCCGCGCCCGGCGCCTCGAACAAGGCCTCCTCGGTGCCGCGGTAGCGCAGGAACTCAAGGAAGGTCAGTGGCGGCAAAACGAAGGTGGTGAGCCGGCCCTCGTGGGTCTGCTCGCCGGTGGCGAGGCCGGACGCGCCCGACGACACGGCGGCGATGATGCGCGCATTGGGCCGGAGCTTGGCCAGTTCGAGGACAATCTCCTCCCAGCCTTTCACGTACTGGATTTCGTCGTAGAAGACGTAGAGCTCGGCGTCGGGGCCGTGCCGGTAGCGCCGGCAGAACATCTCGAACAGGGTCGGAATGTCGGCTGCCGTCATGCTCGGCACGGTCATGTTGCAATAGAAGACGTTCTTGGGCGAAATGCCGTTTTCGACCAGGCGCGCCACCATCTGGCGCATCATCACCGTCTTGCCGGCGCGCAGCGGGCCGGCCAGGCACAACACGTTGCCGGCGCCCGATTTCATCACATGCGAAAAGAAGGCGGGGAAGAACACCCGGCGCTTGGCCGCCTTGAATTGGATACGGGTATCTTCGGTGAATTCCCACCAGGGATTATCGAAGGCAAGCCGCTGGAACAGGTCGTTGTCCGTAATGGTGTGCACAGCCCACGCTCCCGATTCCGGCAGGTGCCCGGCCCACCGATTCGCGTCCGCTCCGATTCAACTTGTTGATTTTAAATTAAAATCAATTGATTGACCTTGACGCACCTCAAAGCATGCGGGGATGCCGTTTCGAAGTCAAGAAGTCACTGAGAAATAAACGGAATTCTTACAATAACCTGACAAGACGATGGCGGATTTCAGGAATGATTTCGGCCTCGAACCACGGATTCTTCTTTAGCCAATGCGTGGTGCGCCAGCTCGGATGCGGTGTCGGAACGAACTTCGGGCCGAAATCGCGCCAGTGCCGCACGGTTTCAGTCATGGTTTTCTTGCGCGATTCTCCCAGGTAGTGGGCCTGCGCGTAGCTACCGACCAATAAAGTCAATTCAATGCCCGGAAGCCGCTCCAGCAACGCCGCGTGCCAGGCTGGCGCGCACTCCGGCCGGGGCGGATTGTCGCCGCCCCTCGGGTCGCGTCCCGGGTAGCAAAACCCCATCGGCACGATGGCGATTTTTGACGCATCGTAGAAGGTCTCGGGCGTGACGCCCAACCAATCGCGCAACCGCTCGCCGGAGCGATCGTCCCAGGGAGTGCCGCTTTCGTGCACGCGCGTGCCGGGCGCCTGGCCGATGATCAGCACCCGTGCCGAGGCCTCGGCCCGTAGCGCCGGCCGGGGACCGAGCGGCAGCGCCGCGGCGCAGAGCCGGCAGGCCCGCACCTCCGCCAGCAGCGCTTGCAATGATCCATCGCCGTGCTTAAGTTTGCTCCCAACCATGCTATAGATTTTGTTCGAACTGCCGGGCGCGCTCAAGCGGGTCCGGAACGGGAGGATCGGCAATCATGTTCGGCATCGACCTTCGCCAGGGACCGAGATGGCTGGCCGTCGGCGTGCTTGCGGCGGTGCTGGTGGTGCTGGTCCGGCTCGAAGCTGACCGGGTATCGGATCGGGGCGTGCATCTGAAACCGCTGACGGTGAAGGACATCAACGCCGCGCTCGACTATTCCCTGAACGAAGTGGCGCGCACCAAACGTGTGCCGAGGCTGTTCATCGGTTCGCTCGAGGTCGATCTCGGCCGCATTCGCGACGTCAACGAGAAGAAGCGGACCTTTTTTCGAATCATGCTGCCGATCATCGCGCGCGAGAACGACCGCATCCGCGCTGCCCGCGCGCGCATTCTGGCCGCCGCCGATGATGAGGAGATCGCAGATCTCTTTGCCGCCTACAAGGTCGAACCCGGCCAGCGCGAGCAGTTGTTGCGCCACGTCGATGTGATGCCGGCGTCGCTGGCCCTGGCGCAGGCGGCGGTGGAGAGCGGTTGGGGCTCATCGAGGTTCGCGCGCCACGGCAATAACTTTTTCGGCATGCGAACGTACGATGACGACGCGCCTGGGATCGCGCCAAAGGAAGCGGACGGCTTCAAGGTCTCGGCCTATCCGAACATCGCCGCCAGCGTTCGCGCCTATATGAGGAATCTCAATACGCATATGGCCTACGCCGCGTTCCGCCGCGAACGTGTCCGCCATCGGCATGGCGACGGCCGGATCAGTGGGCTGGCGCTGGCCGGGCTGTTGACGTCCTACTCGGAGATCCCAGAGACGTACGGCGCTCACCTGCGCGCGGTGATCAACAAGGACCGGTTGCAGCGGTTCGAGGGCGTGCGGTTGCAAGGCGCGTTGCCCAGCGCCGGCAGCTAGGCGAGGCCGGGCGCCACCCGCCCCGCCGCCAACAGCGCATCGACGTAGGCCGGTACGATTTCCGTTGCCGGTCCGTAGCGGGCTTCCTCGAACAGCGTCGCGCCTTCGGAGGGTTCCAGGTTCAGCTCCAGGGTATGGCCGAAGCCGCGCATGCGCACTTCCTGCACGAAGCCGGCGGCCGGATAGACATTGCCCGACGTGCCGATGGAGATGAACAGCCCGCAGCGCTCAAGCGCCGCATAGATCTCTTCCATGTAGAGCGGCATTTCGCCGAACCAGACCACGTGCGGACGGATGCTGCCGAGCGTGCCGCAGGCGTCGCAACTGTCCTGCAATGTCATTGCGCCCGTCCATGGCAGCACATTGCCGCAGGACCCGCAGCGTGCCTTCAGCATCTCACCGTGCATGTGCAAAAGGTTGGTGGAGCCGGCCTGTTCGTGCAGGTCGTCGATGTTCTGGGTGACCAGCAGAACCTCGCCCGGCCAGTCGCGTTCCAACCGCGCCAGTGCATCATGGGCTGCGTTGGGGCGGACGTTGCCGCCGGTCATCGATTGGCGGCGAGCGTTGTAGAACTCGAGCACGCGTTCCGGGTCGCGGGCATAGGCCTCGGGCGTGGCGACGTCCTCGATCCGCACCTTCGACCACAGCCCATCGGCGTCACGGAAGGTGTCGAGCCCCGACTCCTTGGAGATGCCGGCACCGGTGAGGATGACGATAGTCTCTGGGGTCTCGTGGCTCTCGGTTGTCATGGTCGCTTCCTGCCCGCATATTTAGATCGGCCGCGCTGGTGCGTCGCGGCGATCTTTCATATCGCCGCCATGCGGCGCGGAACATTGAGACAAGGGAGCCGTTCGTTGGTCAAGGTTTTGTTCGTCTGTCTCGGCAACATCTGCCGCTCGCCGACCGCCGAGGGGGTGTTCCGCGCCATCGTCGCGGACGCCGGCCTGACTGAGGCGATCAGTATCGATTCCGCCGGCACCAGCGGCTGGCATATCGGCGATCCGCCGGACGAACGCGGCCAGCGCGCCGCGCTGACGCGCGGCTACGACCTGTCGGCGCAGCGTGCCCGCAAGGTGAGCGATCGCGATTTCGAGACCTTCGACTACATCGTCGGCATGGACAGCCGGAACTACGCCGACCTTTCCTCCATGGCGCCGGCGGACGCGCGCGACAAGGTATCGCTGTTTCTTTCCTTCGCGCCGGAAACCGGTGAGCGCGAGATTCCCGATCCCTACTACGGCGGCCCGGATGGGTTCGATCAGGTTCTCGACCTGGTGGAGGCGGCATCCCGGGGCCTGCTCGAGGACATCCGCGCCAAGCATTTGTAAGAGGTCGGTGTGAGAGCGGACTCTCAGGCGGTGATCGAGCAGGTGGCCGGCAGCCGGATGGCCGGCGCCCGGCCGCTGAGCGGCGGCTGCGTCGGCGACGTGTTCGCCGTTGACTTGGCCGATGGTACCGAGCTGGTCGCGAAGCTGGGCGATGCGGGAAGCGGTCTCGAGCGCGAAGGGTTCATGTTGCGCTATCTGGCCGAACGGAGCCCGCTGCCGATGCCGGACGTGCTGCACGCCGACGACCGGTTGTTGCTGATGACCCGGCTCCCCGCCGGCGGACGCATCGATGCCGCCGCCGAACGCCACGCCGCCGATCTGGTGGCGGCGTTGCACGATGTCGGCGGACCCGGTTTCGGTTTCGAGATGGACACCGTGATCGGCGGCCTGGCGCAGCCCAATCCGCTGAGCGAGAGCTGGGTTGAATTCTTCCGGGACTGGCGGCTGCTCGACATGGGCCGACGCGCCGTGGAGGCGGGCCGATTGCCGGCGCCGGTGCTGACGCGCCTCGAGCGGCTGGCGGCCCGGCTGGGCGAGTGGATCGAGGTGCCGGAAGCGCCGAGCCTCGTGCATGGCGACATGTGGGGTGGCAACGTCCTGGCGCGGGACGGGCGGATCACCGGCTTCATCGACCCCGCCATCTATTTTGCCGACGCTGAGATCGAGCTCGCCTTCGTCACGCTGTTCGCCACCTTCGGCGACACGTTCTTCGCCCGCTACCGCGAACACCGGCCGATGAAACCGGGGTTTTTCGAAGCCCGGCGCGATCTCTACAATCTCTATCCATTGCTGGTGCATGTGCGGCTGTTCGGCGGCTCATATGTGGGCTCGGTTGAACGCACGCTGACGAGGTTCGGATGCTGATCATTTTCGATTGCGACGGGGTCTTGGTGGACAGCGAACCCGTCGCCAACGGCGTGCTGGTGCGCTACCTAACCGAACTGGGACTGCCGCATGCCGATGGCGATACCGACAAATACGTCGGCATTTCCATCCCGTCGATGATCGCCAAGATCGAACGCGAATGGAATACCACCCTGCCGGCGGATTTCCGCGAAGAGCTGTGGCGGCGCGACCGGGTGGCGTTCGAGACCGAACTGCGGCCCATCGCCGGCATCGCCGAGGTGCTGGCGGGGCTAGAGGGGCCGCGCTGCGTCGCTTCGTCGAGCGCGCCGGAACGGATTCGCAACTCCCTCACGCTCACCGGCCTGATCGGCTTTTTCGAACCGCATATCTTCAGCGCCAGCCAGGTCGAGAACGGCAAGCCGGCCCCCGATCTGTTCCTGTTCGCCGCGGAACGGATGGGCGTTCCGGCCGCCGAATGCCTGGTGATCGAAGACGCGGTGCCGGGCGTGCAGGCTGGCCGCGCCGCCGGCATGCGTGTGCTGGGCTTCGCCGGCGGCGGCCACTGCCGGCCCGGCCACGCGGCGAAATTGATCGACGCCGGCGCCGAACGGGTATTTGATGACATGTCGGAACTGATGGATTTGATCTAGTGCACGGCAAACTGTTTCGGCTCTACAACGGCATGGATGATCGCGCGCGGCATTTCCGCTATGCGCTGCTCGCCTTCGACGTTGGGACCATCGCGTTTTTCATCGTCACTTCCTTGGTGCCGCATGAAGGGGCTTGGTTCCTGGTCATCGACTACTTTATCGCCTTCGTACTGGCCCTCGATTTCGCGGCGCGGCTTTGGATCAGCCAGCGCAAGCTTCGCCATCTATTGAAGCCCGTGGTCATCGCAGACGCGGTGGTGATCCTGACCCTGCTGGCGCCGGCCTTCGTAGAGAATTTCGCCTTTCTCAGGGTGGTGCGGGTGCTCAGGCTGCTCAGGTCCTACCACGTGCTGCGCGAACTGCGCGACACGTCGAAGTTCTTCCGCCGCAACGAGGAGGTCATCCAGAGCACGGTCAACCTGGTGGTGTTCATCTTTTTCGTCACCGCGCTGGTCTACGTGCTGCAGGTGCGCATCAATCCGCAGATTCAGAACTATGTCGACGCGCTCTACTTCACCGTCACCACCTTGACCACCACGGGTTTCGGCGACATTACGCTGGAGGGCAGCACCGGGCGGCTGTTGGCCGTGATGATCATGGTGTTCGGCGTGGCGCTGTTCCTGCGCTTGGTGCAAACCATCTTCCGCCCGCAGAAGGTCGCCTATGAATGCGGCACCTGTGGGCTCAAGCGCCACGACCCCGATGCGGTGCACTGCAAGCACTGCGGTGCCGTCGTCAAACTGGAAACCGACGGCGAGTGGGGTTGAACCGCCGCACCTGCATACAATTTCCCTCACCCCTGCCTATTTTGGTATGCTTTTCGTAACAGGGTCGCCGATTGAACCCGGAAAGCGGGGCCGAGGGCAGTGAGCAGGGTGGAACGCGAAAACAATGCTGGTGGCGGCGCCGACAGCGGCGCGGCCGTCCCGCGCGTATCGGCGTTCGATCATATGCTCCGGCATCTGGTGGCGGAATACGGTACCGTGCCGGCGGTGCTGCTACCGAGCCTCGTCATTGCCGCCGCCGCCGCCATCCTGGCTTTCGCCTGGGAGTACGACCACCTCGGTGCCGAGCAACTTGGCGGTCTCGCTGCCGCCGTTGGGGGCTGTGTCTTCGCGGCCGCGCTGGCGCTCTCCTATCCGGCGGCCCGAACCATCCGCCGGCTGCTGCACCAGGAAGCCGAAGCAGCCAAATCCGTGGAAGAACTGGACAAGACGCGCGCGCGCCTCGAGGTCAGCGAGCAGCGTTTCCGCCATATCGCCGAAGCGGCCTCCGACTGGTTCTGGGAGATGGGCCCGGACCTGCGTTTCTCCTACTTTTCCGACCGCGCCGAGGAGATTGTCGGCGTGCCCAGGGATTTCCACATCGGCAAGACCCGCGCGGAACTGGCGGGCGAGGATTTGCGCACGGAGAAATGGCAGCGTCATTTGGCGGACCTGGAGAACCATCGCCCATTCAAGGATTTCCGCTTCGTCCGCAAGGGCCACGATGGTCGGTTGCAGTATCTCTCGACCAGCGGCAAGCCGCTTTTTGATGACGGCGGCAAGTTCCTGGGTTACATCGGCGTCGGTTCCGATCTGACGCCGCACGTGGAAGCACAGGAACAGGTGCAACTGGCCAACGAGCGCTTGGCCGTCGCCATCGAGTTCCTTTCCGAGCTGTTTTTCCTGTGGGGGCCGGATGATCGGTTGATCATGTGTAATGCCCAGGCGCGGCGTATGAACGCGTCGATCCCGGATTTCATCAAGCCGGGTGTTTCCTACGAGGAGCATATTTGCGCCGCCGTCGCCGAAAACTTGATTCCAGAGGCTGTCGGCCAGGAGCAGGCCTGGTGCGCGGAGCGCATCGCCAAGCACAAGAATCCCGACGGCCCATTCGAACTCCCGCGCCAGGAAGACAAATGGCTGCTCGTCAACGAACAGAAGCTTGATGACGGCACGATCATCACCCTGGCCACCGACATCTCCGAAGTGAAACGTCATGAGGAGGAACTGGCACAGAGCGAGCAGCGCCTGCAGGACTTCGCCGATACCGCTGCCGACTGGTTCTGGGAGCAGGACAAGGATCTGCGCTTCACCTATATGTCGCTTGCCAACGAGGGGATTTCCGGGATGACCGCCAACGCCCACTACGGCAAGACCCGGCGCGAGACGAACCCCATGGGCGTCAGCGAGGAACAGATGGGCCAGCACGAAGAGCTCCTGGCGACGCACCAGCCGTTCGAGGATTTCCGCTTCTTCCGGATTCGCCCCGACGGGGTCAAGGTGTTCCTGTCGACCAGCGGCCGGCCGGTGTTCGACGAAAAGGGCGAATTTACCGGCTACCGCGGCGTCGGGCGCGACATCACCGAACTGGTGGCGGCGGAGGAACGGGTGCGAGCCGAACGCGACCGTGCCGAGGCGGCGAACCGCGCGAAATCGGATTTCCTGGCACGCATGAGTCATGAGTTGCGCACCCCGCTCAATGCGATCCTGGGGTTCTCACAGGTGATTCGCGACGAGACTTTCGGCGCCGTCGGCCACGAGCAATACCGCGACTATGCCGGCGACATCCACCGCAGCGGCCAGCATCTACTCAGCCTCATCAACGATCTGCTGGATCTTTCCAAGATCGAGGCCGGCAAGCTGGTTTTGGAAGAGGAATTGCTGGACGTCGGTGCGATCGTCGACGACATGCTCAGGTTGTTCAAGGGAACGGCGGAGGACGCAGGGCTGGCGTTGGAAGCGCGGGTGGCACCGGGATTGCCGGGGTTAGCGGCGGATTCGCGTGCTGTCCGCCAGATGATCACCAACCTGGTGTCGAACGCCGTCAAGTTCACCGCGTCGGGCGGCCGGGTGACGGTCAGCGCCGAGCGGGAGGATGCCGGGCTGGTGATTCATATCGCCGACACCGGCAGCGGCTTCGAGCCGGGCGATCTGGAGCTCGTGTTGCAGCCGTTCGGCCGCGTCGATCAGCCGACGGTGCGTACCGTCGATGGCACCGGGCTCGGGCTGCCGATCGTCAAAAGCCTGATCGAAAGCCACGGCGGCCTTTTGCACTTGGTCAGCGAGCCTGGTGAGGGAACTGATGCGATGCTCCGTTTCCCGCCCGAACGCCTGGTCGAACGGGAGGATGCACGGCTCGGCGCTGGCTAAGGCAGCCGCCATCAGGCGCGCCAGAACGGCTTCGACACTTCCAGCGCAACGATCTCTTCGGTGATGCCCGCGTCGGCCATCAGCCGCGGGTCCATCTGGGCCAGGTAGCGTCGCTGTTCGTCGCGGCGCTGCCATTCGACCAGAACGTCGAAGCCGCGTTGCAGCATCTGCGTGGCAGTCTCCAAGCCCTGGCGGAGCGGCGCCGGCGGCGTATAGCGGGGATAGGGAAGGGTGATCGTTTGGCTCGGCATGTCGGTCTCCTGCAATCCAGTGTTGATCCAATGATCTGTCCGGTGAAACAGGATTTACGCGATCCGGCATTTGCGCACAAACGATCTTAATTCATAAAAGCATTAGATAAAATAATGATTAATTTTATATGAAGATGTATAAATTATTGAAATATGGGATTTTTCATTTTACTTATCAGATTTACGGATTTATAAAAGTATGGCTATGAATTTGCCGTCCCTAAACGCGTTGCGGGCGTTCGAAGCTGCCGCGCGGCACCTCAGTTTCACCCGTGCGGCGGAGGAACTGCACGTCACCCAGGCGGCTGTCTCGCATCAAATCAAGCACTTGGAGGAGCAGTTGGGGGCGCCGCTGTTTAGGCGACTGAATCGCGCCCTGATGCTCACCGACGCCGGCCAGACCCTGTTGCCGGCAACAAGCGAGGCGTTCCAGATTCTGGCCCAGGGGGTCGAACGGGTGAGCGGGCTCGGCCATGAGAACCGGTTGGTGGTATCGACGCTCGAATCGATCGCCGCAGAATGGCTGGTGCCCCGGCTCGGCCGGTTCCGGCTCCGTCATCCGGACATCGAGGTGGTGCTGTCGATCTCCGATACCCTGGTCGATTTCCAGCGCGACGAGGTCGATGTCGGCATTCGCTACGGGCAGGGCGGCTGGCCCAAGGTGGTGGCCGAGAAACTGACCGAGGAGTCGATCTTTCCGGTCTTGGCGCCGAGCCTGCTGGAAACCGGGCCGCCGCTGAAACGGCCGGAGGATTTGCGCGGCTATACGCTGATCCATGAGCACGGGATCGAATTCTGGCCCGAGTGGTTTGCCGCCGCTGGGGTTCCGGACCCCGGCGACATCCGTGGGCCCATGCTGCCGCACGCGAACCTGGTGCTGGCGGCGGTGATTGCCGGCGGCGGGATTGCGCTCGGGCGCAGTTTCCTGATTTCCGGTGATCTCAGGAACGGCCGGCTGGTACGGCCGTTCGCGGCGTCGGTGGCGGCGCGCGCCGCCTATTATCTGGTGCATCCGCCAGGCGCGGAGACCCGGCCCAAGGTGCGAAAGTTCCGCGAATGGCTGCTGGAGGAAGTGGCGCGGACGAAAAAGCGGCTGGCGGACATGGCGCCGGCGGAGGGCGAAGTGGCTGGCGCGGACTAGTCCTCGTTGAGGGCGGCGAGCATCGGCGCCGAATCCTCGACCTTCTGCATTTTCTCGATACCCTGGCGCATCTCCGACATGATGAATTCGGCGCGCCGTCCCGGACCGCCGGTATCGGCATTGGGGAACAGCCGGTCCCAGGCATGCATCTTCACAGACAGCGCGCAGAGCACGCCGCCGATGGTGATGTGGTAACTGGTGATCAGCTTTTCGACGCGGCGGAAGCGTTCGGCCGAGATCTTGTCCCACATATGCTTGGTGCCGCGTTCGAAGTTCTCGAACCGGCCGGTGATGTTGACCATCAGGTTGTTGAATACCGATTCCATCATGTCGATGGTGTTCATCAGGTTGATGTCGTTCTTGAACTGGTAGTTGTTGCGCAATAGGTCGAGCGAACCGATGAACTCGGTAATGATTGGCTCGATGTCGTCCAGGCAACTGCGGTAATAGGAAAGCGACAGGAAGATGTCGCCGTAATCTTCCATGAAACGCGGAATCTGGTCGGGCTTGATTTCCAGCTTTTCCGCCATGATCTTCAGCTTTTCCAGCGCCTTCTTTACGTCCGGGTCGCGAAACAGCTTGATGACGTCGGCGAAGTCGTGGATTTCCATGTCGTCGCTGCCGTAGATCTGGCTGATCAGTGGCCGCGTGAATTCCTTCATATAGGCGGAAAGCTGCTGGTTCTTCTCCTGCGACAGCTTCAGGGCGTCGACCGAATCCACTTGGATTTCGTGGTCGCGCAGCGACAGGCGAAGGCTGTAAACGTCGTAACTGGGCAACAGGCCGAGTGTGCGCAGGATGATGAAGTCCCGGGGCGGGTCATAGACATCCCAGCCGAACTCCTGCGGCAGGTCCTCAATGCCGAGTTGGCCACTCCCGGCATCGTTGTCGGCGAACATCTCGATGACGCTTTCCAGGCGTACGTTCTTGATCATCCGTGCCTGGTTTAGGCCCGGTGTTTCCAACGGAATGTCGCTGAGTGGCAGGACATGGAGGGAGTCCCTGTCATTCAGGACCGTTTGTTCGCGGTAGTCTTGATCCATGGGCATATCAAGCCCCTTCCCACAGGCTGCATTGCCGCTGGTTGGAGCCGGCGTATTTCTTGAGGATGTTCTACCTCGGTTATACGACTAATTATATACTATGTTTTTTCAAAATGAAAATGCAATTGGCCAGGGCCGGCGATCGGCTTAAGAAAGGGGCCATGCCGAGATACAAGCTCGAGATTGAATATGATGGCGGCGGCTTCGTCGGCTGGCAGCGCCAGCAGGACGGGCTTGGTATCCAGGAGCTAATGGAAGATGCCATCCATGGCTTTTGCGGTGAAAGTGTCACCGTGCATTGCGCCGGCCGCACCGATGCCGGCGTGCATGCGCTGGGGCAAGTTGCGCATGTCGACCTTGATCGCGAATGGGAACCAGGACGGGTGCGAGATGCGCTCAACGCCCACCTGCGCCCGCATCCGGTCTCGGTTCTCGCCGCAGAAATGGTCGATGTCGAGTTCCATGCCCGCTTTTCGGCCCGCGAGCGCGCTTATGAATACCGTATCCTCAACCGCCGCGCGCGCCCGGCGCTGGAGCGCGGTCACGTCTGGTGGGTGCCGAGGACCCTGGACGCCGATGCCATGGCGCTGGCCGCGCGCGAACTGCTTGGCCGGCACGATTTCACCAGTTTTCGCGCCGTCGCCTGCCAGGCCAAATCGCCGGAGAAGACCCTCGATCAGTTGGATGTGGTTCGCCGGGGCGAGATGATCGTCATCAGCGCCCGGGCGCGCTCGTTCCTGCATCACCAAGTGCGCAACATGGTCGGCACCCTGGCCCTGGTCGGTGAGGGGAAATGGAGCGTCGGCGACGTCGCCCAGGCGCTGGCGGCGCGCGACCGGCGCGCCGGCGGGCCGACCGCACCCGCGGACGGGCTCTACCTGGTCCGGGTCGGATATTGACCGGAAAACCGGTTTTCAATCGCCGCCAGCGCCGCCTATAGTGCGGCCATGGCGCAGATTCCTCTCAGCCTCGACCCTAATTCCAGCTCCGGCGGCGGCGCGCGGCCGGAAAAGACCCCGGTTATGGGCTATTTCGCCGTTGGTTTCGGCCTGCTCGGTATCTTTACCATCGGTTTCATCTTCGTGCCGTTGGGATTGATCTGCTCGGTGCTGGCCTTGTTCATGGGCCAGGCGGTCTGGGGGTTCATTGGATTGATGCTGGCCATTGCCGGTTTCATCACTTCGCCCAAACTCTGGGTCCTGGTCGGCATGGGGGCCTTCTACGCCTTCTTCGACAGCAGCGAATTCCTGCAGCCGTTCTTCGATTTCATTCATTCCATCTTTGGCGACGGCGGACCCACCCGCCAAGTCTAGGCGTAACGCTTAGAGAAAGCGGCTGGAAACCATATCCAGCACCAGCCCCAGCATCAGGTCGATGAACACGATCCCGACCGCCGTGCCTGCTGGCACCTGCAGTGCCGTGCGAGCGACGAAGAAGTTGTAGGCCAGCACCCAGAGAATGGCGCCGAGCCCGAAGGCGTTGGCCATGTCGGAAGAAAGCGTGCCGGCGTGGGCGAGGATGGCGATTGGTAAATAGACGGCGTTCTGGATGGCGCCGCACCAGTTATAGGCGACGATGAAGGCGACATAGTTCCGCTCGCAGCCCTGCATCCGGGTGAATGCCACCATCGCAAGCGGGAACACCAGCCACGAAATGACGTAGGTCTCGAACTCCAAGATCAGGTTGTGCAGAAACTGGCCGCCGCTGCCGGCATCGAAATGCCGCAGGATCAGCAGCATTCCAAAGAACGGCGCGACGATCGCCGCTGCCATGAACGAGCGCCAGAACCCATCGGTGGAGACCTCGAAGTGGTTCATGCCGCTGGCATCGAAGCGTGCCAGCTTCATGGCCCCGGCCAACGCCCAGGCGGCGTAGGCGGAAAACCAGCTCATGACGGTGCCGCGAAGAACCCGCGCAGCACGTTCTCGTAGATATCGGCCAGCGCGCGGATGTCCTCGACCCGGGCGTTTTCGTCCACCTTGTGGGCGGTGGCGTTGATCATGCCGAACTCCACCACCGGGCAGTGATCCTTGATGAAGCGCGCATCCGAGGTGCCGCCGGTGGTGCTCAATTCCGGCTGGCGCCCGGTGGCTGCGGCGACGGCGGCGGCAACCACGTCGCTCAGGCGCCCGGGCGGGGTGAGAAAGGATTCGCCGGAAACGGAGATATCAATGGAACCCTTGTCGCCGATGTGCACCTGAAAAAGCCCGCGCAGGAATTCAGACAGGCTGGCGCCGGTATGCTCGTCATTGAAGCGGATGTTGAGCCTTGCCGTGGCGCGCGCCGGTATCAGATTAGTGGTGGCGTTGCCGACGTCGATGGTGGTGACTTCCAGGTTGGTGGGCGGGAAATGCGCGTTGCCTTCGTCGAAAACGTGATCGTCGACCGCCTTCAGGAAGGCCAACAGCCGGGGCACCGGGTTGTCGGCGATGGCGGGATAGGCGACGTGACCCTGGATGCCCTCGGAGACCACGGTGGCGTTGAGGCTGCCGCGCCGGCCGATCTTCATCATCTCGCCCAGCGTCTCGGGATTGGTGGGTTCACCGACCAGGCAGGCATCAATCACTTCGTGATTGTTTCGCATCCAGTCCAGCACCTTGATGGTGCCGTTGATCGCCGGCCCTTCTTCGTCACCAGTGATCAACAGACTGATCGAGCCCGGCAGTGCCGCGCCCATGTCCTCGATCATGCGGCCGGCGGCGACGCAGAAGGCGGCGACGGCGCATTTCATGTCCGCCGCGCCGCGCCCGTATAGGACGCCGTCGCGGATCTCGGGTTCGAACGGCTGGCTGGCCCAATCGGCGGGGTCGCCCGGCGGCACCACGTCGGTATGGCCGGCGAAGCAGAAGTTGGGCGCGCCGGAGCCGAACCGCGCATAGAGGTTGTCCACGTCCGGCGTGCCGGCTTCCGAGAACGGCAGCCGGTGGCAGGTGAAGCCGAGCGGCGCGAGAAACGCCTCCAGCACGCCGAGCGCGCCTTCGTCTTCAGGCGTCACGCTGGGGCGGCGGATCAGCGCCTCGGACAGCTCAACCGGATCGGCCGCTCGCGTCATGGGGGGCGGCCGTCAGTCGCGCAGCAGGTCGTTGATCGAGGTCTTGGAGCGGGTCTTTTCGTCGACGCGCTTGATGATGACCGCGCAGTAGAGCGCCGGCGTCGGCTTGCCATCGACGATCGGGCCCGGCAGCGAACCCGGCACCACCACCGAATAGGCAGGGACGCGGCCGTAATGCACTTCGCCGGTTTCGCGGTCGACGATCTTGGTGGACGCACCGATGAAGACGCCCATGGACAAGACCGAGCCTTCCTCGACGATGACGCCCTCGACCACTTCCGAGCGCGCACCGATAAAGCAGTTGTCCTCGATGATCACCGGGCCGGCCTGCAAGGGTTCCAGCACGCCGCCGAGACCGGCGCCGCCGGAGATATGGCAGTCACGGCCCACCTGCGCGCAGGAGCCGACGGTCGCCCAGGTGTCGATCATGGCGCCCGATTCGACATAGGCGCCCAGGTTGACGAAGCTCGGCATCAAGACAACGCCGGGCGCGATATAGGCGGAGCGTCGCACGATGCAATGCGGCACGGCGCGGAAGCCGGCCTTCTTGAAGTCGGCTTCGTGCCAGCCATCAAACTTGCTGTCGACCTTGTCCCACCAGTTGGCGCCGCCGGGGCCGCCGGAAATGGTGTACATGTCGTTGAGGCGGAACGACAAAAGCACCGCCTTCTTCAGCCACTGGTTCACCTTCCATTCGCCGACGGAAATTTTTTCGGCGACCCGCGCCTCGCCGGAATCGAGCATGCCGAGCGCGCTCTCGATGGCGTCGCGGGTCTCGCCCTTGGTTTCCGGCGAGATCTGGTCCCGCGCTTCCCAGGCGGCGTCGATGGTGGCTTCCAGGGCGCTGATGCTCATGGTTCTGTCCTGTCGTTGGTCAAATCGAAACGGGTCAAAAAAACGGCCCCGAAGATGGGGCAGCGGCGGGCGGGTGTCAATGGGTGCGATCCGCCGTCCGGATCCGGGGGCGGGCGCCGCAGACGGGAATCAGGCGGCGGCGTCTGGCATCAAGAACGCCTTGCGTGCCAAGTCGGAACCGAGACGCTCTGGCGTGTACCATTTCGACAGCAAAGCCGGCGACAGAAGATCGGCGTTGTCCAGCATGAAGGCATCGAAGTCCGCATGGACGCCCGTTTCCATGCGCTCGGCGATGAGGCTCATGAACGCAACGGTGATCGTGGTGTTGAACTTGCGCCGGGCGCCGGCGCGCCGGGCAATCGTTTCGATGCATTCGGCGTATTTTACCGTCGCGCTCAGGAAGTCGCCGCCGCGCAGCATCTCGTAGGCGACGCCGATGTGATCCAGGTGGCTGAAAGCGGCCGCATCGACATCGCCCGCGGCAAAGGCGCGCGCCAGCTCGCCGTAGTCGATGCTCTTGCTCATGCCCCGTCCTCCCTGAGTTTGTGGCTGCCGGCAGCCATGAGATCGAGATCGTAGACCTGTTTCAACTGATCGATCTTCTTCAGCGTGTGATCCGAGAAGGGGGCGCGGTTCTCGAAGCAATGCAACGCCATGCCTTCAAGTAGATCGCCCAAGGAAATGTCCAGATGCTCGGCCAGGCCCTTCAGCACCTTGAGCAGACGTTTTTCGAGCCGCACACCCGTCTGAACACGTTCGATCATTTTCGACATGTTGTTATCTTGGTACATTGGTACCAAAATGTCAAGTCCGAGCCGATGCTGAGTGGCTAAGACATCCCGGTCAAATCGCAGAGCCACTCGGTCAGATCGTCGACCACCAGGTGCACGTGCTCGTCCTCCGAGCTTTCCTGGCCCCATTTGGTCTCGGTGCGCACCCACACACAGGTCATGCCCATGTCATGCGCCGGTTTCAGGTTGCGAGCCATGTCCTCGATCATCACGGATTTCGGCGCGGCAATGCCGTGCTCCTCGACCAGCTTGTCGTAGACGGCGCGCTCGGGCTTCGGCCGGTAGTCGGAGGCGACGATGTCGAACACCGCTTCGAAATGATGGCGCACGCCAAGCTTGTTCATGACGTTGTCGGCATGATCGACCGAACCGTTGGTGAAGATGATCTTGCGCCCGGGCAGCCGGGAAAGCGCCTGTTCCAGCGCCGGATTGGCGTCCACCGGTGTCAGGTCGATGTCATGCACGTAGTCTAGAAAATGATCCGGGTCGGTGCCGTGTTCGCTCATCAGACCGCGCATGGTGGTGCCGTGCTTGTGGAAGAAGCTTTTCTGCACGCGGTAGGCCTCGTCCCACTCGAGCCCCAGGTGCTCGCAGATGTAGTTGGTGATATTGCGGTCGACCTGGTCGAACAGCCGGCATGACGCCGGATAGAGGGTATTGTCCAGGTCGAACAGCCACACCTCGGTGGTTTCGAACGCCCGGCGCAGGTCTTCCGGATCGGGTCTCGGGGTCTCGGTCATGGCGGCATTACGCCCATTCGGCGTGTCCTTGGCAAGGCTCTTTGGCGCTGGTGGCGGGTGGTGGATTTGTTTACACTCGGTCGGGGAACGGAGCGTGGATTGATGAACGATCTCGGGGGAAGCGGCCAGGATCAGACCGCGGATGCGGCGGCTTCGTCGCGCCTTCTGGACGGTTATCCCGGTGCCGCGCTTTTGGTCGGTGCCGGCGGCGAAATCATCGCCGTCAACGAACGCGCCGGCGGCGTTACCTCGCTGATCGAGAGCGGCGATATCCCGGAAATCGGCGGTGTTCTGGCCGATGCCGTCTCCACCAAAACAATCGCCACCGGCACCGTCGCGGTTCCTACAGAACAGGGCGAGGTGCTGCTTGAGGTCACGGTCGTTCCTGCGATGCAGCCAGGGCAATCCCTGGTGCTGGTACGCGACCTGACGATGGAGCGCAACCTGCGCAGCGCCCTGGTGGAATCTCGCCAGCGCTACAAGGATTTGGTCGAGGTTTCTTCCGATTTCTATTGGGAAACCGATACCTCCGGCCATTTCGTCTTTGTCTCGCCGCGCGGCGGACTCGGTTACGTGGCTGACGAGCTTATCAACGAGGCCGGCGAGGACTACCTCACCGATCCGGAATCCTACTCGCCGCTGCCCTTCGTCAGCGAACGTCCGCTGGAAGACATCGAAATGTGGTTCCGCTCCAAAGATGGCGAGACCGTCTGCATGCTGGTGTCCTGCGTGTCGCTGTTCCAAGAGGAGCCCGGCGAAGCGTGGCGCTGGAGCGGCACCCGGGGTGTTTGCCGCGATGTCACCGACGAACGCCGCAGCGAGGCCGCGCTGTCGCGCGCCCGCCGCCGCGAACAACTGCTCAGTTACATCGTCTCCTCCGTGCGCGACGAGCTTGATCCCCAGAACATGCTCAACGCCGCCACCACGGCGACGGCGCGTGCGCTCGGCGTTGCTGGCTGCCGCATCTACCGCCAATCGGAACCCGGCCATTTTTTGGTCGCCGCCGACTACGGCAATATCGAAAAGCTGGAGGACCTGGACGAGGCCGTCGCCAAGCTGGGCGATTCCCCGGATGTGGTGCAACTGGAATTGGCGCATTGGCGCGTGCTGGCGGTCACCACGCATTACCGCCAGACCGTCAACGGCGCCATCTGCATATGGAAGAGCCGCAACGACGAGGGTTGGACGGACGACCAGTTGATCCTGGTTTCCGACATCGCTAACCAGCTCGGCATCGCCAACGAGCAGGTCACCAACCACGAGCGCATCGTGGCGTTGTCGCGGACCGATTCCATGACCGGGCTGTTGAACCGGCGCGCCTTCTTCGAGGAAGAGCTGCCCAGGCGCGTGTCGCGTCTCGAACGCAGCCGCCAGACCGCGGCGCTGTTCTACGTGGACATGGACAACTTCAAGCTGGTCAACGACGTGCACGGCCACCAGGCCGGCGACGACGCCATCATGTTCCTGCGCGATCTGCTGATGGACTTCACCCGCCCCGGCGACGTCATTGCCCGCTTGGGCGGCGATGAGTTCGCCATGTGGCTCGACGGCATCAGTGCCGCGGTTGCCGATCGCGTGTCGGCGACCTGATCAAGGTAAGCCAGAGCATGCGCCAGTTCTCCGGCGCGCCGGATCGGCCGCTGGGAATTTCGGTGGGCGTCGCCGTGTTCGATCCGGACCGCAGCGAAACGCTGGACGAACTCCTTGCCCGTGCCGATGCAGCCATGTATGCCATTAAGAAAGCCGGCAAGGGAGACTTCCATATGGCGCCGATGCCGGGCGAGGATGCCGGTGACCCCGAGGGGTGAAGTGACCGGACAAGCGGGACCGAGGGTTGTGCGCAGTGGCCGTTGACGTAAACAGCACAACGATCACCTACGATGATGCCAAGGAATTGGCCGTGCATGATGATTCATCCGTGCGCGCGGCCCTGGCCCGGCGCGCCGACGTGGCACCGGAAGTGCTCTACTTCCTGGCCGAAGACGCCGATCCCGAGGTCCGCCGCGCGGTCGCAGAGAATGCCTCCGCGCCGGGCCTGAGCAATATCCTGCTGGCGCGCGATGACGATACCGGCGTGCGCACCGAACTGGCGACCAAGATCGCCGCTTCGGCGCCCGGGCTCGACGCGGAGGAGGCCGACAAGGCCAACCGCGCCACCTACGAAGCGCTGGAGATGCTGGCCCGCGACCAGCTCAAGGTGGTTCGCGGCGTCCTGTCCGAGGCGCTCAAGGACGTCCCCGGTGCGCCCGTCGACATCATCAAGACGCTGGCCAACGACCTGGAGATCGACGTTGCCGGGCCGGTCCTGCAGCATTCGCCGGTCCTGCAGGACGACGATCTCCTGGAGATCATTTCCACGACCCAGGTGGAGGGCGCGCTCAACGCGGTGGCCCGGCGCGAGAACCTGCGCGAGAACGTCTCCGACGCCATCGTCGCCAGCGACAACGACGGCGCGATCGCCGACTTGCTTGGCAACAACAGCGCCCAGATCCGCGAAGAAACCCTCGACCAGCTCATCGATAAGGCGGAAGGCGTGACGCTTTGGCACAAGCCACTGGTGGCGCGGCGCCAATTGCCGGAAGGCGCGGCATAGCGCATGGCGCACTACTTGGCGGACAACCTCCTGGCCGAACTGGGTCAGCGCACCGATCTCGACGAGGAAACCCTGACCGAGGTACGAGCCGCGGTCAGCCAGCGCATCGACGGTGGCGGCGCCCCGGCGCCCGAGCCCACCAGCGGCCAGGATTTCCTGCACGGTGAACTGCCCATGGACATGGTCATGCGGCTCTATAACGCGCGTAAGCTCGATGCGCGGGTGGTGGAAAAGGCGCTGATGGCCAGCGACTACAATTTCGTCTTCGCCTCGATCTTGGTGCGCGCTGGCGTTGGACCGGAGGTGGGCCGGCGCATCTTCCTGGAAAAGCACCCGAAGGCGATCATGGGACTCTGCTGGAAGGCCGGCCTGTCGGCGGAGATGGGCGTGCAGGTGCAGAAACGCATGGGCCGCATGGCACCGAGCGAAATCCTCGAAGCCGGCAAGGGCGGCGAATATCCGCTGAGCGACCACGATCTCGCCTGGCAGGTGGAATTTTTGCCGATATGGCGTCCATGGGCCGCCGGAACTGAGGTGGCGCCATGGTTGGGCTTATCGACAAAATCCTGCGCCGCGACAAACAGACCCTGACCTACGATAAGGCCAAGGAACTGGCAGCGCACGAGGACGAGGCGGTGCGCGCCGAGCTGGCGCAGCGCAGCGATGTCCGGCCGGAAATCCTGTATTTTCTCGCTGAAGACCCGTCGCCCCTGGTGCGCCGGCTGATCGCCGAAAACAAGGCCACGCCGCACCATGCCGATCTGATCCTGGCCCGCGACGATGACCTCGACGTGCGCGGTGGCCTGGCCGAGAAAATTTCCCGCCTGGCGCCGGAACTCGACCCGGACGACCAGGACAAGGTCAAGCGCATGGCCTACGAGGCCTTGGAGGTGCTGACCCGCGACCAGGTCACCCGGGTGCGGCAAATCCTTGCCGAAGCACTGAAGGACGTGGCCGGCGCGCCGCCCGAGGTGATCCGGCGCCTGGCCTTCGATATCGAGATCGTCGTTGCCGGCCCGGTGCTGGAAAACTCGCCGGTGCTCACCGACGCGGACCTGCTGGAGATCATCGAGAAGGGCACGGCACACGGGCGGCTCGGCTTCATTTCCAGGCGCCGCGACGTCAGTGGCGACGTTTCCCAGGCGATTGCCGCCGCTGGCGACGAGGAGGCCGTGGCGCTTTTGCTGGCCAACCCCAGCGCGCAAATCCGCGAGGAAACCCTCGATGCCATCATCGACCGGGCGGCGACCATCGAAAGCTGGCATGCGCCGCTGGTGGCGCGGCCGAAACTCTCCGACATGGCCGCCGTGCGTTTGGCGCATTTCGTCGCCGCCAATCTGATCGAGGTGCTGGCGGCCCGGCGCGACCTGTCGCCCGACGTACTGGAGGAGGTCCGGCGCGTCGTCGATGAGCGCATCGACGCCGGCGAGAGCGGCCTGACACCATCGGGCGCAGAGGGTGAGGACAGCGCCACGCCGCTCGAAGAAGCCTATGCCGAGGCCGAGCAACTGCACCAGGCGGGCGAACTGACGCTCGGTTATCTGGGTCGGGTCATCCGTGCCGGCACGCCCGAACCGGTGATGGCGGCGCTGGCTGTCTTGGCCGGCATCACCATCATGGCGGTGCAGAAAGCGGTGCTATCGCAAAACCAGAAGGGATTGGTGTCGGTCGCCTGGAAGGCCGGGCTGACCGCTGATCTGGCGGAAAACGTACAGGCATCGCTGGTCGGGATCGACGCCGCGGATGTCATGAAGGCGACCGATGGTGGCGACTATCCCATGAGCGAAGGCGACATGGAGTGGCAGTTCGAGTTCGTCTGCGATTTGGCTTGAGGACGCACCTCAGTCGCGGGTGATTTGGGTGCCTGCGCCACCCTTGGTGAACAGTTCCACCAGCACCGCATGCGGCACCCGGCCATCGATGATGGTGGCGGCGTCGACGCCCTCGTTCATGACCTCGATGCAATTCTCGATCTTCGGGATCATGCCGCCCTGGATGGTGCCGTCCTCGATCAGGGCGCGGGCCTCCGAGATGGTCATCGAGGTGATCAGCTTGCCGTCCTTGTCGAGCACGCCCGCGATGTCGGTCAGCATGTAGAGCCTAGCGGCGCGCGTCGCGGCGGCGATGGCGCCGGCCATGGTGTCGGCGTTGATGTTAAAGGTCTCGCCGTCGGGGCCCATGCCGATGGGCGCGATCACCGGCGTGATGTCGCTCTTCTCGAAACACTCCAGGACGTGCGGATTGACGGCTTTCGGCGTTCCCACCAGCCCGAGATCGATGACCTTCTCGATGTTGGAGTCGGGGTCGCGCTTGGTGCGGGTCAGTTTCTCCGCACGGACTAGATTGCCGTCCTTGCCGCTCAGGCCGACCGCATAGCCGCCGGCGGCATTGATGTTGGAGACGATGCGCTTGTTGATGGAGCCCGCCAGCACCATCTCGACCACATCGACCGTGGCCTCATCGGTGACACGCAGCCCATCGATGAATTCGCTCTGGATTTGCAGCTTCTCCAGCATGGCGCCGATCTGCGGGCCGCCGCCATGCACGACGACGGGGTTCAGCCCGACCTGGCGCAGCAGCACCATGTCGCGTGCGAACAGCTTCGCCAGGTCCGCGTCGCCCATGGCGTGGCCGCCGTACTTGATGACCACGGTCTTGCCCGAAAACCGGCGCATATAGGGAAGCGCCTCGGACAGGATTTTCGCCTGGGCGTGGGAAGCGGCGTGCGGATTTTCGTCTGAGTCGTTCATGGGCAGGGAAAATAGCCTCAATTTTCCAGCGCTGCCAGCGAAGAAAACGGCGCGGCCCCATCAGGACCGCGCCGCTCGAGAGTCGCGAACTTTGAAATCAGCCGCCGACCTTGATGCCGGCTTCCTTGTAGTACTTGAGCGCGCCCGGATGGAACGGAACCTTGTTCGCCGGTGCCATGGCCTTGGCATTGGCGCGCTTGAAGGCGGCGAAGGACTTGCCCAGGTCCGCCTTGTTCTCGGCCACCGCCTTGGTCAGCTTGTAGACCACGTCGTCCGGGGTGTCCTTGTGGGTGACCATGACCCAAGGGATGCGCACCAGGTTGACGTCTTCCTGCATGCCCGGAACCTTGTCGGTGGCTTTCATGGTGACGATGTTGCCGGCCGGCAGGAAGGCCTTGAACTTGGCGATGCCTTCCGCGGAGTTGTCGAGCGACACGTACTTGAGGCCGCCGCGGGCGCGCAGCTTGGCATCGACCTTGCGGCCGGCGCCGGAACCGTAGGAAACCAGTGCCACGTCGACCTTATCCTCGCCGAGCGCCAGCATGCCTTTGACGAAGCTCGAAACCGGCACCTTGTTGGGGAAGTCGTCGTAGGTCATGCCGCCGTTGGCGAGCGCCCCCATGATGTAATAGGGGATGATGTTCGACGCCTTGTACTCGGACGCGATGCGCAGGTCTTTTTTCTTGGCCAGGTCCTGGATCGTCTTGATGCCGGTATCGGCAACCACCATCAGCCCGGTATTGAGCGGGAACATGGTGCCGACCAGGCGCAGGTTCGGGTTCATCTTGCCTTCGAAGTTGCCGGTGCCGGAAAAGGCATACTCGGCCTCGACGGCGTTGCAAAAGCCGAACTGCACTTCGCCCTTGTTGATCAGCGGAATGTAGGCGGCGGTACCGGCCATGGGCTGGGCGCGCGCGGTGATGCCGGCTTTCAGGTTGGCGACCTTGGCGACGGCCTGGCCGGTCTTGAAGCCGAGGCTGCCTTGCTGGCCGGTGGCGATACCGACCACTTGCGCCGATGCGGGCTGAACGGTGCCAGCGAGCAGGGCGACGGCCGCGGCCGCCATGACCTTGGTTGAGATACTCATGATTTGTCTCCTTTCCATCCGTGAAGTCTCTTTGTTGTCGTTGCGATCAGGTTAGCAGATTTCGCCGTTTGGCGAGCATCAGGGCGGCCAGCAAGGCGGCACCCAGAAGCATGGCGCCGATGGCGAGCATATCCGGGTGCGGGACCGGTCCCAGGCTGACCAGCGCCGCTGCCGCTGCCAGCGCCAAAACCAGGCGTGGTGCGATGGCGAGGCGTTGATTGAAATAGCCGACGATGGCGATGGTCATCAGGAACACGCCGACCACTGCCTTGGTAACGTCCCACAAGATCGCGCCAGGCTCGCCGTTCAACAACAGGGTTGGCGCGAACACGAACAGGAACGGTATCACGTAGGCGACCCAGCCGAGACGCATGGCGGCGAAACCGGTCTCCATGGGACCGGCCTTGGATAGCGCCGCGGCGGCGAAGGCGGCAAGCGCGATGGGCGGCGTGATCATCGACATCATGCCGAAATAGAGGATGAACATGTGTGCGGCGATGGGGCCGGCGCCGGCTTCGATCAATGCCGGACCGACCAAGGCGGCGAGCAGGACGTAGACCCCCGACGTCGGCATGCCCATGCCGAGGATGGTGCAGACGACGGCAGCGACCAGCAGGATGATGATCAGCACGTTGCCCGCCGTGGTCACCAAAAGCAGCGTCAGCCCGAAGCCGAGACCGGTGATGTTGAGCACGCCGATGACGAACCCGGCGGCGGCAACGATCAGGATCAGTTCCATGGTCGCCTTGCCGGTCTCCCAGAAGCAACTGACGATGCCGTCGAAGCCGATGCGGTTTTCGCCGTAGGGCTTGACCAACCCGACGATGACGACGCTGAGCGCCGCGTAGAGGGCGGCGCGTTCGGGCTCTTCATTCATGAAGAACAGCGCATACAGCAAAACCACCAGCGGCAAGGCGAACTGCCAGCCGTTTTTCAGCACCTCGCGCGTGGTGGGAATGTCCTCGTCGACGGGATGGATGCCGTCACGCGCGGCGATCAGGTCGACCTGGATGAAGGCGCTGCCGTAGTAAAGCAGCGCGGGAATCAGCGCCGCGACCATGATGTCGACGTAGGGAATCTCCAGGAACTCGGCCATCAGGAAGGCGGCCGCGCCCATGATCGGCGGCATCAACTGTCCGCCGGTGGACGCAATGGTCTCGATGGCGCCGGCGTCGCGGGCGTTGTAGCCGCCCTTGCGCATCAAGGGGATGGTAATGACGCCGGTGGTCGCCACGTTGGAAACGGCGCTGCCGGAGATCGAGCCGAACAGTGCCGAGGCGACGACGGAAATCTTCGCCGAGCCGCCGCGCATGCGGCCCGTCGACGCCATCGCCAGGTCGGTGAAAAAGGCGCCGCCGCCGGCCTTGAACAAGAGCCGGCCCATGAACACGAACAGGATCACGACCGACGCGCCGATGGTCAACGGCGTGCCGAAAACGGCGCTTGGATCGAAGCCGATGTACTGCATCAGGTTGACCAGAGAGATTTCCCGGCCCACCAACTGTCCGGGGACCAGGTGCCCGACCAGCGCGTAGACGATGAACACGCCGATGATCGAAAACAGCACCCAGCCGGCCGAGCGACGGAGCCCCTCGATCACCATCACCACGATGACCGAGCCGATGAAGGTCAGGATCGTCGGCCGCTCACCGATCGAATCGATCAACATCGGCATATCGTAGACGGCATAGAAGAGCGTGCCGATGCCGAGAAGCGCGATGGCCCAATCCCAAATCGGCGCGCGGTCGTCCTCGTCGCCGGTGATGCGGGTGGTCAGGTAGAGCGTCGTCAGGGCGAGGCCGAGGATGGTGCCTAGGTATTGCTCGTTCATGTAGGCGACGCCGAACCAGGCCGGCACGTCGGCGTTCCAGGCAATGCAAAGCAAGGTCATCGACGTCGCAGTGACGCGCGCCGCGACCTCGCTCGGGCTCAGCCGGGATTGGGCGTCAGCCGCCATGATGGTTGTTTAGGAACTCGAGCGTGCGGGCGCGTGCCGTCGTTGCCGCGTCCGGCACGTAGGAGGCGCGAACATCGTTGGCGAAGGCATGGCCGGCGGCGTAAATGTGGACCGTCGCCGACGGCACGGCGGCCCTGACGGCGTCGATGACGTCCGCCGGCGTGTGGTCGTCGGTCTCGCCGAAATGGAACAGCATCGGGCATTTGGGCCCGCCCGGGTTCTTCTCCATGTGTATTTTCAGCGCCGTGCCGTAATAGGCGACCGCGCCCGTGAGGTTCAGCCGGCAGGCCAGCCGGAACGCCTGGCCGCCGCCCCAGCAAAAGCCGATGACCGAGACCCCCTTGCCGCTGTCGACGGCATTGACGGCGGCTTCGGCGTCGAGTGCGACCTTTTCCGGATCGAGGCCGAGGCCGGTCTTCCGCGCGTTTTCGATGTCCTCGAACGGGTAGACGGTATCCGGCTGGAAGCGGTCATAGAAGGCCGGGACGATGGCGTCATAGCCGTCCCTGGCCCAGGAATCGGCCAAGGTTTTCAACTGGTCGGTGACACCGAAAATTTCCTGCAAAATGACGATGCCACCCTTCGCCGGCGCTGCCGCGCGGGCAAGATAGGCGCCCAACTTGAAACCATCCGATGCTTCGAGGGTCACGGTTTCCCCGGAAACCGGTGTCGGTTCCGACATGTTGATCCTCCCTTGATTGTTTTCGTGGGCCGCGCCCGAGGCGCCAGCCGTCCGACAGGATCAAGCATCCCTGTTCGCGATGCAATTCAAATTGACGGCAGTGCAATTCAATTTGGCGATGGCACGAAAAACCCGCTCCGGCCGGCCCCTTCGCGCCGCCAGCGGTGAACTCCCCTTGATGTCGATCCCCCCGACGATCAGGTTTGTTGGGAAACCGAAAGTAACCGTATTCGTTCGTTCAGCTTATGCATCAGCGGTACTTGATCCCGATGCGGCAAACCGCCCACATCACCGCAACGCCAACGATGCAACCCAACAGAAAAGCAAATTCACTCATTAATGCTCTCCGTTAGTTTTGCCGAGACGAATAGCACGTTTGTCAGATTGCGAATGTGACTTGATCACCTTCGAAAGGCGCCGCATGACAGGATGAACGTTGTCCCATAGACTTGAGAGTGGGTTGCGGGCGCCCGTTGTCTCGAAGTTCTGACGAAAGGACGCATTTTTCATGAGAATCCGCCTTTGGGCCGTCATATGCGTTTCGATTTGGGCTCTGGCCGCCGCGCCGACGACGCGCGCGGAAGAGACGCTGACGCTGTTCCTGACCGAAATTCCCGGCCAGTCGATGCTGAGCGAGGAAGAGCCGGGCGCCGGCCTGGAGATTGTGCGGGTGGCGGCGAAATTGAGTGGGTACCGGCTGGAGGAGCGCTTCGTTCCCTGGGCGCGGGCCGTGAGCCAGGCCGAGAAAACCCCCATGTCGATGATCATCCCGCTTTCCCGGACGCCGTCGCGGGAAGATAAGTTCACCTGGGTGACGACGCTCTACCAGTTGCATTTCGGCTTCGTCTCGCTCGATACCGCCATCGACGACCTGGAGACGGCACGCGGGCTCGAACTGATTGGCGTATGGCGCGGTACCTCCATGGAGGAGGGGCTCAAGAAGCAGGGTTTCACCAACCTGGCGCCGGTATCGAACGACCAGGCACTTACCCGCATGTTGCTCGCCGGCCGCTTTCAAGCTTGGTACGGCTCGCTCAACGAAGCCGCCTACAAGTTCCGCCGCGTTGAGGAAATCAACAAGAAGGCCATCCGGTTCGGCAAGCCGATCGATGCCGCGCCGGTGTGGCTGGCCGGCGGCCCAGACCTGCCACCCTCCGTGGTGACGGCGCTCAGGCGCGCCTTCGAGGCGTTGAAAGCGGAAGGAACCATCAACCGTATTCTCGAGAGATACGGAATGGAGCGTTTTCTCTAATACCTAGGGCAGTGCCAGCGTCGCGATTTCGGCACGCAGTTCGGCGATGCCGTCGCCCTTGGCCGACGAGGTGACGGCGATATCCGGATAGGCGGCGCCGTGCGTCGCCAGTTCCTTGCCGATGTCTTCGACCAGCCGGCCGAGCGGCCCCGGTTTCACCTTGTCCGATTTTGTCAGCACCACCTGGTAAGGCTGGGCGGCGACGTCGAGCATCTCGAAGATGGCGCGGTCGGTGGCTTTCAGGCCGTGGCGGGAATCCACCAGCACGAAACTGCGACGCAGGCTGGCACGGCCCTTGAGATAGGTCTCGACCAGGCGTGTCCATTTCTGCACCTGGTCCTTCGGCGCGCGGGCATAGCCGTAACCCGGCAGGTCGGCGATCATCAGCCGCCCGGATAGATCGAAGAAATTGATCTGCTGGGTGCGGCCCGGTGTGTTCGAGGTGCGCGCCAATGCCTTCATGCCGACGAGCGCATTGATCAGGCTCGACTTGCCGACGTTGGAGCGTCCGGCGAAGGCGATCTCGGGAAGCGAGTCTTCCGGCAATTGGCTCAGGCTGGCGCAGCCGAGCACGAAGTTGCATTCCTGCGCGAACAGCAGCCGGCCGGCTTCCAGGGCGTCTTGGGAAAGCTCGGCCATGGCGGCGGGGTTACTGCAGCGCCTGTTTGCCGGTCAGCCCCATGCGCCGCATGATCACCCACTGCTGCAGGATCGACAGCAAGTTGTTCCAGGCCCAGTAGATCACCAGGCCGGCCGGGAACCGGGCCAGCAGGAAGGTGAAGAACAGCGGCAGGAACAGGAAGATCTTGGCCTGCACCGGGTCGGCCGGCTGCGGATTGAGCTTCTGCTGCAGGAACATGGTGACGCCCATGATCAGCGGCCAGATGCCGATCATCAGGAAGTCCGGCGGCGTCCAGGGGATCACGCCGAACAGGTTGAACAGCGTCGTCGGGTCGGGGGCCGAGAGATCCTGAATCCAACCGAAGAACGGCGCGTGGCGCATCTCGATGGTGACGAACAGAACCTTGTAGAGCGAGAAGAACACCGGAATCTGGATCAGGATCGGCAGGCAGCCCGAAGCCGGATTGACCTTCTCTTTCTTATAGAGGTCCATCATCTCCTGATTCAGGCGCATCTTGTCGTCGCCGTAACGCTCGCGCAGTTGCGTCATCTTTGGCTGCAGTTGTTTCATCTTGCTCATTGAGCGGTACGACTTGTTGGCCAGCGGGAAGAAGGCGAGCTTGATGCCGACGGTCAGCAACAGGATCGCCACGCCCAGGTTGAGCACGTGGTTCTCCAGCCACAGAAGCGCATAGAAGATCGGCTTGGTGAGGAAATAGAACCAGCCGAAATCGATCGCCAGGTCGAAGCGGCCAACGCCGATCTTTTCTTCGTAGGCATCCAGCAGCCGCACTTCCTTGGCGCCGACGAACAGGTGATTGACGGTTTTCACACTGGCGCCGGGGGCGGCGGAAAGCGCCGGGCCGACGTAATCGACCTGGTAGGTGTCGTCACCATCCTGCTTGGTGTGCAGGAAGCGCGAATGGGTTTCCGCCTTCTGGTCGGGCACCAGGGCGGCGAGCCAGTACTTGTCGGTGATGCCGATCCAGCCGCCGGTGGAGGTTTCCTTGATTTGGCCGTCGTCGCGCAGTTCGTCGTAGTCGACTTCCCGAAGGGTCTCGTTGAACACGCCCAGCAGGCCCTCGTGCAGGATGTAAAAGCCCGTGGTCTCCGGGGTGCCACGCCTGGACACCAGGCCGTAGGCATGCAGCGCCTGCGGGGCGCCGGTACCGTTGACCACTTCCTGGGTGACGGTGAACATGAAATTCTTATCAAGGGCATAGGTGCGCTTGAAGGTCAGGCCCTCGCCGTTGTCCCAGCTCAGCGTCACCGGGGTCTCGGGGGTGAGCGTGCCGGCATTCGCCGACCAGATCGTATCGGCGTTCGGCACCCGGGTCTTGCCCGTCGGCACCCAACCGAATTGCGCGTAATAGGCCTTGGCCAGGCCTTTCGGCGACAGCACGACGATGTTGTCGCTTTTGGGATCGAGGGTTTCGGTGTAGTCGGCCAGCAAAAGATCATCAATGACACCGCCCTTGAGCGCGATGGAGCCCTTGAGCCTGGGCGTCTCGATCTTGATGCGCCCGCCTTGCGCCAGGGCTTCCGCGCGGCTGGCGGCCGATGCTGCCTGCTGGCCCCCCGGTGCGCCGGGGGCACTCGGCACGGCGCCCGGCTGTGCGCTGATGGCGCCAGGGGTCGGGACATTGCCGCCTTGGGCGGGCGCGGCGGGCGTGGTGCCGGCTTGTTGCTGGGCGGCCTGCTGCTGGGCTTGCTGTTCGGGCGAGGGCGGCGGGCCCTCCATTTTGAAGAACATTTCCGAGACCAGCAGGATCACGACGGACAGCACGACGGCCAGGATCATGTTTTTGTTGTCGATCATGGGGGGTTCATCCTCTCGATGACAGGGGAGCCGATCCATGATCGGTCGGTTTTTCGATGCGTTCCGGGACCGGGTCGAACCCCGATCCGCCCCAGGGATGGCAACGGCAGACGCGTTTGGCGGTTAGCCAGGAGCCGGCCATGGGGCCGTGCCTGTCGATGGCTTCCATGCCGTAGGCGGAACAGCTGGGCAAATACCGGCAGTTATGGCCGAGCAGCGGCGACACCAGGAGCTGGTAGCCCCGGATCATGCCCTTCAACAGTGTTTTCAAGGCCCGCTGAAACACGTTTTATTACCCGCTTTACCCTGTTTTCTCATCGGCGTAGCAGTCCAGTTTCCTGAGCGCCGTTTCCAGATCGCCGATCAGGCGCTGGAACGGGCGTTCCAGGGTCGCCTGCCGGCCGATAATCACGAAATCCCACCCGGCGCGGCCATGCGTCGGAAGGATCTGGCCGGCGACCGCGCGCAACCGGCGTTTGGCGCGATTGCGGCTGACGGCGTTGCCGACCTTGCGGCTGACGGTGTAACCCACCCGGGGGCCGGTTTCCAGCCCGCAATCGTCTTCGGGCGTCTCACGGCGCTTGGCTTGCAGCACCAGGCCCGGCGCCGCCCATTTGCGGCCCTTCCGCGCCACGCGCAAAAACTGCCGTCGCTTTTTCAGGCGCGGCAGTCTCGAAGTCCCGCTTGAGCTTGAGGAAGATGCGTCCACGTCGCACACCCGGCGACCCTGAAGCCCGGCTTCAGGCGGACAGACGCTTGCGTCCCTTGCGGCGGCGCTCGGCAAGAACGCGGCGGCCACCGACAGTGGCCATGCGGCTGCGAAAGCCATGGCGGCGCTTGCGGATCAGTTTACTCGGTTGATACGTACGCTTCACGGGTTTGCTCCCCTGACGAAATTCGCCCGGTGTATACGGGTTCGGGGATGGGAAGTCAACGCCCCGGTGGGCTTGTTTTCTCCTCGCGCGTCGGCGAGTCACGATTCTTTCACACGAACGTTATTGGCCATTCGTGTCCAGGCATGGTTGTTAGCATGCGGGCAAGGCGTTAGCTTGGCCCGAAGACGCGAGGGGCAAAACGGTCATGAGCAGCGAATCCCAGGCAACGCCGAGCGCCATGCCCGGTGAAAAGGCGGCCAAGCCGACCCTGCAGCGGCTACTGCCGCTGATCGCGCTGGTCGGCGGCACGGTGGCCTTCTTCGCCTTCGGCGGTGCCGATTTCCTGAATTTCGAGACCTTGAGTGAGCACCGTACCGATCTCGTTCATTGGACGGAACAGAACCGGCCCACCGCGGTGGTTCTGTTCATCGTCGTTTATGCCCTGGTCGTCGCCTTTTCGCTGCCGGGTGCGACCTGGATGACCCTCATCGGCGGCTTTCTGTTTGGTCTTTGGTTGGGTTCGGTGCTGGTGGTGACCGGCGCGACGCTCGGCGCGGCGGCGATTTTCGTCATCGCCCGTTACGCGTTGGCGGACTATTTCCATGCCAAGATGGGCGCCTCGATCCGCAAGATGGAGGCCGGCTTCCAGGCCAACGCCATGAGCTACCTGTTGTTCCTGCGCCTGGTGCCGGTGTTCCCGTTCTGGCTGGTCAACCTGGTGCCGGCGTTCCTGGGCGTGCCGTTGCGCACCTACGTCATCGGCACCTTCATCGGCATCATCCCGGGCAGCGTTGTTTATACCAGCGTCGGCAACGGGCTCGGCGCCGTGTTCGATGCCGGCGGCACGCCCGATCTCGGCATCATCTTCCGGCCCGAGATCATCGGTCCCATCGTCGCGCTGGCGCTGTTGTCGCTGGTGCCGATCGGGTACAAGAAGTTCCGGAAGAACAAATCGGAAGACGGCTGACGTGACCGCCCAAATGGCCACCGAAGAGGACATCCTGAACGTCGACATCTGCGTCATCGGGGCCGGCTCAGGTGGGCTGTCGGTGGCCGCCGGCGCGTCGCAAATGGGCGCCAGCGTGGTGCTGATCGAAAAGCACAAGATGGGCGGCGATTGCCTGAATACCGGTTGCGTGCCGTCGAAGGCGCTGCTGGCCGCCGGCCACGCGGCGCGCGCGGTCCGGCACGCCGGACGCTTCGGCGTCGGCGCGGAGGCCACCGGCATCAACGCGGAAGCCGTCTTCGGCCACGTGCACGGCACCATCGCCGCCATCGAACCGATGGACTCGGTCGAGCGTTTCGAGGGGCTCGGCGTCAACGTCATCCAGGCGACGGCGCGGTTCACCGGGCCGAAAGAAGTCGAGGCCGGCGGCCAGCGCATCCGCGCCCGGCGTTTCGTCGTCGCCACCGGCTCAAGCGCCTTCGTGCCGCCGGTGCCCGGTATCGAAGATGTTCCCTACCTGACGAACGAGACCGTGTTCGAGCAACAGGGGTTGCCCGAGCACCTGATCGTCATGGGCGGTGGGCCCATCGGCATCGAACTGGCGGAGGCGCACCGGCAGTTGGGCTCTCGGGTGACGGTGCTGGAAATGTTCACCATCATGCCCAAGGACGACCCGGAACTGGTCGACGTGGTGCGCCAGCGGCTTTTGGGTGACGGCGTCGATATTCGCGAGGGCGCGCGCATCGTCCGCATCGAGAAAACCGAGGCCGGCATCAAGGTCATCGCCGAATGCGACGGCGCCGAGCAGTCGATCGAGGGCGACCGGCTGCTGGTCGCCGCCGGAAGGCGGCCGACGGTCAACGGGTTGGGGCTCGATGAAGCCGGCGTCGCCTACTCCGAAAAGGGTATCCAGGTGGATGCCCGGCTGCGCACCACCAACAAGAAGATTTTCGCCATTGGCGATGTCGCCGGCGGCTATCAGTTCACACACGTGGCCGGCTACCACGCCGGCGTGGTGATCAAGAACGCGCTGTTCCGAATGCCGGCCAAGGCCGATCACCGCACCGTGCCCTGGGTGACCTACACGACGCCGGAACTGGCGCAGGTGGGATTGACGGAAGCGGCCGCGCGCGACCAAGGAATGGATTTCCGCGTGCTGCGTTGGCCGTTTCACGAGAACGACCGCGCCCAGGCCGAGGGCGAGACCGACGGCATGGTGAAGGCCATCGTCACGCCGAAGGGCAAGATTCTCGGCTGTGGCATCGTCGGTCCCCACGCTGGCGAACTGATCCAGACCTGGGTGCTGGCCATGGCGCAGAACATCAAGGTGGGCGCGTTGGCGCAGGTAATCGCGCCCTATCCGACGCTGGGCGAGGCGTCGAAGCGCGCGGCGGGCAGTTTCTACACGCCGTCGCTGTTCAGCGAAAAAACGCGCAAGATCGTCCGGTTTCTGGCCAAATTCGGTTAGACTGCGGGGCGCATGACTTTTTCGGAACCCCTTAGCCATGGCCGATGACCGCGCCGAGCTGCCGCCGCCCCTGACCAGCCTGTCGGCGCGCCTGCTGGTGCTGACCATCCTGTTCGTGATGCTGGCGGAATTCCTGATCTGGGCGCCGTCGGTGTCGCGTTTCCGCAAGTCCTATCTGGAAGAGCACCTGCTGCGCGCCCATCTGGCGACCCTGGCGCTGGAAGCGCTGCCCGACAAGATGCCGGACCGCCACCTGGAGGAAGTGTTGCTGGAACAGACCGGCGCCTACGGCATCGTCCTCAAGGGGCCGGAACGGCGCACGCTGATGCTCGCCAACGACATGCCGCCCGAGGTCGACAAGATGGTCAACCTCAACGAAGGCAGTTTCATCTATTGGATCGGCGAGGCCTTCATGACGCTTCGCCAGGATAAGAACCGGGTGCTGCGTGTCGTCGGCATGTCGCCGAAGCGGCCCGACGTGACGGTCGAGTTGCTGATGGACGAAACGCTGATGCGTGAGGCCATGTACGCCTTCTCGACCCGCATCCTGCAGCTCTCCGTCGTCATTTCGTTGTTCACGGCGGGGTTGGTCTATCTCAGCCTGCGCTGGCTGATGGTGCGCCCGATCCAGCGCATCACGCGGTCCATCGCCGACTTCCGCCGCGCACCCGAGGACGCGACACGCGAGCTCCGGGCATCGGACCGAACGGATGAGATCGGCGTCACCGAGCGCGAACTGGCCAAGATGCAGGGCGAACTGCGCCAGGCCTTGGGGCAGAAGGAACGCCTGGCGACGCTGGGCGCGGCGGTGGCCAAGATCAACCATGACCTTCGCAATTCGCTGGCGACGGCGGTGCTGGCCTTCGACAAGCTGGCCTCGGTGGATGACCCGGAAGTGAAGCGCGTGCTACCGCGGCTCTACAACGCCGTCGACCGCGCCGTGCAGCTATGCAGCCAGACCCTCGACTATGCGGGCAACGATTCGCCGTCGCTGAAGCCGTCGCTGTTTCACTTGCAGGAACTGATCGCCGAGGCCGCCGCCCAGTACCGCGAGCCCGATGATGGCGGTGCTACCATCAGCGTGCGCAACGGCATCGACTTCACCGTCGACCTGGAAGCCGACCGGGCGCAGATGTACCGCGTCTTCTCGAACCTGATCGGCAACGCCCGCGAGGCGGGTGCCGGCGAGATCGCCTTCACCGCCAAGCGCAATGGCCGCGCCGTCGTGATTGATGTCGCCGACGACGGTCCCGGCTTTACCGAGCGTGCGCGGGACAAAATCTTCCAACCCTTTGCCGGCTCGTCGCGCGACGGCGGTACCGGCCTCGGCCTGGTGATCGTGCGCGATGTCCTGAAGGCGCACGGCGGCGAGATCGATCTTCAGGATGGTCCCGGCGGGGCGCGCTTCCGGATCACCATGCCGGTCCGGCATGGTTGATTGCCTTATTGATTTCAGGGGGCGCCGGTGTAGGTTTGGCCGGTCATGACAGCTCTCTGGGACCCAACGCAATATCTCAAGTTCGCCGGACCGCGCCTGCGCCCGGCGCTCGATCTGTTGGGCCAGGTGGGTGCCGATGATCCGGCGGTCGTTTACGATCTCGGCTGCGGCCCTGGCAACTTGACGCCATTTCTCAAGGGCCGCTGGCCCGGCGCGCGCATCGTCGGCGTCGACAGTTCGGACCAGATGCTCGACCGCGCCCGGGATGCGCATCCGGCGGCCGACAACCCCGGCGTCGAGTGGCTGAAGGCGGACTTGACCGATTGGCGCCCCGACGCGGGAACCGACGTCATCTATTCCAACGCCGCGCTGCAATGGGTCGCCGGCCACGAGACGCTGTTTCTGGCGCTCGCGGAGTGTCTCGCGGAAGGCGGCGTGCTAGCGGTGCAGATGCCGCGTAACCACACCGCGCCGTCGCACGCCCTGATGGAGGACGCCATCGAGGCCAGCCCCTGGGCGGATGCGATTCGCGGCGCGCGCGGCCTGCCGCCGGTGATGGAGCCCGAGGACTACTACGACCTCTTGCGCCCGCACGTGAGCGAACTGAACATCTGGGAGAGCGAGTTCCTGCAGGTGCTGGAAGGCGACAACGCGGTCGCCGAATATACCAAGGGCACCGCACTGAAGCCTTATCTGGATGCGCTCCCCGACGACGAGCAGCGCCAGGCCTTCTTCGATGACTATGCCGCGCGCCTGGCGCCGATCTACCCGAAACGCCCCGACGGCAAGACCCTGTTCCCGTTCCGCCGCTTGTTCATCGTCGCCACCCGTTAGGCGCCCTCGCGCGCGAACAATACCTCCGCCATGATGCCGACACGCGCCTCAACGGCCGAGAGTGCGTCGCAGATCAGGTCCTCGCGGAAGCGCCGGCCGGCGATCTGCACGCCGACGGGAAGGCCGTCGTTGGCGTTTGCGGTGATGATCCCCGCCGGCAGGCCCATCAGGTTCATGGCGAAACTGTAGAGCCCGGCGCCCAAGACCTCGATGACGCCCTCTACTCCTTCCTCGTCGCGGTTCCAGCCGTAGGTCGGGTGCGGCAGGAATGGCGTCAGGACCAACGGATAGTCCTCCATGAACAGCGTCCATGCCCGCGCGTAACGCGCGCGGCGCGCCATGCCCAGCAACAGGTCGTGGTCCTTATAGGGGCCGAAAACCTGTTCGTAGTCGTCGAAGATGCGCCGGATGGTTTCCGACCCATGGTCGCGGATGTCACCGCCCAGGAGCGCGATGGTCTCGCCCAGGAGTGTGCTGTACCCATCCAGCGCGGCTTCTCGCAGCATCGGCGGTTCCACCTCGTGCACCTCATAACCCGCGTCCGTGAGCGCGCCGCGCGCCGCCTCCAGCGCCACCTCGACCGCCGGATGCAGCTCGAACTCGAAGGTCTCCTTGGTGAAGGCGACCTTGATCGGCGTCTTGATGGGCGGCCCCTCGAACGGCATCGGCACCTGCCAAGGATCATGCGCGTCGTAATGCACGAGGCTCTGCAGGCCGAGCCGCAGGTCGCGGGTCTCGCGCGCGATCAGCCCCTGCACCGACATCAGTTGCGACAGGATGCCGCGCTCCTCGGGGGCGGATGGATTGTAGGCCGGCACCCGGCCGAGCCCCGGCTTCACCGTCACCGCGCCGGTGGCGGCGGCCGGGAACCGGAGCGAGCCGCCGATATCGTTGCCGTGCGCCAAGGCACCCATGCCGCTCATCACCGCCGCCGCCGCGCCGCCCGACGAACCGCCGGCCGATGCCCAATCGTTCCAGGGGTTCATGGTGCGGCCGTGCAGTTCGTTGACCGTGGTGGCGCGGAACGAGAATTCCGGCGTGTTGGTGCGGCCGATCACGACGGCGCCGGCGCGGGTCAGGTTCCTGACCACCGGCGCGTCGTCGGGCGCGATCACGTCTTTGAAGGCGGTGACGCCGTTCGGCGTGGCGCGGCCCTTCTGATCGACGTTCTCCTTGATGGTGACGGCGACGCCATGCAGCGGCCCGACCGGCCCGCCGGTTTCGGCGAACGCCTTGTCGAGCCGGGCAGCCTCGACCAGCGCGTCGGCCCCCAAGTCGTCGACGACGGCGTTGAGATGGCCGTTGACGGCGCGCATGCGCTCCACTGCCGCGCCGACGGCGTCGGTGGCCGAAACGTCGCCCCGCCCGGTCGCCTCGGCGATCTCGCAGGCACTCAATTGCCACAGCGGTTTGTCGGTCATCGCGCGCCTCCCTCGCGGGTCAGCGTAGCGGGGCAGCGAGGAAAAAGCTATTGGTGGCGGCGCTGTCGGTTCTTACGAGTTGGGCCAACCATCGGGCCCGGTCGGAAAATCGCCCGCAGCGGACAATCCTCGGTCCGGGAGCTTGCTTCCTACAACAACCCCCTATCCTTAAGTACTCCGGTTACGAAATCCTGCGGTGAACCGTATTTCGTGTAGCAATTGCTTATATTTCGGATCCGGCTGCTGATGCTGGTTTCGGGGAATCCGATCTTCTCCATCGCCTGACGTATTGCGGCAGCGACCCTGTCGAACGCAGCGCGGTCATACGCTTCCTCATCACGCATGCGCAAGATGGCGACACAGTCGCTTATGCTTTCATTCATTAGATGTTCGGGACTGTTGCGCCGTGGATGCGGACGGTCAACGTCGCCAATTTGGTGATGGGCACACTCATGGCAGTCGATGAAGCGCTGAAACTCAGGCGCGGCCGCCGCATAGTTAAATCTGAAAACAACCGGTTTGCCGCTGGCGTCCCGGACAGCCATTCCCGCCGATATGCCAGGCCGTCCGCTGGTTCGCTCAACGAAGTGGACGGTTTCCCCTTTGTTGTTGGCGCAGGCGGGAGGGGCTACGACATCGAACTGAGAAGACGCTTGCGCGAACGCGTCGGCGCAATAGGCGAAGCTCAATGCCAAGCCAATCACTGGAATGACGCGGTTCACGCCCGGAGCCATTATATTTGCCCCCCTTTTCCTACCGAGAGCAGCTTAGCCAATGTGGAATGACATTCCATACGAATCTATGATGGGCGTCGGCCATCGTTCTCTCCTAGTCGCCGATGGCGACGCCTTCGCGCCTCGGATCAGCGCCGCCCTGCAGGCCACGGGGCGTGACGCGGATGCCATGCAGGCCGCTGGCGCGGGTCATCAGGTTGACGGTGTGGCCCATGGCTTCCAGCTTCGCTTTCGCCGCCGCGACGGCGGTGCCTTTCTCAAGTTCCGTGCTGCCGTTCCTGTTAACGAAGTTGCCCAAGGAAATGGCGGCTTGCATGTCCATGTTCCAATCCAGCGCCGCCACCAGGGTCTTGGCCACGTAGCCGATGATGCGGGACCCGCCGGGCGAGCCCACCGCCATCACCAGGTCGCCTTTGTCGTCCAAAACAAGTGTCGGCGACATGGAACTGCGGGGCCGCTTCAGCGGCTGCACCCGATTGGCCACCGGCTTTCCGTCCCGGTCCGGCAGGAAGGAGAAGTCGGTGAGTTGGTTGTTGAGGATGAAGCCCGCGGCCATCAGCCGGGAACCGAACACGGTCTCGATGCTGGTGGTCATGGATACGGCATTGCCCGCCGCATCGACGACACTGAGATGACTGGTGGAATGGCCCTTGGTACCGTCGCCTGGCGCGAAGAGGAACGCGGTCTTGGCCGGCGGCGTGCCGGCATCGCGCCGGCCGCCCCAGGTGGCCGGATCGATCAGCCGGGCACGCGCGCGCAGATAGTCGCGTTCGAGCATGCCGGTGACCGGCACCGGCACGAAATCGGCGTCGGCGACGTAGGCGTTCCTGTCGGCGAAAGCCAGCGCGCCCGCCGATGCCACCAGGTGCAGTGCCTCGGCGGAAGCCGGTTTCATGGCGCCGAGATCGAAAGGCTCCAACAGGCCAAGCATCTGCGCCACCGCCAGCCCACCAGACGACGGTGGCCCCATGCCGCAGACGGTCCAGGCGCGGTAGGGCGCGCAGACGGGTGCACGTTTGCGCGCCGTGTACCCGGCCATGTCGCCCAAGGTAATGCCGCTTGGGTGGTTGGCGGCGCCGCGCACGGCATCGACAACCGCCTTGGCGACGGCGCCCCGGTAGAAGGCCTTGGCGCCGCCCGCCGCGATGGCCTTGAAGGTGGCCGCCAGGGTGGGGTTTCGGATGACGGTGCCGACTGGCCGGTCGCCGCCGCTCTCGGTGTAGAAGTAGCCGCGCGCCGCCGGGGTTTCGCGCAGGATGGACTCCGCTTTCAAGAGCCCCGCCAACCTCGGCGAAATGGCAAAGCCCTTTTCCGCCAGCTTGATGGCCGGCTCGAACAGGTCCGCCCATGGGAGCTTGCCGTGCTCGCGCTGCGCCATTTCCAGCATGGCAACGACGCCGGGCACGCCGACCGCCGTGCCGCCGGCGGCGGCCTGCATGAATTTCATGCGTTTGCCGCCGGCCATGAACATTTTCGGATCGGCGGAGCGCGGCGCCATTTCGCGCCCGTCGTAGCTCTCGACGCGCTTGGCGGCCGCGTCATAGTGCATCAGGAAGGCGCCGCCGCCGATGCCGGACGACTGCGGCTCCACCAGGGTCAGTACCATCTGCGCGGCGATCACGGCGTCGACGGCGCTGCCGCCCTGGCGCAGCATGGCGAGGCCGGCCTCGGCGGCGAGCGGATTGGCGGCCGAAATCATCTGGCGGCTGGCATGGGAACTCGCGCCCCAGCCGGCAGGGCGTTCGGCCGTCGTCACTGGCGCACAGGCGCCGACCGCGAGTGAGACGGTGAGAAGAATGAATTTCCAGGAGGATTGAACCATGATGGCCGCTATCTTACGCTCTCGGCCTTAGCCGCGCCAGCAGTGGCGCAAGGAGCCGTGCCATGGAAAATCCCGTTTTGGACATGCTTCGCCAACATCCGGTCTGGTGGATGCTGCTGCTGTTCGTCGGCGTCCTTGTCTGGGGTTTCCGGGCCCGGGTGCGCGCCCGGCGCGAGGACGCCGGGCGTCACGGCGCCGACGGCGGTAATTGACATCGGTCAGATTTTCTTGTGCACTGCACAAATCGACGGTTGCATGGGGACGGGAACCGTGACTCGGGAGAATAAAACAGCCGCAACGCCGGATCGTATCGGCACGCCGCAAATCCGCGCCGCCAAGGGCGCGGTGCCGCTGGTGTGCCTGACCGCTTACACGCCGCCGATGGCCAAGGCGCTGGATCCCTATTGCGATCTGTTGCTGGTGGGCGACTCGCTGGCCATGGTGGTTTACGGCCTGGAGACGACGCGCGGCGTGACGTTGGACATGATGATCAATCACGGCCAGGCGGTGATGCGCGGCGCCGAGCGCGCCTGCGTGGTGGTCGATCTGCCGCACGGCAGCTACGAGAGCTCGACGTACCAGGCCATCGCGTCGGCCGCCCGGGTGCTGGCCGAGACCGGCTGCCAGGCGGTGAAACTGGAAGGCGGCGAGGAGATGGCGGATACCGTCAAGGCCATCGTCGATGCCGGCGTGCCGGTGCTGGGCCATGTGGGATTGCTGCCGCAGAAGGCCGAACACCGGGGCGGCTTCAAGATCCAGGGCAAGGACGACGCTGGCGCCAAGCAGGTGATGGCCGATGCGCGCGCCATCGCGGACGCCGGCGCTTTCGCGCTGGTCATCGAGGGCACGGTGGAGCCCGTCGCCCGCGCCATCACCGAGGAGATTTCCATCCCCACCATCGGCATCGGCGCGTCCCCCGCCTGTGACGGGCAGATTCTGGTGACACATGACCTGGTCGGCACCTTCGCTGATTTCACGCCGAAGTTCGTCAAGCGCTACGCCGATCTCGGCGCCGCCATGTCGGCGGCCGCCGGTGCCTATGCCGACGACGTTCGCGCCCGCCGTTTCCCGGGCCTGGAGCATTGCTTCGGCGTCGAGAAGAAGGCCGGCTGAGATGCCCATGGATATCGTCCGCAGCATCGGGGATTTGCGTGCGCGCATCGCTGGGTGGCGCGCCGAAGGCCTGACGGTCGGGCTGGTACCGACCATGGGGGGGCTGCACGCGGGGCATCTTTCACTGGTGACGCTTGCGGGTGAGCGCGCCGACCGGGTGGTGGCGACGTTGTTCGTCAATCCGACCCAATTCGCGCCGACGGAGGACTTCGACAGCTACCCCCGCAACGAGGACGCCGACGCATCGCTGTTCGAGGGCGCCGGGGCGCACCTGATGTTCGCGCCGACGCCCGACGTCATGTATCCGAAGGGCCACATGACCAAGGTGCGGGTCGATGGCCTCGGCGACGTCCTGGAAGGCGAGTTCCGGCCGCACTTCTTCGAGGGCGTGGCCACCGTCGTCGCCAAGCTGTTGCTGCAAAGCCTGCCCGACGTGGCGGTGTTCGGCGAGAAGGACTACCAGCAGATTTGCGTCATCCGCGCCATGGCCCGTGACCTCGACATTCCGGTCACGATCCTCGGCGGCGAGACGGTGCGCGAGGCCGACGGCCTCGCCATGTCGTCGCGTAACACCTATCTTTCGGAGGCCGAACGCGCCATCGCGCCAAAGCTCAACGAGGTACTTCGTTTCGTCGCAGACGTGGCATCTGATGCCACCGGAGATGCCGATGCCGCGACGGAAACGGCGGCGGCCGAGTTGCTCGCCGCCGGGTTCAAATCGGTCGATTACATCGCCGTCCGCGATGCCGAGACCTTGCAGCCGCTCACCGATCCGGCGCGCCCGGCCAGGGTGCTGGGCGCCGCCTGGCTCGGCAAAACGCGACTGATCGACAACATCGCCGTCAGCGGATGACACTCCGGAACCGCGTCATGCCGGACGGGCGCATCGTCGCCGATCCGGTACGCGGTGCCATGATGGGCAACCGCGGCATCCTGCATGACGAGGATCGCAATCTGGGCCGGGCGCGCTGGCGCCACAGGAACTGGGTCGCCTGCCGGCTGGAGTTCAGGGGCCGTCGCCTTCGCTGCCGGCCACCGCCCCTGCGGCGAATGCCGGCGGGGTGACTACCTGCGTTTTAAGGCGCTCTGGGAAACGGCGCACGGTGGGGAGGCGCTTGCCGCCAAGGACCTGGACGCGGCACTGCATCTGGAGCGCGCGGTGCCGCGTACCTTTCAGCAACGCCGCCACGAGGCCGATCTCGCCGATCTTCCGGACGGTGCCTTCGTGCTGATCGAGGGGGTGGCCCTGTTGGTCTGGGGCGATGAACTGCTGCCTTATGCGCCCGCCGGCTACGGTGCCGCCATTGCCCGACCGAAAAGCGGCCGGGCGGTGGTGCTCACCCCGCCCGGCGTGTTGGATGTCTTTCGCGCCGGTTACCGCCCTGGCGTCAGCGTGCCATGTTAACGAGAAGGCGCCTTGTCGAGCCGCACGGCGATGCCTTCCAATTCCGGCGATGACGCCGGGTAGTAGTCCATCACCAAGGGATCGTGGCCGGGCACGATATGGTCTTCCGTATCGGCCAGTTCCCGCAGGCGGTCGTAGCCGGCCACCATGTCGCCGACGTTGTAGACGATGGGGAAGGGGTTGATCTGTTCCATGTTGGCGTAGAGGTGGCTGGCGTCGGAGGCCAGGACCACCCAGCCACGCTCGGTCCAGACGCGCACGCATTGCAGCCCGTCGGTGTGGCCGCCCAGGTGATGCACGGTGACGCCCGGCGCCAGTTCCCAGTCGCCGTCGTGGAAGGCGACGCTTCCGCCGAACACGCCGCGCACCACGTCGACCACGTCGTCGACGCTGAACGCCATGGAGAACACTTTCTTGGTCATCTGCCGGCCGGTGGCGAAGGCCACCTCGCGGTCCTGCAGGTGGAAGGTGGCTTTGGGGAACAGGCCGAAATTGCCGACGTGGTCGTAGTGCATGTGGGTGATGATCACGTCCTCGACCGTCGCCGCGTCGACGCCGACCATCTTCAGCCCCTCGGTCGGGCAGCGGATCAGGTCGCGGCCGCGCGCCTCGGCGGTCTCGGCGTTGAAGCCGATGTCGACGACGATGGTGCGCTCCGAATTGGCCAGCGCCCAGACGAAGTAGTCGAGCGGCATGTTGACCTCGTGCAGGTCGCCCGCATAGATCAGGTTCTCAGAACCCCGTCGGTCGTGGTGGGCGTACTTGACGGCGTGAATCACATAAGGCTCGGTCATGGCGGTGGTGTCCCCCTTGGTATCGACCCTCGCAGGGTTCCCGAGATGCTTCGGGAAATCAAGCCGGCCGTGGTCTCGGATGCTTCAGTCGTGGCGGATGCGGTATATGGTGCCGGTGCGGTCGTCGGAAACCAGCAGCGCGCCGTCGCGGGTCTGCTTCACGTCCACCGGCCGGCCCCAGGCGACGCCGTTGGATTCCAGCCAGCCCGTGGCGAAGGGCTCCCAGCCGACGGCCTTCTTGGTTATCTTGTCGAAGCGCACGCGCGCCACACGGTAGCCGTCCGGGACCGAGCGGTTCCACGATCCATGATGGGCGACGAAGGCGTCGCCCCGGTATTCGGCCGGGAACTTGGCGCCGGTATAAAAGCCGATGCCCAACGGCGCGATATGCGCGCCGAAGGTGACGGCCGGTGGCGTCGCCTCGCGGGGCAGCGGCTGGCCCTTGAAATTGGGCGTGCGGTCCGTGCCGCCGCCATACCAGGGATAGCCGAACCAGAGCCCTTGCTTGGGCGCGTGGTTGAATTCCTCCGGCGGGCTGTCGTCGCCCATGTTGTCGGCGCCGTTGTCGGTGAAATAAAGGTGACCGGTCTCCGGATGGAAGGCGAGACCGACCGGATTGCGCACGCCGGACGCATAGGTCTCGGGCTTCCATCCGGGCGCGCGGAAGCGCTGGATGGTTCCTTCCAGGCCCTTGACCGCACAGACGTTGCAGGGCGCGCCGACGGAGACGTAGAGCGCGCCGTCCGGCCCGAAGGCGGCATAGCGCCAGCCGTGCCAGGATCTGTCTGGCAGGCCGTCGAACAGCACTTCGGGCTCGGCGGCGATCAGCGTCTCGAGGTCGGGTGCTGGGTAGCGCGTCAGCCGGTGCTGTTCGGCGACGTAGAGAAAGTCGTCCTTCCAGGCGATGCCGTTGGCGAGCTTGAGGCCGGACTTGACCGTGACCACCTTGTCGGCGCGGCCGTCGCGGTCGGTGTCGATGGCGGCGTGGATGTTGGGGCCGCGCGTCGATGTCAGCACCACGCCCCAGTCCTCCATCACCACCAGCGAGCGCGCGCCGGGCACGCGGGCGAAAACCTCGATCTTGAATCCGGGCGGCAGTTTGATGGTGTGGAGCGGCAACGAAGTCTGTGCATGGCCCGGGCCGGCGGCGAGCATGGTAACGGCCAGCGCGAATAGCGCCGCCAGTGGGGCGTGACGGAGACGGCCTCGGGTCATTTCCCGTCGGGCGCCGGCTCGGGCTCGGCGAGCGGCCGGACGTATTGCGGTTCCGTGTCCCAGGGGAAGAACACCCATGAATCCTGCGGCACGTCGTGCACGTAGGTGTCGACCTGCTCCAGGCCCTTGGGCTTGGCGTAGACGGTGGCGAAATGCGCCTTGGGGATCAACTCCCGCGCTGCCTTGGCGGTGTTGCCGGTATCGACCAGGTCGTCGATCAAAAGCCAGCCCTCGCCCTGGCAGGCGAGCGCGTCGGCGGGGGTCTTGAGGATCTGGATGGTGCCGTCTGCAACCTGATAGTCGTAGCTGGAAATGCAGAGCGTATCGATGACGCGGATTTCCATCTCGCGCGCCAGGATCGCGGCGGGTACTAGGCCGCCCCGGGTCAGCGCCACGATGCCCTTCCATGGCCCGAGCGGCAGCAATTTGCGGGTCAGGTACTTGGTGTCACGGTGCACTTCCGCCCAGGTGACGGGATGGGAACCGAGATCGTCGCGCAATTCAACCATGCGCGATTTAACCGCAAGCGGCGATCCGGGGCAACATGAAGCGCATACAAAAACGGCGCCCGGTGGGCGGGCGCCGTTTTCGGTGATTGAATTGTGTGCCGCTCAGCGGATGTAGAGATGCACCTCGTTGGTGCGGGTGTCCGCGGACGTCTTGGCCGCGACGGCGACACGGGCCGGCGGCAGCCCCATTTCGATCAGGGAGCGCAGCACGCCCTCGGCTTGCCGCCGCGCCTTGTTGGAATTGAGCGCGACGCGCGCCTGGCCGCCGGCGGCGGGGGCCACGGCGACGAGGTCGAACACCGCGTCGGGGCGTTTTTCCAGGACCCGGCTGACGGCGTTATAGAGCGCCTGCTGATAGGGGACGTCGTTGCGGTCGAAGCGGATCACCACCAGCGGGCGGCGGTTGGCGGTCGACATCGGCGCGCCGGCCGAAACCTGCATGCCGCCGCCGGCACTGGCCATGGCGACGTTCATCAGGCTGCCGCCGTAGATCTCACCGGACTTGATGCCG
>JAYPEK010000029.1:0-8986 GCA_038125725.1 Rhodospirillaceae bacterium
CCCCGGCCCCGGCCCCGGCCCCGGCAACGCCGCCGGCCGCCGACCCGCCGCCCAAGGACCCCGAGCCCATCTCTGCCGTGGCACCCAAGGCAGAGCCGGCCGGAGGCGCGGAAAGCGACAACAGCAGCCTGTTCGACAGCCTGACCAGCTGGTTGAAACGCGACCAGCCGGCAGCCGCGGCCGGACCGGACGGCCAGGCCCTGGCCGAGCCGGTCATCGAAATCCGCCCGGCGCCGGCGGCACCTGAGGTCGCCGCACAAGCGCCTGCTCCGCCGCCGCCGATCGCCCAGCCGGTTGTCGATCCGTCGCGCCAGGCCGCGCCCGGTGAGCTCAGGACCGTGCGTGCGCCAGAGAAGCCGAAGCCCGCCCCGCAACCCGTTCAACAGCCGGCGGCCGTTTCGGCGCCGGCGGACGCCGCTCCCCAATCCGCCGAAGTGGCGACCGTCGCCCCTCGCGCCGAACCGACACCGCCGCGGCGGGTCCGGCAAGCGCTTGGCGGGCCGCCGGTGCGCGATCCGGCGACCATCGACGAGCCGCTGATCGCCACGGCGGCGCTGAAGGATGTATCGTTCGAGTTCGGTGCCGGCATTCAGTTGGGCATGAAACCGCCGGACCCCGCCGCCGGTGCCAATAGCTGCATCGACAAGGCGCGCTGGAACACGGTGTTCTGTATCGAGGACATGACCTGGCCGAAATCGGTGTCGCAGAGCTTCCGCGCCGAATCCTCCGTCTATCGCGGCGAGAAGGCGATCATTCAATACGAAAACGGGCGCAGCGTGCAGATGCACGTGCTGTTTCCGACCAAGGCGTTGTGGAGCGTGAGTGAACACTTCAAGAAGCTCTACGGGCCGCCGACCGAGATGCCGGAGGTCTGGACCGCCATGATCGGCGAGCCGAAACGCGCCAACCGCGTGCTGCGTTGGCACAGCCGCAACAGCAAGACGGGCGCCGAGACGGTACTGGAGATCCGCGAGATCGACGACCTGCGCTGGTCGGCGCCGCCGGATACCAAACACGGCGTCGTCAGGGTGCTGGAGAAGGGGCGGGGTTCGGTGTTCCAGTTGCTGTCTTCGACCGATCTCTTGCTGGTCGGACTGCGCAGCGGCCGGCAATGACCTGCCGGACTTGATGGCCGGACTTGATGGCCGGCACCCTCGTCATCCAAAGCTACCGCTCGCGCACCGAGCCCGACTGGATCGCCGCCTGCCTGAAAAGCGTGCGCGCCTGGGCGGCCCGTGAGGGGTGGGATTACCGTTTCGTTGGCGACGAGATCGTCGAGCGGATGCCGGATTGGTACCGTGAACGGGCCCAAGGGCGTTGGCCGGTGATCACCGATCTGGCGCGGCTGCTTTTGGCGCGCGATGCCCTGGCGGAAGGCCGCGACCGGGTCCTATGGGTGGATGCAGATGTTCTGGTGTTCGGCGCCGCGGGGCCGGACCTTTCTGCGGCGGGGGAGGCGGATTACGGCTTTTGCCGCGAGCTCTGGGTGCAGCCCGACGGCGGTGGCATCCGCGTCTACCGCAATGTCCATAACGCGCTTTGCTGGTTTCGGCCCGGCAACCCAGTGCTGGATTTCTACATCCATGCCTGCGAACGCATCGTCGGCCGCCTGGACGGCGGCGCGCCGAACCAGATCGTCGGGCCGAAACTGCTGACGGCGCTGCATAACATGCTCGGGTTTCCGCTGCTCGACGACGTCGGCATGGCCAGCCCGCTGGTGGCGCGGGATCTGGCCGCCGGCGGCGGACCGGCACTGGCCCGCCTGATCGCGGAGAGTCCGGTGCCGCTCCGCGCCATCAACCTCTGTGCCTCGCTGGCCGGGCGCGAGGTCGATGGCGTCGGGATCGACGATGTTCTGATGCGCGCGGTGGTTGCGCGCCTCCGCGACGAGGGCGAGCGGCTGTTTTCCTGAGGTTCCGGCGTTACTGCAGGGTCGAGGACGCCTGGCTGGCGCGGTTCGGCGAGAGCGCCGCGCCGGCTTGGTGATGGACGATCTTCCACTGGCCGTCTTCGCGCACAAAGATGTTGGTGGCGATCAGGAAGCTGCGGTCCATGTGTTCGTGGCATGTGACGTAGGCGCCGTCGCCGCAGCGGAATACCCGCGCGTCGGTGCAGGCGATGTGCTGCGAATCGTCGTCGTTGAGGATGTCGCGCCAGCTTTTCAGCACCTGGTTGCGCCCGACCAGCGGCGGCCAGCCGGGGTGTACGCAGGTCGGCTGCGATTGCGACGCCCAGATCGCCTCCATGGCGTCTTGGTCGCGTGACGCGAAGGCGGTGTAGAAGGCGTCGTTGGCGAACAGGACCAATTCATCATCGGACATCGGCTGTTCCTTTCAAACGAAGGGCGGTCCCAAAAACCAGGCCACCAGCGACCGTCTGTGGCCGGCCGTCACGGCGGTGACTTGATGGTAGAGGAACGACGGAAATATCAGCACGTTCCCCATGTTGCGTATCTCCGGGAGTGATTTCAAGCGGCGATCCGCCTCATGCGGCGGCAGTTCCAGGGTTTCCAGCATGAATTCGCCGCCGCTGTAGTCCGCGTGATCGCAGAGACTGACCACGGCCGTGATCTTGCGGGTCAGGCCGGGCCAGCGGCTGTCGTCGGGCGGATAAGGCTTTTTGCGCTGATCGGCGTGCCAGGTGTAGTACTGGTCCGTGCCGTAATGGGTATATTGCATGGATTCCGGGCCGCTCAGGGTCCAGTTCCAGTAGCGTGCGTTGACGTCGGCGACGAGCCCGCCGACGGCGTCGAACAGCCAGGCCGTTTCCGGGCTATAGGAGATCCAGGCCACGGTGGAATCGCGGGTGTTCTTTTCCGGGTCCCGGATCACCGTGCCGGGCATGGTTTCGGCCTGTTCGCCGGTCTCGATGATGCGCTGGCAAAAGGCCCGCGTGAGACCGCGCTCGACGATGCAATAGGGATGTTCGAGCCGCAATTCCGCCTCCTCGCCGGCGTTTCAAAAATTCAAGCGCACAAATATGATCTTAAACGCCGGAAACGGCGAATACCCATGACCCCGACATAGCACAGGCGTAGATTAATTACAGGGATTCGGTGCGGATTTCCCGCCACCGTGAGTTTTGTTTGGGTGAATGTCATGGCTGAAGACGTCAACGTCGAAGAAGAAGAGATCGAGGAAGAGGAAGAGCAAAGCGGGGCCGACGCCCAACAAACGCTCGATGACCTAACCGTTCTCAACGATACCACCGCACCCATCGACGATCCGGAATCGCAGGTCGCCGGCGACGATACGCTGGAATGGGAAGAGCCGGCCGCATCCCAGAGCCTGGCCACCATCCACACCGGCAGCCGCCCCACCGATGCCGAGATCATGGCCAACCTCGTGCCCGAGGGCGAGAGCATCATCGGCAGCGAGGAAATCGACGTCATCGAGGAAGAGCCGGAAGCCGTGCTTCCGGACGTCGAGCCGCCGGCCGTGGCGCCGGAAGTCGACCGCCGTCCCGAACCCCAGCAAGCCCGCGAACCGCAGCCCGAACCCCAACCCGAAGCGCCGCCGGAAGAAGAGCCGGCGCCGCCGGTGGCGGAGGAAGAACCCGCGCCCGAACCCGAACCCGCGCCGCCCGCCGAAGACGGCGCGCCGCCGCCCGCGGCGCCGGAAACGGTTGTTGAGCCAATCCTGGTCGTTGATCCTCCGGAGGAGGAAGACGAAGAGGTGACGGAAGACGTCTCGGTAACGGATTCCGCCGGTGACGAAGATAGCGCCATTGCGCTAAATATTAATGCCGGCGATGCCGCCCAGGTAACCATCTCGGGCGTGCCAGATGGCGCTGTGCTCTCCGCCGGCACCGACAACGGCGACGGCACCTGGACCGTGTCCGCCGGTCAACTGAACGGTCTGACCATCACGCCGCCGACCGATTCCGACGTTGATTTCACCCTTTCCGTGAACGGTGGCGGCGCCAGCTACGACCTTGACGTTGTCGTCAATGCCGTCGCCGATGCGCCGACCGCCACGGCCGAGGACGCCAGCGGCCTAGAAGACACCGCCATCGACCTCGATCTGGGCTCGGCGCTGACCGACGTGGACGGCTCCGAATCGCTTTCCATCACCATTTCCGGCATGCCCGACGGCGCCGTGCTCAGTGCCGGCACTGACAACGGCGACGGCACCTGGTCGCTCACCACCGCCGATTTCGAGGGGCTCACGATCACCCCGCCGCAGGACTTTGCCGGCGAGATCGACTTGACCTTGACCGCCACCTCGACCGAGGCCGACGGCGGCGACACGGCGGTGACGGAAGTGCCGTTCACCGTGACTGTCGCCGACGTGGCCGAAACCACCGACGCGACGACGGCCGAAGACACGGCCGTGGCGCTCGATATCACCTATCCGGACGGCGAGACCACGGGCACCATCTCCGATATCCCGGACGGCGCCGTGCTGATGTCCGGTGGCGAGGTCATTACCATCACCAACGGCAGCGCCGAGGTAACGGCCGCGCAACTGGCCGACCTGACCATCACGCCGCCGCCGGATTCCGATGTCGACTTCACGCTTTCGGTCACGTCGGGCGGCACCACCGCCGAGCTGGACGTCACCGTTACCGCCGTCGCCGACGCGCCGACCGCCACCGCCCAGGACGCCAGCGGCCTGGAAGACACCGCCATCAATCTCGATCTCGGCTCCGCGCTCACCGATGTCGATGGCTCCGAATCCCTCTCCATCGTCGTCTCCGGCGTGCCGGACGGCGCCGTGCTTTCGGCCGGTACCGATAACGGCGACGGCACCTGGACGTTGACCACCGCCGACTTCGACGGCCTTACCATCACCCCGCCGCCGAATTTCGCCGGCGACATCGACATGACGCTGACCGCCGCCTCGACCGAGGCCGACGGCGGCGATACGGCGGTGACCGAGGTGCCGTTCACCGTCACCGTCACCGACGTGGCGGAAGTCACCGACGCGACCACCGTCGAGGACACCGCGGTGGCCCTCGACATTACCTATCCGGCAGGCACCACCACCGTCACCATTTCCGACATTCCGGACGGTGCCGTGCTGATGTCCGGCGGTGAGGCGATCACCGTCACCGATGGCGTGGCGGAAGTCGATACGTCGCAGCTTGCCGGCCTGACCATCACACCGCCGCTGGACTTCAACGGCTCCTTCGATTTGACTGTCACCTCGACGGCGACGGAATTGGATGGCGGCGACACCGCGACCAACAGCGGCACGCTGACCGTCAATGTCGGTGCTATCGATGATGAAGTCGCCGGTTCGACCCTCGATGTGGCCGATGCGGCCGGCACCGAGGACAGCGCCATCAGCCTCTCCATCGATGTGACGCAGCTCGACACCGACGGTTCGGAAACCGTCTCCGTCACCGTGTCCGGCGTACCCGCCGGTGCGACGCTCTCCGCCGGTACCGACAATGGCGACGGCACCTGGACGCTCGGCGCCGACGATCTGGACGGCCTGACCGTCACGCCGCCCGAGGACAGCAACGCCGACTTCACGCTCGGCGTCAGCGTCACCACCACGGAAACCGAAGGGGGCGCCACCAGCACCGTCTCGGGCTCCATCGACGTCGACGTCACCGGCGATGCCGATACCCCGACGCTGGTCATGTCCGGCGCCACCGGCAGTGAAGATTCGGCCATTCCGCTGGATATCTCGCCGGCGCTGACCGATACCGACGGCTCCGAGACGCTCAGCATCTCCATCTCCAATATCCCGGACGGCGCGGTGCTCGCCAGCAACGGCGCGGTCATCGACGTGACCGACGGCACCGCCGAGTTGACCCCCGATCAACTTTCCGGCCTGACCATCACGCCGCCGCTCAACAGCGCCTCCGACTTCTCGCTGGCCGTGACCGCCACCGCCACCGAGGACGACGGCGACAGTGCGTCCGTGACCGGTGTCTTGAACGTCGCCGTCGGCGAGGATGCCGACGCGCCGACGCTGGTGCTCAATGATGCCAGCGGCACTGAAGACACAGCGGTCGATCTCGATATCACCGCGGCCCTTACCGACAGCAGCGAAGTGCTGTCGGTGATCATTTCCGATATCCCGGACGGCGCAACGATCTTCGCCAGCGCCGAAGACGGCACGCCGATCCAGATTCCGGTGGTCAACGGCTCGGCGACCATTCCCAACGGCGTGCTCGACAACATCACGCTGGTGCCGCCGGCCGACAGCGACGAGGATTTCTCGCTGTCGGTGACCGCGCTTTCCACCGATGTCGGCGAATCCTCCGTCGCCACCACCACCGGCACCCTGCAGGTGTCGCTGGCCGCCGACGCGGATACCCCGACCCTGGTTCTCGACGATGCCGCCGGCACCGAGGACACGGCCATCGGCCTCGATATCACGTCCGCGCTTACCGATACCGATGGTTCCGAGACGCTTTCCGTCACCATCTCCGATATCCCCGACGGTGCCGTGCTGATGTCCGGCGGCCAGGAGATCACCGTGACCGACGGCGTTGCCGAGATCGACCCGGCACAACTTGCTGATCTGTCGATCACGCCGCCGGAAGACTTCTCCGGCACCTTCGACCTTACCGTCACCTCGACGGCGACGGAGGCCGATGGCGGTGATACAGCCACCAATACCGGCACGATCACGGTCGATGTCGCCGGCGAAGCCGATGCCGCGACCCTGTCCACGTCGGACGCTTCTGGCCTGGAAGACAACGCCATTGCCTTGAACATCGATGCGGGCGTGACGGACGACAGCGAGAGCCTGTCGATCACAATCAGTGATATTCCGGATGGCGCGGTGCTGATGTCGGATGGCCAGGCCATTGACGTGACCGATGGCAGCGCGACGCTGACGGCCGATCAGCTCGAGAACCTGACGATCACGCCGCCGGCCGACAGTGACGGTGACTTCACGCTGAATGTCAGTGCCACGACCACCGATGGCACCGATACCGAGACGGTGACCGGTTCCATCGATGTCGACGTGACCGGTGTCGCCGATGCCCCGACCCTCGACCTCTCGGCGGCGGCGGGCGACGAAGATACGGCCATTGCGCTCGATATCTCTGCTGGCTTGACCGACACGGACGGCTCGGAAACCCTCTCCGTCACGATCTCCGATATCCCGGACGGCGCTGTCTTGATGTCCGGCGGCCAGGAAATCACCGTCACCAACGGTGTCGCCGAGGTCGATCCCGGCCAGTTGGCCGATCTCTCGATCACCCCGCCCGAGGACTACAACGGTTCGTTCGATCTCACCGTCACCTCGACGGCGACGGAAGCCGATGGCGATACCGCCACCACCACCGGCACGCTGACGGTCGAGGTGGCCGCGGTCGATGACGAGGTCGCGGGTTCGACCCTCGACGTCACCGACGCGGCGGGCAACGAAGACAGCGCCATCGGCCTCAATATCGACGTGACGCAGCTCGATACGGACGGCTCGGAGTCTGTTTCCATCACCGTCTCCGGCGTGCCCACGGGTGCGACGCTGTCTGCTGGTACCGACAACGGTGACGGCACCTGGACGCTCGATGCCGACGACCTGGACGGCCTGAGCATCACCCCGCCGGCCGACAGCAACGAAGACTTCACCCTCGGCGTCAGCGTCACCACCACGGAAGCCAATGGCGGCGACGCCACCACCACGTCGGCCAGCATCGACGTGGACGTCACCGGTGTCTCCGACGGGGCCGAATTGAGCGTGTCGCTCGGCGACGAGACCGCCACGGTGGAAGAGGTCGTCTATGATCTCGATCTCTCGGCGACGCTCTCCGACACCGATGGCTCGGAAACCGTTTCCGTCACCATCAGTAACGTGCCGGACGGGGTAACGCTTTCCGCCGGCACCGACAACGGCGACGGCACCTGGACGCTGGATTCCGGCGATCTCGATGGTCTCGAGATGACCGTCCCCGACGGCACGCCGGCTTTCGACCTGACGGTCGCCGCGACCGCCACCGAGGACGATGGCGACAGCTCCACCACCACGGCGACGATCTCCGTCGATGCCACCGACACCTCGGCCTCCGAAGCCGATATCGACACCACCGACGCAGCGGGCCTGGAAGACAGCGCCATCGCCCTTGATATCGACGTGACCCAGGTTGATGCCGATGGTTCCGAGACCATGTCGATCACCATCAGCGACGTGCCGAACGGCGCCGAGTTGAGCGCCGGTACCAATAACCACGACGGCACCTGGACGCTCGATGCCGACGACCTGGAAGGCCTGATCATCACGCCGCCGGCCGACAGCAACGCGGACTTCACGCTCGGTGTCTCGGTGACCACCACCGAGGCCTCCACCGGCGACACCACCACCGCCACCACGTCGCTGGATGTGGACGTCACCGGCGTTGCCGACGCGCCGACGCTCAGCGTCAGCATCGGCGAGGGTGAAATCACCACCACCGGCGGCGAACCGGTCGATGTCATCATCGGCTCCGATAACGTCACCGAGACCGGCGGCGGCTTCACCGTCACCGCCCGCAGCATCGACGAAAACGGCGAGCTGACCGAAGCCTCTTCCGACAGCATCAGCACCAATTCCAACCCGCCTGGCTTCGGCGTCAGTGGCGATGCCTCGGGTGCCGGGACGGAGCTTGGCTATGACGGCAACGAAGGACCTTCCGAGGAACTGATCGTCACCTTCGACGAAGACGTTTCCTCCGTCGATGTGTCGTTTGCCTGGCTGTCGCCGACCGAGAGTGCGCATTACGAGTTCTATCAGGACGGCGTCAAGGTGGGCGAGGGCACCATCGAAGGCGGTAGCGATGGCGTCGATGCGGCGATTTCGTTGTCGCCCGACGGCGGCGTGTCGTTCGACCAGATCGTCTTCACCGCGCCTGGCGACGGCGACGATTTCCTGATCCACTCCATCGATTTCCAGGCCACCGAAGGCGGCGAGACGTCGGTCACCTATCCGCTCGATATTTCCTCCAGCCTGACCGATACGGACGGCTCCGAGACCCTCTCGATCACGGTTTCCGACCTGCCGGACGGCGCCACGCTGTCCGCCGGTACCGATAACGGCGACGG
>JAYPEK010000029.1:9086-52239 GCA_038125725.1 Rhodospirillaceae bacterium
TTTCCGACCTGCCGGACGGCGCCACGCTGTCCGCCGGTACCGATAACGGCGACGGGTCCTGGACGCTCAGTGCCGACGACCTGGACGGCCTTGAAATCACCGTTACCGGCGACGATCCGGGACAGAGCTTCGATCTCAGCGTCAGCGCCACCGCCACCGAGGACGACGGCGACACGGCGACCGTCAGCGTCACCGCGTCGACGGACGGCGTCGAGGTCGATTCCAGCGCCGACGGCGCGACCATCGACGCCAGCGACGCGTCGGGCCTGGAAGACAGCGCCATCGCGCTCAATATCGACGTCACCCAGGTCGATACCGACGGCTCCGAGACCATGTCCATCACCATCACCGACGTGCCGACGGGCGCCACGCTTTCCGCCGGTACCGACAACGGCGACGGCACCTGGACGTTGGACGCTAACGACCTCGACGGCCTGACCATCACGCCGGCCGACGACAGCAGCACCGACTTCACCCTCGGTGTCTCGGTGACCACAACCGAGACCTCGTCCGGCGACACCTCGACCACCACGGCGACTCTCGATGTCGACGTCACCGGCGTGGCCGACACCCCGACCCTGACCATCAATGCCGCGGCGGGCGACGAGGACACCTCCATCGATCTGGATATCTCCTCGGCGTTGACCGACACGGACGGTTCCGAGACCTTGAGCGTCACCATCAGTGACATTCCGGACGGCGCCGTGTTGATGTCCGGCGGGCAGGAAATCACCGTCACCAACGGCGTTGCCGAGGTCGATCCCGGCCAGTTGGCCGATCTCTCGATCACGCCGCCGGCCGATTACAACGGCTCCTTCGATCTCACCGTTACTTCGACGGCGACGGAAGCCGATGGCGATACCGCCACAACGTCCGGCACGCTGACGGTCGAAGTGGCCGCCGTCGATGACGAAGTCGCGGGCTCGACCCTCGACGTCACCGATGCGGCGGGCAACGAAGACAGCGCCATCGCGCTCAGTATCGACGTGACGCAGCTCGATACGGACGGCTCGGAATCCGTCTCCATCACCATTTCCGATGTGCCGACGGGTGCGACGCTGTCTGCCGGTACCGACAACGGTGACGGCACCTGGACGCTGGACGCCGGCGACCTGGACGGCCTGACGATTACCCCGCCGGACGACAGCAACGTCGACTTCACCCTCGGCGTTTCGGTAACCACCACCGAGGCCGAGGGCGGTGCCACCAGCACCACGTCGACGACCCTCGATGTCGACGTCACCGGCGTCGCCGACGCACCGACACTGAGCGTCACGGTCGAGAACACCGGCCAGACCGGTGGCGAAACCGCCATCGACGTGCCGCAGGATGTCCTTGATGCCGCCACCGGCGAAAACACGGTGACCATTTCCGGCGTGCCGGATGGCGCGTACTTGAGTGGCGGCACCGACAACGGTGACGGCACCTGGACGCTGGATGCCGGCGATCTCGACGGCTTGACCGTGATCCCGGCCGACGGCTCAACCGACACCATCTCCATGAGCTTCGAGGTGACCGGCACCACGGAAGCCGGTGATACGCTGCTGTCCGACGACTTCTCCGGCGGCGTCTCTGGCTGGAGCGGCGATGCTACCGCGTCCGGCGGCCAGATGATCCTGCAGGCTGACGCCTCGACATCCCAGACCTTCGATTTCGGTGCCGAGCATGCCGGCCAGACTGTGACCATCAGCTTCGACTACGACGCCAATGTGGAGTGGGAGGAAAGCGGCTACTATCAGGATTACTTTGATGTGACCGCCAACGGCGACTCGGTCGTATCCACTTCCGAGAACAGTGCCTCTTCCGCGTCGTTCACCGTGACCCTCGACGAAAACGGCCAGGTGACGCTCGAAATGACGACCAACACCACGGCGTCGGACGAATTCATGGCCATCGACAATCTGCAGATTTCTGCCGGTGACGATTGGGAAAGCACGCTCGCTTCCGCCGATCTCGACGTGGAACCGGATGTGGCCGGCAATGTCTACGATGTCGACCTGCTCGACATCACGTCGGGTCTGACCGATACCGACGGCTCGGAAACGCTTTCGATCACCGTCGACGGCCTGCCGGAAGGCGCCACCCTGACCGCCGGGACGGAAAACCCGGACGGGTCGTGGACGCTGGATAGCGGCGATCTCGACGGACTCGAAATGCTGGTGCCCGCCGGCTCTGGCGACTTCAACCTGACCGTCAGCGCCACCGCGACGGAAGACGACGGCGACACCAATACGGTGACGACCACGGTCACCGTCGAAGAACCCGATACCACCGCCGAGGGCGCGACCATCGACGCCACCGACGCGAGCGGCCTGGAAGACAGCGCCATCGCGCTCAATATCGACGTCACCCAGATCGATACCGACGGGTCGGAAAGCATGTCGATCATCATCTCCGACGTGCCGACGGGGGCGACGCTTTCCGCCGGTACGGACAACGGTGACGGCACCTGGACGCTCGACGCCGGTGATCTGGATGGCCTGAGCATCACGCCGGCCGACGACAGCAACGCCGACTTCACGCTTGGCATTTCGGTGACCACGACGGAATCGTCTTCCGGCGAAACCGCGACCGTGACCTCGTCGCTCGACGTCGACGTGACCGGCGTCGCCGATGCGCCGACGCTTTCCGCTAGCACCACCTTCAGCGAGACGACCGGCGGCGAAACCGCCATCGACGTGCCGCAGTCGATCCTCGACGTGGCGACCGGCGACAACGTCATCACCGTCTCCGACGTGCCCGACGGCGCCACGCTTTCCGCCGGTACCGACAACGGCGACGGCACCTGGACGCTGTCGGCGGACGACATGGACGGCCTGACCTTCACGCCAGCCGATGGTTCCACCGACACCGTGACGCTTTCCTATGAAGTGAATGGCGCCGGCGGTGTCGGCGATACCTTGGAATCCGATGATTTCAGCTCGGTCTCCGGTTGGGGTAGTGAGGTTTCGGTGGTCAACAACCAGATGGCCATCGGACACGATGAATCGGCTTCCAAGACGTTTGATTTCGGCGCCGAACACGCAGGCCAAACAGTCACCATTTCCTTCGATACGGATGCGTTCGGCAGCTGGGACGAGTCTGGATATTATGCCGACTACTTCCAGGTCACTGCCAACGGCGAGCAATTGCTCAATACCGTGGAAGGTGACGCAACTTCCTACTCGCTGACTGCGACGCTGGATGAAAACGGCCAGCTGCAGTTGAACCTCGCCAACAACACCACGGCTTCCGATGAAGGCATGTATGTCGACAATCTGGTGATCGCTGCCGGCGACGATTGGGAAACCTCGTTGGCGACCGCGACTGGCGACGTGGAACCGGACCCGGCCGGCATGGTGTTCGACCTCGACATCACGTCAGGCCTCACCGATACGGACGGTTCGGAGACGCTGTCGATTACCGTCGCCGACCTGCCGGAAGGCGCCGAGCTCAGCGCCGGCACCGACAACGGCGACGGCACCTGGACGCTGCAAGCCGGCGACCTGGACGGCCTGCAGATGACGGTCCCGGCCGATGCCGGCGATTTCGACCTGGCGATCAGCGCCACCGCGACGGAAAACGACGGCGATACCAACACGGTCTCCGTCACGACCTCGGTCTCGCCGCCGGATCTGGTGGCCGACGACCCGACGCTGACCACCTCCGCCGCGTCCGGCGAGGAAGACCGCGCCATTGCGCTCTCCATCGATGCCGGCCTCACCGACACCGACGGTTCCGAGACGCTGTCGATCACCATCTCCGACGTGCCGGATGGCGCCGTCCTGAGCGCCGGCACCGACAATGGCGACGGCACCTGGACGCTTTCGGCGGACGATCTCGACGGCCTGACCATCACGCCGGCCGAAAACTCCGACGCCGACTTCACGCTTGGCGTCTCCGCCACCACGACGGAAAGCTCCACCGGAGACACATCCACCGTGACGTCGAGCGTCGACGTCTCGGTCGATGCCGTGGCCGACGCGGCCGAACTGACCGTCAGCCTCGGCTCCGCGACGGAAGTGGGTGGGGGTGCACAGCCTGTATCCTATTGGAAGCTGGACGAGGATTGGGGCGGTAGCACGCTCACCGATTCCGTCGGCGACAACGACAGCACGCCGGTCAACACATTGAAAACCAACAATGAAACGGGTGTGTTCGATGGTGCGGCCGAGTTCTCCGGCGGCGGCAAGAGCTACAACGAGGAATACATCGAGGTCGATCACTCGGCCGACCTGAAGCCCGACAACGGCGCCCTGACGCTGTGGTTCAACGCCGACGACATCGGCGGGCGCAACTGCCTGGCGTCTTCCGATGCCAGCGGCAATGAAAGCGGCGGCCACTTCGGTCTCTGGGTCGAGAACGGCCAGATCCACTTGCGCATGCAGGGCGACAACTCCGAGGGCGAGACCAATATCTACGGCGGCAGCGTCAGCACCGACGAATGGAACCAGGTCACCGTGACCTGGGGCGACAGTGGCGCCAAGATTTACCTGAACGGCGAGTTGGTCGGTTCCGACGACAACTGGACTCGGGGCCTCGAAGGCAACGAGAACCCGTGGACCTTCGGCGCCAACCAGTGGTCCAGCAGCGAAGGCGAAGCGAACGACATGACCGACTTCTTCAACGGTCACATGGACGATATCGCCATCTACGACACGCAGTTGGACGCCGACGATGTCGCCGGGTTGTTCGATAACGGCGTGCAGGCGGAAATGGACTCGGGTGGCGACATCTCGTTGCAGTATCCGCTCGATATCACCGCCAATCTGACCGATACGGACGGGTCCGAATCGGTCGCCATCACCATCGAGGGCCTGCCGGACGGCGCGGAACTCTCCGCCGGTACCGACAATGGCGACGGCACCTGGACGCTCGATTCCGCCGACCTCGACGACCTCACGGTTACCGTGCCGGAGGGCTCCGACGACTTCCTGCTGTCGGTCAGCGCCACCACCACCGATACCGGCGGCGATACCCGCACGGTGACCGAATCGGTGCAGGTGGATGTCGGTTCCGACGGCTTCGATGCCGGCACCACCGGCACCGAAGGCGCCGATACCATCACCGGTACGTCGGGTGACGACGTGATCTCCGGCATGGGCGGTGACGACAACATCGATGCCGGCGCCGGGGACGATACCGTGCTCGGCGGTGCCGGCGACGACACCATCGACGGCGGCGAAGGCAACGACCTGATCGAGGGTGGCGAAGGCAACGACGTCATCGACAGTGGCGCCGGCGACGACGACGTCATGGGCGGTGCCGGTGATGACTTGTTCATCTTCGGTTCCGGCGACGGCGCCGACTACTTCCACGGCGGCGACGGCTGGTCCGATACCATCCAGATCGACGGCGTTGACGGCGGCCCGGGCGCCGACTCCGGTTGGGCCATGCAGGTGGACGAGGGCGTCGGCTACACCCAGACCGAAAACGGCATTGAGTTCGACGCCGAGGCCTCCGGTGTCATCACCCTCGACGACGGCTCCGAACTGACCTTCGACGGCGTCGAGAAGTTGGAGTGGTAATGCCGCAATTCCGGGCCGCGGGTTAGCCCCGGCCCGGAACGGCGCATCGTCTGGCGAAATCCTGGAATGTGAAGCGGCGCTCCAGCGTCAATCCCTCGGCCTCGGAATGGCTGTAGAGGCTGGGTAGGTTGACGCCGTTGAACCAGTTCGACTGGCCGTGCGTGTAAGCGCCGGCCTTTTCGAAACTGAGCGTCTGTCCCACCTGTAGCGGCTGCTTGAAGCCATAGGTGCCGAACACGTCGCCGGCCAGGCAACTGGCGCCGGCCAGCATATAGACGTGCTTGCCACCGATGCCGGCGTCGTGCACGGGCGGTTGGAACTGGAAGGTGAGCACGTCCGGCATGTGGCTGACGGACGTATCGAGCACCGCGACGGGCAGGGTATCGCCCTGGAAGATGTCGACCACGCGGGTGACGATTCTGGCCGCGGCCTGCACCATGCCGGACCCGGGTTCGATAACGAATTCCAGTCCGAACTTCCGGTCCAGTTTTTCCAGCCGGTCGACGAAAGCATTGGAGCGGAACACCTTGTCGAAGACATAGCCGCCGCCCAGGTTGAACCAGCGCACCTGGTGCATGAGGGCGGGAATGGCGCGCTCCATCAGCGACAGCGTCTTGGCCAGCCCCTGAAACGAGACGTTGCCGGTGGCGGTGTGGATGTGTAGGCCCTGGATCGCGGCGAAGGCGTCCGGCTCACTTGCATAAGCTTCGGCCAGGGCCGTCATCGGCACGCCCAGGCGGGAGTTTTCGCGGCACGGGTCGGTGCGGAAGTCGGGCACGATGGAATGCCCCGGATTGACGCGAATCGATTGAACAACATGGCTTTTTAGGCGCGGACCCAGCGTCCGCATCTGGCCCAGCGAATTAAAGGACACATGGTCGCAGTAGCGGTTGACGGCGGCGACCTGGTCGGGCGCCAGGGCGGGCGAGGTGATGGAAACATCACCGGCCGCTCCCAGCACCTGGCGCGACAGCCTGGCCTCGAACGGCGACGAGCAGGCGAATCCGTCGATCCCGGGCGCCAGGCGCTTGAGCACGCCGTGCACGGCAGCCGCCTTGATGGAATAATAGAGCCGGCCACCGAACCGGTCGGAAAAGGTCCGCATGGCCGCGAGCCGCGCATCGAGCACGTCGAGGTCCCAGACCTGGGCGGGCGTGGCGACTTCGGCGTCGATGCGGCGTCGGATGTCAACGGGGCGTGTCATGGCTGGGCTCGTCTGGCACTATTCAGGCCCCAAGGATAGGTATGCGGTCCGTGACATTGCAACGCCAGCCTGAAGAAAATCTGACTGCCGGGGCGTCGGAACTGCGGCGCCTGCGGGCCTTGGCCGGCACCGTCGAGGCCATGCTGCAGGCGGCGGACGCGCTCGTGGACTGGCGGGCGGCGGCGGATGCGCTGGCGGCGGAGGCCGACCTGGAAAGCCTGGCTGGCGAGCGCGCCCTCGACGATTTGGCATTCCGGCTGCGCGAGCGCTGGCTGGCCCTGGCGCATGAGGCGACGCGCGGCTATCTGATGGCGCCGCCGCACGAGCAGCATAAGTTCATGCCCTCGGGCACCCGCTTCCAGTTCGACTACGAACGCTCCAGCCGGCCGGAAATCCTTGAACGGCGCGGCCTCGAAGGCGCGCCGCCGGCACCCGGCTGGCGCGGCGCCTGCCGGCTGTTTTCGAGCGGCATGTCCGCCATCGCCGCCCTGGTCAACGTCTGCTGCGCCAGGCTCAAGGGGCCGAAACCGGAAACGCCGGTACAGCTCGACATGTTCGGCGGCTATTTCGAGACCTGGCGGCTGTTGGATACCGTGTACGATGCGGTGCTGCGGGTCGATTACCTGAAATCGACCGCGCAACTGAACCAGCGCGTGGCGGTGGGGGGAACCGACGTCCTTGTCCTGGAACCGGTCGCCTACGATTGGGACATGACCGTCTTCGACCGGGACGCCTTCGCGGACGCCTGGCGTGCCGCCGGTGCCGACCACCCGAAGCTTGTCATTGTCGATACCTCGCTGACAGGGCACGCCTTCGGCTTCGACGACCTTGTCCCGGCCTTCGGCGACAATCCGCCCTGGACGGTGGTGTTCGTGCGCTCGGGCCTGAAACTGGACCAGGAAGGGCTCGAGCTTTCCAACGCCGGTGTCGCCCATGTCTACGTGCCGGAAGCGGGTTCGCCGGTGCATCTGGAACGGCTGCTGGAGCGTCTCAACGTCTATCGTTCGATCACCGGTGGCGGCTTGACGGTCAACCAGCAGGCCGCCCTGGAGGCGCCCTGGTTCCTGGACGGCGAACGATTCGGCGATCACGCCGGGCGGGTGTTCGCCAATAACGCGGCGCTGGCCAGGGCGATCAGGCTCGAGGGCGGCGTGTTTTCGCGGGTCAACCATCCCGTTCTCTCCGCCATGTCGGAAACCCCCTGGGCGGTGGCGCCCTTCGTGGTGCTGCACCTGGCCGATGACGACGTCGGGCGATTGGGGAAACTGGTCGCCATTATCGCGCATGAGGTCCGCGAGCGCGGCCTGCAACTCGATCTCGGCTCCAGCTTCGGATTTCGCGGAAACCGCTTCGAGGTCATTCGCCCCTTGGTGCAGATTCGGGAACATGGCGAAAGCGCGGGCTTGCTGAAGATCGCCATGGGGGCGCGGCCGGGCCCGTCGAAACCGGCCATTGCCGAACTGGTGAACGAGCTCGCCGCCTACCGCGACTGGCAGGCGCTGGCCGATGCCTACGCGGGCGTGCCGGCCTACGCCAAGGGGAGTTTCGGGGTCTATGAGCCGGTGCCGCGGAAACCCTATCGGAATGGGGGCCAGATCGGCGGCTGATGGGCATTTCCTTGGCCGCCGGGCTGCATTAACGTGAGCGCCATGTCAGAGACATCCATCTACCACATGTGCCGCGCCGACGAATGGGCGGCCGCGCAAGCATCCGGCAGCTATCCCGGTTCCAGCCAGGATGTCGCCGACGGTTTCATTCATTTTTCCACCGGTGCCCAGGTGCGCGAAAGCGCCGCCAAGCACCGCGCCGGCCAGGACGGATTGATGCTGCTGACGGTCGATCCCGCGAAGCTTGGCGACGCGCTCAAGTGGGAACCCTCGCGCGGTGGGCAGTTGTTCCCGCATCTCTACGGCGCGCTGCCGGCGGATGCGGTGCTGCGGGCCGATCCGTTGCCGCTGGGTGCCGACGGCCTGCATCTGTTTCCGGACCACGTAAGCGATGGCTGATCTCTATTGCCTGGCCCGGCCTGTGCTGTTCACGCTCGACGCGGAGCGCGCCCACGGCCTCGCCATCCGCGCCCTGAAACTGGGGCTGGCGCGTGGCGATGGCACCGCCGATCCCGACATTCTCGGTCAGACGCTCTGGGGGCTCCGGTTCGCCAACCCCATTGGGCTGGCAGCCGGTTTCGACAAGAACGCCGAGGTGCCGGACGCCGTGCTGGCCACCGGCTTCGGTTTCACCGAGGTTGGCTCGATCACGCCGCGTCCGCAACCCGGCAATCCGCGCCCGCGGCTGTTCCGTCTGGTCGAAGACCGCGCCGTCGTCAACCGCATGGGCTTCAACAACGAGGGCCTGGACGCGGCGCGCCGCCGTCTTCAAGCGCGTGCCGGAAAAGGGGGCGGGCCTGTCGGCGTCAACCTTGGCAAGAACAAGGACACCGAGAACGCCGTCGATGACTACCTCTTGGGCGTCGAAGGGCTTGGCCCCCATGCCGATTACCTGGTGGTCAATGTCTCGTCGCCGAATACGCCCGGCCTGCGCGCGCTGCAAGGGAAGGGGCCTTTGCGCGAACTGCTGCAACTGGTGCGCAAGGCCGTCGATGGGCTGGCGAACAAGCCGCCGTTATTGCTCAAGGTAGCCCCCGATCTCACCGACGAGGACAAGGCCGATATTGCCGAGGTGGCGTTGGAAACCGGCCTCGACGGGTTGATCGCCACCAACACCACCATCGAGCGTCCGGAAAGCCTGAAGGGCGCGGCCAGGGGCGAGACGGGGGGCTTGAGCGGCGCGCCCCTGATGCAGATGTCGACCCGCGTTTTGGCGGATTTCTACCGCCTGACCGATGGCAAGCTGCCGCTGATCGGTGTCGGCGGCGTGGCGTCCGGGGCCGATGCCTACGCCAAGATCAGGGCCGGCGCCACACTGGTGCAACTCTACTCCGGCCTGGTTTACGGCGGGCCTGGCATGGTCGGGCGCATCAAGCGTGACCTCGCGGCGTTGTTGCGGCGCGACGGGTTTTCCTCTGTTACCGAAGCCATCGGCGCCGATTTCCGCTAGGGGCGGATAGGGGTTTGCCATCCCGTACCGTTCCGCTACCATCCCGCCCATGGACCCGATTACCAAGCTCACAGACGGCTACAAGACCTTCCGCGGCGGCGACTTCGAGGCCCGGCGCGATACTTATGAGGACCTCGTCGACCAGGGCCAGAAGCCCAAGGTGGCGCTGATCGCCTGTTCGGATTCGCGCGTCGATCCGGCCATCGTGCTGCAGGCCGATCCGGGTGACCTGTTCATCGTGCGCAATGTCGCCAACCTGGTGCCGCCGCACGAGATCGAGGGCAACTACCACGGCACCAGCGCGGCGCTGGAATTCGCCGTGCAGCACCTGAACGTCGAACACGTCATCGTCCTGGGCCATGCCCATTGCGGCGGCATCCGCTCGATGTTCAAGCAAATGGAAGCCGACACCGACGGTAACTTTTTCATCCAGCCCTGGATGAGCCTGGTGAAATCCGCCTATCTGCGGGTCGAGGGCACCATGCCGGACGCGCCCGAGGAGGTGAAGGCCAAGGCTTGCGAACAGGCCGCCGTGCTGGTGTCGTTGGAGAACCTGATGACCTTCCCCTTCATCCGCGAGCGGGTGGCGGCGAGGGAACTGCGCCTTCACGGCTGGCACATCGATATCCGCAGTTGCGAATTGCAGCTCTACGATCCCGTCGGGCAGATCTTCCAGCCTGTCGTCTAGCCGCGCTCAGGCGTCTTTTTTCTCGGAAGTTTCCGGCTCTGGTGCCGGCGCCGGTTCGGCCGCCGTGCCTCTCGCGGCCTGTTCGTCGTATTCCTTCAGGATCCGCTTCCGTTCCTTCCAGTTGGCGTAGATTTTCATGATAGTCAGGAACAAGGCTTGGCCCTCCGATTGCGCGGGCGGACCCTAGCACGCGGCGGGCGGGCGGGAAACCGTCGGCGATTGACCGCCGCCCGGTGCCGCCGGATACTTCCCGCATGTCCAGCGAACCCACCTCCGTCGACTTCTTCTATGGCATCGGCAGCCGCTATTCCTACCTGGCGTCTACGCAGATCGCGGCGCTGGAGCGCGATACCGGCTGCCGGGTCAACTGGCGGCCGCTCTATAGCGGCAAGTTGATCGCCATGACCGGCGCCAACCCGTTCGCCGGCAATGCCGTCTCGACCCAGTACCTGCGCGACTACCGCGAAAAGGACGCCGCGCGCTGGGCGGCGTACTTGGGCGTCCCTTACCTGGAGCCGCCCGCCGAGTTCATCCACGACCCCGCCGTCCCCAACAAGCTGGCGCTCGCCTGCACGGCGGCGGCGCGCTTAAGAGACGCGGCGGCCATGAGCCGTCGGCTGTTTTCCATGGTCTTCGCCGAACCTGATCCCGACGCCTCGGACGAAAGCCTCGCTGAGCGCGCCCGGGAGGCCGGCTACGACCGCGCTCATTTCCTCGACGCCTTGGGCGCCCCCGAAACCGCCGCCGCCCTCGACGCCACCACGCAGGAAGCCCACGACCGCGGCGCCTTCGGCGTCCCGACCTTTTTCATCGGCGACGAACTCTTTTGGGGGAATGACCGGCTGGTGTTGGTTCGGGATCATTTGGCGCGCCATTAGCCAGGAGCGGACCTCACGCCCCACCTCGTCATGGCCGGGCTTGACCCGGCCATCCACGTCTTTGGCTGCCAACGGAAAGAAAGACGTGTTTACGCGGGTCAAGCCCGCGCATGACGGTCTGTTTTGGGTTCGATAGTGGAAGATTTCTGGAGAGATTGGAGTTGTCCGGCATTAGCCAGAAGGCGTCATTCACTGTGCTGGCGTCAAATGTCGGCATTCTGAACAGAAAGCGGACGTTACAGGTTCAATAAACGTTAAACCGCAGGTAACCCGAAACAGGCATTTAGGCGAGCCGAGCAGTGGTTGCGAAACGGGAAAACACCCTTTCTAGAAGGTGATCAAAACTAGATTGTCGCGGTCCGCGGGAATACTTGCCGCACATCATTCCACACGAAAATCCAATAAATCTTGGATCGACGCTAATGCCCTGTCCCGTGCTCCGTATATTCGCGCTTCCGCATTACTGACAGTATTTGATATCTCTTCCAAAACCATGGCTGTCAGGGCCTGGATTTCTTTTACGGCAGTGGAAACCTTGTTGTGGAGCGTTTCTATTGTTTTATGCGAAAAGTCCAAAACGGTCTTTGCTGCTTCATCTGCATCTTCCTGCGCCTCACTTTTCGTGCGGCCGGCCTCCTTTTCCTTCAAGAACTTACGTCGAGCTATTTTGGCGTTCTCTCTAACGCGATTGGCATAATCATCGGCCAAGGATTTGATGTCATTGATCGAATTCTTGGTGTGATTGGATATCTGCCCGATCGCAGCTTCCGCCTGTCTTTTAATTGCCGCAATGGTTTGCTCCGTACCACTAGAAATTTCTTCGCTGGCGTGGTGGCAAACTTCTGTGATCATGGATGTCAACAGGTCAGGATCAAGCTGCCGCTCGCTTATCGTGGCCTGAATTTGTAAAAGTGCCATTTCAGCCTTGGCAGCGAGTTCAGTTGCGCAAACCTCTGCATCCGCTGCGATCTTTGCCGATGCAACGGCGCTATCTGCTTGAATACGTGCATTTGCTATTTGATTGATTTCTGTGATGTTGCTTATCGCAGTAGAGATTTCTTGTGTCATCACCGTTTCGGTAATAGCGGCGGCCGCTATCCGGTCTTTCTCGAAAAGTTCGTCTAATTGATCGAAAGACAGGTTTTTAATGCGATAATTTTTTGCCATCAAATTGTCCGACTTTTGTAGCTGTTGCCCCTACGGTCGCTATGGGGGAAAACGTTGCAGATCAAACGGGGCCCAAAACCCATCATAGTTTTGACAATGGTATTATAAACCAAAAGGTGCTGCCGGACCCTTTTGAGCTCTCGAATCCGACTTGCCCATCAATCTTCTCGATAAGCATTTTCGTTACGCACAGCCCAATGCCTGTTCCATGAGTAGAAACCATGGGATCATTGTGTACTCGATAAAACATTTTGAAGATATTGGGTTGCTCCCCCGGTTCGATCCCAACACCTGTATCGGATACGGATACTCGATATCTATCATTCTCGACAGGCTCGCCTTCAATCGTGATCGTTCCGCCATGCCTATTGTATTTGACCGCATTCGATAGGTAGTTGAGCAAGGCTTGACGGATTAACATCGAGTCGGCACGAACCCGGTAAGTTTTTTCTAATCCGACCTTATCTACTAATGAAATTCCTGTGGCATCTAAAAGCGGCAGCGTAAGATTGATACAATCTTGGACAACCTCATTGATAACAATATCCTCAAGACAGACCGGTATCATACCGGCTTCGATTTTCGAGAGATCAAGAATATCATTGATGAGTTCGAGAAGGTGCTTGCCGCCAGCCAATATGTTCTCAATCTGGCCCAATTGGCGCTCCGAGGGCGCCTCGCGGGGATCTAATTTCATCAACTCCGCAAAGCCTAAAATGGCATTCATTGGCGTCCGCAACTCATGGCTCATGCTCGCCAGAAACTCAGACTTTGCCTTATTCGCATCTTCGGCAATTTTTGTCGCTGTTTTCAAACGCCTTTCGTAGTGATTCTGGGCGGTGATATCAGTATAGGTTGAGGCATGCCCGCCATCAGGCATGGCGTTGCGCTGTACGCGAATGATGCGTCCGTCCAACATTTCGAAATCGTCCATGGAATCGGGGCCGAGCTCTTTTACGCGGCTTAGCTCTTTGGCTGCCAGTTGTTCGGGGTCACCAGGCCCTAAACCACCATTATCGGCAATATGGCGCAACAGTTCCAACATGGGCATGCCCTCCCGCAATATTTGCGAGGGGGAATACCAAAAATCAGGGCATTTACAGCTCCATGCCACGAGTTTCTGCTCGTGGTCCCAAACCACAAAGCCCTGATTGCTTGCTCGGAGCGCAACCTCAAATATTGAGATGTCTTGTTGCGTAAACGAAGCTATTGACACTGTATGCTCCCGAAATGGATCAGCTAATAATTATATCAACAGCCCCCGATACCATCTTTGATTTCCATCACGGACTCGATAATAACTTATTTTTAGAAATTATTCATTTCATATATTGAACGTTACTTTTGGCACGATGAAGCGGTGCCGTGAAAAATGAAAAAATCCGAAAACGGATCGCAAACCAGATATGGTGTAGGCATCCGAATAAAGACCGGTTTGGGTCACTAGCGGACCAGGCGCAGCCGAAGATTTCTCTTCCGCTCCGCCTTCCAATCCCGTCATCGCCGGGCTTGATCCGGTGATCCTCAACTTAAACCCGGATGCTGACAGAAAAGTCGTGGATGCGCGGGTCTAGCCCGCGCACGGCGAAGGTTGGCGAAAATAGGAATTTATTGACTTTTGTAGAGTTTATGTTATGGTGCCGATTCGCAGTGTCGAAGCCGGCGCAGGCTCGCTATTTCACATTTGAATCAGATTGGGGCCGGGGCCGATGCCTGTTGTGGACGGGTGGTTGGAACCGGCAAGGGTATGGCCCGGCGTATCGAGGGTAGGAAACCGAAATTGGGTTCGTTCCTGAGATTTTTTTGGGAATCTAGATAAATTAATGGCTTACAACCCGCGTTTTTCCGCCACACCTCCCCGAGCGGGTAGGGGGGCGGAGCCGTCAAAGCCCGTGCTGGGACGGGTCTTCGGTGATGTTCCAGTATTTGCGCAGGATGCCGAAGACGATGGGCGCGGCGACGACCATGAACACCACCCGGATGGCATGATGGGTGGAGACGAAGGCGACGTCGATGCCCATGGAGAGGCTGATCAGTGTCATTTCCGCGAGGCCGCCCGGCGCAAAGGCGAGCCAGACGGCGTTGAACGGCAGGCCCGTCACCTCATGCAGCAGGCCGGCGGCGGCGGCGGCGAGGCCGACCATGAACAGCGTCGAGATCACCGCCGCGGCCAGCACGCCGAACAGGCGCGACACAGATACGCCGACGAAGCGCGCGCCGATGCCGGTGCCGACGACGACCTGGGCGATGTTGACGAACTCCACCGGCGGGCGGGCCTCCGTCAGGCCCATCCCGTGCACCACGGCGGAGACGCACATGGGACCCAAAATCTGCGCCATCGGCAGTTTCAACAGCCGGAATAGCGGAAAGCCGAGAGCGCAGGAGGCCAGCAACAGGCCGTCGTGCCATTCGAGATCGACGACCGAGCCCAGCATGTTCAGCCCGCCCGGCTGATAGCCCTCGAAGATCTTGAAGTAGAACGGGATGATCAGCACCGTGATCAGGATGCGCACCGAATGGGTGAGGCCGATGCGCCGCTCGTCGCCGCCCATCTCCATGCCGACGACGGCCATCGAGGCGAGGCCGCCGGGCGTCGCCGAGAAATAGGCCGAAACCGGTCCGAAACCCATGGCCCGGTGCAGAAACAATCCCACCGCCGCGACGATGATGGCGACGAAACAGAGCATGGTGACGATGGAGGGAATCCAGCGCGCCGCCTGGCTCAGCGTCTCGGGCGTGAAGGCCGAACCGAGCATGATGCCGATGACCGGGATCACCAGGTTGCGCAGCTTTCTCGATCCGCGTACCGGCGCGCCGGCGAGCGCCGCGGTGGTGGCGAACACCATGGCGCCGATCATCCAGGCCAGCGGCATGTGCAGGTACTGGAACAGCGCGCCGCCGATGGCGCCGAGCACGAGGCTCGCGGCCACCAGCATCAGCCAGCGCGGTAACGGCTCTTGGTCGGCGCTCAAGGCTGGAACTGCTCCTTGATGATGCGTTCCTCGAGATTGTGCTCGGGATCGAACAGCAGCTTCAATGAAACGCTGCGGTCCTCGGAAATGGTGACGCGGCTGACGTCGCGCACTTCGTGGAAGTCGGCGGTGGCGCTGACGGAACGGAAACGGGGTTCGATGACCTGGAACTCCACCGCCGTCTTGGCCGGCAACAGGGCGCCGCGCCAGCGCCGGGGGCGGAAGGCGCTGATTGGGGTGAGCGCCAGGATGTCGGCCTCCAGCGGGATGATCGGGCCGGCGGCGGAGAGGTTGTAGGCGGTCGATCCCGCCGGCGTCGCCACCAGGACGCCGTCGCAGATCATCTCCTCCATGCGCTCGACGCCGTCGACCAGGATCCGGATTTTCGCCGCCTGGCGCGCCTGGCGCAGCAACGAGACCTCGTTGATGGCCAGCGCCTCGTGCTTGGCGCCGTCGACGTCGGTAGCGGCCATGCGGAGCGGGTGCAGGGTAGTGGCATGGGCCCGTTCGAGACGCGCCGGCAGGTCGTCCTCGTCGTAGGCGTTCATCAGGAAGCCGACCGATCCCCGGTTCATGCCGTAAATCGGAATCTTGGTCTTCATGTAGGCGTGCAGGGTATGCAGGATGAAGCCGTCACCACCGAGCGCGACGATGATGTCGGCGTCTTCCGGGCGGATGCCCCCGTAGCGCGCGGTCAGGCTCTCCAGCGCCGCTTGGGCTTCGGGCTGGTCGGAGGCGGTGAAGGCGATGGCGGGCGTCGTCATGACGGCAGAATAGGGGAGGCGGGGCGCTGCGGCAAACCATTGAAATGGCGGCTTCCCGTAGCCGGAAATCCAGGGTAAATCAGTGTCAGGGAACTTGCATGCGCTTGGACGGGAAGGCATGGCGGACGAAGCCGAAAAGCCTGGGAACGGCGAAGAGCCGCAGAACGACTACAGCCGCTGGGAGCGGTTCAATCGCTTTCTGCGCTACCGGTTGGTGGTGCCGATCCTGCGCACCCGCCACGAGCCCGAATACACGGCGCGCGGCGTCCTGGCCGGCATCGCCATCGGCCTGACGCCGACGGTTGGCGTGCAGATGCCGATCGTGCTGGGCGTCTGGGGCATCGTGAAGGGGATCACGCCGCGCTGGAACTTCAGCCTCATCGCCGCCCTAGCATGGGTCTGGCTTTCCAACGTGTTCACCCTGGTGCCGCTCTACTTCGGCTTCCTGGTGACCGGGCGATTGATGATGGGCGATTTCGACGCCGTGCCCGGATACGAGACCTTTTCCAAGGAACTGATGGTGGCGCTCGAGGTCAAGGCCGAAGGCATGAACGGCTTCTGGGCGCAGACCCGCAACCTGTTCGACCTCTACGGCCTGCCGATGCTGATCGGCTGCGTGCCTTGGGCCGTCCTCGGCGGGTGGGGCGGTTACGTCTGGACGCTCGCCTTCCTGAACCGGCGCCGGCAACGGGCCGAGGAATAACGCCGGGCGCGCGGCGAGGCCTGATTTACGGCAGCCGAATTCCGTGGCGCTGGCGGTCCCAGTCGCGGGCGCTGTCGGCGCATCTGTCCACGTCTTCTTCCAGCATCAGGCCATCGGCCACCAGTTTCTCGGCGGCGGCGCGGATGGCGGCGACGTAGCCTTCCTTGTCGCCGTAGCGCTCCAGGATCGAGGCGCGGGGATCGCCGGTGATGCGGCGTTCCTCGGGCGTTTCCGGGAAAGCCAAGGTGGAGCCGGTGAACTTGTGCTTGGCGCCGAAGCCCTGGCCACGGTCGCGCAGGTTCCAGCCGGTGTAGGTGGCGAGCGGCGCCTCGACCATCGGCGCGCGCAGGCAGCCCACGTCGTTGCCGTCCGCGTCGGTGGCCGGGACCATGACCGGATAGCCCTCGGCGCTGACGCAGTCCGGTGGCTCCTTCGCGAGGATGCCTTTGTCGAAGTCGGGCCCGTAGTCGTAGAGCTCCAGCGACGCCGGCCCCCAGGGCAGGATGACGCCCGGAATGGCTGGGAACTGGGCGCGCCATTCGGGGCCCGTCAGCAGCGTGCCGTCGGCGCGTTTCGGGTGGCGGCTGGCGGGCGGCTCGGTGCCGTCCGTCGCCCAGCGGTCCATGTTGTCGAGCGCCGCGCGGAACAGCATCGAGGTGCGCACCACGTTGGCGAAGTTGAGGCACGGCGCCTTGCCCGGCTTCACCATGCGCGGATCGGCGTAATGTTCGGAGCTGCCCCAGATGTAGATGCGCACGCTGTCGGGCTGTTCCAGGTCGTTGCCCTGGGTGTCGGTATGGATCAGCGAGCCGCGCCGCTGCCAGTATTCGGTGGCGGTCTGGGTGTGGATCACCAAGGGGTCGGTCTCCGGACGCTTGAGGATGGCATCCCGCCTGCCGGTCAGGTGATCGGTGGTCTCGGCGTAGGAGAACGGGAACCGGTCGGCGCAGTTGTCGTGCACCTCGTGCTCCTGTCCGGCCGGCGAGACGGCGTTGGCGAAGCGGTGGTTCATCCACATCAGCCCGCCGCCCGACACATGCGGCAGCAGGCCGTCGAACACCTTGCGGCCGTTGGCGTCGGCGTTGTAGCCGTTATGGATGAAGTCGCGGATGGCGCGGCCGGTCTGCGAACGGCCCCAACCGTAGGCCTTCTCGGTGCCGGCCAGCGGATTGGCCTCGGAGACGTCGGTTTTGAAGAACGAGATCAGGTCGCGCACCGCCACGTGGCCGAGGCCCAGAACCAGCGGGTCGCGGCCGGTGTAGACCAGCTCGTAGATCCAGCCGGGTTCGAAGCCGCCGGGCAGGTAGATGTTGGTTTCCGAGGGCACGATGGCGTTCTGCTGGGCGACGCCGTCGAGACCGAGGCCGCCTTCGTTGCGGGCGAACTGCCACTGATCGGCGGGCACGGGCTCGCGCGGCGCGTCGGCATAGGGCCGCTTGGTCAGTTGCGCTTTCGTTGTGTCGAGCGACACGGTCGGGTGACTGCGGGTGTTGGTCCAGCCGGAAAGCGGCTGCGTGGTAACGCCGGGCTTCTCCAGGATGAACTCGGAGCGCACCAGGCCGGTAATCGCCTCGCCGTCCTTGGTCGCGACCGGAACATCGAGCAGGAAGCGGCCGTCGCCCGGCAGCAGGTCGCCCTGCCAGGCGGCGAAGACCGCAGAATAACCGCGCCGGAACAGGTAGCCGTTGCCGGCGTGATCGGCGGAGATCGGCGCGTTGGAGCCGAGCGCGTCGTTGAAGAACTGCAGCGCGCGGATGTTGCCCCTGTTGCCCCAATCGTAGAATACCCGCCGGTTTCCCTTGGCCGGATCGACCGGCTTCAGGATCATCACGTCGGCGCTGAACTCCACCAGCCCGTCGGCGTTGCGCGGCGCGAACTCGAGATCGCAGATGCCGGCCTGCGCCGGCGCGTCGGGGTCGACGGCATAGTGCGCGCGGCCCGTGAGGCGCTCGTAGGCACCTGTCTCGCCGAAGGCCATGCCGTCGGCGAACGGGCGTCGGTCGGTGATTTCGAGGCGGATGGTATTGGTCATGTCTGTTCTCCCGGGTGGCTTCGTCTCGTAGCACGGCGCCCCATGCCCGGAAAGCCCCCGCCGGGTCATAGGTGGGCTTTTTCCTTGCGGGGCCCCGGGCCGCATGGTCTAACGGCGGCGCAATCGAGACCAGGAGACTTAAGACATGCCCGATCAAGTTCGCGCCGCCCATATCCTTCGTTCCTCCGACGGCCGTGGCAAGGAAGCCGCCCTGAAGGAAATCGAAGACCTGAAAGCCCAGTTGGATGACGGCGCCGACTTCGCCGATTTGGCGCGTTCCAATTCGGATTGCCCGTCCGGTTCGCAGGGCGGTGATCTCGGCTTCTTCGGCCGTGGCGCCATGGTGCCGGAATTCGAAACCGCCGCTTTTGCGCTCGAGGTCGGTGAGGTTTCAGGGCCGGTGGAAACCGATTTCGGCTACCACCTGATCCATCGTTCGGAATAGGCTGCTTTAGCCCTCGCGGGCCAGCACCATCCGGGTCGCATCGTAGGTGATCACCGTTTCGCCGCGCTGATTGACGATGTCGTGGCGCGCCTTGACGATGCCGCGACCCGGCTTCGACGTCGGCCGCGCCTCCAAGACCTCGACTTCCAGGTGCAGCGTGTCGCCGGCGACGACCGGCGCCAGTACCTTCTTGGAAACCTCAAGCAGCGCCAGCCCCGTCCCCTGGATCACCGATTGGCAGAGCAGCCCCTCCATCAGCGTGTAGCTGAGCGCCGCCGGCGCCACGCGTCCCGCTTCACCGACGCCCTTCTTGTAGGTTAGGTCGGTAAATATCACCTCGGTCATGCCGGTGACGCCGACGAAGTTGACGATATCGGTTTCCGTCAGCGTGCGCGACAGGGTCCGGAACTTCTGGCCGATGCTGTAGTCCTCGAAGAACAGGCCGAGCCCGAGGGTCGGCAGGTCGGTGGCGGCGGAATCTTGGCTCATTTCATGCTCCCTGCTGAGTGGCGACGGCGATCATAGGGGGGCGGGTCAGGCGATGCAAAACCGCCGTGACGGCCATCACAGCGCGACGCACCGGATTGCGTTATGTTGACGGTGAAGATCGCGGATCGCATCCCGTTCCAAGATCCTCGAAACGGCAAACCGCCGGAAACGGTGGGGCGCAAAGTTACCGGCCTAAAGCCCGGCATAAGTCAATGAAACGGGCCACGGCAGCGGAACCGCCGAAAGGAGAAGGGAAATGACGATCACAGATTTTATTCGCCGCCATCGCCGCAAGATTTTCGGTATCGCCATGACCATGGCTGTGCCGGCCGGGTTGATTGCCGGCCTGTTGGTGATGGCCACCTATTCGGGCCCGTCCGGCGATGCGCTCCGGACCGCTGCCATCGCGCTCGATGCCTATTACGCGGAGAACCCGCCGAACGGTGTCTGGGAATATCAGGGTGTCCGCGTGGTCGAAGACAAGCGCATCGTTGTTGATGTGCACGTCGCCGTGGTGCCGCACGCCACCGTGATCGAGAGCCGCAACAACCGCATCCGCTATTCCTACATGAAGCTGGCCTGCCCGGGGAACGACGCCATCGTCGCCAACTGGACCGACGACGTTCGGGTTTGGGTCAACCTGCACTTCCACGGCAAGACCCTGATCGAGGCCGCCTGCCCAAAAGGACAGCAGGGGACCCTGTACACCAGCTAAGTCCTATACCGGCTCCCCGCTGATCTCGAAACGCCCCGCCGAATCTTCGATCTCGACCACCCAAAGGTCGGGATCGAATTCCAGTTGCCGCGTGATATAGGCCTCCGCCTCGGTATCCGGGACGGGGGTGTCGCCGGTCGCGGCCAACCAGCGGAGCCGTCCTTCCAGGTCACGTGATTGAGCCATGACCACGGCATTGCCGTCGAGCCGGTCGAGCTTGATCAGCACCATCCCGGCGTCGGCGTCGCCCTTGCGGCGGATCACCGCCGGCAAAAGGGCTTGGTCGCACATCCTGAGTTGCGCCCGAACCCAGATTTCCGTCTTCAAGCGCGCTTCGGTCATGGCCGGCACCTTAACCGAGGCCGCCGTCTCCGTCTGCACCAAAGGCGCCCGGAGCGGAATTTGGCTTCCGCTGGCCCTGGAAATGGCGCTATCACTGTTGCCATGACAGGGAGGCAGGCGATGTTGGCCATCGCGCTCATCTGGGCGTGCTGGCTGCCCGGCGCGGGCGCGCAGGCGGCGGACGAAGATCCGGTCCGCATCGGCGTGCTTGCCTTTCGCGGCGCCGAACATGTCACCCGCACCTGGGGCGCGACCGCCGAGTACCTCTCCCGCGCGGTGCCCGAGCGCCGGTTCGAAATCGAGCCCCTGCCGTTGGCGACGCTGCGCGCGGCGACGTCGGCCGGCCGCATCGACTACGTGCTGACCAACCCGGGGCAATACGTCGAACTGGAAGAGGATTTCGGCATCAGCCGCATCGCCACCCTTAAGAAATCGATTTCCGAGGGGGCGCGTAACCAGTTCGGCGCGGTGATCCTGGCGCGGTCCAATCGGAGCGACATCCGCCGGCTCGCCGACTTGAAGGGCAAGGTCTTCGGCGCAGTCTCGAGAAACGCCTTCGGCGGATTTCAGATGGCCTGGCGGGAGTTCAAGGCCGCCGGCCTGGATCCGTTCGAACTGTTCAGCGATATCCGCTACTTCGGCTTTCCCCAGGACGCCATCGTGCTCGCCGTTCGCGATGGTTCCATCGATGCCGGCACGGTGCGCACCGGTTTGCTGGAATCGATGGCCCGCCAGGGCGTCGTGGCGCTTGAGGACTTCAAGGTGCTCAATCCGCGCAAGGTGCCGGGCGTCGACGTGGCAATCAGCACGCGGCTCTATCCGGAATGGCCGTTCGCCAAGATGCCGCACGCTTCGGCAGAGCTCTCCGAACGCGTTGCCATCGCGCTCCTGAGCCTGCCCGAGGACAGTGCCGCCATGCGCGCCGCCGGCGCGTCGGGCTGGACCGTGCCGCTGGACTACAAGCCGGTGCATGACCTGTTCCGTGAGCTCGAGATCGGCCCCTATGCGCGGGGCGACGTGAGCCTCGCGGACGTTCTGATGCAGTACTGGGAGTGGGCCTTGTTCGCTGCCGTGCTGCTGGTTTTGGTGATCATGCACGGCGTGCGCACCGAGTATCTGGTGCAACGCCGCACCCGGCAGCTCTCGGACCTCAACCAGGAATTGGCGCACGAGGTCGAGGTGCGGCGCGGCGCCGAGGCCCGCGCCCGCCGCCACCAGTCGGAACTGGCGCATGTGTCGCGCGTCAACGTCATCGGTGAGATGACGTCGGGCCTGGCGCACGAGCTGCGCCAGCCGCTGGCGGCCATCCACAACTACGCCGAGGGCAGCCGCCAGCGCCTCAGCCGACGCGGCGACCCGGCCGAGATTTCCGGCGCGCTGGACCATATCCTCGAGCAGGCCGGGCGCGCCAGCGCCATTGTCTCCAGGGTGCGGGGCTACATGCGCAAGCGCACGCCCAAGCACGAGGCGGTGGACATCAATCATGCCATTCACGAAGCCTGCGGTTTCATGCACCATGACCTGGAAGCGGCGGGCATCGCGGTTGACCTGGACCTGGGCGATGGCCTGCCGGCCGTCACCGGCGACCTGATCGAGTTGGAGCAATTGATCATCAACATCTGCCGCAATGCCCTCGATGCGCTGGGCGAGGGGCCGGCGCCGAAGACCATCGCGGTCAGCAGCGTCGTTACCGATGGTGCCGTGGAGGTGGTTATCGAAGACAACGGCCCCGGCATCCTCGACGAAGACATCGACGCCGTCTGGGAACCCTTCGTCACCCGCAAGGAACGCGGGCTCGGGCTTGGGCTCGCCATCTGCCGTTCCATCGTCGAGGCGCACGGCGGCGTCATCCGGGCGCGCAACCGCGAAACCGGCGGCTTCTCGGTCGCCTTCGCCATTCCCGCCGCCGAACAGGAGAGCCGCCATAAAGCGTAAGGTTCAGGTCTACGTGGTCGAGGACGACGAAGCGGTGCGCGGATCCATCTGCTGGCTGATGGAATCGGCCGACCATCCGGCGCTCGGCCTGGCGTCGGCGCCGGAACTGCTGGACCGGCTGCCGCTCGAGGGGCCTGCCTGCATTGTCACGGACGTGCGCATGCCCTCCATCAGCGGCGTCGAGCTTCTGGCGCTGCTGAGCGAGCGAGGCTGCCAGTTGCCGGTGGTGGTGATCACCGCGCATGGCGACATCCGCATGGCTGTCGAGGTGATGAAGCTCGGCGCTGTCGACTTCGTCGAGAAACCGTTCGACGAGAAGGCGCTGCTGGAAGCGGTGGGACGTGCGCTCGCCGAAAGCCGACAACGGCTGGAGACCCTGTCGGCGGACGCCGATGTGCGCCGGCGCTTCGAGCAACTGACCCAGCGCGAGCGCCAGGTACTGGAGATGATCCTGGCCGGCAAACCCAACCGCCGGGTCGCGCAGGAACTGGAGATCAGCGAGAAAACGGTGGAGGCGCACCGCGCGCACATCATGGAAAAGACCGGCGCCCAGTCGTTCGCCGAACTGGTCACCCGTGCGGTGCAGACCGACTTCATGAAATCCGCCACGTCCCGGCCGTAAAACCCGGATTAGGGGATTCCCCAATACCGCCGCATAAAACCCTGCGCTAACGTGATCGGACAGGGAAGGCTGAGAATGATCAGTCGTATTGGAGAAGACGGACATTGGGAGGTCCATATGAACACTACTTGGCGAGCCAAGGGCATTGCCCTTGCCATAATGACCGCTTTTGCGGTGATGCTGACCAACATCGGCGCGGCCGATGCGGCGCAGCGCTACTCGAAGCAGAAGGTCGTCTATCACGTCAACTACCCCGGCGGTAAGGACGACAAGAAGTATCTGGGCGCCATGCGCAACATCCAGAATCACATCAACGCCGTCGGCGCCGACAATCTCGACCTCAAGGTCGTGATCCACGGCAACGGCATTGGGCTGCTGCAGCACGCCGCCAAGAGCGGCAAGGTGCAGACCGCGGTGGCCGGCCTGAAGGCGCAGAACATCAAGTTCAACGTCTGCGCCAACACCCTCAAGGGCCGCAAGATTCCGGTCGAGTCCCTCTATGAGGTGTTCGACGAGGACATCGTGCCGTCGGGCGTCGCCGAATTGGCGCACCTGCAGGCGCAAGGCTACACCTACATCAAGCCCTGATTTCAGGCTTCGAGCCCTGATCGCAAGGGCCTGAACCAGGCATCCCGCGCACTCCCACAGAGCATGCGGGTACCCCCGCCCCGGTCGCTCCAGCGGCCGGGGCTTTTTTTATCCGGCTATTTCTGAGCCGCTTCGCGGAGGCCCGAGAGCGTTGCCGTCGGAGTGATGGCTTCCGGATCGACCTTGAGCTCGATGATCGCCGGCTTGCCGCTGGCGCGCGCGCGTTCGAAGGCGGCGGGGAAGTCCTCGGTGCGTTCGACCAGTTCGCCATGCGCGCCGTAGGCCTGCGCCAGAAGCTGGAAATCCGGGTTGGCCAGGTCGGTGGCGATCACCCGGCCCGGGAAGTGGCGCTCTTGGTGCATGCGGATGGTGCCGTACATGCCGTTGTTGACGATGACGATGACGACGTTGATGCCGTGATGCGCGGCGGTGGTCAGTTCCTGGCTGGTCATCATGAAGTCGCCGTCGCCGGCGAGCGTCACCACGTCGCGCCCGGGATGCAGCCGCTTGGCCGCGATCCCGGCCGGCACGCCGTACCCCATCGAGCCCGACGTCGGCGCCAACTGCGTGCCGAACCCCCGATAGCGGAAGAAGCGATGCAGGAAGGCGGCGAAATTGCCGGCCCCATTGGTGACGATGGCATCTTCGGGAAGGACGTCGCGCATCATGTGCACGACGCGCCCGACATTGACTGGCCCCGGCACGTCGGTTGGCTCGGACCAGGCCAGGTAATCGGAATGGGCCTGTTTGGTGCTGTCGGCCCAGGGCCCGTGCACGGGCTCGAGCCCGGCTGCGGCCAGGGCGAAGGCGTCGACGCCGGCATTGATCGCCAGCGCCGGGCGGTAGACCCGGCCCAGTTCCTCGGCACCCGGATAGACGTGGACAAGGTCCTGTTTCGGCACCGGCACCTCGAACATGCCGTAGCCCGAGGTCGTCACCTCGCCCAGCCGCGCGCCGACGGTGATCACCAGGTCCGAGCCCGCGATGTGCTCGGCCAGTTTCGGGTTGATGCCGATACCGACATCGCCGGCGTAGTTGGGGTGGGTGTTGTCGAACAGGTGCTGGTAGCGGAAGGCGCAGCCGACCGGCAGATGGTTGGCCTCGGCGAAGGCGCGCATGGCGTCGATGCCGGCCTGGGTCCAGAAATTGCCGCCGAGCAGAACGAAGGGGCGTTCGGCGCGCTCCAGGCGCTGGCGCAGTTCCGCCATGGCGGCCAGGTCGATGCCCGGCCGCACGCGGTGCGCCGCATTGAGCGGCACGGCCGGCGCGCGGTCGTCCTGCATGTCTTCCGGCAACGCCAGCACCACCGGTCCCGGCCGGCCGGCCATGGCCGTGTGGTAGGCGTGATTGACGTATTCGGCGACGCGGTCGGCGCTGTCGATCTCCGCCACCCATTTCGCCATCTGGCCGAACATGCGCCGGTAGTCCATTTCCTGAAACGCCTCGCGGTCGCGCATGGAGCGCCCGACCTGTCCGACAAACAGGATCATCGGGGTCGAATCCTGGAAGGCCACATGCACGCCGCCCGACGCATTGGTGGCGCCAGGCCCGCGGGTAACGAAACAGAGCCCCGGCCGGCCCGTCAGCTTGCCGTAGGCATCGGCCATCATCGCCGCGCCGCCTTCCTGGCGGCAGGTGAGGAGGTCGATCCCGGGCGCGTCGTGCAGCGCGTCGAGCGCCGTCAGGTAGCTTTCGCCCGGCACGCAAAAGGCCATGTCGGCGCCGTTGGCGACCAAGGAATCGACCAGAATCTGGCCGCCGCTTCTGAGATTGTCACCTGCCGTCATCCTCGTTTCCTCCCTGACTGACGCTGCCGGGCCAATCTATCGCCCCGGCTCCCGCCTGTCACATCGCAATAAAAACGGAAAAAACTCAAAAAAAGTTGCGGGGTGTGACCCCGGTCACTGCCGATTTCCCTGGGCGCGCTAAGATACCCAAGATTTCCACTCACTCTCTCCTTAGCCCGGCCAATCGCCGGGCCATTTTTTTGCCCGCCTGCGATGGCGCCGCCCCCACCCGTCCGGGGAGGGGCGGCGAAAAAACGCGGGTTCGAAGGCATTGATTCCATTCAGTTCACAAAAAAAACTCAGGAACGAACCCAATTTCGATTTCCTACCCTTTCCGCGCCGCTTTCGCGGGGGCGAAGATAGAGGTGAGCGCCAGCGCGTACCGGCAATATCGATGTTGGGCTGCAATATAAGAGTATTTTCCGAAAAGTCAATAAATTCCTATATTATTTCACCGCCGAGAAAGCCGTCGGTTTCAGCATGATGTTCTCGATCGAGGCGACGATCAGCCCGTCGCGCTCGCTCTCGGCACGTTTCTCGATCCATTCGGGATCGGTCTGGAAGGCGGTCCACTTGGCTTCCCGGTCGGCCAGGCTATCGAATTCCAGCATGTAATAGAGGAGCTGGTTCGACGGTCCCACTTCGACCGTCCAGAATCCGGCCTGGCGGATGCCGTGGCGCTCCCAGATTTTCAGCGTGGTGGTTTCGAAACGCTTGAGCAACGCCGGCAGGCGGCCGTTCTCGCAGCGGTAGATGCGCAGTTCATGGATCATGTCGGTCCTCCCCGTGATGAATTGGCATGGAGGATAGCAGGTGGCGGCGTGCGGGCAATCCCCGCGAGAGTGAACATGCGCCAGCGCCGGTTTCGCCCCTCCAGTGGCTGTGCTAGGCTGGCGCCATGCCCGCCGAACCCGATGATCCCGACAGCGAAGATGCCGAGACCGAGGACGCCTTTCCGTCCCTGAGCGGTGGTTCCACCGATAGTGCCGCCGTCGAGGCGCGCTACGACGACTGGGCCAAGTCCTACGACCACGACCTGGAAATGTGGAACTACCAGGCGCCGGAAGAGGCGGCGGCGGCGCTGGTGCCGTACCTGCGAAAAGACGATTCGGTGCTCGATCTCGGCTGCGGCACCGGCATGTTCGGGCGCGCCCTCGCCAACCGCCTCAAATGCCGCATCGAGGGTATCGATATCTCGGCCAAGTCGCTGGCCGTCGCCGGCAAGCGCGATCTCTATGCCATGCTCTATCGCCACGACCTGCAGAAGCTGCCGCTGCCGTTGGGCGCCAACGGCTTCGACGCGGCGGTGAGTGTCGGCGTGCTCACCTACATGTCGGACCCGGAAGCGCTGCTCAAGGAAATGTGCCGCGTGGTGCGCGCGGGCGGGCACCTGCTGTTCACGCAACGCGACGACCGCTGGCAGGAGCTCGAATTCGACCGCATCATGGTGGAATTCGACAAAAACGGCCTGTGGACGGCGCTGGGCATGTCGGAGCCCCGGCCGTATCTGCCCCGACACCAGGAATTCGCCGAAGAGATTCAGGTCATCCACGTTCTCTGCGAAGTGAAATAACCCCGCTGGATTCCCAGCCCCGTTGAGGCATACTGTGAACCATGGACAAGACGCTGAAATTCGTATTGCTGGGCGAGAAGGGTGACGACGTCGTCGTCTCCTTCACCCGTTCCGGCGATAACCTGACCAGCGCCTGCACCTGCGAGGCCGGCAAGATGGAGATGTATTGCAACCACGTCTTCCAACTGCTGGCGGGCAAGGTGGCGCATCTGGTTTCCCCCAACGAGGCCGAGGTCGACCAACTGCCGGCGATGGCGTCCGGCACCGACGTGGCGGCCGCGCTGGAGGCCTTGATCCTGGCCGAAGCGGCGCTCGCCAACGCCAAGAAGAGCGTGGCGACGGCCAAGCAACAGCTATCGAAGGCGCTGCACGATTAATTTCGGCTAGACGATCTCGCCAAACCTTCAATCGATTGCTGACACAAGCCGGTCCACGGGTAATCCGGACCGAAAAAAATTGATTCCGACTACAGCCGTATGCAATATATAACGAAACGGATAGGTGGCTGAGAGCGATCAGGTCTATTGCTCTGCGGTAGCAACATGGCATCGGCCCGTCATCTGAAATCAAGGAGCGTGTCCCGGCCTGTTGCGACCCGGGAACAAGAACAACAAATGCCCAGTGTCCCTATTTCCTTGAAGAAGTTGGTGGCGCTGTCTTTCCTGATTTTTGCCGTCATCGTCGCTTTGGTTTATGCCAATCACCGCAGCTCGGTCGATGCCATGCGCGCGACGGAACTGGTCGAGCGTCATGCGATTCCGGCCGAACAGGCGGTGCAGCGCATGCGCTTCGGCGTCGTCAGGATCGTCGCCTCGGCGAACGAGCTTCTGGTGCTGAGTGCCAGCAGGGCGGCTTCCGACCTCGTCGGCCGGCAATATAGCGCGGAAGAGGAAGAGCTTGCAAAAAGCGGCATCCGGATCTTCGAAGCCGCTTATCAAGACTTCCTTCATCACCACGAGATGGCGAAAGATATCGGGATCGAGGCGAACGAGCATTGGCTTGAGGCCATCAACGAAGCCTACCACGATCTGCGCGAAACAACGGAGGAGGTCGTCCGGGTCTCCGAAATGCCGTTCGATCCGGAAGTCGTTGCCGAACTGAAGGAAGAGTTCGAGGGCCAGGAACGTTCCCTTCTCAAGCTTCTCGACGATCTCTCGGACGCCGAAGTGCGTGAAAACCGCAAGCTGATCGCGCAAGCCGTGGGTTCCGTCGAAACCATGGAACGGAACACCCTGGAACTGGGTCTTCTGTCGGTGGTCTTCCTGGCGGTGTTCGCGGGCGGAATCGGCTGGCTGCTTCACAAGGAGGCGGCGGCACGTCGCGATGCAGAGCGCGCGAACCTCGCCAAATCGGAGTTCCTGGCGACCATGAGCCACGAAATCCGCACGCCGATGACCGGCGTCATCGGGTTTGCCGATGCCTTGCTTGAGGAGAAGCTCGCGCCCGAGAACGCGGACAAGGTTCGGCGCATCAAGCATTCCACTCATTCGCTGCTGCAGATCATCAACGAGATCCTGGATATCTCCAAACTGGAGGCGGGAAAGCTTGAGATCGAGAATATCGATTTCGCGCTGCCCCAGGTCCTGCATGGCGTCATGTCCTTGTTCGAGGACCGCGAACACCAGGACTTGGAGCTCCGGCTGAAGCTGAAAGAGGGCCTTCCCGACGCGGCCCATGGTGATCCCACCCGCTTGCGCCAGGTGCTGATCAACCTGATCGGCAACGCGGTCAAGTTCACCAAGCAGGGAAGCGTCACCGTCACCGTCGAGGCGCGTGTGCGAGAGGGCGGAAAGACGCTGTATTTTTCGGTGGCCGACACCGGCATCGGCATCGCGCCGGAGACCTTGCCGAAACTGTTTGCCGATTTCACCCAGGCCGATTCCTCCATCTCCCGCGAGTTCGAGGGCACGGGGCTGGGCCTGGCGATCTGCAAGCGGCTCGTCGGGCTGATGGGGGGTGAGATTGGGGTCGAGAGCGAATTCGGCGTCGGTAGCACCTTCTGGTTCTCGCTGCCCTATGTCGAAGCCACATCAGACCTCGTCGAACAGATGGGGGCACCCATCCGGCACAATACGGTAATCGATACGGTGCGTTCGCTGCGCGTCCTGGTCGCCGAGGACAACGCGGTCAACCAGATGATCATTTCGCAGACCCTGGAACGGTTCGGCCACGGCTACTGCATCGCCGGCGATGGCGAGGACGCCGTTCGGGCGCTCGAGGCCGGTGACTACGACCTCGTTCTGATGGACGTCCGGATGCCCAAGGTTTCGGGGCCCGACGCCACCCGGATGATCCGCAAACTGCCAGATGAGAAATCCGGAATACCCATCATCGCCCTGATCGCGGACGCCATGGTGGAACATCAGAAGGGCTATTTCGAGGCTGGGATGAACGGCGTTGCGACCAAGCCGATCGACCGCTTCGCCCTGGCGGCGACCATCAACACGGTCATGGGCGAAGACATTCACGTCTTCCGCGAAGCTCCGCCGGCCGAAGACGGCGATGCTTCATCCGTTCCAATTGATGGCGCCGCAGCACGAACGGAACCGGATGACGCCGCGGTCGCCGATTTTCTGGCGACGCTCGAGAACCTCTCGGGCACCTCCAGGTAGCGGCACCGACTACGCCGGTGACATCTCCGCCATCAGCGCCTTCTTGTCGACCTTGTTGCCGGCGACGCGCGGCAGGTCCTCGACCGCGATGAAGCGCACCGGCACCTTGTAGGCCGCGAGGCCGCTTTCCCGCAGCATGTCCGCCAAGGCGTCTGCATCGACGTGTCGGCCCGGGACGGGCTGTACGAAGGCCCAGGGGACTTCGCCGTATTCCGCGTCGGGCGCGCCGACGACGGCGCAGGCGAAGACGTCCGGGTGGCGGGCGATCTCGTGCTCCACGTCGGCGGGCAGGATCTTGAGGCCGCTCAGGTTGATGGTCTCCTTGATCCGCCCCATTAATCTGAGCCGTCCGTCATCCGATAGCGTGCCGATGTCGCCGGTGGCGTACCAGCCATCCGTCCAAGCCGCATCCGTCGCCACGGCGTCGTTCCAATAGCCCGATGCCGCGTAGGGCGCGGTGACCCAGAGCTCGCCGATCTCGCCCGGCGCCAGATCCTCGCCGCCGTCGCCGACGATGCGCGACCGGCACCCCGGCAGCGGCAGGCCGACGGCGCCGCTGAGCCGGGTTTCGGTGTTTTCGTCGAAATCCGCATGGGCGAAGCCGGGGCATTCCATCGACCCCGCGGCGGGGATGACGCGGCAATCGGCGCCCGCTTCGAACGCGCAGCCGGCCCCCGTGTCGGCCGCCGCCGTGCCGACCCGGAGTGCCCGCAGCGTCGTCAGGTCGTAATCCGCCAACGGCTCCTGCGCCAGGCGCGCCAGGATCACCGGCACCGTGGTGGCGACGGTGACGCCTTCGCGCGCCACCAGTTCAAGCAGGTCTTTCGGGCGGTAGCTTGCCGGGAAGACGAAACGCGCCGGCGTCGCCGCCGAGGCCAGCCAGACCAGCACCCCGGCGGCGCCCGACATGGGCGAATAGATGCCGACGGTATCTTCGCGGGTGAGGCGCAGGCGCTCGCCGATGGCGCGCCCGACGCAGAGCTGCGCCGCCTCCGGCCATTCGCAGAGCTTGGCCAGCCCACTGGTGCCGCTGGATGCGGTGATCAGCGACACCTCGTCGAAGGCGAAGGCGCGGGCCGGAATCTCCTTGAGCGCGGCCAGGTCGGCTGGTTGCGCGGTCAGTTCATCCCAATCCGGCCCGCCGGGGTCGATGCGCCGGCCGGCGAACGCGCTGTCGATCCATTGCCGGTCGTCATCGTCGAGGCCGTCGGGCGCGATGACGGCGAGGGCGGGTTCGGTCTGTTGGCGGACGTAGTCCAGTTCCCGCCGGCGCCATTGCAGCGGCGCGAAAACCCCCAGGATTCCGGCCTTCTTGAATGCAATGCGAAGCGCCACCTCGCGGCAGCCGGCCGGCATGCGCACCAGGGCGCGGCTGTCGCGCGCTAGGCCCATGGAAATCAGGTTCGCGGCGATGCGGTCCGTCAGCGCATCGAGTGCCGCCCAAGTGAGCGAGCCGCTGCCGTCCTGGCAGGCGATGGTATCGGGCCACTGGCGCGCGTGATCGGCGTAGCAGCCGGCCTGGGTGTCCGGGGTCCAATGCCCGGCGGCCAGGTAGCCGTCGATCTCCGCCTGAGTGAGCAGCGTTGGTCGCACCCGCGCCTATCCCTAGCGGCCCTTGTAGACGGGCTCGCGCTTCTCGGCGTAGGCCTTGAGCCCCTCCTGGCCGTCTTCCGATGCCATGCAGATGGCGTAGAGCTTCTTTTCGTAATCAATGCCGTTAAAAAGATCGGTTTCGGTCGAGCGCAACACCGCGTCACGACCGGCGACGAAGGCCAGTGGTGCTCGCGAGCCCAGCGTGCGGGCCAGTTCCTTGGCGCGATCCAGCAGCTTGTCCCGCGCATGCACCTCGGTCACAAGGCCGATGGCGCGCGCCGTTTCGGCGTCGACGGGCTCGCCCGTCAGGATCATCTGCATTGCCCAGCCCATGCCGACGAAACGCGCCAGGCGCTGGGTGCCGCCAGACCCCGGGATTTGGCCGAGGGTGATTTCCGGCTGCGCCAGCTTGGCGTTGTCGCTGGCGATGCGCACCGTGCAGCCGAGCGCCACCTCCATGCCGGCGCCGAAGCAATAGCCGTTGATGGCGGCGACGGTGGGCTTGCCCAGCCGCTCAATGACGGTCGGCAGTTCCTTGCGAAGGTCCGACTGCGGCCCCATTTCCGTTTCCAGCGTGCGCTTGGCGAGCTCGGGGATGTCGGCGCCGGCGGAAAAGGCCTTTTCGCCGTCGCCGGTGATGACGATGGCGCGCACATTGTCGTCGGCCTCGGCGCCGCGTACGCAATCGAGCAGGTCGACGCGCATTTGGTGGCTGATGGCGTTGAGTTTCTCCGGCCGCCGGAACCTGGCGATCAGGATGTCGCCGTCCCGTTCGGTGACGATGTTTTCGTAGGCCATGGTGTGTCGCTCCCTTTCGGCTGCCGCCCATGGGGATTTTGCCGGACCCAGGGGCGGCGTGAAAGCCCCCGGCTCACTTGCCACCCGGCGGACAGCGCGATACCGTCCCCCAACACCAGGGAGGAAACGCTACCATGTCCGACTATCAAGGGCCCTTGAGCCGCTTTACCATTCTCGATCTCACCCGCGTGCGCTCGGGCCCGACGGCCGTTCGGCACCTGGCCGACTGGGGCGCCAACGTGATCAAGGTCGAGGCGCCGGCGGCGGTGGATAAATCCAAGGGCATGGGCGGTTCGCGCACCGGTCCCGACTACCAGAACATTCACCGGAACAAGCGTTCGCTTTCCTTGAACCTGAAGGAAGCCGAAGGGCTCGAGATCTTCAAGAAGCTGGTCGAAACCGCCGACGTGGTGGTCGAGAACTACCGCCCCGACGTGAAGGCGCGCTTGGGCGTCGACTACGACAGCCTGAAGGCGGTGAACCCGAAAATCGTCCTCGCCTCCATTTCCGGCTTCGGCCAGGACGGCCCTTATGCGCGCCGCCCCGGCTTCGACCAGATCGCGCAAGGCATGGGCGGGCTGATGTCGATCACCGGGCTGCCGGGCCAGGGCCCCGTGCGGGTCGGTATCCCCATCGCCGATCTGACGGCGGGCAACTACACCACCATCGCCATCCTGATCGCGCTTTTGGAGCGCGAAGCGTCGGGCGAGGGGCAGTGGGTGCATACGTCGCTCCTGGAAGCGATGATCGCCATGCTGGATTTCCAGGCGGCGCGCTGGCTGGTGGCCGGCGACGTGGCGCCGCAGGCCGGCAATAACCATCCGACCTCGATCCCGACCGGCGTGTTCAAGACCAAGGACGGGCATATGAACATCGCCGCCGCCGGCGACATCATGTGGGACCGGCTCTGCGATGTGCTCGATGCCCCCGACATGCACGATCATCCGGATTACGCCACGGCTCAGGCGCGCTCGGATAACCGCAATGGGGTCAACGCCGAGATCGAGACCTACACGGTGGAGAAGACCTCCGCCGAATGGATCGAACTGATGACGGAAGCGGGCGTGCCTTGCGGGCCGATCTATTCCATCGACCAGGTGTTCGCCGATCCGCAGGTGGAGCATGTGAATATGAAGCATCCCGTGCACCATCCGGAACTGGGCGACCTGAACCTGTTGGGCCAGGCCATCAACCTGAGCCGCTATCAGCCCAAGACCGGCATGCCGACGCCCGATACCGGCGAACATACCGACGAGGTGCTGGAAAGCATCGGTCTTGACGCCGCCACCATCCAGGGCCTGCGCGAGCGGGGCATCGTCTGAAGCCGGCCGGTCGTGCATGAGCCGGGGTTTTCTGCCATAATGGTTCGGTTATGGCCCGAGCCAGCTACAAGAACCGCGTTCTCGTCGATATCGAGAAAAAACCCACGCCCGAGCGCCGCCTCAGCGGCGCCATGCATGCCGTCGACCAGGCCTTGTCCGACCAGCGCGCCGAACTGGCCAAGTTCCGCCGCAAGATGGACGAGTTGCGCGGCGTCATGAAGGACATGCAGAGCCATATCGACGATTATGCCGACAGTGTCGACAAGATCGACCTCGACGGCTTGCGCGAAACCGCGCAGAAGCTCAAGGGCGATGCGGACGATACCTGAACTGTTCCAATCCGCCGCCGAGGCGGGTGTCACGATCGAGACCGACGGCGCGATCCACATCGCCGCCAGGGTCGAGCGGCAATCGCGCGCGCTGGCGGCGGGCCTGCGCGAGCTCGGCATTGGTGCCGGTGACCGGGTCGCCGCATGGCTGCCGAACCTGCCGGAATATTTGGCCCTACAGGCGGCGACGGCGCGCCTGGGCGCCATCATGGTCGCCGTCAACAACCGCTTCGGCGCGGCGGAAGTGGCGGACATCGTCGGACGCTCGGAAAGCAAGGCGCTGTTCGTCACGGACGAGGTGCGCGGTAAGCGCTACCGGGAAACGCTCAACGAGATCGACGCCGCCGCGCTGCCGGCGCTTCGGCACCTGGTGGTGATCGGCGGCGAGGCCCAATCGCCTTGGGACCATGTGACGGCGCAGGCATTCGACGATTTAGCTTCGGCGGCGCCGATGGACACGGACGCTTCCGCCCCTGACGCGCTTTCCAACATCTTCACTACGTCCGGCACCACGGCGGCGCCGAAGTTCGCGGCGCACGATCAGAAGAATGTCGTCGGCCATGCGTCCGACGTGGTCGAGGTTTTGCAGATGCGGGCACCCGGCGTGGTGTCGCTGCAATTTTTGCCCTATTGCGGCGTCTTCGGCTTCGTGCAGGTGATCGCGGCGCTCGCGGCCGGCGCGCCGATGGTGATGCCGACGGGCTTCGACGAACGCGAGGCCGCCGGCCTGTTGATCGAACGGAAGGCGACGCATCTGCTGGCCACCGACGACATGCTGCACCGGATGCTCGAACCGGGCTGCGAGATCGGCGGGCCGGAGAAACCGTTTCCGTCGCTTCGCGCCGTCGCTTTCGCGCATTTCAACACCTACCTGGCCGACTTGCCGGCGCGCGCCGAAGCGCTCGGCATTCCGCTACTCGCCCCCTTCGGCATGAGCGAGGTGTTCTCCGTCTTCTCCATCCGGCGGCTCGGGCAATCGGCGGCGGACCGCCACCGCGCCGGCGGCACGCTGGTCAGCCCTGGCGCCCGCGTCCGCGCCCGTGATCCCGAGACCGGCGCGATCCTGGCAGATCGTGTTCCCGGCGACATCGAGGTGACCGGGCCCTACCTGTTCCGTGAATATTTCGGCAACCCCGACGCCACCCGCGCCGCCATGACCGACGACGGCTACCTGAAAACCGGCGACGTCGGCTATACCGAGCCCGGCAACGCCTTCACCTACCTGCAACGCGCCAACGACACGCTGAGATTGTCGGGGTTCTTGGTCAATCCAGCCGAGATCGAGGCGGCGGTGATGGAAGCACCGGGGGTTTCGGACGCGCAAGTGGTGGCGGTGGGAACGTCCAAGGGCAACCGCCCGGTCGCCTTCGTGATCCCGGAGGCAGGTGCCGAAGTGGACGAGGCGCAGGTGATCGCATCAGTGGGGGCGGCGCTGCCGAAGTTCAAGACGCCGGTGCGGGTGATCCAAGTGGATGCCTTCCCCGTCACCGACGGCGCCAACGGCACCAAAATCCAGCGTGCCAAGCTGCGCGCCATGGCGGAAGCGGCAATGGCGGCCGACGAAACGGCCTAGCAAATTTTCTTCAAATCCAGTTCGAGAATTCCCTCGGCGCCGGCGGCCTTGAGGCGTGGCACCAGGGTGCGGACGGCGTGGGCGTCGACGACGGTCTCCACCGCCGACCAGCCCGTGTCGGAGAGCGCGTTGACGGTCGGCGCGTGCAGGCTCGGCAAAAGCGCCACGACGGCGTCGAGGTTGCCGGCGCCGACATTCATCTTCAGCAGTACCTTGTTGCGGGCCGCCAGGGCGGCCTCGATCAGGAGCGCGATCTGCTCGATCTTGGTGCGCTTGAAGTTGTCCTTCATGGCGCTTTTGTTGGCGAAGAAGACCGTGTGGGTCTCCAACAGGTCACAAACGATCCTGAGCCCGTGCGCGCGGATGGTGGAGCCGGTCTCGGTGATCTCCACCGCCGCGTCGGCCATGCCCTCGACCACCTTGGCTTCCGTCGCGCCCCAGGAGAACTCGACCTTGGCATTGATGCCGCGCTCTTCCAGGTAGCGTTTGGTGTAGCCGACCAGTTCAGTGGCGATGGTCTTGCCTTCCAAGTCCTCGACCGACTGGATCGGGCTATTCTGATCGACCACCAGCACCCAGCGCGCCTTTTGATCGGAGGCCTTGGAATAGACCAGGTCGGAGACGATCTCCAACTCCTGCTCGGTGCCGGTTTCCATCAGCCAGTCGATGCCGCAGAGCCCGGCGTCCAGGTTGCCGCCGGCGACGTAAGGCCCCATTTCCTGGGAGCGCACCAGCGCGCACTCGATCTCGGCGTCGTCGATGCGCGGGAAATAGTTGCGCGACCGAGTGGAGATCGTCCAGCCGGCCTGCTTGAACAGTTCCTTGGTGGCGTCCTCCAGGCTGCCCTTGGGGATGCCCAGCCGCAGCTTGCTCGTCGCGTCGGCGTCCATGGTGATGCTCCTGTCATTCGGGTCAAAACGAAACGGGCCGCACCATAACGGCACGGCCCGCTCTTCGCAATCTATGGGTGACCGGCTCAGCCGCCCATCTTGTGGTTCATCATCTGGCCCGGCTTCATCTTGCCCATGCCCTTCAACACCGGCATGTGCACCATGACGTCGCCGGCCTTTTCAAACGTGAGCTTGACCATGACCATCGAGCCTTCCTTGAGCGGCGCCTTCAGCCCCATGAACATCACATGGTAGCTGCCGGGCTTCAGCTCGGCCTTGCCGTGCATGGGCACCGGGATGAACGGCACTTGGCGCATGCGCATGACGCCATTGTCGTTGATGTGGTTGTGCAACTCGACGCGGTTGGCCACGTCGGAGGCGGCGGACACCAGCTTGTCGGCGGCCATGCCGTGGTTGGCGACGGTCAGGAAAGCGCCGCCGTTCTTGGAGCCGGGCGGCGTGGCGCGCGCCCAGGCGCCCGAGATTTCAAGTTCTCCAACTTTCGTCATGTCGGCGGCCGGCGCCGGCCCGGCCAGGATCAGGAGGGCGAATAGGGTGATGAGTCCCGCCAGCGGCAGGGGGAAACGCAGGGTCTTCATGGATAAGTCCTTTCAGGAGTTCGTTGTTTCGGAATCGTCTGTGGGTCAGGCGATCCGAACCGGCGGCCCCCTGGGAAGGATTAGGGCGGTGCGCGGCTTTGCGACGCCGGTCTCGGCGGCGGGCAGGCGCGGGCGCTGGGCGGTGAACGTGACGGGTAGCGGCACGGAAAGCTCGACCGGCTTCATCGCCACCTTGGCCAGCACCGGACAGAGCGGGCAGGAATAGCCCGGCCGCTGCGGCTGGTCACCGTCGTCGGTGCGATCGACGGAGCAGATGAACTTGAGCGCCGCTTCCAACGACGTGTCCGCCGGAGCCGCCATGGCGAGCGGCACCAGGGCATGCAGCACCAGCGCCAGGATGGCGAGATGCGCCGCAATGCGGGTGCGCCAGCCGGGCCGGCGGAAGGTGGCGAGGTCGATGCTCATGGCAGGGTTCAATCTAATGGAAGGTTTGGAGAATGGGATGACATGTGTCAAGCGAGGGCGTAGAGTTTCGCCCATGGTTGATATATTACGCACCCCCGTCGACGATCCGGCCGTCTGGAAATCCGCTGAATTCCGCGATCCCGAGAGCTGGATTCGCCGCTTCACCCCGGCCGAGATCGCCGAGTTGGAAACCGCCGCCGGCGAGGTCATCGCATCCGGCCGCCCGCCCTTTGGGTTCGCTAGGGAAGATTTCGAACTGCCCGAGTTGGGCCCCAGGCTGGCCGAGCAGTTGCAGGTGCTGGAGAACGGGCGCGGCTTCATCTTCCTGCGCGGCCTCGACGTGGCACGCTACGACCAGCCGACCCTGCAGGCGATCTATTGGGGCATCTGCGCGCATCTCGGCATCGGTATCTCGCAGAACGCCCAGGGCGAGTTGATGAGTGGCGTCACCAACTACGGCGACAAGTTCGAGGGCGATCCGTACCTTTCGAACATCCGCCTGCACCGCACCACGCACGAGATTCATCCGCATACCGATAGCTGCGATCATGTAGCGCTGCTCTGCGTGCAGCCGGCGAAATCCGGCGGCGAAAGCGCCGTGGCGTCGTCGCTGGCGCTCTACAACGAGGTGCTGGAAAGCCATCCCGAATACCTGGAGCCCTTGTGCCGCGGTTTCCACCTGGACCTTGTCGGCAAGGGCACCAAGGAAAAGCAACTTAGCCATCACCGCATTCCGGTGTTCAGCTGGTTCGGCGGCAAGATGTCGGCGCGCTTCAACAAGCGCCAGATCGAACTGGGCGCCGAGAAGGCATCCGGCGGCCTCGACGAACTGGAACAGGCGGCGGTGGATTACCTGCGCGACATCTCCATGCGCGACGAATTCCTTTTGCCGATGGAATTCCAGCCGGGCGACATCCAGGTGCTCAACAACCGGGTCACCTTTCATGCCCGCAAGGCGTTCGAGGACGCGCCGGAGGCCAAGCGCCTTCTGTGGCGCATCTGGCTCAATGCGTTCGAGCCGCGCGCCATGGCGCCGGAATTCGCCAATCAGCTCAATACCGGCGCGCGAGGCGGCGTGCAAAAACGCGCCTAGATTTTTCACATCCAAATCCCGAGGGAGGAAACGAACATGGAATTACGCATGGACGGCCGCAAGGCCGTGATTACCGGTGCCAGTCTGGGCTTGGGCCGCGCCATGGCACAGCGCTTCGCCGAATCTGGCGCCGAGGTGGCTATCGTGGCCAGGCGCCCGGACGTGCTGGCGGAGGCGAAGTCGGCGATCGAAGCGGCCACCGGCGGCACCGTGCATCCCATCGTGGGCGACGTCTCCACCGCCGAGGGCTGCCAGGCGGTCTATGACGCCGCCATCGGCGCCATGGGGCAGATCGACATGATCGTCAACAACGCCGGCTCCTCGCAGCGCGGTCCCTTTGCCGACATCACCGACGAGGCCTGGCAGGCCGATCTGGATCTGAAACTGTTCGCCGCCATTCGCTTGTGCCGCCTGGCCATGCCGGGCATGCGGCAACGCAAGTGGGGCCGGATCATCAACGTCCTCAACACCGGCGCCAAGGCGCCGCCGGCGGAGGGTGCGCCGACCGCCGTCAGCCGCGCGGCTGGGATGGCGCTGACCAAGATTCTGGCCAAGGAAGGCGTTGCCGACAACGTTTTGGTGAACGCGCTGTTGGTCGGGCGGATCGAGAGCGACCAATGGGTGCGCCGCCATGCGGCCGAGGACAAGGGCCGCTCGCTCGATGCCTATTACGCGGAAATGGGCGAAAGCCTGCCCATGGGCCGGCTCGGCACGGCGGAGGAATTCGCCAACGCCGCCTGCTTCCTGGCTTCCGAACAGGGCTCCTATATCTCCGGCGTCGCGCTCAACGTCGACGGCGGGCTCTGCCCGGTGGTGTAATCGGCTGCCGGCCGGCCCTTGCGGGCCGGCCGGACAACCTGGGACTTAGAAGTTGTAGTCCTGCTCGCCGTGGTAGGCGAGGTCCATGCCTTCGGTGATCTGGTCGTCCGTGGCGCGCAGCGCGGTCACGGCGGACGTGATCTTCAACAGCACGAAACTGGCGATGGCCGACCAGGCGACGGTGGCGATGACGCCTGTCGCCTGAACGCCCAACTGCGAGCCGACGCTGGCACCCTCCGGCAGGCCGGCGCCGCCGAGGCTGGGCAGGCAGAACACGGCGGCCAGCATGGTGCCTAGGATGCCGCCGACGCCGTGCACGGCGAAGACGTCGAGCGAGTCGTCGATATCCAGCATGTTCTTCACCACGTTCACCGCGTAGTAGCAGACGATGCCGCCCGCGAGCCCGATGCAAAGCCCGCCGATGGGGCCGACGAAGCCCGACGCCGGCGTGATCGTGGCGAGGCCCGCCACCATGCCGGTGACGATGCCGACCAGCGACGGCTTGCCGAAGCTCTTCCATTCGATCACCACCCAGACCAGCGATGCCGTCGCGGCCGAGATATGGGTGACGGTCATGGCCATGCCGGCGCCGCCGCCGGCGGACAAGGCGCTGCCGGCGTTGAAGCCGAACCAACCGACCCACAGCATGGCGGCGCCGATCATGGTCAGGCCCGGCGAATGCGGCGGGCGCAGGTGCATGGGGAAGCCCTTGCGGTTGCCCAGCAGCTTGACGACGACGAGAGCGGAGGTGCCGGCGGTGGCGTGCACCACGAGGCCGCCGGCGAAGTCCATGGCGCCCATCTCGGCGAGCCAGCCGCCGCCCCAGACCCAATGGCAGACGGGCGCGTAGACCACCACCAGCCAAAGCGCGCTGAACAGCAGCACGGCGCCGAAGCGCATGCGCTCCACATAGGCGCCGACGATCAGCGCCGGGGTGATGATCGCGAAGGTCATCTGGAACATGAAGAAGACCGATTCCGGAATGTCGCCGGAAAGCGTGTCGAACCCGACGCCGGAAAGGAACGCCTTGTCCAGCCCGCCGACCCAGGCGTTGATCGCGCCGCCGTCCCCGAAGGCGAGGCCGTAGACGCCGACCAGCCAGAGCACCGAGGCCATGCAGGCGATGGCAAAGCAATGCATCATCACCGACAGCACGTTCTTGGCCTGCACCAAGCCGCCGTAGAATAAGGCGAGGCCGGGCAGGGTCATGAACAGCACCAGGGCGGTGGAGGTCAGGATCCAGGCGGTGTTGGCGCCGTTCAATTCATCGGCGGCCTGGGCGGCACCGGGAAATACCAGGATACCGGCAAGCAAGAGCGGCCACGCAGTGGCGCGCGAAATCGTCGAAATCATGATTTTCGTCCCCAAATCTAATCCATTTTCAGGAAAGCTTTTGCAAAGTTATTGAGCACGATTCTCCCAAATCGCTCAAAATTTGTGCAAAACCTTAAGGATTCTTAAGCTTTCCCTGTCATCGTCCGGAACAGCGCAAAATCGGGGCCAACTTGGCGATCCCGTCCGGCGAGACTGTCAGGCGGCCTTAAGGGTACATCCGTATGTTTTTTTTCAGATTTGGGAGGTGGCCATGTCTAACCGAACCATTCGATTGGGCCTTCTGGCCCTGATGATTGCGGCAGCCGGCGGCGTCGTATCGGACGCGTCGGCGCAAGGCGCGCTTGGGAAATTCGGCCTCTCCGGTGACGTCCGCCTAACGATTGGCGATTCCGGCAAGTGCATCGCCATTGCCGGCGGCGCCAAGATGGGCAATCAATTCCACGCCTGGAAGTGCCGCGCCAATAGCTCGCTGCAGGCTTTCCAGTTGAAACAAATGCAGCAGGGCTTGTACCAGATCCGTTCCAAGCGCGACGGCATGTGCCTGGACGTCTCCGGCAGCGCCACGAAGGTCGGTGCCCCGGTGGTACAATGGCGCTGCAAGAGCAAATCGAACGCCAACCAACTCTGGCAGGTGCTGCCCGGCGCCGGCGGCAAGAGCTTCCTGTTGAAGGCGCGCCATTCCGGCAAATGCCTGCAGCTCAACAATCCGGACGAGAAGGTTTCCCGGTTCGTGCAGCAGGATTGCGCCGCTCGGAACCCGGCACAGAACTTCTTGGTGTGGAACTAGGAAAAGCGGCAAAAGCCACGAATGACGGTCCAGGCGAATTTCACCCGACAAGACCCCTTTGCCTCGGACAGCCCGGATATCCGCGATTGCCTGGACTACTGGACGCGGCTGCGCGGCCGCCGGTTCGCGCCGCCCTGGCGGGAGTTCGACTGGAATGAAATCCGCGCCGAGTTGATCCCGCATTTCGGCGTCGTCGATGTTTGCGGTGACCCGCTGGATTTCGTCTATCGCTTCTGGGGCTCGGCGCATGTGCGCGCCCATAACCTGGAAATGACCGGCAAGTCGGTGAGCGCGATGCGCCCGAAAGCGGAAGCCGACGCGGTATTCGACCAGTACCGCCTGACCTTCGAGGCGCGCGAACCGCTGCTGTTCGAGAATCGCATCCACGCCGGCCGCTATAAGGTGGAGATGCTGGAAACCTCGCTGCGCCTGCCGTTCTCCGACGACGGCAAGCGCGTGCATCACCTGGTGGCGTTTTCCGATATCCGCCTCGACATGGAACGCATGGTCGAAGTGTTTTCCGACGCCGGAACCGCCTAACCGGGCGCTAGCCGCACAACGCCCGGGCGTGATGGCGTAGGTGATCTTCCATGAAGGTCGCCATCAGGTAATAGCTATGGTCGTAGCCGTCTTGCATGCGCAAGGTGATGGGCTGGCCGGCGGCGGCGCAGGCCTCTTCGAACAGCCAGGGCTTCAATTGCTCGTCCAGGAACCCGTCGGCCGTGCCCTGGTCGATGAGGATCGTGCCGTCGAAACGGTGCCCCGCTATGATCAGTTCCGTGGCGTCATGGGCCTTCCAGCTTTCCCGGTCCGGTCCCAGGTAACCGCCAAGGGCCTTCTCGCCCCAGGGGCATTGCATGGGGGCTGAGATCGGCGCAAAGGCGGAGAGCGAGCGGTATCTTCCGGGGTTCCGGAGCGCCGCCGTCAGTGCGCCGTGTCCTCCCATGGAATGGCCGAAAATCCCGGCGCGCTCGGTATCGACCGGAAATGCGTCGGCGATCAGCGTCGGCAGTTCCTTGGTGACGTAGCTGTACATCCGATACATGCCGGACCAAGGCGCCTCGGTGGCATCGACATAGAAGCCGGCACCGCTGCCGAAATCGTAGGCATCGTCCTCGCCGGGGTAGCCCGCCCCCCTCGGGCTGGTGTCGGGGCAGCAGACCGCCAGGCCCTGTTCCGCCGCCATGCGCTGGAAGCCGCCCTTGGTGGTGACGTTCTCTTGGGTGCAGGTTAGGCCCGACAAGTAATAGAGCACCGGCACCGGTCCCGTTTCCGCCTGCGGCGGCAGGAACAGGCTGAACTCCATGTCGCAGGCGGTCTCTTGGGCGGCATGGACGTAAACGCCCTGGCGGCCGCCGAAGGCCTTCTGCTCGCTCTTGGTGGTGAGCGTCACGGGATCAGTAGACGACGACGGAGCGGATGCTTTCGCCGGCGTGCATCAAATCGAAGGCGTTGTTGATGTCTTCCAGCGGCATGGTGTGGGTGATCAGGTCGTCGATGTTGATCTTC
>JAYPEK010000030.1:0-47358 GCA_038125725.1 Rhodospirillaceae bacterium
CCTCCCTTAGGCAATCACCTCAATACGTCCCATGGGCGCTGACGGGGAACAAGGAAGACATCGTCGTCGACATGCCGCGCGTGATGGCGAGGAAGAAGATCAACTTCACCTCAGCCGGCGCCAAGAAGGTGCATCCCGACAAGAACCAGGTCGAACTGAACGATGGCACCACGATCGATTACGACTACCTGGTGATCGCCACCGGCCCGCACCTGGCCTTCGAGGAAGTCGAAGGCCTAGGCCCGAACGGCCACACCCATTCGGTCTGCCATGTGGACCACGCGGTCGAGGCCGGCAAGGCCTACGAGGAATTCTGCAAGGACCCGGGACCGATCGTCATCGGTGCCGCGCCCGGCGCGTCCTGCTTCGGCCCGGCGCTCGAGATGGCGATGATCATCGAGGCCGACCTGCGCGAAAAGAAAATCCGCGACAAATGCCCGATCACCTACGTCACCCCGGAACCCTATGTCGGGCACCTGGGGCTCGGCGGCGTCGGCGACACCAAGGGAATGGTCGAGTCGGAATTCCGCGAGCGCCACATCCGCTGGATCTGCAACGCCAAGATCGACAAGGCCGAGGCCGGCAAGATCCACGCCACCGAGGTCGACAATGCCGGCAACACCATCGCCACGCACGAGTTGGAAGCCAAGTGGTCGATGATCCTGCCGGCGTTCAAGGGCATCGAGGCCGTCGCCGGCATCGAAGGGCTCGGCAACCCGCGCGACTTCATCATCGTCGATAAGAACCAGCGCAACCCGACCTTCCAGAACATCTTCTCGGTCGGCGTCTGCATCGCCATCCCGCCCGTCGAGGTCACCCCGGTACCCACCGGCTGCCCCAAGACCGGCTTCATGATCGAAAGCATGGTAACGGCGACGGCGCACAACATCCGCGACCTGATCGACGGCAAGGAACTGACGCATGAGGGCACCTGGAGCGCCGCCTGCCTGGCCGACTTCGGCGACAGCGGCGCCGCTTTCGTCGCCGTGCCGCAGATCCCGCCCCGCAACATCAACTGGTCGTCCGAGGGCAAGTGGGTGCACATGGCGAAGATCGCCTTCGAGAAGTACTTCCTGCGCAAGATCCGCAAGGGCATCAGCCAGCCGGGCTACGAGAAGCACATGCTCAAGCTCGCCGGCCTCAGCCGCCTGAAGTTCTGATTGCGGCAACAATGCACAACAAATCCCCCGCGCCGGGAGACCGGCGCGGGGTTTTGCTTTGAAGCGCCGGAGGAGTCCTTATAAGAAAGGGCACAACAGGCATAAACAACCGGACTTGGAATGAGATCATGGGTGATAGGCTCTCGAAGGTGGATCCTGGCGGATTGGCGGAATTTTCGGTCGTGTTCACGGACCGCTCCCTCAATCACATGTCGCAGTCGTTCCAGGGCGTCATGCGTGACATCTCGGCGACGCTGAAAACGGCCTACAATGCCCAATCCGTTGCCATCGTTCCCGGCGGCGGCACCTACGCCATGGAGGCCGTGGCGCGGCAGTTGGCGACCGACAAAAAATGCATGGTCATTCGCAACGGCTGGTTCAGTTTCCGCTGGAGCCAGATTTTCGACGCCGGCAGCATTCCCGCAAGCTGCACCGTCCTGATGGCGCGCCAGGTCGGTGACGGCGCCCAAGCACCGTTCCAGCCCGTGCCCATCGAAGAAGCCGTCGCCGCCATCGAGGCGGAAAAACCCGACATGCTGTTTGCGCCGCATGTGGAGACGGCGTCCGGCATCATCCTGCCCGACGACTACATGAAGGCGCTGGCCGACGCCCAGCACCGGCACGGCGGCCTCTTCGTGCTCGATTGCATCGCGTCGGGCGCCATCTGGGTGGACATGCAGGCGGTCGGCGTGGATGTCTTGATCAGCGCCCCGCAGAAAGGCTGGTCGGCGTCGCCGGCGGCCGGCCTGGTGATGATGAACGACAAGGCCCGCAAGGCGGTCAAAGAGACCACCAGCACCAGCTTCGCCTGCGATCTGAAGAAATGGTCGGAGATCATGGACGCCTACGAGAACGGCGGCCACGCCTACCACGCCACCATGCCGACGGACGCGCTGGTCAAGTTCCTCGACGCCATGAAGGAAACGGAAGCCATCGGCTTCGATGAAATCCGCGCCCGGCAATGGAGCCTCGGCAACAAGGTCCGCGCCGCGCTGGCGAGCCGCCAGATCAAGTCGGTCGCGGCCGAGGGCTTCGGCGCGCCCGGCGTCGTCGTCAGCTATACCCAGGACCCGGACATCCAAACCGGCAAGAAATTCGCCGGCGTCGGGCTGCAAATCGCCGCCGGCGTTCCGTTGCAATGCGACGAGCCGGAAACCTTCAAGACCTTCCGCCTCGGGCTCTTCGGATTGGACAAGTTGAATGACGTAGACGGCACCGTCACCCGCCTGGAAGCGGCCCTCGATCAGTTGTTGTGACCCGCGCGGTTAGCGCTTCAGCTGGCTGAAGCGCCGGTGGACGGCGCCTTGGATTCTATCGCAACCCCGCGGTCTGGGCCGCCAGCTTGACGTCGATGGTCACGTCTCCCTCGTTGATCATCCACCGCCTGAGCGTGAATTGCCGTGCCCCCGCCTTGTGCATGGGATCACTTTCGGCAAAGCCCCGCGCCGCTTCGAATGAAGCCGCGCGGTAGATCATCATCCCCATGCCTTCCATGTTCTCTTCGCTCTCGTCCGACAGCGGACCGGCGAACATGAGAACGCCCCGGTCTTCCAGATCCTTCTGATAGGCGAGATGGTCGGGCAGCGTCCGTTGCAACAAGTCCGGATCGCCGGTCGGCACGCTGACGACACAAAAGACTTCAAAGGCCAGGGAGCCGCGTTCATGCGCGGCGCTGAGATAGTCGCTCCACTTCGGCATAACACACTCCTTTTCTTTGTTTAGTGTAAAAAAATCGATTTTATTTTACAATGAGAATTTTTATCGTTTATGGTAATCGTCGCTCAAGGGTCGGGAGGGGTTTGCAATGCGGTTGATGGTCGGCACGGTCCAGGGAACTCAGTCGGTATTTCGCATCGATGGGGACAACGCGGTCAATCTTACCGTCGCCGATCCGTCGGTCGGCACCGATTTGTCGGCCCTGATCGCGCGCCGCGACGCGTTGGGCGATGTCGCCAAGCTGACCGGTCCCAGTCTCCCGGCCGCCGATATCGTGCCGGAGCTGCCGCTCAAGAACATCGGCAAGATCATTTGTCTTGGCTTGAACTATCTCGATCACGCCAAGGAAGGCGGCTACGACATTCCGACCTATCCGGCGCTTTTTCTCCGCGCCACGACGTCGATGATCCCCGCCGGCGCGCCCATGGTGCGGCCGACATGTTCGGAACAATTGGACTATGAGGTCGAACTGCTGGTCATCGTCGGCAAGGGCAGACGCCACATTGCCGAGGCGGACGCCCTGGACCATGTGTTCGGGTATGCCGTGTTCAACGACGGCTCCATCCGCGACTACCAACGCAAGACCCACCAATGGATACCGGGCAAGAACTTCGATGCGACCGGCGCCGTCGGGGGCGTGGTGGTGACGCCGGACGAACTGCCGCCGGGCGCCGCCGGACTGAAGATCGAAAGCCGGGTCGGGAGCGAGATCCTGCAATCGGCGAATACCTCCGACATGATGTGGCCGGTGGCCAAGACGATCGCCACCCTCTCCGAGTTCACGACCCTGGAACCCGGCGACCTGATTGCCATGGGCACCCCACCCGGTGTCGGCCACGCCAAGAAGCCGCCCCGGTGGCTCAGGCCCGGCGAGACCATCGAGGTCGAGATCGAGGGCATCGGCATCTGCGCCAACCCGGTCGTCGCTGAGGAAGACTTGCTTGAGCTGAGAGACGCCGGATGAGCGGCGACCGGGCGGTCATCGGAGATGGCGCGCGCGCCAAGGCGTAGGAAGATATCCGCGACTTGCGCCAAGAAATCGACACCTTGGACGATCCGTCGATTGACCTGATCCTTCGCAAGGCGCGATCCCACTATTCCTGGCGCGATGAAGCGGTGCCGGAATCGCTGCTGCGCCGGCTCCATGACATCATGATCATGGGACCGACCAGCATGAATAGTTGCCCGGCACGGTTCGTCTACGTGACATCGCCAGACGGCAAGGCGCGTCTGGCCAAATCCTTGAAGCCGAAAAACGTCGAAAAAGTCGTGTCGGCGCCAGTCACGGCGATCATCGCCTATGACCTGGATTTCTGGCGCCGCCTGCCGGATCTGTTTCCACACGAGGATCGCCGCCCCATGTTCGAGGGCAAACCCGATCACATCGAAGCGACGGCCTTCCGCAACGGCACGTTGCAGGGCGCCTATTTCATGATCGCCGCCCGGGCTCTCGGCCTGGATGTCGGTCCTATCTCGGGCTTTTCGAACGCCGTGGTCGATGAGGAGTTTTTCGCCGGAAGCTCCTGGCGCTCCAATTTTCTCTGCAATCTGGGGTATGCTGACGAAACGGCATTGTTCCAGCGATTGCCGAGAATTTCGTTCGACGATATCAGCAGGTTCGAATGAGATATGGCTGAAGTTAAGACCAAGTCCGTCGTCACCATGCGCGCGAGCGCCGCATGTCCGTCTCACGCCCGGACGGACATCAAGGTGCGCGATGTTCATGTCACCATCGATGAACCGGTCGAACGCGGCGGCACCAATGCCGGGCCAACGCCGACGGAAGCCGCCTTATCGGCACTGATCGCCTGCACCAATGTGATTGGGCATAAATGTGCCGACAAACTCGGGGTCAGTCTCGGCCACTTGGAAATTTCGGCGGCGTGCGAGTTCGACCGGCGCGGCGTCACCCTGGTCGAGGCGGTGGAGAACGACTTCCTGCGCATCGATCTGACCATCGTGGCCGACGGCGAATTGAGCGACGTCGAACTGCAATCGGTCGCCGCGGAAACCAGTAAATTCTGCCCGTTGTCAAAACTATTCAAGGCGGCGGGCACAACGATAACGGAGACCTGGCGGAAAGCCGGCACGTAACATGCCAGAGACCCTGGCCGTTGAAACAGGAGGAAGCATTCATGATCGTCTCGTTGTCACGCCGCCAGACCATGGCGGCACTATTCATTGCCATGCCGATCGCGCTCGGCGTCAATGTGGCTCAAGCGACGGAAACCATCCAGGCGAACGTCATCGACGGGTATCCGGCGAAGGCGCTCTGGGTTAAGGAGTTCACCAACTTCTTCATTCCCGAGGTCGACAAACGCCTGGCCAAATCCGGCAAATACAAGATGAAATGGCAGGAATCCTACGGTGGTACCGTCGTCAAGCCGAAGGGCGTGCTCGAAGGCGTCAAACTCGGCCTCGGCGACATCGGGATCGTTACGACGATCTTCCATTCGTCGAAGCTGCCGACACAGGCGATCGCCGCGGTGACGCCTTTCGTCGCCCCCGATGCCCGCGTGGTGGCCAAGGCGGTTGACGAGATCGCCAAGGAATTCCCGACCATGCAGGAAGAATTCGCGACGCAGAACCAGGTATACCTGGCGACCGGCGTGGTCCTGGATACATACCAGGTGTTCAGCCGGACGGCCGTCGCCGCCGTCAAGGATCTCGAAGGCAGCAAGGTTGCCGGTGCCGGCATGAACCTGCGTTACCTCGAGGGGATCAAAGGCGCCGCCGGTGTCCGTGGCGGCCTGACCGATTTCTACAACATGCTGCAGACCGGTCTCGTCAACCAGGCGATGCTATGGCCGGAAGCGGCGAAAACCTTCAAGATCGCCGAGGTCGCGCCATACATGCTGCGTGCCGATCTGGGCGCCGTGAACTCGAAGACCATCACGGTCAACGCCGACTATTGGAAAAAGCTGCCCGGCGAAGTGAAGGATGTCCTGAAGGAAGTTGCCGTCCTTTACCGCGATCACGTCGCCTCCATCGCAATGGAGCGGGCTGCCGCCAGCCGTGCCGCCTATGAGAAGGCCGGCGGAAAAATCGTCATGATCTCCGACGCCGACCGCACCGCCTGGGCGAACGCCATGCCCAACATCGCCAAGGAGTGGGCCGCCGGACTGGATGCCAAGGGCAAGCCGGGCACCAAGATGCTTGAGGCCTACATGGGCAAGCTGAAAGCCGCCGGCATGAAACCGGCACGCGACTGGATGGCGAACTGACGATATAGCGGCAAAAGGGCGGAGCCACTTTCCCGTGAATGAACCTCAACACCGCGGTTCCGCCCTTTTCCGTCTCCTGGACGGCGTTACCATGGCTGCCAACGCCATGGGCACGCTCTGCGTCCTGGCGCTGGTGAGCGTCATTAATTTCGACGTCGTTTCCCGCAGCCTGTTCAATGAACCGTTCCATGGCGCCGTGGAGGTGGTTCAGTTCTCGATGGTTCTGATCGTATTCCTGCAGTTGCCGGATGTGGTGCGCGTCAACCGCATGACACGCTCCGACGGTTTCCTGACCATGATCGAACGACACCGCTGGATCGCCAGGGCCTTTCATCGATGCATCGATCTCATATCGGCGGCGATCATGGCGGCGATCGCCTGGGCGATCTGGCCCGAATTCATCGAGATGTGGCACAGCAATGACTATTTCGGCGTGCCCGGCGTCTTCACCGCGCCGTGGTGGCCGGTCAAGCTCGTCATCTTCGCCAGCACCGCCTTGTGCAGCCTGTTGTTCCTGCTCAAGGCGACCGTCCGCCCGGCAGGCCGTGCGTCTTGATGACATGCGAAACAGACAGCGACGATAATTCGCCATGAGCCCGATCGAAATTGGAGTCCTGTCGGTCATCTTCATCGTCTTGCTCGTCTACATCGGGCTTTACGTTCCCATTGCCCTGATATCCGTCAGCTTCGTCTCGATCTGGCTGATGCGGGACAACCTCGACCTGTCGTTCAACCTGCTGAAAATCGCCATCAGCGACTCGGTAATGGAGTATTCCTTCGCCACCATCCCGTTGTTTACATTCATGGGGCTGGTGGTATCGAAGGCCGGCCTCGGGGCGGACATTTACGACGTCATGTACCGCGCCTTCCGGCAGGTGACCGGCGGCATCGGCATGGCCACGGTTAGCGCGAACGCGGTATTCGCCGCGGTGACGGGATCATCCATCGCCTCCGCTTCGGTGTTCACCAAGGTGTCGGTGCCGCAGATGCTGCGGTTCAACTACAATCCCCGGTTCGCCGTCGGCGTTGTCGCCGGATCCTCGGTGCTGGGGATGATCATTCCGCCCTCCGCCATGCTGATCATCTATTCCTTCGTCGCCGAGCAATCCGTCGGCGAGATGTTCATCGCCGGCATCATTCCCGGAATCCTATTGGCCATCGCCTACATCATCGCCATTTTCCTGATGGCCCGCCTGCGCCCGAGCATGATCGGCGGGGACAAGACCGAGGCGACGGATTCGTTGAGCCCCGGCCAGCTGTTTGCAAAAACCGCCCCCGTCGTCGGGCTGATCGTGGTTGTCCTGGGCGGCATCTACACCGGCGTATTCACGCCGGTCGAGGCGGGCGCCGCCGGATCGCTAGCGGCCCTCCTGATCGCTCTTCTGCGCCGCCGCCTCACCTTGCGGACTTTTGCCGAGGCGCTGATCGAGACCGGCCAGGTTTCCGCCGCCATCCTGTTCCTGATCACCGCGGCATCGATCTACAGCCGCATGCTCGGCCTTGCCGGGCTGCCGAACGAGATGGCCGCGATCCTGCATGAAAGCAACTTGGGGTTCGTCGGCATGATGGTGATCTATGTCGTGCTGATGCTGTTTCTCGGCACGCTGATCGACACGGCGTCCATTATCCTGATTGTCGTCCCGCTATTCCTTCCCCTCGTCGAGCCCTTGGGCATGAGCCCGGTTTGGTTCGGGATCGTCACGGTGGTCGGCGCGGAGATCGGCCTGTTGACGCCGCCGCTGGGGCTATCGTGTTTTGCCATCAAGGCGACGCTCGACGATCAGCGGATCGCGCTCAAGGATGTCTTTCTCGGAAGTCTTCCCTTTGCCTTCATCATGCTGCTGGTCCTGATCGCCCTGATCAGGTTCCCGGAACTCAGTCTCGCGTTACTTTGATCCACCCGGAGGTGTTCGCCATGAGAAACGTAACCAAAGACAATATCACCCAAGCTTTCGTCGGATACTTCGGACCGGAAACGGAACCGCGAACCCGTTTTCTCATGCAACGGTTGGCCGATCACCTGCACGATTTCGTCCGCGAAACCAACCTGACGCATGAGGAGTGGGAGGCGGCGATTTCCTTTCTGATGGCAACGGGTGACATCACCACGCCGGAGCGCAATGAGTTCGTATTGCTTTCCGACGTGCTCGGGCTTTCCTCGCTGGTCGATATGGTCAACTCACCGGCCGACGCGACGAGTTCGAGCGTGCTCGGCCCGTTTCATATCTCCGATGCGCCGCACATGGCCATCGGCGCCGACATGAAACGGGATTTCGAGGGCGAAACCGTCCTCGTCGAAGGGATCGTGCGCGACAAGCAAGGCGCGCCCATCGCCGGCGCCGAGGTCGACGTTTGGCAGACCGCACCGAACGGCATGTATTCCAGCCAGGACCCGGACCAGGACACATTCAGCTTTCACGGCATCATGACCACGGGGCCGGATGGCCGCTATGCGTTCACCACCGTCAAGCCGGTGCCGTATACGGTTCCGACCGATGGCCCGGTGGGAAAAATCCTGAACGCGACCGGGCGCCATCCCTGGCGGCCCTCGCACCTGCATTTCATAGTCAAGGCCGATGGCTGGCGCACCCTGGTGACCGAGGTCTTTCCCGACGACGATCCCTACCTGGATGAGGATACCGTTTTCGGCGTCCGCGCGGATTTGATCATGCGCTACGAAACCCAGCCGGCGGGCACCTTTCCGGCCGGCTACGAAATCTCCGGCAACGTCGATGGCGCCTGGAGCCACGTCGAATTCGATATCGTGCTTGCGCCCGGCGAAGGCGGCTGAATTCAGTCGTAGAGCGAGCTGAAGAAGGTTCCGGTTTTCCTGTAGTGATCGGTCAATCGGGAAACCGCCAGATCGGCATCCCGGTTCAGCGCTGCCTCGACGATGTCCGCATGTTCGAGCGAGACGTCGCGCGATTGATAGTTGGCTTTCTTCGCGACGAGATAGCGGTAGCGGATGTTCTGATCGTACAACTGACTGCAGAAGCGCTGCAAAATCGACGATTCGCAGCCGGCGATCAGCGCCATGTGGAATTCCTTGTGCAACGCCTCCCAACTGTCCTCGGCATCCGGGTCGACCGAGAGCTGCCGGTCTTTGCGCGACAGCCGGTGAAGGGCAATGACCACGGCTTCTTCCCACTCGGTGCTGCCTGTGGCGATGGACTCGCGCAGCGCCAGCCCCTCGAGCCAGCAACGCGTCTTCAACAATTCCTCGAAATGCGCCTTCGTCGCCGGCGCAACCCTGAATCCGCGCTGATCCATCCGTTCGACCAAATGATCCGACGTGAGAAGGCTCAGGGCCTCGCGGATCGGACTCGCGCCGACCTGAAGCCGCTCCTTCAGGGTGTCGATCTTCAGCTTCTCGCCGGGTTTGAAATCGCCGACGATGATCGAACGGCGCAGGTCTTGGACAACGCGATTGGTGATCGATTTCGGTTCGGGTGATCGGGACATAAAAACATCTTTCGCAAGGCAGTTAAAAATATCGATAATTTGATAAAATGTACAGAAATGAATGTTTTTCTTGTCCTTTTCCGGCATTCGCATCAATTCCGTACCCTCCCCGCTCAACGTTTGCGTCCGCCCCCGTCGGGCAGTAAAACTAGCCCCGCCTTAGCAGGGATATTTTTTCGGAGTTGAACCACCATGAGCGACCTCATCGACATCATCTACACCAAGGTTGACGAAGCGCCGGAACTGGCGAGCGGCTCGTTTCTGCCGATCATCAAGGCCTTCGCCGGTCCCGCCGGAATCAACGTCGGCACCCGCGATATCTCGCTCGCCGGCCGCGTGCTGGCGCAGTTTCCGGACCGGCTGACCGAAGCACAGTTCCAGTCCGACGACCTGGCGGAATTGGGGGAACTGGTGAAACAGCCGGGCGCCAACGTGATCAAGCTGCCGAACGTCTCAGCCTCGGTGCCGCAGTTGAAGGATGTGATCGCCGAATTACAGGGCAAGGGTTTCGATATTCCGGACTACCCGGACGACCCCAAGACGGACGAGGAGCGCGACACGCTGGCGCGCTACGACCGGGTCAAGGGCTCGGCCGTGAACCCGGTGCTTCGCGAAGGCAACTCGGATCGGCGCGCGCCCGGCGCGGTCAAGGCCTACGCCCGGAAGAACCCGCATTCCATGGGCGAGTGGCTGCCGACGTCGAAGACCCATGTGTCGTCGATGTCGGGCGGCGACTTCTTCGCCAACGAGAAATCCGTCACTGTCACCGAGGCCCAGGCCGGCGACGCGCGCATTGAGTTCGCCGCCACCGACGGCAGCGTGACCGTGATGAAAGACAAAACGCCGCTGCTCCCCGGCGAGGTGGTCGACGCCACCTACATGAGCGCCAAGGCGCTAGACCAATTCCTGGCCGAACAGGTTGAGGACGCCAAGGCCAAAGGGGTGCTGTTCTCGCTGCACCTGAAGGCGACAATGATGAAGGTCTCCGACCCGATCATCTTCGGCCACGCGGTGAAGGCCTACTTCAAGGACCTGTGGGCCAAGCATGGCGCCACCTTCGACGCGATCGGCGTCAATCCGAACAACGGCTTCGGCGACGTGGAAAGCAAGGTCGCAACCCTGCCCGACGCCCAGCGCGCCGAGATCGAGGCCGACATCAAGGCCGCCCTCGAGGCCGGCCCGCCCATGTACATGGTCAATTCCGACAAGGGCATCACCAACCTGCACGTGCCCTCCGACGTCATCGTCGATGCCTCCATGCCGGCCCTCATTCGCGGCGGCGGCAAGGGCTGGGGCCCGGACGGCAAGGAAGGCGACGCCAAATGCGTCATCCCCGACAACTCCTACGCGCCGATCTATGACGAGACCATCAAGTTCTGCATCGAGAACGGGGCGTTTGACCCGGCCGAAATGGGCACCTGCCCCAACGTCGGGCTGATGGCGCAGAAGGCCGAGGAATACGGCTCCCACCCGCAGACCTTCGAGGTTCCGGCCAACGGCACCATGCGGGTCGTCGCCGCCAACGGCGACGTTCTGCACGAACACGCGGTCGAGCAAGGCGATATCTGGCGCATGTGCATGGTCAAGGACAAGCCGATCCAGAACTGGGTCGGCCTCGCCGTCAGCCGCGCGCGCATCACCTCGACGCCCGTCGTCTTCTGGCTCAATAAGGACCGCGCCCACGACGCGCAATTGATCAAGAAGGTCGAAGCCTACCTTCCGAACCACGACACGTCGGGCCTGGAAATCCACGTCATGTCGCCGGCCGAGGCGACGCGCTTCTCGCTCGAACGGATGAAAAAGGGCCAGGACACCATTTCCGCCACCGGCAACGTGCTGCGCGACTACCTGACCGACCTGTTCCCGATCCTGGAACTGGGCACCAGCGCCAAGATGCTCTCGGTCGTGCCGCTGTTGAACGGCGGCGGCCTGTTCGAAACAGGCGCCGGCGGCTCGGCGCCCAAGCACGTGCAGCAGATGGTCGCCGAAGGGCACCTCCGCTGGGACTCGCTCGGCGAATTCTGCGCGCTCGGCGCCTCGCTGGAACTGTTGGAACAGACCTCCAACAACGCCAAGGCCGGCGTGCTGGCCAAGACCCTGGATGCCGCCGTCGGCAAGCTTTTGGATGAAGGCAAGTCGCCGCAGCGCAAGGTCGGCCAGCTCGACAACCGGGGCAGCCACTACTACCTGGCGCGCTACTGGGCGGAGGCACTGGCGGCACAGTCCGACGACGCCGACCTGGCGGCACATTTCGCCCCCATCGCCGAGGCGCTCGCGTCGAAGGAAGCGGAGATCATGGCCGAGTTGGACGCCGCGCAGGGATCGCCGGTGGATTTGGGCGGCTACTACATGACCGATCCGGCCAAGGTGGCCCAGGCCATGCGCCCGAGCGCGACCTTGAACGCCATCATCGGCGGCTGAGGCGCGCTCAGCCCTTCTTCGGCAGGCGCCGAAGCAAGGGATCGGTGATTGCGACCGGCAGCGCCTGAAGCGTCCGCACGATCCACAGCATCGGCCAGGGGAAGACGATGCGTCCCTTCCCCTGGGCCAGCCGGCGCTTGATGATCCCGGCCGCCTTCCCGGCCGACATCAGCCAGGGCATGGGGAAATCGTTGGCGTCGGTCATGCGGCTGACGACGTAGCCCGGGCAGATCACCGAGACACGAATGCCGTCGGTGTGCAGCTCGCCCCTGAGCGCGTCGCCATAGGCCAGCACTGCCGCCTTCGACGCCGAATAGGCCGGTGCGCCCGGCATGCCCCGGAAGCCCGCCACCGAGGAGACGATGGCAAGCTGCCCCGATTTGCGCGCTCGCATGGCCGGAATGACCGGCCACAGCGTGTTCAGGACGCCATCCAAGTTGACGGCGAAGATGCGCCGTACCTGATCTTCGCCCTCGCCGGCTCCAGCCGTGCCGCCGGAAATGCCGGCTTTGGCGATGACCAGATCCAAGGGCGCGGTCGAATCGGCCTCCGCAATCCATTGGGCCATGGCCTTGGCGTCGGCAACATCGAGGACGCGGACCTCGACCTCGGCGGCGGCGCAGCGGGCCCGAACCTCGTCCAGTCGCGCCGCATCGCGGCCCGAAAGAAACAGCCGGACGCCAGGCTGGGCATAGGTTTCCGCCAAGGCGGCGCCGATACCGCTGGACGCGCCGGTGATAAGAACGGAACGGGGGTCATGCGCGTGAGCCATGGCCCATTATGCGGCGATCGCCGGGGGTTTTGCCACCGGATGTTCGCTTGTATAAATGACCATCAACAAGGGAGACGGTGTTGGGGCTCAATTCCATGACCGGTTATGCCCGCGCCGACGGCGGCAACGAGGATTGCGCCTGGGTGTGGGAAGTGAAAAGCGTCAATGCCAAGGGCTTCGACGTGCGCTCGCGGCTGGGCGCCTTCGATGCACTGGAACCGCGCATCCGGGAATTGGCCCAGGCCCGCTTCCAGCGCGGCAACCTGTCGGTATCCCTGCAGGTCAACTGGGTACGGCCGACCACCGTCTACAAGATCAACCTCGATGCGCTGGCGCAGGTCCAGGAGGCGGCTAGTGACATCCAGTCCCGCTTCCCCGACTGCCGCCCGCCCAGCCTGGACGGTCTGTTGGGCATCAAGGGCGTGGTCGAGGCCGGCGACAGCGAAATGGACAAAGATCGCCGCCAGGCGCTGGAAAAGGCCCTGCTTGCGGACCTGGAAACGACGCTCTCACGCCTGGCCGAAGTGCGGGGGTCCGAGGGCGCGCACCTGGAACAGGTTATCAAGGACCAGATGGCGAGTATCGAGACGCTGCGCGGCCAGGCCGAGAGCCTTGCCGCCACGCAGCCCGACGCCATCAAAAAGCGCCTCGCCCAACAGGTGAAGGAACTGATGGATACGGTGCCGGCGCTGCCGGAAGACCGCCTGGCGCAGGAAGCGGCGATGCTGATGCTGAAGGCCGACGTGCGCGAGGAACTGGACCGCCTCGCCGCACATTGCGAGACGGCGCGCGCGCTGATATCAGATAAGGGTGCCGTCGGCCGCCGGTTCGATTTCCTCTGCCAGGAATTCAACCGCGAGGCCAACACGCTCTGTTCGAAATCCGCCGATATCGAGCTCACCCGCGTCGGGCTCGAGATGAAGGCGACCATCGAACAGATGCGCGAGCAGGTGCAGAACGTGGAATGACGGACGAGGCGAAGCGCGTGACCCCCGACCAGGTAACCCGCCGTGGATTGATGCTGGTGCTTTCCTCGCCTTCGGGCGCGGGCAAGTCCACCATCTCGCGCGCGCTGCTGGACCGCCATCCGGAACTGGCCATGTCTGTCTCGGCGACGACGCGCCCGATCCGCCCGGGTGAGGTCGACGGCAAGGACTACTACTTCGTCGACCAACTCGAATTCGACAAGATGGTGCGCACCAATGAATTCCTGGAACACGCCACCGTGTTCGGCAATTCCTATGGCACGCCGCGCGGCCCGGTGATGGCGGCGCTGGAAAACGGCAAGGACGTGCTGTTCGACGTCGATTGGCAGGGCACGCAGCAGTTGCGCCAAAACGCGCTTGAGGATCTGGTCACCATCTTCATCCTGCCGCCGTCGCTTGAGGAACTGGAGCGCCGGCTACTGACCCGCAACCAGGATTCCGCCGAGGTCGTGCAGAGCCGCATGGACCGCGCCTATGCGGAAATGAGCCACTGGGCCGAATACGACTACGTCATCATCAACGAGGATATCGAGACCAGCGTCGAAACCGCCAACTCCATCCTCACCGCCGAGCGTGCCCGGCGGGTGCGCCAGAAGAACCTGGGTAATTTCGTCCGCGCCATGGACCTCTCGGACCGCAACTGAGGCCCGGCATGAGCGACGCGGCGGCGGCGGCCCTCTCCCCCGATATCCAAGTGAAGACGCGCGAGCGCTGGGTCAACGGCCTGATCGGCGCCGGGCATCTACTCAGCCATTATTACATCTATGCCCTGCCGCCGCTGTTTCCGCTGCTGAAGGCGGAATTCGGCGTCAGCTACGTGGAACTGGGCCTGGCCATGACCGCCTACAACCTGCTGGGCGGCGTCTTGCAGGCGCCGGTGGGCTTCCTGGTCGACCGCTGGGGACCGACCCGCGTGCTGCTTGCCGGGCTGGCGCTGACGGCGGGCGCGGTGATGCTGATGGGGTTTTCCGGCAGCTACGCCATCCTGCTGTTGCTCGCCTTGATCGCCGGCATCGGCAACAGCGTCTTCCATCCGGCCGACTATGCCATCCTGGCGGGTTCCATCGGCGCGGAGCGGCTGGGACGCGCCTTTTCGCTGCATACCTTCCTCGGCTACGCCGGCAGCGCCATTGCGCCGATCTGCATGCTGGCGCTGGCCGGCTGGGGCGATTGGCGCATGGCCTTGGGTGTCAGCGGCGCCGTCGGGCTGATGGTGATGGCCGTCATGGCGGTGCGGCGCGGCGTCATGCAGGGCGAGCCGCCGAAACCGGCCGCTGGTCCGCAAACGCCCAAGGGTAGCGGCCTCGCGGTGGTGCTGTCGCCGGCGGTGCTGTTGTTCCTCGCCTATTTCATCCTGTTCGCCATGGCATCGAGCGGCCTCACGTCGTTCACCGTTTCCGTGCTGATCAACCGCCACGGCCTCGACTTGGGCCAGGCCAACGCCGCCCTGACCGGACACCTGTTCGGCCTCACCGCCGGCATTCTGCTCGCCGGCATCGTCGTCGACAGGACGCCCCGCCACTTGGCGACCGCCGCGTTTTCGCTTGTCTTCGCGGCCGCCTGCCTGGTGCTGGCGGCGAACGTAAGCCTCGGTCCCTGGTCGGCGGTGGCGCTGCTGACGCTGGCCGGCGTCGGCATGGGCGGCGCGCTGCCGGCGCGCGATCTGATGGTGCGCGAGGTGGCGCCGGCCGGCGAGACCGGCAAGGTTTTCGGCTTCGTCTTTGTCGGCTACGCCATCGGGTCGTCGGTGTCGCCGGTGTTCAACGGCTGGTTCCTCGACAATGGGCATCCGACGCTGGTGTTCTGGTCGGCCGCCGGCTTCGTGCTTGCCGCGCTCTTCATCATGACCCTGGCGCGCCGGGCCGGGAACCGCGCTACGGCTTGATCCGCCCCGGCACGGCACGCACCTTGCCGGGCGCCGCGAACCAGATCGCCAAACCCGAGACGGCGGCACAAATGCCGGCAAACACGAAGGCGGGCGCGTAGCTGGCGGTGACGTCGTAGATCACGCCGGTAATCCATGGCCCCGCCGCGCCGCCGGCGATCATGAACACCGTCAGCGTGCCGAAGATGGCGCCGTAGTGCGGTCCCTCGAACAATTCCGCCACCACCGGCGCCAGCACCGAGGTGATGGCGTAGCCGAAGAATCCCTGCGTGAACACCATGGCGTAGAGCAACAGCTCGGAGGAATGATGCTCCATGGCGATCAGGAGGCCGTAACAGACGGCGAATCCGGCGCAGCCGGTGGACCAGATCCACTCACGCCCGATGCGGTCGGATAGCGCGCCGAAACCGATCTGCCCCGGCACCGCGACGACACTGACGATCCCCAGCGACCAGGCCGCGATCATCGGCGTGAACCCGATCTCGACCAGGTACTTGGTCTGGTGCACCTGCACCGAATACCAGGCCACCAGAATGCAGAAGAACGCCACCGCCAGCCACCAGAAGCGGCCGGTCCGCATCGCCAGGCGGAGCGTCCAATCGCGCGCCGCCCAATCCTCGTCGACGACGCGGATGGTCCGTTTGGCCGGTCTCCCTTCACCGGCGCCGTCGCCGCCGTCCGGTTCCAGGCCGAGGTCTTCCGGGCGGCGGCGCACGAACAGGTTCAACGGAACCAGCACAGCGATGACCAGAAAGCCCAGGGCACGGCACGATGCCCGCCAGCCGCTTGCCTCGATGATTGTCTGCAGCCAGGGCAGGATCAGCACCGCGCCCGCGCCGACACCGGCAAAGGCGATGGAGATTGCCAGCCCGCGCCGGCGCCGGAACCAGTTCGGCAGGTAGAGCGCCTGCACGGTGAAGCTCATCAGGTTGGTGCCGCAACCGACCAGAACGCCGAGGGTCAGGTAAAGCTGCCAGGGGGATTCAATGCCCGGCGCCAGCAACAACCCCAAAGCCATCAGCGCGACACCCGTAAGGATGACGATCCTGGGGCCATGGCGGTCCACCAGACGCCCGATCAAGGGGCTCAGGACGGCAGAGACCAGAAACCCGAATGAGAACGCGCCAGCGGCAAGACCCCGCTGCCAGCCGAATTCGTCGATCAGCGGCGGCAACAGCAACGAGAATGCGGTGCGCGAAGACACGCTCACCGCCATGGTGACGAAGGCGATGGCGACGATCACCCAGCCGAAGAAGAATGGCAGGCGCGCCGCCCAGTTCCGCCCGCCTGCCGCCATCGTTTTCCCCCTTTCGCGCTCCCGGCCGGCATTATCCGCATCCGTTATGCGGGCATCAACCACTCTCCGTGCAATTTGGCTTGATGCGCTGAACCGCCGCTCTTAGCCTTCCCGCATGTCTTCAGAGCGCTCACGTCATGTCCACGCTTGAAATCGGCCTCATCGGCCCCGGCCGGATGGGCACTGCCCTCGCCCGGCGCCTCGGCGATCGGGGCGCGCTGGTCCGTTGCGACCTCGCCGGGCGCGGCGCCGAAAGCCTGGCGCGCGCCGAGGCGGCCGGCATTCGGGCCTGCCAGGCGGCGGAAGTGGCCGAAGCGACGCTGGTGCTTTCCGTGGTGCCGCCGGGTCAGGCGCTGGCCGCCGCCGAGGCCTTTGCCGATACCCTCCGAAACACCAAGAGGGCACCCGTCTATATCGATCTCAATGCCATCAACCCGAATACGGCGCTCAAGGTGGGCGAAACCGTTGCCGCCGCCGGCGCGCGCTTCGTCGACGGATGTATCGTCGGCACCGAGCCGCGCGATGGTTACGATGGCCCCTGGATTCACGTCTCCGGCCCTGACCGAAACGCGGCCATGCGGCTCGGCGACTTCGGCCTCAACATGCTCTCCCTGGATGGGCCCAACGGCGCCGCGTCGGCACTGAAAATGAGCTTCGCGGCGGTGATGAAGGGCCTGCAGGCGCTCGGCACGGCGAGCTACCTGGCGGCGTCGCGGGTCGGCGCCGAACAGGCCTTGATGGCGGAGTTGGAGCGCAGCCAGCCGGAGCTCAAGCATTGGCTCGAGGAACGCATCGCGCGCATGTACCCGAAGACCTACCGCTGGGTGGCGGAGATGCAGGAAATCGCCGATTTCGCCGGCCCGGAACTGGGAGGCGGCATGTTCACCGGCGCGGCCGAGCTGTTCGCGGGGCTGTCGGCGGAAGGCGACGATGCCAAGCAACGGCTGGATGCCCTCATGGCGGCCTTTCCGCCGCGGGCCTGGGGAGAAGACGGAGGCGGCAAGGGATGAGAGGACCGAAGGGATGAGTGACAATATCGGCGCGCTGGCCGAATGGATCGGCAAGAGCGAGGACGCTTATGACGAATGCGCGGTGATGCTGGTGCGCCGGGTGGCGGCGCTGTTGAACCGCGACCCCTACGACTTCCGAGACGGCGACCCGCTGCCCAACGGTTGGCAGATGTGCCTGTTCACGCCGCTGACGCTGACCAGCGACTTGAAGGGTGACGGCCATGCCGCCATCGATACCCTGATGCCGCCGGCGCCGCTGCCGCGCCGCATGCTGGGCGGCCGGCGGCTCTATTACCATTCACCGGTGGTCATCGGCGATCGGCTCCGGCGGGTGAGCGAGGTCACCGCGATCACGCCGAAGGAAGGCCGGACGGGCAAGCTGGTGATCGTGACGTTGCGGCATTCCATCTACCGCGACGGTTCGGACGCGCCGGCCATCGTCGAGGAACAGGACACCATCTACCGCGAGGAAGCGGCACCCGGCGCCGCCAAGGGTCCGCGCCCCGGCGTGCAGCCGCCGGGCGAGCCGGATTTTTTCGACGACATCGTCACCGAACCGCAGCAGTTGTTCCGCTATTCGGCGATCTGCTTCAACACCCACCGCATCCATTACGACCAGGCCTATACCACCGGCACCGAGGGCTATCCGGGCCTGATCGTCAACGGCGGGCTGACGGCGCTGCTGCTGGTCGATCTGCTGGACCGCAAGCTGGATGAGCAGCCGAAAAGCTTCGAGGCACGCAACACCGGTGCCGTCATCTGCGGCCAGCCGATCCGGCTTTGCGGCATGAACACCGACAGCGGCTGGATGCTGTGGGTGCAGGACGAAAACGCCAACGTACTTCTGGAGGTCAAGGCCACATGAACGATCCCATCAAAGACGACGACCGGGCCCTTTCGGGCATCCGCGTCCTCGACATGACCTCCATCGTCGTCGGGCCGACGGCGACGCTGCGCCTCGCCGACCAGGGCGCCGAGGTGATCAAGATCGAACCGCCGTCCGGCGATGCGCTGCGCCAACTGGGCGGGCCATCGCCGTCGGGGCGGCTTTCCGGCAAATACATGCACTTCAACCGCTGGAAGCGCTCCGTCTGCCTGGATGTGAAAAACCCGGACGCGCGGGCGGCACTCGACAAGATCCTCGCCGATTGCGACGTCTTCGTCTCCAACATGCGCCCGGAGGCCTTGGCGCGCCTGGGCCTCGATCCGGAAAGCTGCCACAAGCTCAATCCGGCGCTGATCCACTGCACCATCACCGGCTTCGGCCCGGACGGCCCCTATCGCGGCCGCCCCGCCTACGACACCGTGGTGCAGGGTGTTTCGGGTGTCGCCGGCCTGTTCGAGCGCCGCGAGGGCATGCCCAGATACGCGCCGCTGTTGCTCTGCGACCACACGGTGGGCGAGATCACCGCCGGCGCCATCGCCATGGCGCTGTTCAAGCGCAGCCGTGACGGCAAGGGTGCGGCCATCGAGGTGCCGATGTTCGAAACCATGGCCGCCTTCGTCATGCAGGAACACCTGGGCCCAACCAGCTTCGAGCCGGCATTGGGGCCGGCGGGCGACGCGCGCGTGCTCGATCCCAACAACCTGCCGGTGCGCACTTCGGACGGCTGGCTCAGCATTTCCGCCAACAACGACGCCCAGGCGGCGGGCTTCCTGCGCGCCGTGGGCAAGCCGGAACTGATCGACGATCCGCGTTTCTGCTCCATCGCCGCGCGCTTCAAGCACGCCACGGAATGGTTCGACCTGCGCGCCAATTCCTTGACCGAAAACACCTCCGCCCATTGGCTGGAGGCGCTCGCCGCCGAGGACGTGCCGGCGATGACCTGCCATACGCTGGAGACGCTCCCCGACGACCCGCATATCCGCGAGGTCGGACTCACCGCCCAGGTGGAGCATCCGACGGAAGGCACCGTCACCACCATCCGCCCGACCATCCTGGTGGAAGGCGAGAAGCTGCCCACCGGACACCCGGCGCAACCCTTGGGTTGGGATACCCGCGACGTACTTGCCCAACACGGCCTCACGGCGGATGAGATCGAGGCGCTGGTTACCGCCGGTGGCGCCGTGGACGGACGCGCCTAGGCCCCAGCTAAACGTCCTGGCCGCGCGGGTTGAAGATGCGCGGCGGAATGCGGGGCGGCTTCATCGGCATCCGCGCCGGCGGTATGATCTCGATATTCAGTTCGCCCAAGGGATCGCCGTCGGGGCGGCGCTGGAACGGGTTTTTCAGCTTGATGCGCGAGTTGTTGATGGTGGCGTTGGTCATGTCCTGCTCAAGCTGCTCCGCCATCTTCAGGTTCCAGGGAAAGGCGTAGTAGCGGGGTTCGGTGGTGCCATCGAACAAGAGCCACATGTAGATGGCCTCGCCCTCGCTGAGACTGACGCCAAGAATTTCCGCCTCCTCCACGTCACGCTCGAACCATTCGAAAGTCTTGGGCTTCGGCTTGGAAAGGAACTCCACTAACTGCACGTAAGAAACCGGGATCGCCAGTGCCGCCACCAGCACCGCCGACAACCGGACGGCGGACCTCCTGGGCGCCCAGATCGCCAGGCTGGCGAGCGCCGCGATGACGCCGGTGGCGAAGATGAAGACGTAGATCAGTGTATCCATGACACTCTCCTAGAGGAGGCCGGTAATCAGCGGGTAGCTGAGGGTCGAGACGCTGCCCTCGACAACGTCGGCGTCGGCATCGAGACGAAAGCGGAACGCCGTCACCTCCTGGTTGGAACGCTCCAGATAGACGGTCGTCTGCAACAGTTGGCGGGTATCGACGTTCGGTTGCTTGACGCTGACCACCACCTTCACCGGAATCCGCACGCCGGGCTTCAGGTGCCCGTACATGTGAACATTGGCGACGTACTCACCCGGCGGAATGCCACGCGAATAGGAAACCTCGTAGTTCTCGTTGGTGGCATCGCCTTCCGCGCCCAGGTCGTCGCGCAGCAAGTTGAACACCCGCCCGCCCTGGTTCCAGAACCCCACCGGCCCCTCCTTCGGCGCCTTCACCCAGAGGTCCACATCGTAGGGCATGTCGCTCGGCCAGTGCATTTCGACGATGACGTTGCCGGGCGCCTTGGTGTCCTCGGTCTCTTTCTGCTTCGGGCTGATGTGCGGCAACAGCATGATGACCATGGCGACGAAACCGATCAGCGCCAACAGGATCACGTCGCGAAAAACGGTGCCGGTGCTGTCGTCGTCGAGATAATCAAGCTCGTCCATGGCCGCCGCCCCCTTGCAGCCCCCGTCGCTGGCCCAGTTCCAGCGTGCCGGTCAGCAAAGACACCGTGCCGGTCGTCAACAGCCGGTGATTGACGATCAGCCAGACGTAGAGGGCGGCGCCGACCAGCGTCGTATTCAGCGCCACCGACATGCCGGAAATCAGGTTGGTGATGATGGCGCCGATGCGTTCGGCATCGCTGGCGGCCTCCGGATCGACGCCGGAAAGGGCAATGATGAACCCGATCACCGTCCCGATTAAACCTAGGAAAACCAATGAGTTGGCAATCTGCCGAACGATCGAGATGCGGTTGGTGAGGCGCAGCCTGAGCACCCCGGCGGCGACCTCGTCGGCGGCGTCCAGGTAGCGCCGCGCGTGCGAACCCATCGCCGGGATGCCGGCCTCGACGTCGTTGAGCTCGCGGTTGATGTGCCACAACGCCGCGGCACAACGGACGAAACCATATAGAAATAGCGCGGCGATGACCCCGCTCAGTTCCACGAGATCGGCCTCCAGCACCGGCTTCAACCAGCCTTGCAGGTAGGCCGCTCCCAGCAACCCGACGGCGACCAGATTGGTCAACCCGAAACGCGCCAACAATAGGTGTCGATACATGGATAGCTCCCCTCCCGACCGGTTGCGATCATAGCGCAAGCCGTGAGCCCAAGGGAATTGCACGCGCTCGCCAACACGGGAATTTGACCGTGGCCTGGGCGCAGCGAGGTGCTACCTTGCGGCCATGATTTCAGGGAGTTTCTCATGACACCGGGGGCACGGCTGCAGGCAGCGGCGGAACTGCTGGGCGCGGTCTGGGGCGGCACCACGCCACCGGACGTGCTGATGGACGACTATTTCCGCCAGCGGCGTTACGCCGGCTCCTCCGACCGCCGCGCCATCCAGGAACGGGTCTATGGCGTCCTGCGTCGCCGGTCGCGGCTTTCGTGGTGGGTCGAACGCACCGGCATCGATCTTGGCAGCAGTGGCGAGGCGCCCGAACCGCGCGCGCTCCTGATCGCCGCGCTGACGCTGGAGGACCACACCTCGCCGGACGAGGTCGCCGGGCTGTTCTCGGGCGGGCGCCATTGCCCGGAGGCCTTGAGCGACGCGGAGGCGGCTCTGGCGGACTCGCTCTACGGCCGACCGCTGAACCACGCGGAAATGCCGCCCGACGTCGCCTATGAATTCCCCGCCTGGATGACCGACGCCTTCACGCAGCTCTGGGGCGGGCGGCTGGTCGAGGAATTGGCGGCGTTGAACGAGACCGCGCCGGTGGATCTGCGGGTCAATACGCTCCGGACCACCCGCGAAGAGGCCAAACGCGCCCTCTCCGCGGCCTTCGTCGATACCGCCGAGACGCCTTTTTCGCCGCTCGGGCTTCGTGTCGAGGGCCGGCCCCGGCTCGGCGGCACGGAAGCCTTCAAGCAGGGCCTTGTCGAGATCCAAGACGAAGGCTCGCAACTGCTGGCGCTGCTGACAGATGCGCGGCCCGGCATGACAGTGATCGATTTCTGCGCCGGCGCTGGCGGAAAGACCCTGGCGCTGGCCGCCTCCATGTGCCGCGACGGGCGCGTGGCCGGCAAGTTGATCGCCTGCGATATCTCGCGCATGCGCCTCGACCGGTTGCGTCCGCGTCTGAAACGCGCCGGCGCGCACCAGGTGAAATGCCGCGTCATCGCCGCCCAGGACGACAACTGGGTGTCGGAACAGGCGGGACGTGCCGACCGGGTGCTGGTCGACGTGCCCTGCACCGGCACCGGCACCTGGCGGCGCGACCCCAACGCCAAATGGCGTTTCACGCCGACCGACCTGGACGACCTGATCGAACGCCAGCGCCGTATTCTCACCGACGCCGAGGCCATGGTGCGGCCGGGCGGACGGCTGATTTATGCTACCTGCTCGCTCCTGCAACAGGAAAACGAGCGGCAAATGGCCTGGTTCCTGGAGCACTTTCCGCGTTTCCAGGCGCTGCCGATCGATCGCGTCTGGTCGGAAACCGTCGGCGGCGCGCCACCACCGACCGGGCCGGGTTTGCGGCTGACACCGGCTTCTACGGGAACAGATGGATTTTTTTGCTCGGTTTTGGAAGTATCCGTTTCACCATGCAAAACTATCTAAGTCCTTGCAAAATTTAAACCTTTGCTGTAGGATACAAGCCGTACACGATGACATTTCGAAAACGGGGGTGCGGCAGTTCGGATGAAAACCGGCGCCGCAGGAGAAGGTTTTTCGCTAATGTCATTGAGATCAAAATGGAAATGACATCCGGGAGGGAATGAATGTCGTCCAGAAGTAACAATAAGAAACCGGAACCGGACCAACCGCCGATCCGCAAAGAGCGCAGTTGCCTCATGTGCGGTAAGCTATTTACGTCCAGCCATATCGGTGAACGCGTCTGCACCAACTGCAAGAGCACTGCCGCCTGGCGCGAGGGCAGCTTCGCGGCCTAGCATTCCCGGTTTTTGATATGCGGCGCCGGCCACTGGCGATCCCGACGGTTTCCGATCCTACAATCGGACAGGGTGTCTTCAGCGGCTGGCGCCGTTTTCATTTGCAACGCCCCTTCCCCGTTTACCTGTTGGCAAGATTTCCCCCGATACGCTGTTGTGATCGCCGTCACTGACGTGCTTGCGCTCTCGGCCCAATGTGGCGATGGGCCAGAATGGCCAAGCACGGAAGGAGAAACGACCATGTATGCGATCGAGCCCAGGAGCGCAGATCATCCGCTGAACGGTCCGCACCCGACGGACTGACGAATTCCAGAAAGGCCCGCGTCCCGATCCGGCACGCGGGCCTGTCATTTTCGGCAGCGCTTTCGCGTTGCAATTTTGGCCGCGGCACCGACAATGGCCGCCGCCATGACTTCGCACATCCCCCTCGCCTTCGACATCGACTGGAACGCCGACCCGCATGCCGTGGTCGCCGCCGTGGCCGACCATGGTGAACGCCTGGAGACGCCCTGTGGCGACGGCACCATGGTCTGGCACCGCTGGAGCGGACCAACAGACAAACCGCCGCTGGTGCTTTTGCACGGCGGCTGGGGATCGTGGACCCATTGGATCAAGGCGATACCGGCGCTGGCCGCACGGACCACGGTGCTCGCCGGCGACATCCCGGGGATGGGCGATTCCGCCGCCATCGGTCGCCCCCTCACCATCGACCCGCTGGTACCGGTGATCGCCGCCGGCATCGATGAACTGCTGGGCTCTGAGGCGCCCTTCGATATCGCCGGGTTTTCGTTCGGCGGTGTCGCCAGTGCCCATACCGCGGCGCATTTCGCCGAACGCTGCCGCAGTTTCACCGCCGTCGGCGCCGCCGGTTTCGGACCGTTGCACTACATCGTCCAGGGCATCCAGGTGCCGGACCCGCGCCTGGCGGATGCCGAGATCGACGCCGTCCACCGCAACAACCTGAGGCTCCTGATGTTGGCGCACACGGCCTCCATCGACCCGTTGGCCGTGCACATCCATCGCGCCAATATCGAGCGCGGGCGGCTGCGCAGCCGGCGCATTTCCGTCAGCGACGCGCTGATCCAAGCCCTGCCCCGCATCCAGGCCCGTATCGGCGGCATCTGGGGCAATCTCGACATCACCGGCGGCGGCATCGAGGACATCCACGAACGGCGCGACCTGTTCCGCGCAAGGCAGCCCGACTGCCTGTTCGACATCATCCCCGACGCCGGCCATTGGGTGATGTATGAGGCGCCGGAAAAATTCGTTGCAACCTTTCTCCAACATCTCGGAAACTACGACGAAGAAATTTCCGGTTGAGGGGAACTGGCATGAGCAGAAAGATCACCATCATCGCCACCGGTACCGTGGCGCTCGCCTTGGCGCTCGCCTTGGCGCTCGCCGCCGGCAGCCCGGCTATGGCCCACGGCGTCAAGCCGACAGCCGGATCGGCGCCCAAGGTGAAGAAGGCCGAAATCTTCAATCCCTGGTCGTTCTTGCTTCATCCGGCGGAGGCGGCGGCGCGCATTTCCATCGATACCGGGAGCGGCTACCGCTACGTCCGCGCCGACGGCATCCCCGACCACCAGCCGGGGCAATTCCCCAACCGAGGCAACCCGCATTCCATCAAGCAACAGAATTACGATTTCCGCGTGCCGGTGCATCCTGCGAAAACCGGCCGCATTACCCAACTCGGCCACCAGAACTTCGGCATCGCCTTAAATGGCGTTCCCTTCGATCCGCTGACGGCGGAATACTGGAACCGCGACCGCTCATCGGGGTGGAACGTGGAAGCCATGTCCGGCGCCATGGACTTGGGCCTGGATCAGCACAACGCCCACGTCCAACCGAATGGCGCCTACCACTATCATGCGCTGCCGACCGGCCTGATCGATCAGTTCCCGTTCCGCGAAAAGCCGGCGCTGATCGGCTACGCCGCCGACGGCTTCCCCATCTACGGCCCCTACGGCTATCGCGACCCGGCCAACGCCGGAAGCCCGGTGGTGCAATTGCACGCGAGCTACCGCGTCAAGTCCGGCAACCGCCCCTCCGGTCCCGGCGGCCGCTACGACGGCACCTACGTGCAGGACTACGAACATGCACCGGGCACGGGCGATCTCGATGCCTGCAACGGGCGCGAGGGCGTGACGCCGGAGTTTCCCGGCGGCACCTACCATTATGTCATCACGGCGGAGTTTCCGTTCATCCCGCGCTGCTGGGTCGGCACCCCCGACGGCACCTTTGCGTTGCGTGGTCCCGGCGGTGCCGGCGGCGGTCCCGGGGCGGGACCCGGCGGTAGCGGTCTACCGCACGAAATGGGCCCTCCCGGCGGCGGCGCTCCCGGCATGACGCGGCCTTCGAACATGGGACCACCTTCAGGTGGAAGCATGGGCGGCGGTTTCGGGCGCCCCGGTTTTGGTCCGCAAGGCGGTATGGGGCAAGGCGGCGGCTTTGGCGGCCCACAAGGCGGCCGCATGGGTGGAGGTCCCGGTGGAGGTCCCGGTGGAGGTATGGGCGGCCCGCCGGATTTGAACGCCGCGGCGGAGCGCTTGGGGATTTCCGTGCAGGAATTGCATCAGGCGCTCGGCCCACCGCCGCCCGATTTCGACAGCGCGGCCAAGCGCCTCGGTATCTCCAGGGATAAGCTGTTCCAGGCGCTGCACCCGGGACGTCAATAAATCAGGTGATGGCGCCGCCGGCGTCCTCTTCGTCCTCGTCTGCCGACAATGACGCCGCCGTCACGGCCAGCGCGCCGGCTGCCAGCATGGCGATGCCGGCCTTCGCGAGCGCCGCATGGATGGCGCCGTTGACCGCGTAGCGGACCTGAAAGTAGCGCGCGCTCGGCACCCAGAAACGCACCCCGATGACGATGCCGCCATAGGTGAAATCATGGATGCCGACCTGCGGCGGCGGGCCGTCGGCCAGATCCTCGATCCCCGCCAGCGTCTCGCGCACGGCGGCCAATGCCGCCTCGATATCCTGACCGTCGCCGACGGAAATGCGGGTCTGCACCACGCGGCGTTCGTCGGAATTGACGATCACCCGGCCGACGATCTCCTTGTTGGGAATGGTGATGCGCTCGCCGTCCTCGCCCTTCAACAGCGTATGGCCGAGCGATATGTCCTCGACCACGCCGGACGTGGTGCGGTTGACGGTGATGGTATCGCCGACCGCGAACGGCCTGGCCAGGATGATCGACAGGCCGGCGCCATAGTTGGAAAGCGGCCCCTGGATCGCCATGGTGGCGCCGAAGGCGGATGCGCCGGCGAGCGCGATCAGGGGCGCGATGGAAATGCCGAAATTGCCGAGCGTGATGATCACCAGGAACACCACGCCGACGATCTTCACCACATTGCCGATGAAGCGCGCCAGGGTCTGGTCGATATGCTTGATCTCGAGCAGGCCCGAGACCCGCTTGCCCGCCCAGCCCGCGAGCTTCAGGCCGATGAACAGAAAGACCAGGGCGCCGAGAATCTGGAAACCGTAGGTAACGCCGAACTCGATCAGCGTGTCGACCCACTTGGAGACGGTCTCCACCTGTTGCGCCAGTTGCGCCTCGACCTGCGCGGTGGTCTCGGCGACGGCGCCGTCGGCTGCCATGGCCGTGCTCACAATTTGCGCACCCGGCAAGCGGTGCCGCTGGCGACCACCAGCAGCATGCTCTTGCCGTCGCCGGAAATCTCGGAGTAGTCGAGGTCCACCGCGACCACGGCGTTGGCGCCGGAAATCAGCGCCTCGCGGCGAAGCTCCGTCATCGAGGTGCGGCGCGCATCGCGCAGCACCTTCTGCGACGCCGACGAGCGGCCGCCGAAGATGTCGCGGATGCCGGCGAACATGTCGCGGAAGATGTTCATGCCGAACACGCACTCGGCGGTGATGACCTCGATTCGCTCCTCGATCTCGTAGCCCGACAGCGTCGTCTCGGTGGTGACGATCAGGTCCTTGCCCAATTCGTCGATGACCTCGATGGGCAGCTCATCGAACTGCTTGTTGTCGATGAGTTCCTGAATCTTCGCGTCGCTTTTGCCGAATAGGCCGAAAACCATGGGCTGCCTCCCGTTTGCGTGGAGGGTGTCGGGGTGATACCGAGAGCCTAGCCGCCCCGGCACCCCGGTCAAGAGGAACGTCCCCGGCTTGTGCACTGCACAATAGGCTTTTCCTCCGGCACCCACCTGCTATCCTTGATGCATGCTTTACCACGCCTATGAGCTCACGCATGCCGCCCTGGCCCCGATGAAGGCGCTATGCGAAGTCCAGAAAGTCTTCACCGACGCCGGCCTCAACCCGTGGATCGACACGCCCGCCGGCCGCTATACGGACGCGGCGCTGCGCTGGTTCGACGGCGCCACGCGCCGCTACGGCCGCCCCGACTGGGGCATCGACGGCGCCGAGCCAGAGGTGGTCCTGTGCACGAGCTTCTGTAACCTCACCCATTTCGTCACCGACACCAAGAAGCAGCTTCCGAAGGTCCTGCTGGTGGCGCCCATGTCCGGGCACTACCCGACGCTGCTGCGGGGCACCGTGGCGACGCTGGTACAGGACCACGACGTCTACGTCACTGACTGGGCCGACGCGCGCATGGTGCCGGCGGCGCTGGGTGAGTTCGGACTCGACGATTACATCGACACCTGCATCGACTTCATGCGCTTCCTGGGTCCCGATTTGAACGTCATCGCCGTCTGCCAGCCGGCGGTGCCGGTGCTGGCCGGCATCGCCCACATGGCGGCGCTGGACGATCCCATGCAGCCGAAAACCATGACCCTCATGGGCGGTCCCATCGACAGCCGCATCGACCCGACAGAATCCAATGAAATGGTCATGCGCCACGATATCGCCTGGCTGGAACGCAACGTCATTTCCCGCGTGCCGATGCCGCATCCGGGGGCGTTGCGGCGCGTCTATCCGGGCTTCCTGCAGCTTTCCGGCTTCATGTACATGAACCTGGACCGCCACGTCAGCGCACAGCTCAACTATTTCAATCACCTGATCATCGGCGACGGCGATTCCGCCGACCAGCACCGCGCCTTCTATGACGAATACCTGGCGGTCATGGACCTGCCGGCGGCGTTCTTCCTGGAAACGGTGGAGCGCGTGTTCCGGACCCACGAACTGCCGCGCGGCAAGATGGTGCACAAAGGCATCAAGGTCGACCCGTCACTGATCAAGAAGACCCGGCTGATGACCGTCGAGGGCGGCAAGGACGACATCTGCCCGCCCGGCCAGACCATCGCCGCGCATGCGCTCTGTTCGGGCCTGAAAGACGCCGAGAAGGAACACTTCATCGAGCCCGACGTCGGCCACTACGGCGTCTTCAACGGCAGCCGCTGGCGTGCCCACATCGCGCCGCGCATCCGCGACTTCATCAGAAGCACCTAGATCAGAAGCGCCTAGCTGACCACGTTGGTCGGATTGCCGGCGACGAAGTTCTCGATATTCCGGATGGTGGTCGCCGCCACCGTGCTCATCGCCTGGTCGCTGGCCCAGGCGATATGCGGGGTCAGGATGAAGTTCGGCCACCCCAGCAGTGCCTCATAGGGATGTCCCGCCGCCGGCGGTTCCTTGGCCAGCACATCGATGCCGGCGCCGCCAATCTCGCCGGTTTCGATCGCCGTCACCAGGTCCGGTTCCGAGACGATGGCGCCACGCGCGGTGTTGATCAGGATCGCCGTCTTCTTCATGCGTTTGAAGGCGCTCATGTCGAACAGGTTTTCCGTCTTCGGCGTCAGCGGGCAATGGACGGAGATCACGTCCGCCGTTTCCAAAATCTCGTCGAAGCTGACGAAGTTCATCGCCGCACGCTGGGCATCGGTGACGGTGGCGTGCTCCATATAAACCACTTCCATGCCGAAGCCGTTGGCGCCGATGGCGGCCGTGGCGCGGCCCAACTCGCCGTTGCCGATGATGCCGAGGCGGCTGCCTTTCAAATCCGAAATGCCGTGCGTGAACAGGCAGAACTGGTTGGCCCGCGACCAGGCGCCCTCGGCCACATCCTTGGCGAATCCCAAAAGTGCCCTTCTCAGCGCCAGGATCAGGGTGAAGGCATGCTCCGGCACCGTATCGACGGCGTAGCCCTGTACGTTGGAGACGACGATGCCGCGTTCCCGGCAGGCAGCCACATCGACGATATCGGTGCCGGTGGCGGCGACCGAGATCATGCGCAAGTCCGGGCAGGCATCCAGGACATCCGCCGTGACCCGCGCTTTGTTGACGATGGCCAGGGTGGCGCCTGAGAGGCGCTCCTTGACCTGTTCCGGCGGCGTCGCGGGGTATTGCACCCATTCGTGATCGAAGGCCGGGCGCGGCACCGGGATATGCGGCGGCAGCGAGTCGGAATCCAGGAATACGATTTTCTCGGTCATGATCTTTGTGTCGTCCACGGTTGATGGTTTAATCAGGCAAACCATGCCGGCCCGACCGGGTCAACCCTGCAGCGGAGATGCACCGATGATTGCCGTCATTTTCGAGGTCCTGCCCGACCCCGACCGGGCCCAGCGATATTTCGACCTGGCCGCCGGGTTGCGCGACGAACTGGAGGGGATCGACGGCTTCATTTCCGTCGAACGCTTTCAGAGCCTGACCGAGGAAGGGAAATATCTGTCGCTGTCGTTCTGGCGCGACAAGGAAGCCGTAGAAGCCTGGTACGCCGTCGCCGGCCACCGCGACGCGCAAGCGCAAGGCCGCGCCGGCATCTTCACCGATTACCGCATCCGCGTCGCCGAGGTATTCCGCGATTACGACATGGCCGCCGCGAGACCCAAGGCATGAGCGGGCACCGGGACCGTTTCAGCCTCGCTGGACGGCGCGCCCTGGTCACCGGTTCGGCGCGCGGGCTCGGCTGGGAGATCGCCAAGGCGATGGCCGAAGCCGGCGCGCATGTGCTGCTCAACGGCCGCGACGCGGCGGCACTCTCCCAACGCTGCCGCGAGCTCGCCGATGCCGGGTTCGGCGCCGAACCCGCGCCGTTCGACGTCTTCGACACTGCCGCCGCCGAGGCCTGGCTGGACGGCCAGGCCGATGCGCCGGACATCCTGGTCAATAACGTCGGCTTCCGTCACCGCCACGCCATCGAAGCCTGCCCGCCCGATGCCTTTCGCCGCGTCCTGGAAGGAAATCTCTCGTCCGCCTACGACCTGACACGCGGCGTGGCGCTCAGGCTGCGTCAGGCGGACCGTACGGGTGCCATCATCAATATCACCTCCATCGCCGGGCCGCGCGCCCGGCCGGGCGATGCCGCCTATACCGCCGCCAAGGGCGGGCTCGAGGCGCTGACCCGGGCCTTGGCCGTGGAACTGGCGCCGGACGGGATCCGCTGCAACGCCATCGCGCCTGGCTACTTCGCCACCGAGGCCAACGCGCGCTGGGTCGAGGACACAGACGTCCGGAAATTCGTCGAGGCCCGCATCCCCTTCAAACGCTGGGGCCAACCCGAAGAGATCGCCGGCGCGGCGGCGTTCCTGGCCTCCGACGCGGCGTCCTACGTCAACGGTCACGTGCTGGTGATCGACGGCGGGATGACCATCAACTTCTGAATGCCTATATTGGTAATACGAGAGCAAATCAGGGAAAACAGAACGGCAGGTTCACATGCAGATCACCGGCATCAACCATCTGGCCTTCATCACCGACGACATGACCAAGACGGTGCGTTTCTACCGCGACCTTCTGGGCATGGAATTGCACGCCGGCATCGGTCACGACGGCTACCGGCACTATTTCTTCCGCTGCGGCAATACCCAGGTCGCCTTCTTCGAGTACGAGGGCGCCAGCGTCATGGAACGTAAGTTCCACGGCTCGCCGACCGAGCAGCCCTTGGGCTTCGACCACGTTTCCTTCACTGTGGATTCGCGTGAATCCTTGTTCGGCTTCAAGGACAAGCTGGAAGCGGCGGGCTTCGAGGTGACGGGCGCCGTCGATCATGGAACGATCTGGTCGATCTATTTCTTCGATCCCAACAACATCCCGCTGGAAATCTCCTGGGACATCATGACCGTCACCAAGCCGCCGGCCATCCAGGACGACGAGCCCATGGCCATTGCCGCCGAGGGCGCGGAGGCGCAACCCGGCCATTGGCCCGAGGTCACGAACCCGACGCCGCCCGAACAGATGACCGCGCACGGCGGCAACGGGTTGGACATGCGAAAGCGCATCCTCGACGACGGCTTGGGCTTCGAGAACGACGACTACGTCGCGATCAAGGATACCGCCGAGGCGGCGGAGTAACTCAGGGTGTCAAGATCTGGCGCACCACTTCGCCATCGGAGAGACGGTCGAAGCCGAGGTTGATGCCGTCGAGCCCCAGCGTCCCCGACAACAGCCGATCCACTGGCAGCCGCCCCTGGCGATAGAATTCCAGGTATTTCGGCATGTCCTGGGCCGGCGAACATGACCCCATGTAGCTGCCCTGCACGCGAAGCTCCCTGGAAACCATCTCATAGGGCTTGAGCTGGAACAGCGCATCCGCCGGCGCCAGGCCGGCGCTGGTCAGGACGCCGCCGGTGCGCAGGCTGGCATAGGCCGCTTCCAGCGCCTTCACCGTGCCGGCCATGTCGAAGGCGTGCATGACGCCGCCGCCGGTGAGGTCGCGGATTTCCTCGACCGCTGTCGGCGAAGTGGCGTTGACGGCGTGGGTTGCGCCCAACTCCCGCGCCAGGGCGAGCTTGTCTTCGTGCACATCGACGGCGATCACGTGGGAAGCGCCGGCGAGCGCACCCGCCATCACCGCATTGAGCCCGACGCCGCCCAGGCCGAACACCGCCATCGACGCGCCTTGCGGCACGTTCGCGGTATTCAGGACGGCGCCGACGCCGGTAATCACCGCGCATCCGAACAGCGCGGCGTCTTGCAGCGGCACGTCGTCCGGCACCTTCACCACCGAGCGCTGATCGACGACGGCATATTCGGCGAAACACGAAATGCCGGCGGCGTGGTTGATATCGGCGCCGTGCAAATGCAGCCGCCGGCCGCCCGCCACCAGTTCGCCTTTGGCCTTGGCGGCGATCGAGGACCCACAGAGATTGGGCCGGCCACCGGTGCAGTCGGAGCAGGTGCCACAGCTCATGACGAAGACCATGACCACGTGATCGTCGGGTTTCAGCGCCGTGACCCCAGGCCCGACCTCGCGCACGATGCCGGCGGCCTCATGGCCGAGCACGGCCGGCAAAGGCCGCGGGCGGATGCCTTCGATGGTGGAGAGGTCCGAATGGCAGAGACCGGCGGCGGCGATCTCGACCAGGATTTCCCCCTCGGCGGGACCGTCGAGATCGAGTTCCTCGATCGCCAGCGGCAGGCTCTCGGCGTAGGGGCGCGGCATTCCCGGCTCGCGCAGAACGGCGGCTTTCATTTTCATGGCATGCAGAATAGGCGTTGGACGCCCGTTTGCAACCCGGCGCGTCTACTCGGCGCGGAGCCGCAACGGTGACAGCGTCGCCGCTGTAAGACCGGCGTCCAGCAGCCTTGCCGGCGGCTCGCCATCCAGCACCATGCCGGCACTATAGGCGGCCATCACCGGTGCCGTTTGGATGCCGTAACCGCCCTGCCCGGCGAGCCAAAAGAAGCCGTCCATGTCTTCGGCGAACCCGGCGACGGGGCTCTTGTCGAAGACGAACGAGCGCAGCCCGGCGCGCTTCGAGACCAGGCGGGTGACGGTCATGGTGGTCTTGGATTGGATACGATCGATGCAGACGGCGATGTCCATCTCATCCGGTTGCGCGTCGGTGGGCGGTTGCGGGGTTTCGTCGGCCGGCGAAATCAGCAGGTCGCCGCCCTCCGGCCGGAAATACCAGCTCTCGTCGGCGGAAATGGTCAGCGGCCAGCGCGCGATTTCCAGGCCGGGATCGATGGTCAGTGCGGTGCGCCGTTTCGGCACCAGGCCGACCGGCGCCGTACCGGCCAGCGCCGCCACCTCGTCGGCCCAGGCGCCGGCGGCGTTGACGACGACGGGGGCCGAGAAAATGCCGGCAGAGGTCTCCGCCTCCCAGGCGCCGGCGCGGCGCAGCAGTCCCTTGACCATTGCGGACGTCACCACGCGGCCGTGGGCATGGCGCAGCCGGCGCAGGTAGCCCTGCAGCAGCGCATCGACGTCGATGTCGGCGGCATCCGCCTCCCAGGCGCCGAGGGCGGCGGCCTCGGGCCGGAGCGCCGGCGAAAGTTCGAGCACGCCGGCAGTATCGACGGCTTGCAGCAACCGCGCGTTGGCCGGATCGTCGATGGCGGACTTGAGTTCCGTCGCATGGGCGTCATCGGCGACGAATAGCGCGCCTCTCGGGGCCAGCAGGGGAACATCCGCGAAACCGTCCGGCGGCGCGTCGAAGAACGGCCGGCTCAGGGCGTTGAGCAGGCGGATGGTGTCGTTGCCATAGCTGCTGACGAAGGTCGCGGCCGAGCGCCCGGTGGTGTGGTAACCGGGCTGCGGCTCCATCTCCACCAAGATCACGTCGGCGCCCGCCCACGCCATTTCGGCGGCCGCCGACGCGCCGGCGATGCCGCCGCCGATCACCAGGATATCCGCCGATTGTCCTGTCTCGCTCATGGCCGTGAGCTTGCCACGCGGCCCAAGCGCAAGCCACCTCGAAACGAAGAAAAAACTAAACTTTTCGCCATATGCCGTTACGTATTATGATCGAAAGACATAGACCAACTGCCAACCCCCAATCGGAGATTTTGTTGATGAATATCCGCAGCATTCTGACCGTCTTCCTGTTCGCCGCGTTCCTGCTCGGCGGCGTCGCCGCGCCGGTGAGCTTCCATGCCACGGGCCTCGGCACCAACAGCGCCTTCGCGGCCGACAAAAAAGACAAGAAGGACAAGAAAGAGAAAAAGGAAAAGAAAGAGAAGAAGGGGAAGAAGGACAAGGATGACGATGACGACGACACAAAGAAGAAGAAAAAAGACAAGGAGTCGAAGCGCAAGGACGGCGACATGAAGGGCACCGGCAAGAAGGAAAAGGGCCAGGGCGCCGAAAAGGGCAAGGGCCTGAACAAGAGCTGACGCCACCTCGCACCGCATTCGATTACGGGCCGGCATTGCCGGCCCGTTTTCTTTCGCCACCGCCGTGCTACACTTTTGTCCAAGCAAAAACAGCCGTCTGGGAGGATGAACCATGCAAATGCGCGCAGCCGTGCTGACCGCCACAGAAACCCCCACGCCCTATGCGAAATCACGCCCCGTCGAGATCGCCGACGTGGACCTTGACGCGCCCGGCGAGGGCGAGGTGCTGGTGCGCGTCGCCGCCGCCGGTGTCTGCCATTCCGATCTCTCGATCATCAACGGCGCGCGGCCGAGGCCGATCCCCATGGTGCTCGGCCACGAGGCCGCCGGCGTCGTCGAGGAGGTCGGCCCCGGCGTCAAACGCCTGAAACCCGGCGATCACGTCGCCTTCGTCTTCGTACCCAGCTGCGGCCACTGCGAGCCCTGCATGTCGGGCCGTCCCGCGCTCTGCGAACCGGGGGCGGAGGCCAACGCGGCCGGCACGCTCTTGGGCGGCGGCCAGCGCCTGAGCTGGAGGGGCGGCGCCCACGTCAACCATCAGGTCGGCGTGTCTTGCTTCGCGGAGTATTCGGTGGCGTCCGAATGTTCACTGATCAAGATCGACCAGAGCCTGCCGTTAGACGAGGCGGCGCTGTTCTCCTGCGCCGTGATCACCGGTGTCGGCGCGGTCTTGAACGCGGCGCAGATGCCGATGGGCGCGACGGCGGCGATCGTCGGCTGCGGCGGCGTCGGGCTCAATGCGCTGCTGGCCGCCAAGATGCTGGGCGCCGAGCGCGTCGTCGCCATCGACACCGACGAGCGCAAGCTCGGCCATGCCCGGCAACTGGGCGCCACCGATACCTTCAGTGCCGCCGATCCCAACTGCGTCGACAACGTCCGCGATGCCACCGGCGGTGGCCTGATGTACGTGTTCGAGGCGGCGGGCACGGTGGACGCCATGGAAACCGCCTACAAGGTGACGCGGCGCGGCGGCACCGTGACCAGCGTCGGCCTCAGCCATCCGGATACCAGTTTCTCGGTCCAGCACGTCAACCTGGTGGCGGAGGAAAAAACCATCAAGGGCTGTTATCTGGGAAGCTGCGTCCCGGTCCGCGATATCCCCCGCTACATCGATCTCTACCAGCGCGGACTGCTGCCGGTGGACAAGCTGATCACCCGAAAAATTCCACTGGATGAAATCAACGAGGCTTTCGACCGACTTGACGCCGGAGAAGATTTGCGTCAAGTCATAGTATTCTGAGGCTCGGTCTAACGTCACAAAAGGCCATGAATCGGTGCTTGCGACCAACGACTTCCTCGAACGACAACCAGGACAGAGGCAAGCACAATGCCTACAGGTACCGTAAAATGGTTCAATGCCACCAAGGGTTACGGCTTCATCGAGCCCGATGACGGTGGCAAGGACGCGTTCGTGCACATTTCCGCCGTCCAGGAAGCTGGCATGCAGCAGCTTCAGGAAGGCCAGAAGGTGGAATTCGAACTGGTCCCGGGCCGTGACGGTCGCCAGGCTGCCGGCTCCTTGAAAGCCATCGAGTAGCGGCGCCTTCCGAATTGTCACCGCCGACCCGGCGCGCCATGCGCCGTGCCGGGGGCGGGATCGGTCGTGCCCCAGGGAATGACAATAGGGTACGGCTTCTGCCCGGCACCTCTTGACCCGGTGCCGGAAAACCTCCACATTTTCACTGTTCCACGGGGAGCCTCATGCACATCATGCGGCTGAGAGTTCCGGGGACGCGGCGGCGCCGCTCCCAGGAAGACCCGTCGAACCTGATCCGGGTGAAACCGGCGTAGGGATCGGAACATGGGGGACGAACATCCATCCCCGTTTCAAGAACCAACGCATTTCCCGGGTCTCCGTCAATTTATCGTCAGGGAGATCCTTTCTATGAACGTCATCCGCAAACCCGATACGGCCAGTGTCACCACCGGTGCGCTGCCGTCGAGCCGCAAGATTTACGTCGCCGGCGAACATCACCCGGACGTGCGCGTCCCCATGCGGGAAATTTCGCTGCACGAGAGCGCCAATGAGCCGCCCTTGGTGGTCTACGACACGTCGGGCGCCTACACCGACCCCAATGCCACCATCGACCTGGAGAAAGGTCTCGCTCCGCTCCGCCGCGAATGGATCATGGCCCGCGGCGACGTCGAGGAATACCAGGGCCGCACCGTGAAGCCGGAAGACAACGGCAACGTCGGCGAGGACAAGCTGGTCGCCGAGTTCCCGAACAAGCGCCCGCTGCTACGCGCCAAGGGTACGGCACCGGTGAGCCAGTACCACTACGCCAAGCAGGGCATCGTCACGCCGGAAATGGAGTTCGTCGCCATCCGCGAGAACATGGCGCGCGAGCACGACCCGGCCGCCGCCGCCAAGGCCATCGCCGACGCCGAGAGCTTCGGCGCCGAGATCCCGGAATGGGTGACGCCCGAGTTCGTCCGCGACGAGATCGCCAAGGGCCGCGCCATCATCCCCAACAACATCAACCACCCGGAATCGGAGCCGATGGCCATCGGCCGCAACTTCCTGGTCAAGATCAACGCCAACATCGGCAATTCCGCCGTCACCTCCTCGGTGGCGGAAGAGGTCGAGAAGATGGTCTGGGCGACGCGCTGGGGCGCCGACACGGTGATGGACCTGTCGACCGGTCGCAACATCCACAACATCCGCGAATGGATCCTGCGCAACTCGCCGGTACCGATCGGCACCGTGCCGATCTACCAGGCGCTGGAGAAGGTCGAGCGCGCCGAGGACCTGACCTGGGAAATCTACCGCGACACCATCATCGAGCAGTGCGAGCAGGGTGTCGACTACATGACCATCCACGCCGGCGTGCGGCTGCGGAACATCCACCTGACCGCCAACCGGGTCACCGGCATCGTCAGCCGCGGCGGCTCGATCATGGCGCAGTGGTGCCTGGCGCACCACCGTGAGAGCTTCCTCTACGAGAACTGGGAAGAGCTCTGCGAGATCATGGCGGCCTACGACGTGGCGCATTCCATCGGTGACGGCTTCCGTCCCGGTTCCGGCGCCGACGCCAACGATGCGGCGCAGTTCGCCGAGTTGGAGACCGCCGGCGAGCTGGCCCAGGTCGCCTGGGAAAAAGGCTGCCAGGTGATGGTCGAGGGCCCGGGCCACGTGCCCATGCACAAGATCAAGGTCAACATGGAAAAGCAGTTGGAGACCTGCGGCGAGGCCCCCTTCTATACGTTAGGCCCGCTGGTCACCGACATCGCGCCCGGCTACGACCACATCACGTCCGGCATCGGGGCTGCGATGATCGGCTGGTACGGCTGCGCCATGCTCTGCTACGTGACGCCCAAGGAACACTTGGGGCTCCCCGACAAGGAAGACGTGCGCGAAGGCGTGATTACCTACAAGATCGCCGCCCACGCCGCCGACCTGGCGAAGGGCCACCCGGGCGCGGCGGCCCGCGACGATGCGCTCAGCCGCGCGCGCTTCGAGTTCCGATGGGAGGATCAGTTCAACTTAGGGCTCGACCCCGACCGGGCACGCGACTTCCACGACCGCACGCTTCCGAAGGAGGCGCACAAGACGGCGCACTTCTGCTCCATGTGTGGACCCAAGTTCTGCGCCATGGAGATCACCAACATGGTGCGCGACTACGCCGAAAACGGCATGGAAGAGATGTCGGAGAAGTTCAAGGAAGAAGGCTCCGAGCTCTACAAGGAAGACTACCTGAACAAACCGGCGGCCGAGTAAACCGCTCCTGCCTACACATCAGGAAGGGCGGGCCGCCACCAGGCGCCCGCCCTTTTTGGTTTCAAGAAGGGATGCATTCGCCCGCAAAAATCCTCTAGAATCATCCACGGGCGCCCGGGTCCGGCCAGGGCGACAGTTCTCGAGGAGTCCAATGCAGCGCTATACCACCTTGGTGATCTTCGCGATTGCCACCCCCATCCTGATCCTTTTCTCGGCCAACCATTTCTGGCTTGCACCCATCGCCGTGATCGCGGCCGGGTTTCTGGGCATGGGCATCTGGGACCTGTTTCAGACCCGCCACGCGATCATGCGCAATTATCCCATCATCGGGCACATGCGCTGGCTGTTCGAGGGCATCCGCCCCGAGATCCGCCAATACCTGATCGAGAGCGACCAGGACGAACAGCCGTTTTCACGTGAAGAGCGCTCCCTCGTCTACCAGCGCTCCAAGGGTGTCGAGGACAAGCTACCGTTCGGCACCCGCGAGGACGTTTACGCGCCGGGCTACGACTGGCTGACCCATTCGTTTTCCGCCCACCACCTGGACAACCACGATTTCCGCGTCCGCATCGGCGGGCCCGACTGCAAGCAGCCCTACGACATATCGCTCTACAATATTTCCGCCATGTCCTTCGGCGCGCTCAGCGCCAATGCCATCCTGGCGCTGAACACCGGCGCCAAGATGGGCGGCTTCGCGTACGATACCGGCGAGGGCGCCATTTCGCGATATCACCGCCAAGGCGGCGGCGACCTGATCTATGAGATCGGGTCGGGCTACTTCGGCTGCCGCAACGACGACGGCACCTTCAGCCCCGAACGCTTCCGCGAGCAAGCCGCGTCCGAACAGATCAAGATGATCGAGGTGAAGCTGTCGCAGGGCGCCAAGCCGGGCCACGGCGGCGTGCTGCCGGCGGCCAAGCTGACGCCGGAAATCTCCGAAGCGCGCGGCGTGCCCATGGGCCAGGACTGCGTCTCGCCGGCGTCGCATTCGGCCTTTTCCACGCCCGTCGAATTCATGCGGTTCCTGGGGCAATTGCGGGAGTTGTCGGACGGCAAACCCGTCGGCTTCAAGCTCTGCATCGGCCATCGCCGCGAGTTCATGTGCATGGTGAAGGGCATGATCGAAACCGGCATCGTGCCCGACTTCATCGTCATCGACGGATCGGAAGGCGGCACCGGCGCCGCGCCGCTGGAATTCGCCAATCACATCGGCACGCCGATGATCGAGGGGCTGACCTTCGTGCACAATACGCTGCGCGGCGCCGGGCTCCGCGACAAGGTGAAGCTGGGCGCGGCGGGCAAGCTGGTGACCGCCTTCGATATCTGCCGCACCCTGGCGCTGGGCGCGGACTGGTGCAACTCGGCGCGCGGCTTCATGTTCTCCATCGGCTGCATCCAGGCCCAGGCCTGCCACACCAACCGCTGCCCGACGGGCGTCGCCACCCAAGACCCGATCCGCCAGCGCGCGCTGGACGTCGACGACAAATCGCACAGCGTCGCTCGCTTCCACGAAAACACGCTCCGGGCCGTCGCCGACATGATCGGCGCCGCGGGCCTGGACGATCCCGCGAAGCTGCATCCGAAACACCTGAACATCCGCCAGAAAAGCGGTGATACCGTTGCCGGCGACGTCGCCTATCCGGAATGGCCGGTCGGTTGCCTGCTGGACGGCAGCGCGCCCGCCGAACAGCTCGCGCGCTGGTCGAAGGCACGGGCGGAAACCTTCAGGGAGGTCGATGCCGACCGGCGCGGCAAGGCACGCCGGGCGGCAGGGTTCAGCGTCGGCGCGGCGTGACGCCCACCAGCACCCGCCACGCGGTTGTCTGGATCAGCCGCCGGCCATGAAGGCATTGCGGAACCGCACGCGGCATTCCGCCATGTCCATGTTGCGCCGGTAGGCCGCCGGATCGGTCGGCAGCACGCGGACGACCAGGAACCGGGGGCCGGGGGCCTCGGCAATAAAGGCCGCTGCCTGGGCGATCTCGCCGGGCTCGGAGATAGTCAGGGTCGATGCGATGCCGCTTCCCTTGGCGATCATTTCCAGGTTGGCCATCGACGCCGTGTGGCCGGTCTGGCGACCGGTCTCGCCGTGCATGGCGTTGTCCTCGCAGACGATGGTCAGGTTGGCGGGCGCGGCTGAGGCCACCGTCACCAGCGAACCGATGCCCATCAGCATCTCGCCGTCGCCGTTGATGACCGCGACCTTGCGATCCGGTGCCGACAGGGCAACGCCCAAGCCCATGGGAACCGCCGCGCCCATGGCGCCGGCCATGGTGTAGAGGTTGCCGCCATCTTTGGTGAGCGCGGCCGCGTCGCGCGATGCCCCGGCCAGGCCCGAGACGAACAGCCATTCGTCGGGGGTCGGAAACAACTGCGGCAGCAACTCGCGCCGGTCGATTTTCGCATTCGGTGCCTTGGCCATGATCAGAACCCCTTCGCGCCGAGAAATTTCTGGCTGAGTACGATGGCCGCCGCCTGCGCGCCGTTGCCGGTGGCGCCGAGCGCGGCACGAATCGCCTTTTCCATGTCGTCGCGGTGCTCGACCTTGAACATCTTCACGTTCATGGTTTCCAACAGCGCCTCGACGGCATCGCCCATGGGGTACTGCCAGGGGTTTTCCTCGCCATAGTCGCCGCGCATGGAAATCATCATCAACAGTGGAAAGCGCGCTCCCTTGGCCAGCGACAGATAATTAGGGCAATTGCCCAAACCGCTGGACTGCATGCAGAGCACGGCGCGCTCGCCCACCAGGTCGGCGCCGGCACAAATGGCGACGCCCTCCTCCTCGGTGGTGAGCAGCACGGTACGGGTTTCGTTATGCGCTTCCGCCAACTGGATCAGTTGGTCGTTTCCGGCGTCGGGCACGTGCGTGAACAGCTTCACGCCGGCTTCCCGGAACAAGTCGAACATCACGCCGGACCATTCGGCGTGCGGGTGGTCTGCTGTCATGGAAAAATCTCTCCCTGAGTCTCCCTGGCTGCGGGAGACCTTAAGACCGGCCCGGCAAGGTGACAAGCCCCCGGCGTGAACTCAGCCGGCCCCCGGCAGGGTGGCGATGCGTTCCAGCGCCAAGTGTACGACGACGGCGCCCAACGTCACCACGACGGCCATGAACGCCAGCAGCGTATAGCGATGGATATTGCCCTCGCGCCGCGATTTCACCGCCCGCACCCGGCGGAACAGGTCCGACATGTAGGGGTTCATGCTGTCGATCTTCGACGCTTCGTTGTGGGCCCAGAACTGATAGATCACCAGGGTGAAGATCACCGCCGTCGCCAATAGGATGGTGATCGCCATCAGCTTGTTGATCATCGCCGGGCCGGCATGGGTCCAGCCGGCAACGAAGATCAGACCGAGATAGGTCAGCAGCGTGGCACCGACGGTCTTCCACTGGTGGTTCTTGACGAAGCGAAGCGTCTCTGTCGATTCGGCATAGAGCATGCGCAGCTCCGCGTGGGTCTTGTCGTCCAGATGGGAGGCGACGACGGTGAGATCGGCTTCCATTTCGTCGTCTTCGGGCCGTTTTGCGTCGGTGGTATCGCGTGCCATGGGTTCGCTCCTCTCCGGAAAAGAAATCAGGACATGCCGGTCACCGCCCGCTCGATGGCGCGGTCGGCGTCGTAAAGCGCCTCGTCGGAAGCATAGCGAAGGCTGTCGGCCGTCGCTGGCAGTTCACGCCCTGCGACATCGTTGGCAGTAGCGTTGACGAAGCTTACCAATGTTTCGTTGCAGAGCGCCGAGCAGCGTTCGCTGACCATCACGTCGCGGCGCAGGTTCTCGTAGATCGTCCAGATGGTTTCCGCTCGTTTTCCCATCTCAGGTCCCCTCTGTAGCAGGCGAGAAAAACGTTACGATATCGAAATGTTTATCGCGACAAAAAACCACATATGTAGATGATAAGCGCAAAGGAATGGCGCTGACGACGGGGCGCGTCAGCAAACTGTCAGGCAAGCCGCGGATAGCCCATGTCCTCGGCCTGGCGTTCGAACGCCAGGACCTCGCCGTAGGCCTCTCGCCCGAGCACCTGAAAGCCTGTAATTCCAAAGTTTTTCAGTGCATTGCGGGCATCTGCGTCAGCCAGCGTGTCCATCACCGAAAGCCTCAACTGGCGCAGTTCCGCATCATCACGGCCGCCCGCCGTGATCAGCGGCAAGCCCGGTGCCGGCAGGGTGGTGGTGAAGATTTTGACCGAATCGGCGAGGTCCGGCTCGCCCCTGGCGATCAGGTGGAAGCTGACCGCATCGATCGCCGCCACGTCCGCCTTCCCCGCCGCCACGGCCCGAAGCGAATCGAGATGCGAGCCCGACACCAAAACGTCGCTGAAGAACCGTGTGCCGCCGGCCCGGTCGGGCGCGCGGCCTCGGGGGCCTTCGGACTGGCGGACGTAATCCGCGACCAGCCGGCGAAAGGCGTTCATGCCGGAATGCGAGGTCATGGAATTGACCGCCGCCACCCGCCCGCGCAACCGAACCAGGCTGGTCGCGGCCTCGTCCTTCCTGACCACCACCAGCGAGCGGTAGCGCGCACCCTCGCAATGCGGCACGTCATAGGTCGGTGTCGCCACCAGCCGCACGGGGCCCGTCAGGCCCCTCATCAGCGGATAGCCGCAGGTCTGGCCGAGCAGAAGATTGGGGGCCCGCCACTGCGCCTCCTCTTCCATCTTCCAGGTCAACCGCGCCGGCACGCCCTTCATGCCGGCATCCTTGAGCCGCGCCGCGACAGCGGACCAGAAAGCCCGGATATCGGCACGAACCCAGTCGTAGCCATACATGGTGAGAGCGGCGATAGGTGCGGCCATGGGTTGCTTCCAGTTCCTTCGATTCTTCGACGCGATCACGGCGTGACTCCAGCCGCCGGAGGCGCTAGAAGCAAAATACCATGACCGACACCCATTCCGAACGCATTCTGATCGTCGATTTCGGTTCCCAGGTGACGCAACTGATCGCGCGCCGTGTCAGGGAATCCGGGGTCTATTGCGAAATCCATCCGTTCCAGGCGGTCAGCGCCGAAAGCATCCGCGCATTCGGGCCGATGGGCATCATCCTTTCCGGCGGTCCCGCCTCCGTGCATGAGATGGAGACGCCGCGCGCGCCGGACGTGGTGTTCGACGGCTCGCTCGGCCTGCCGGTGCTCGGCATCTGCTACGGCGAGCAGACCATGGTGCAGCAGATGGGCGGCCAAGTGACACCGTCGGATCACCAGGAATTCGGCCGCGCCATGCTCGACGTCACCGATGGCTGCGTGCTGTTCGAGGGTGTCTGGAACGCCGGCGAGACGCATCAGGTATGGATGAGCCATGGCGACCGCGTCGACCGGCTGCCCGATGGCTTCCGCCCCGTGGCGGTGACCGAAAGCGCGCCCTATGCGGCCATCGCCAACGACGAGAAGCGTTTCTACGCGGTGCAATTCCACCCGGAAGTGGTGCACACGCCGGACGGCGCCAAGCTCTTGTCCAATTTCACCCACCGGGTCTGCGGCTGCGAAGGCGCCTGGACCATGGCCGCCTTCAAGGACGAGGCCATTGCCAAGGTGCGCGCCCAGGTCGGCGACGGCAGGGTGATCTGCGGGCTTTCCGGCGGTGTCGATTCGTCCGTCGTCGCGGTGCTGCTGCACGAAGCCATCGGCGATCAGTTGCAATGCGTCTTCGTCGATCACGGCCTGATGCGCATGAACGAGGCCGACGAGGTCGTCGGCCTGTTCCGCGACCACTACAACATTCCGCTGATCCACAAGGATGTCTCGGAGATGTTCCTGGGCGCGCTTGACGGCGTCACCGACCCGGAAGTGAAGCGCAAGACCATCGGCAAGCTGTTCATCGACGTCTTCGAGGCCGAAGCCAAGGGCATCGGCGGCGCCAAGTTCCTGGCGCAGGGGACGCTCTATCCCGACGTCATCGAAAGCGTTTCCTTCACCGGCGGCCCTTCCGTCACCATCAAGTCGCACCATAATGTCGGCGGTCTGCCGGAACGCATGAACATGGACCTGGTGGAGCCGCTGCGCGAATTGTTCAAGGACGAGGTTCGTGCCTTGGGCCGCGAACTGGGCCTGCCCGAGACCTTCGTCGGCCGCCACCCGTTCCCGGGGCCGGGCCTGGCAATCCGGGTGCCGGGCGCCATCACCAGGGAAAAGCTCGATACCCTGCGCAAGGCCGACGCCATTTATCTCGACGAAATCAGGAACGCCGGGCTCTACGACGCCATCTGGCAGGCCTTCGCCGTCTTGTTGCCGGTGCAGACCGTCGGCGTCATGGGCGACGCGCGCACCTACGACCATGTCTGCGCGCTGCGCGCCGTTACCTCGACGGATGGGATGACGGCGGACTACTACCCCTACGACCACGCCTTTCTGGGGCGCGTCGCCAATCGCATCATCAACGAGGTTCGCGGCATCAACCGTGTTGTCTACGACGTCACCTCGAAGCCGCCCGGCACCATCGAGTGGGAGTAAAATACAATCACTAAGTAATTGATTAATAACGATACATAGACCTATACAAGACTTTAACAAAATACCTAAGCCGTTGACTGCGCTGGGCTTTGGCATTAGCACTTAGACAAGAACCTGGACAATCTGTGCACTACTGCTGTGCATAGTGCACAGGGGCAGATTTTGCGGTCTGGAGTGTGATGGCCAAGAAGCAGTTTTTTGCGGAAGACGAAGTCCCCATTTTTGAGAACAGGAACGGGGCTGTGGTCTTCAGACGCGGCGAGAACTGGCAGTTCCGCGTGTGGCTCACAGCGGACAACAAGTACGTACAGAAGAGCCTGCATACCAGAATCAGAGAGACCGCGATTGAGCGTGGACAGGCGCTGTATCTGGAACTGCATGCGCATATTGAACGGGGTGTGAAGTACTACTCCATCTCTCTCAAGGAAGCGGTACAGACCTACACTAGCTACAGGGCGACGGAGGTCAGGGATAATCCCAGCGAACAGGGTATCGTTGCGGGTCGTCTGGTGACCATCCAGGCGCACCTCAAACACTTTCTGGATTTTGTGGGCAGAGACACCAAGCTAAGCGAGCTGGAAGAGAACCAGTTGCTGGCCTATCCGCAGTGGCGCAGATCACAGCGCAAGACTGCGGATACCACGATCCGCAACGAGATGAGCACCATCAACGCCTGCATGGCCTATCTGTATGACGTGGAGAAGATGGGCTCGTTCCGTCAGTTCTATCTGCCTAAATACACCAAGGCACGAGTGGATACCGCACGGGTCAAGCGAGAGACCTTTGAAGCGGATGAGTACATGGCCTTTGTCAGAGCCATGCGTGAATACGTGCGCGAGGATGTGGATCCAGACGAACTTCACGCAAGGCAGCTGGTGCGACACTACTTTCTGGTGGCGGCAAACAGCGGCATGCGATCAGGGGAGCTGGCTCAGCTGACCTGGGACAATGTGAGCCTGCGCGAGATTGACGGCAAAACCATTGCCACCGTGAATGTGCTGGCCGCGACCTCCAAGGTAGGCAAGCAACGCACCTTCATGCATAGGGAGGGTGAGTACTATCAGCGCTGGCGCGAGATCTCAGGACACAAGACTGGGATCATCTTCAGCGTGGATGGAAGCAGACGCTACCCGCGTTCCTCGCTCTACAAGCACTTCAAGCGCATCATGGCGATCGCGGATATCGATCCCGCTAGAAAGTCCCATCTTGTGCCCTACAGCTTCAGGCACTTTGCAATCACCCAGCGTGTGATGAGCGGGTTGCACTTGCAGGAAGTGGCGCAGATGACGGGAACCAGCCTGCCTCAGGTTGAGGAGACCTACTACCATCTTAACGAAGCGCAGATGCAACGAGCCGCACTGGCGGATTACGTGAGAGACAAAAACGGCACAATCATCCCCACGATGTGACAGATAAATGGGTGCAGGTATCTAAGGGTCAGGGATTAGCGTTTATTTGCTTCAAAATGATCCAAGGTCATTTTTAGAGACTGTCTTGTGGCTTCTTCGTCATAGCCATCCTTGCGACACGATTCGCAGTCCCAACTGTGTCCCGCGTTTCTAAAAATATGCTTTTTGAACTTAGGACTTTTGCGTTCAACGATATCTAACTGGTCATATACAAAACGGGGTTTTTGGACGCTATCGTTGTCGCCGTGAATTGCCAGAACAGGGTTGCTGTCGCCGTCAAAATAGTCTGCTGGGTAGCCATTCCATCCCGCGGATGCAGGCCAACGCCAAACACCATAATGTGACGCTCCAGCATTCACGTGCTTCCGAGCCGCTAGAAAACTTGCCCAGTAGCCTCCGTTTGAAAAGCCAACAGCAAAGATATTTTTTGCATCCGCCCTGGGGTCTTTTTTGATTACCTCAATCAGCTCTATAAGCTCTGCTTCTATCGCTGTCCTATATGTCGTCCAGGTCTCAAAACGGTTAGATTTTGAGATACCGTGCCGCCTAAAGAAATCTGGTGCATAAACGGCATACCCAGCGTTCGTGTATTTTGATATCTGCCGTTTGACAGTTTTAAATCCACCGCTGGTATGCAGGGCGATCACAACAGGAAACGGGCCATTACCCTCTGGGTAGTTGATTTCATGATAAATGGGTTCTGCATGTACCACAGAGTGGGTCAGCACAAAGAATGCAATGATAAGTGTCAGGGCAGATTTATAAAATCTCATAGCTGTTAAACTCCGCGGGCGGGATCTGGACGATATTTGAAACTGATATTGCGCCTAAATTATCACTTTGAGAAACCTAAAGGTTGCGTTTTAGCATCCTAACAGCTCAGGCGAGGTTTGCGGCCCTGTGGAGCTGTTCGTCCGTGACATCACAGTAGAGAGCTGTGGTTGCGATGTGCTGGTGCCCCATGAGCAACTGGATCGTACGCATCCCCACGCCCTGTGCGTTGAGCTTGGTGGCAAAGGTTCTGCGGCCCGCATGCGACGAGTTCCGCATACCAGCCTGTTTGTAGAAGCTGGAGAACTGCATGCACAGCGTGGTGTTGCTGAAGTGCTTGCCTGTGCGCTGTGAGGCAATCACGGGAGCACTGAGATCAGAAAGCCGCCTGGTCTTGAGATAGCGACACAGCTCTTTGCGCATTTT
>JAYPEK010000031.1:0-43755 GCA_038125725.1 Rhodospirillaceae bacterium
ATCCTCCCTTAGGCAATCACCTCAATACGTCCCATGGGCGCTGACGGGGAACACTTGGCGACCAGCGCTTCACGGGTGTAGGGGCCGCATCCGATGACGTGGACATTGCCCTTAAGGAGCTTGTCGTAGGCTTTCTGCAGCACTTCCTTGCCGCCGCCGTTCATGCAGAACATCTGCACCTGGTCGGGGTTGTCGTAACCGGCGATCAGGTCGCGCAGCATGGCGAACACGGGATCGCGGCCGGCGAAGTAGGAAATGGCGGTCAAGTCGCCGTCGAGAATGCCGTTGGCCACCGCGTCAGGGGTTTCGCGGTGCGGCACCACGGACTTGGTCGGCAGCAGTTGTATTTCGAGCGAGCCGCCGGAGATATCCTTGATCTTCGGTGCCCAGACTTCCGACATGTACTTGAAGGTGAAGTCGCCGGAGTTCTGGCTGGTTTGGAACTTCAGGACCTTGGCGTCGGCGCCGGTGGCGCCCGTTAGGGCCATCGCGCCAACGGCGACGGCGAGAAGGGATTTCTTGAGCATCGTGATTGCCTCCCAATCAACTCTGGATTGCTTTCGTTATGAGCCTGAACTAAAATATTATAATTTAACTAATATATTAGTTATGTACTGATGTACAAACATACTAGTATTAGAGTCAAGAGGTATGTTCGCGGCCAGGGGCCCGAAAAGACCTGAACGACAAGGCCTGGAACGGCCTTGCGCCGGACGATTCAAGATTCCTTAACGACTCGGTCCGATACTGATTGGACAATAAAAAATGTCCCAGGTTCGGAGTTGCGCCATGATCGCCGGCAAATCCCACGCTTTCGTCAAGCCGACGCCGGTTTCGGCGAAGCGATTTTTTATCCGCAGATTTTCCGAAATGCCCCGTGAACTGCTCGGCACCAAGATGGAAAAAGAAAGGTATCTCAACGCACTAGCGGAGAAAACCTTGTCCGTCGTCGGGGTTCATTCACAACAATCCCAATAACCGCTCTTGCCAGGGAAGGAGAATCAACGCCCAGTTAAGGTAGATGTCAGTTTCACATTTTATATAATGTGCTGCGTTGCACAAAAAACATGATGCATCGCAATAGCGTTTCGTGTATACGAGCGCCGTTACCATTTAATGACAATTTTGGAAATTTGTGGAGTATCTGCAAATGGCGAAGCTTGAGCTTGTGCGCTATCTCAACGACAGCGCTGAAGAACTCATCGAAAAGGCCGAAACCGCGAGCCCCGCGGCGGCCAAAGGGCTGCTGGACGAAGCAGAGGAACTGCTGGCGCTGGGCGTCAACATCCTTTCCCGCGACACCATGGAAATCGAGACCAAGGAGGCAGCCTAATGGCCTCCCGCCGTACCGATACCAAGAAGCCCGAACCCGATCGCGCGCCGGTCAAGAAAGTGCGCAAATGCCTGATGTGCCGGAGCGAGTTCAACTCGAACCACATCGGTGAGCGGGTCTGCCCGTCCTGCAAGGAGACGTCGGTCTGGCGCTCCGGAGGTATCGCCGCCTAAGGCGAAACCTGGAACCGGCTTCATGGGTCTTTGGGGGAAGACCCATGGCGCCGATCCCCTCATCCAAACGATGGCAATCGGCCCGCAACGCCCGGCGTTGGCGGGGCTATGTTGTGTAATTGACCTCGCGGAAGGGCGGGTTACAATCCGATCTATGTGGACGCCGAAGGATCATGAACCAATCGACGCGCCGGCCAAGGTGCCGCGGGTGATCGCTATTGCCAAATTCGAAATCGGCATGCAGGTGCGGCACCGCAAGTCCGGCTTCCGCGGCGTGATCTTCGACGTCGACCCGGTGTTCAACAACACCGAGGAATGGTGGGAGAGCATCCCCGAGGACGTGCGTCCGAAGAAGGAACAGCCCTACTACCATCTGTTGGCGGAAACGCCGGAACCTGAGCGTTCGCCCTATATCGCCTATGTCTCGGAGCAGAACCTCATTGCCGAGGATGGCGACGAGGAACCCATCAGCCATCCCGACCTGGACGAGTTTTTCATCGGCCAGGAAGAAGACGGCCGTTTCGTCCCGCGCGCCAAGGCCAACTAACAGGCTTCAACTCATTCATCGTCGGGCGCGTAGAGAGCGAAAACCTCCGCGCCGGTCATCGCTGGAATGTCGCCGGCGAGATTGTAGAACGCCGGCTTCTCGTCGATGAAGATCTGCTGATGCAGCGGGCCATCCGGTTGGCTGTCAAGTAATCCCGCCGGCACGTACGTGGACCCGTCACCGACCAATCGGTAGTACAGGCTGGTGCCGCAGGTCTTGCAGAACCCCCGTTCCGCCCATTCCGAAGAGCGGTAGACGCCGACCAGGCCGGCGCCGGCATCCGCCGTCGTGAAGTGCGCGTCGGTGCCGCAGGGGATCGCCATCAACGGACCACCACCGCCCCAGCGCCGGCACATTTCGCAATGGCAGGCGCCGACGTGCGGATCGGCCACGCTGGCCTCGAAGGTGACGCCGCCGCAGAGGCAGCGCCCGGTCAGTTTCTGCGTTGTGTCGGTCATGGTCGCAGCTCCGTTGCGTTGTTGCTTTCTAGCAAAGCCGGCAGTTGGGTGATGTCGTCGAGCACGTGGTCGGCATCAACGATGAGGTCTTCGCGCGCGGACGTGCCGGTCAGGACACCGATCACCAGGCCGCAACCGGCCTGGCGTCCCATGGTCAGGTCATGGCCGTTGTCACCGACGACGGCGACCGCATCCGGCACGATGCCGACGGCCCGGCAAAACCCGAGCGCCATGCCCGGGCCCGGTTTCGATCCGTGACCGCTGTCGTAACCGGCCAGATAGTCGAGCTTGTCGAGGACATCGAACGGCGCCAGCATTGCCCGCGCGCCGGCCTCGCTGTCGTTGGTGGCGACCCCGAGCCGATAGTCGCGCCGGCGTAGGTCATGGAAAAATTGGCCGAGATCGGTGACCGGTACCGCCGCATGGGCGCTGCTATCGGTGAACAAGGCATCCATCGCATCGGCCAGCGCGGCGAGTTCCCATCCCACCGTATGCGCCAGCCAATGCGCGGCCAGTTCCTCGGTGGAAGCGGCGGCGATTGGGCTGCCGGCAAGGACGCGATCGTTTTCCGAATCCCAGCCGGTTTCGATCAGCATTTGCCGCTTTCGGCTGTCGTCACCGCCGGATGCCAAAGCGGCGGCGGCATGGATCAAGGGCATCCAGGTGTCATGGAAATCGAACAACGTACCGTCCTTGTCGAACAGCAGCGCGCGGTTTCTCATCGGTCGCTGTCCGCGCCTTGTCCCAGCGCCGCCAGGTGCCGGTCATGGAAGCGGGAAAGCAAGATCAGCGCCGCAATGGCGCCGATCAGCGCCATCAGCATGTCCGATTGCGTGTCCCAGGGATCGCCCTGGGTGCCGAGAAAATCGCCGGCTTCGGCGCCGAGTGCCACGGCGGCGCCGTACTCCAGCAGTTCGTAGAAGGCGCTGAAGGCGAGGCAGACCGAGACAACCAGGAACGCCAGCATCTTGCCGGGTAAAAGTGCCGTCTTCCTGAGCAGGATTTCGCGCGCCAGGATCGCCGGGATGAAACCTTGCGCGAAATGGCCGATGCGATCGTAGGGGTTGCGCGCGAGGTCGAAGGCGTCCTGCAGCCAAAACCCCAGCGGCACCCGGGCGTAGGTGTAGTGGCCGCCGAGAATCAGCACCAGCCCGTGCACGAAGAGCAGAATATAGAGCAACCGGGTCAGCGGAAATGCCGCGCGGGTCGGGATCATCACGGCGATGCCGATGATGACGGGGAAGACCTCCAGCCACCAGGTCAGGCGGTCGTGCGGCTGCAGCCCGGATACCACGAGCGCGGCGAGCCAGAGCGCGAGCAAAAGAGCGGGAAGACGGGTATCCGTGGTCATGGCGAAAGCATAGCAGGCGCCATGTTGCGCGAAAGCGCAAACGCGTGATCGTTGGTCGCCAAAGCCGTTCGGCGTATAATCCGCACGCAACCGGGAAAGGCCGCAACACATGCACAGAATTGGTGTCATCCCCTTCGACACGCGCGACAAGATGGTGGCGTTGCTGTTCGTCACGTCACAGACGCGGGGGCGATGGATTCTGCCCAAGGGCAAGCAGCATGAGGGGGAAACCCATGCCGAGACCTGTCATCGCGAGTGCCTGGAAGAGGCCGGCGTGAAGGGCATGGTGATCGAGGACTTCCCGATCACGGCCTTGATCTCGAAGCAGACGGATAGCGGAAAACGGCGGATTCCCGTCACTTATTACCCCTATCTGGTCTACGAGCAACTGGACGAATGGCCGGAGATGGGAAAGCGCCAGCGCCACTGGGCGCTCTTGAAAGACGCCGCAAGGGTCGCTTACCGCGAGGACCTGTTGTCGGTGATCGAGCGCTTCGAGGAACTGCTGCCGTGGATCAGAGATGCCGCAGGGCGAAAAGTAGCATAGCCGCCAGCGCCGCCGAAGCCGGCACGGTAATCACCCAGGCCGCGGCGATGGAATAAACGAATCGGCGCCGGACCAATCGACGCACGGAGCGAAATCCGACACTGTTGAAGGCGTCCTCGGCGGTCTCGTTGAGCCGGTGGCCGGGGCGCAGTTTGCGCTTGTTGGGATTTTCCAGGAATTCACGCAGGAAGCCGACACCGAACACCGCGCCGACGGCGATGTGGGTGGAACTGACCGGCAGGCCGAGCGACGTGGCGATCAATACCGTGATCGCCGCCGACAGCGCCACGCAATAGGCGCGCGGTGAATTGAGCCGGGTGATCTTCTCGCCGACCACGGCGATCAGTTTTGGCCCGAACAAACCGAGCCCCAGCGCGATGCCGAAGGCGCCAACCGCCATCACCCAGAGCGGGATCGTCACCTGGCGGGCGATTTCGTCGCCGGCGCCGACGGTGGAGACGATGGCCGCCAGTGGGCCGACGGCGTTGGCCACGTCGTTGGCGCCGTGCGCGAACGACAGCAATGCGGCACCGGCGATCAGCGGCAGGTCGAACAGGGGGTAGACGTCTTTCTTGCGGTTGGCGATGCCGACGACGCGTTTGGCGATGTAGGGTTTGGCGAACAGATATGCGGCGGCGTAGGCGAGTCCCGAGACCAGAACGATTTCGACGACAGAGGCGTGCCAAACTTTCTTCAAGCCCTTCATCGACATGTAGGCGGCGAAGGCGGCGGCCATAACCGCGATCAGGATCGGCACCCATCTGCGCGCCGCGTCCGGGCGGTTCTCGGCGTTGAGGATATTGATCTTGATGAAGAACAGGAACCCGGCGGCGAACAGCGCCCCCAGCACCGGCGAGATGACCCAACTGGCGGCAATCGCCGCCATCGTCCCCCAATTGACCAGTTCCAGGCCGGCCGCCGCGATGCCGGCGCCGAGCACGCCGCCGACAATCGAATGGGTGGTCGAGACCGGCGCGCTCAGGGCGGTGGCGAGATTGATCCAGAGCGCCGCGGCCAACAGCGCGCTCAGCATCAAATCGCGGAATTCCTCCACCGTGATCTTGTGGCCCGGCGAGATGATCCCCTTCGACACGGTCTTGACCACATCGCCGCCAGCCAGCAGCGCGCCGGCGCTTTCGCAGACGGCGGCGATGACGATCGCCCCCATCACCGTCAGCACCCGGCCACCGACCGCCGGTCCCATGTTGTTGGCGACATCGTTGGCGCCGATGTTGAGCGCCATGTAGCCGCCGAACACCGCTGCGGTCACCACCACCAGCCAGTCTTCGCCGAAGGTGTTGTGAGAACCGGCGACCAAGAGTCCAACCAGGACCAGGAACAGCACCGACAGGCCGGCCGGGACGACGACGCCGCGGAACTTGTGCGATTGCTGTTCGATGTATCCGTACCGGCGCAGGTCGTTGACGTATCGCCGTGCGGAGTTCTTCTTGGGCTGATTCAAGGCGCGATCCGGTGTCATAAAATAGTAATAAATTTGTCACACATGGACGGCGCCAAGTACAGGGGGCGAGCGTCGATTATCGTGGATAAGTTTGCCGCCGGCAGCTTTAATATTGCCTGCCATGGCCAAGATCACGCTCAGTTTCGACAACGGTCCCGACCCCGAGGTTACGCCCCGGGTGCTGGATATTCTCGCCCGACACGGTATCGCCGCGACGTTTTTCGTCATCGGTGAAAAGTTGGCAGCGCCGGGCGGACGCGAGCTTGCCGAACGGGCGCGGGCCGACGGCCATTGGATCGGCAACCACACCTATACCCACGGCACGCCCTTGGGCGAGGACCGCAGCGCCGATGCCCCGGAACGCGAGATCGGCGCCACCCAGGCGCTGATGCAGGGGCTCGCGAACGAACGCAAGCTATTCCGCCCGTTCGGCGGTGGCGGGCATCTGGATAGCCGCGTCCTGAGCCAGGCCGCGCGCGACTACCTGGCGGCGGGTGGATACACCTGCGTCTTGTGGAACAGCGTCCCCGGCGATTGGAAGGATGCCGACTGGGCGGTGACGGCAAAACAGCAGGTCGCGTCGCAGCCTTGGTCGCTGGTGGTGCTGCACGACATTCCCGGCGCCTGCATCGAAGGGCTGGATGGATACCTGAGTGAACTCGAGGATGACGGGCACGAATTCGTTAAGGAATTCCCGCCCGACTGCGTGCCCATGGAGAGCGGCCGATTGCTTCGCCCCGAGGTTTTGCCGGAACCGGCGTTTTAGCTTAGGACGCGCAGACCCGGTCCATCAGCCGTTCCAGGAAAGCCTCGCCGGCCTTGACCTGTTCAAGAGTGATGAACTCGTTCGGTTTGTGCGCCTGATCGATGGAACCCGGACCACAGACCACGGTGGGGATGCCGGCGCGTTCCTTGAACAGACCAGCCTCGGTGCCGAAGGCGACCTTGGCGTGGTCGTTGCGCCCCGCCAGCGCCTTGACGAAGGTGACAACGTCGTCATCCACGTCCATGTCGAGGCCCGGCATGTCGTTAACGCATTCCACGTCGATACCGGTATCGGCATGGATCGCCTGCATGGCCGGTTCCAGCACGTCGCGGGCATAGGCGCGGATTTCTTCTTCGAGCGCATTCGGGTCTTCGTCGCCGATGTAGCGGAACTCGCACTCGAAGTGGCAGTCCTTGGGCACGATATTGAGCTGCGTGCCGCCGCGGATTGTGCCGGTGTGTACGGTGGTGTGGGAGACGTCATAGAGCTCGTCGAAGGGGCCTTCGCCCTGGATGCGCTCCGCGATGTCGCGCAGCTTGGCGATATAGCGCGCCGCGAACTCGATGGCGTTGACCCCCTGCGGTGCGAGGCTGGAGTGCGCCTCGAAGCCGCGTACGTGCACCTTGTAGCTGCGCTTGCCCTTGTGGCCGGTGATGACCTGCATGGAGGTGGGTTCGCCGACGATGCACATGGCTGGTTTCACCGGCATGCCCTGGAGCTTCTCGATCAGCCGACGCACACCGATGCAGCCGATTTCCTCGTCGTAGGAGAAGGCCAGGTGCAGCGGCGTTTCAAGGCCGCGCGCCTGGAACTTCGGCAGCATGGCGAGCGTGATGGCAATGAAGCTCTTCATGTCCGACGTGCCGCGCCCATATAGCTTGCCGTCCTTCTGCTCCACCTTGAACGGGTCGGTGAACCAGTTCTGGCCATCGACGGGGACCACGTCGGTGTGGCCAGAAAGCATGACGCCGGATTTCTCCGGATCGCCGACGGTCGCATAGAGGTTGGCCTTCGTGCCTTCGACGTTGTGCACCAGTTGGCTGTCGATGCCGAGGCCGTGCAGGTATTCCTGGACGAAGCCGATCAGCGCCAGATTGGATTCGCGGCTTGTGGTGTCGAAAGCGATCAGCTTTTCGATCATTTCGATGGAGGTGGTTTCCTGCATGGGGACTCCTGGGACGCGGTCTCGACGTGTATATTCAAAATTGACGTGCCCGCGACAGTTTGCAAGCTTCTTCGGGCAAGACGACTTGGATTTTCGCGTCGGAGACCGACACCCTCATGGCGGACGACAATACCGAACCGGTGATCGAGGCCCCGCAGAGCCTGCGCAGCTATTTGGTCGCGCGGCGTGCCGAGCAGTTCGCCTTTTTGTCGGCGCTGGTGCGGATCAAATCCGAAAACCCACCGGGGGAAACCGGCGCCGTGGCGGCGAAGCTCGAACAATTGATGGCGGGCATGGATTTCCGGGTGTCGCGCCACCCGGTCGACGAGAAGGCGGCGAAAGCGCTTGGCCGCCAGCCCTACGACAACCTTTCGGTGGTGCTGGAATTCGGCGATGACCCCGGTCAGGGGCCGTCGCTGGTCATCGCCTGTCACGCCGACACCGCGCCGGCCGGCATCGATTGGACGCGCGATCCGCAGGGTGCGGCAATCGAGGGTGGGCGTATGTACGGGCGCGGTGTCTCGGAAGGCAAGGGCGATCTCGCGGCCTATGCCTACGCGCTCGCGGCCGTGCGCGATTGCGCCGAGGGGATGCAGGGCCGGGTCGAACTGCTGATCGGGTTCGACGGCGCGTCGGGTGGCGATTTGGGGCCGCACGCCATGCTTGCTGGAATGGCGTCGAAACCCGACTTCGCCATCGTGCCGGGCGGCGCGCGTGCCATCGGCACCACCGCGACCGGTGTGCTCGATCTCGACGTGACGGTCCGTGGCTCGCCCGCGCCCGCCGGCGTGCCACAGGCCGGCGCCGATGCCCTGGAAGGCGCAAGCGCGGTGCTGGCGGCGCTCTATAAGCATCGCAACACTCTGTCGGCGCGCAAGTCGGAGGTGCGGGGGATCGGCTCTCCGACCCTGGTGGTGACGGAAATCCGCAGCGGCGCCGGTGCACTGGCGGTACCGGACCGCGTGACGCTTTTGGTCGACCGGCGCTTGTTGCCGGAGGAAGACCCGAAAGCTGTCGAGAGCGAACTGACCAACATCATCGGCCGTGCCGCGGCGCCGGTGCCGGGCGTCGTCTGCCGGGTGCGTCGCCGCCGGCTGTTGCCCGCCGTGGTGCCCGGCGACGAGGTGAAGCCGCTGGTGGATCAACTGCGCGCCGCGGGCGAAGGCGTGACCGGCGAACGACCCGCCGTCTACGGCGCCGCGTTCGAGACCTCCGCCAGGGATTTCGCCGCTGCCGGCGTGCCGGTGGTGATGTATGGTGCCGGCGGCGTCGGTGCCAGCGGCCACATGGCGACGCGCCCGGACGAGGCGCTGACCCTCGACGATCTCAGGATTGCCACCGAGGTACTGGCCAACGTGGTCGTCGATTTGCTCGGCGGTCAGGCGCCGCCCAACGACCCGTAGCCCGGGGAAAACGGCAAGCTCAAACCGAAATGCCGGCGCAACTCGGCGGCCGTCGTGACGGTCGTGGTCTCCGCTTCGGTTGACCAATCGACACTACCGCCGACGGTGTCGCGAATGCGGACCTGGCCGTCCGCAATCCGGACTGCGCGGTGCACCGGCACGCCATAGCCGTGATGCCGGCCCTCGAAACCATCGACGGAAAAACCAAGGCACTCGGCGCGCGCCTCGTCACCCAAACGGAACAGGCCGAGATCGAGCCGGCCCGGTTCCGTTTCGCCATGCCTCGGTGCCGCGTGCGCTTGCACTGAGCGATAAGCGTCGCGCTGGCGCGGTTGGGCGGTGTAGACGTAGCTGCCGGGATCGGCCAGCCAATCCTCGCCGTCGATATTCAGTTCTACCGCCAACTGGTCGTTATGGGCGTGGCCGCCCAGGCCGTTCTGGCCGATGGGACCGCAGCGGACAGCAAGAAAGAACCGGGGCGCGGTCAGGAGATAGACGCCGAAGTCCGGATAGGCGATGGCCGAAAGACCGTTGAGCAAGCTTGGGTCGGGCAACGGGATCACGGTTTCGCTCTGTGCTTCGGCGGGTGCGCCGGAGGCGGTGTTCGCGGGTACGGACGCGGGCGGCGAGGGGAGCGCCGCCGGACGCAGCCGGCGTCCACCAGCCAAAGCAGCGACCAGGTGGCTATCACAGGCGAAGTCCGCACCGGCGAAGGCGATAAGGTCGTCGGCGCCCTCGACGATGGTGCCGACGGCGGCGGCGAGGCTGCGGTGATCGAGGTGATCTTCATTCAGCTCCGAATCGAAATGTGCCGCCGACAGCTTGAAGAACCGCCCCGAATCGTTGTCGCCGATCTGTGCGATGCTGCCGTTCGGCTTGGTCGCGTCGATGCTGAAGCGCGCCATGCGATAGAGGCGCTCGGCGAAACCTGCGGGGAAGGCGGCGATGCCGTCACGGCCGAGGATCAATGCCGCCGTATAGGCGATCATTTCGGCCGAAAGGCGGTGATAGCTGGTCGAGGCTTCGAAGTTGCTGCCGTCGGGATGGAATTGCAGATTGCTTTCGGCCAGGACTTCGCGAACGGCGAACCGCCACCACGCCTGTGTTTCATCGGTTTCCGGCAACGCCGCTGCAACGAAGGCAAGACCGCAGATGTCAGCCAGGTAGTGGTTGCCGCGAAAATCACCGCCATCTTCCAGATTGGCCATGATGTGGCGACCGTGCGCCAACATGGCAGCCACCAGATGCGCCTCGAACGCCGCATCGCCGGGCCCCATGATCCAGCGGCAAAGCACCATATTGGCGGCGCGGATGGCGACGTCCATGGTGCACAGCCAGTTGACGCCGAAGCCGGGCGGATTGGCGGCCATGAAATCGAGGATCTGGTCGCGGCATTCCCGCGCGGCGTCCGCGTCCGAGCGTCCCACCATCGCCAGCAACGGCAGGTGCTGTAGCCTGGCCAGTTCCCACGGCACCTTGACGTCGACGCCGGGCTCGTGCCCGAGCAGCAGGGTTTCGCTCCAGGCATCTTCCTGCCAGCGATAACCGGAGCGAAAATCGAGTTGCCAGTCGATGGGTTGATAATCGGGTGAAATGGCGGCGCGAATCTCGGCCGCCCGCTGCCTGTTTCCAGGCGATACCGCGCGTGGGCCCGGCATCGAATAGACGGCGCCGGCGAAACCGGGGCAGGACATGCCATGCGCGACGCGAACCCAGCCGCTGCCCAGAAGGTTGAACCGGCGCGCGCGATAGTGCCGGGCAAGTTCATGGCTTTGCGCGTTCACGGCAGGGAGGTTCGGGAAGATATTGTCCCCGACAATGGTGGTTCCGGTTACCGGATCGACGAAGGTACAGCGGTTCTTGGTGCTGGCCGCGCGCAGCCGTGCGCGAACCTGCCGGCCGATCAACGCCATGCCCTTTTCGGCGGCGGCGCCGAACGAGAGGGAGCGGGCTTGGGTGAACAGATGTCGCAGGCTCATGCGGGTTTTCCGAGAAATATCGCCGGTCGGATTCGAGCAGGCATGAGCCCATCTTATTGTTCGCTCGACAGCGGATCAAATCTTGGCTATGCCCATGCCATGCGAGTTATCGTCAACGCCATCTCCGCGAACACCGGCGGCATCGTTACCTATACGACCAACCTGATCGATTACCTATCGCGGGAGAAGGTGGAGGCGGAAATCTACGTGCCGCCCGGTTTCGACAGGGATGTCGCGGGCAATGGAAGCGTTCGCGTCATTCCCGTGAAAAAGAAATTCTGGGGGCCGCTGCACCGGTTTCTATGGGAACAGATCGGCTGGCGCCGAATCGTCAAGGAGAGCGGCGCCGACGTGCTGTTCTCATCAGCCAATTATGGTGTCTTGTTCCCTCCCATTCCCCAGGTGCTATTGGTTCAGGGCGAGATTTATCTCAATCCGGTCTACCGTGAGATGGTGTTGCCAAGGCTAAGTTGGCTCGAACGATTGTCGGCACTCATGCGCCGATATTTGATGCTTTGGTCGGCGCGTTGCTCGCGCGAGACGGTGTTTCCCTCGCAGGTCGCGTTGGAAGCGGCCGCCGATTTCGATCCGCATTTGGTCGACACGGCATCGGTCAACTACCTGGGGGTCAGTCCCCGGTTCGATACTCACGACCGCCGTCGGCAGTGGGCCGAAGACGGAACCGTCAGGCTACTCTATGTCTCGGTCTACTACCCGCATAAAGACCCGCTGACCCTGGCCGAGGGCACGCGTCTGCTGAACGATTCCGGTTTGCAAACCAAAACCCGAATCACCATGGAGGCGAAGGATTTCAGGGCCTGGGACAATGCCGGTGCGGAACTGAATGCGCTCCAGGCCGAGAAGTATCGACATTGCCTGGAAATGGGCCGCATCGACCATACGGAACTAAGCGGTGCGCTGGATGGGTACGACGCCTTCGTGTTTCCCTCCATGGCCGAGACGTTCGGCTTTCCCATGGTCGAGGCGATGCGCGCCGGCGTACCTCTCATCGTTTCCGACATTCCGATCCACAGGGAAATCTGCGGCGATGCGGCCCTTTTCTATCGTCTTGGTGATGCCGAGGATTTGGCCGCGCGGGTGCGCGAGCTGAACGCCGACCCAGCCCTTCGGGCCGCCATGGTTGAGAGGGGCCTTGTTCGCGTCGAAGGCCAATTCACCTGGGAAAGCCACGTTTCAAAACTGATCAATAGCGTGCGCGAACTCGTTGCCGAACCGTTCCATCGCATTTTGATCAATGCCTTGCATGCGCGCACTGGTGGGGGCGTCACCTACTTGCGCAATATGTTGCCGCTGATGGCCGAAGATGATCGCTTGAAGGTGCACGTTTGTCTGCATGAGGATCAGAGGACTGTTTTGCCCACCGGTTTGAAAGGTGTGTCGTACCATTACCAACATTATCCGCGCGGTTTCTGGCGGGTGTTGATCCGCGAACAACTGGATCTGCCGCGACTTGCCCGGCGATTGGCGGCCAGCGCCACGTTTTCTCCGGCCAATTACGGCCCGTTCCTGGCCAGAAATCATGTGGTCATGGCACGTAACGCGGTCAGTGTTGGCTTCGTCGAACGGCGCCCCCTGAAGCTGGCCTATTGGGCGTTGCTTTATCTGGCGACCTTCGTTTCGTTTGTCGGGTGCAAGCGGGCAATCGCCGTGTCGGACTATGCCAAGCGTGGGGTGCAGAGAGCGTTTTTCGGCATGTTCAAAAGCAAGCTCATCACGGTCCCGCATGGCGTTGAAATGAAGTTCTTGAACGCCAACCCCGGGAAACAACGGGCACCCTTCATTCTGGCCGTTTCCGACATCTACGTACAAAAGAACTTCACGAACCTCGTCAGGGCGATGAAGCCGGTGTTCGAGCGTTATCCGGAATACCACCTGAAGATTGCCGGTCGGCCAGTCGATGACGACTATTATGCCGACCTGACATCCCTCATTGATTCCCTTAGGCTCAGTCAAAGCATCGAATTCCTCGGCCATGTCGAGGCGCTGCGGTTGCGTGATCTCTATGAAAGTTGCGGACTGTTCGTCTTCCCTTCGACGGTCGAAACCTTCGGCAATCCGCTGGTCGAGGCCATGGCTTGCGGTGCGCCGATCGCCAGTTCAAATACGGCCGCCATGCCGGAAGTCCTCGGCGACGCGGCGCGGTATTTCGATCCCAACGATGTAAAGGAAATGAGCGAAGTCATCTTTTCGCTATTGGCGGACGAAAAACTGCGCGAAGACCTGAGTGCGCGGGCACGGCGCCGCGCGAAGAATTTTTCCTGGCAGCACACGAAGGAACGTACAGTCGAAGTCCTCTTGGCCCCGCGAGGAACTTAATGTCACCCGGTATGCCGCAGTCATGTCGTCGCGCACCCTGATCGTGACCTTGCCGCCGATGGTTGCCGGCGGTGTTAGCGCCAAGGCGCGAATCCTCGCCGATGCCTTGGCCGCCGCCGGACGTGAGGTGGCCATCGCGTACTATCGACTTCCCGGAGACGATAATCGTTCAGCACAGGTTTTCGATCCCCATCCCCAGGTCGCGGTAAAGTGCCGATGGCCGATCCTGGAACAGAATTATACGTGCGACTCACAGGAATGGCGGCGCTTGATCGCGGCACACGAACGCCATGTGGCGGTTGGCGGAACGGTGCTGATTGCGCACCCATTGGCAAAGGCTCGTGTTCGGCACATGGTCTGGTGTGCCGCGGACCTTGAGGGCGATCGGTCCTATCGCCAGGCCGGCATGCCCCGGTGGCGGCGCGGCCCTGACCGATGGTTGGTGCAGCCGGCACTGGCGCGCCAGCAGCGCGCGGTCCTTGAGGCGGACAACAGGATATTCGGCGTCAGCGGCGATACCGTTTCGCGGCTCCTGAACTTGGCACCGGGCCGTGCGGATGAGATCACGCGGATGACGATCCCCGTAGATACCGAATTCTTCGTTCCGGCCGGTGTTCGAGACCGCGGTTTTGTCGCGGGCTTTGCCGGCCGGCTCGACGACCCGAGGAAGAACGCCCCTCTGTTGTTCGCCGCGCTGGCGGAAGTCCGCAGCCGCGGAACGGATCTTCGCCTGATGCTCACTGGGAACAAGACGCCGGGGCTGGCGGCCATGATCGCGCGCCACGGTCTTGACGGCCACGTTGATTTTGTCGGCAGGCTGGATCGCGATGGCCTGCGTGATTTTTATCAATCGCTTGATCTGTTCGTTCTGACGTCTCGGCAAGAGGGCTTGGCGATCGCTGCCATCGAGGCGATGGCGTGCGGTCTGCCTGTCGTCGCGACCGATTGCGGCGGCCCGGCGGACTACGTGGTGTCTGGGGAAAACGGCCTCCTCACCGGGTTTGCCGTTTCGGAGGTGGCCGACGCCATATCGCGGATCGCCAGTGATCCGGATCTTCGGCGTCGGATGTCCGAGAGCGCGCGCAGGATGGCCGTAAACGGATACGCCATGGCAGGCTTTGACAAAGACATCAGGCGGGCGTGGCACGACACCTGGGGGGAAGACCTGTGACGGCGGGTCGGCTGTTGTTGCGCAATACCGCGGTGCTTGTTGGCGCGCACGGTGTCTCCGTGCTTACCGGGTTGGTGACCACCATATTTTTGGCTCGGGTTCTCGGGCCGGCCGGGTACGGCATATTGGGTTTCGGCATAGCGCTGGTCTCCTATCTCGGACTGGCCGTCAATCTGGGGATGGACGTCCATGCCGTTCGGGAGGTCGCCAAGTCACCGGAAAGCGGTCGCCATATCGTCAATCTGGTGCTGACCAACCGGTTGGTCGTGGCAACGGTGATGATCGGAGCGATCTATCTTCTCTCGCCGCATCTGGGTTGGTCGGCAGATGCGGAAAAGGTGGTGAGAATTCAAGTCCTCGGTCTCATCGGCACCGCGCTGTTGGTGGATTTCTATTTCCAGTCGCGCCAGCGAATGGAGGTCTTGGCGGTGCGCCAGGTGGTGGCCGCTCTCGCCGCCATGGTGGCGGTTCTAGCGTTGGTGCGAGGCGCTGGAGACCTTGAGGTCGCGGCCGCGATCCCGGTTGCGGCACTGGTCGCCAGTGCGGTGGTGCTTTTCGCCTATTTCGTCTTCAGAGGCGTCGCGCCGTCTGGCCAACGACCGCGCGAGGGACGTCTCGGTTTCATCAGGCGGTCGGCGCCGCTGGCGTTGATTTCCGTCCTCGTCACCATTTTGGTCAACCTGGATATCGTGATCCTGGGTTACCTGGTGACGGAAGACCGCCTCGGTCTTTACGTGGCGGCGACGCGGGTGCTGGCGGTGGCCGTCATCCTTCCCGGCCTGATGCATAGCGTCTTCTATCCGGCCTTGGCGGAGGCGATGTCGGACGACGCGAGACGAAGCCAGTTGGCGGAAGACCTGTCGCGTGTCTTGGCATTCTTCGGTTGCGTCATTGCCGGTGCCGGGGTGATCTTGGCACCGGTCGTCATTCCGCTGCTGTTCGGCGGCGCCTACGATGGTTCGGCCGGCGCGATGCGTATCCTGCTCGTGCACGCTGCCTTTGTTTTCCTGACGTCGGCGTATGGCACGGCGCTGCTGGCCTGGAACGGCGACAAGCCCTACACGATTTTGCTTTCCATCGGTGCGGTGCTGAATGTCGCGCTGAACTTCCTGCTGATCCCGCACTTCGGCATCGAGGGCGCCGCCATGGCGACGCTCGCCAGCCAGGTCGTTATGTGGCTGAGCCTTTCGGCCGTCGTCCGGAAAGCCTATGACCTGAAGCTGCTCGGCAACCAGATACGCGCCCTTTCCGCCGCCGCCGTCGCGGCCGTGCCGGCCTATGCGCTGCTGGCCAACTTACCGATGCCCGGGCCGCTGGCGCCCGTTGCCGCGACCCTGGTGTACGTGGCTGCGCTGGCTGTCCTGTCTCAGGTCTCGGGGGTCATCGACCTCAGCCGGCTCGCGAGCCTAGTCCGCCTTCGCCGGTGACGGTTCCTCGGTCTGCGTGCCCCAGCAAAGCCCGGGGGCGCTGTCGACGCCGGTCAGACCCGCCTCCCGCAACAGCGCCGCCACACGGTCGTGGTACTGGCGTTGCTCGAATTTGGCACCGTACCAATCGAAGGTGTCGAGCAGCGTCCAGGCGTGTTGCTGGTCGGCTGTCAGGCGGGAATCGTGCACGCTGGCGATGGGAATGAAGTGGTTGATGATGCGGACTTTCGGAATCTTCGCGAGCAGCCGGGTCAGGGGATAGAACACGGTCACCAGCGCCTTGGAGAGCGTCAGGTTGGTTTCCACTGACAGATACGGCGTGACCAGCCGCAGCGCATACTTGATGACCTGCAGCCGTCGCCACAGGCCCTCTTCGTAGAAATTGTAGGCAAGCCGGCCGCCCGGCTTGAGGTAACGCGGCAGGCCCCGCATCAGTGACGCCGGATCCGGCGTGTGCTGGATCACCCCCATGCAATAGATGGCATCGAAGATGCCGGGCTTCAGCGGCAGCTCGAACAGCGACGCCTGCAGGCAGTCGACCCGGCCGCCCGGCTTGCTGTCATGGATGGTGGTCGTCTCGCGGCAGGCGTCGATGGCGGCGCTTATGTCGACGCCGATGACCCGTGCGCCGAGGCCCGCCGCCACGTCGGCGAAGCGCCCGGCGCCGCAGCCGGCATCGAGGATCGTCTTGCCGCGGAACCACTCACGCGGCCAGCGGCTATCGGCGATTAACCGGTCCTCGGAAAGCGTATGGCCGCTCAGGCGGTCGATCTGCAAGGTGCGCCATGCTTGCCATTGGAAGCCGAAATTGCCGCAGTAGTCGTCGGCCGGCGCGACGAAGCGCGGCACGGAGCGCTGGATCGGATAAGTGCCGCCGCAAGACGGGCAAGCGAGGGAGCCGGAAACGATATCGCCGTCCTCGGCGACCTCGTCCGCCTTAAGGCTCAGCGATCCATCGCCACCGCAGGCCGGGCAGGCGAGCAGGTCCAATAAATCGGGGCGCAATGGCTTCTTCCTTTAACTCCGGCGTGGGACGACGTTATATAACTGACCCTCAACCATCACAACAACCGCCCCGCCGGAGACCGCCCCTTGACCGAGACGCACTACCGTCTTTGCTATCTGGTCAGCCACCCGATCCAGTATCAGGCGCCGTTGCTGCGCCGGATCGCCGCCGATCCGGAAATCGAACTGACGGTGTTGTTCGAAACCCTGGCGACGGCAAGCGCCTACATGGACGAAGGGTTCGGGCGCCAGGTGCAATGGGACGTGCCGTTGACCGAGGGCTATGCGCATCGCCAAGTCGCGGGCGAGGCGGATTTGCGCCGGCAACTGGCGGAAAGCGACGCGCTCTGGCTGCACGGCTGGGACAGCGCGCTTAAGCGCCGCGCATTGGCGCTGGCGGCGGAGGCCGGGGTGTCGGCCCTGATGCGGGGCGAAAACACGCTTGCCGCGATGCCGGACGGTGCTGGGCTGCGCGGCATGGTGAAGCGGCATTATTTGAAAAAGATCTTCCGCGATTGCGCCGGGTTTCTCTGTATCGGCACCGAGAACCGCGACTACTACGCGCGCTTCGGCATCAGGACCGAGCGCCTGCACGACATGCCCTATGCCATCGACAACGCCTTCTTTGCCGCTCGCGCCGCTGAGGCCGCCGGGCGCCGGAACGATTTCCGCGCCGAGCTTGGCCTCGACGCCGGCCGGCCCGTGGTGCTGTTCGCCGGCAAGCTGCAAAGCCGCAAGCATCCGCTAACGCTGTTGCAGGCTTGGCTAGGGATGGACGAGGCCAGGCCCTATCTGCTGTTTGTCGGTGACGGCGAGGAGATGCCGGCACTCAGGCGTGCCGCCGAGGGCGAAGAAGCCGTCCGGATGCTCGGATTCCGCAACCAGACGGAACTGCCGGCGTTCTACGATCTCGCCGATGTCTTCGTGTTGGCTTCGGAACGCGAACCCTGGGGTCTCGCCATCAACGAGGCGATGGCGTCGGGCACCGCGGTGATCGCGTCGGATCAATGCGGCGCGACTGCGGATCTGGTTAATGGCGACACGGGTGTCGTGGTGCCGGCTGGAGATGCGGAAGCGCTGGGTGATGCAATGACCGCGATGCTGGCGGACGCCGAAACCCTTGCCGCCATGGGTCGCGCCGCAAGGGAAAGAATCGGTAGTTGGGATTTCGAGGCCGACGTCGCCGGCTTGAAGGCGGCGCTTAAGGCACACGTTCCATCGCGCGGGCGAGCATGAAGCGCATGCGTTCGTCGTGGGAATAGCCGCTCGCCAGGCAGCGCGTGCGGCCGGCGGCGGCAATGGCGGCGCGCTCGGCGTCGTGCTCCAGGAAATAACGCGCCTTGGCGACCATCTCGTCCGCGCTTGAATAGAAGACGGCCTCCTTGCCGTCCTCGAACAGGCGGGCGTGTTCGTTGGAATGTTCCGCCAGCATGAAACCGCCGGAGGCCGGAATCTCGATGCTGCGGTCGGTTTGCAGGTCGCGGTTCTCTTTCCTCAAGAAGCCCAGGTTGATGCGCGTCGTGGCGATGCCCTTGGTATAGGCGAGGTCGTCTCCGGTATTGACCAGGGCGCGGCGCTCGACCGCCAGGTTGGCGTGAGTGCCCGGGAACGCCTCCCAGCCGTTGCCCCAGACCCGAACCTGCATGCCGGCTTCGGCCAGCAATAAAACGTCGCGCCCGCGCTCCGGCGCATAGGTGCCGATGAACCCGATGTCGGCGCCATAGGCCGCGATCTCCGCATCCGTGACCTCGATGGGGAAGTGCTGGTCCGGATCGTAGGCCTTGTCGACCATGACGCAGCGCCGGGCGCCGAGCGCCGGCAGTTCGTTTGGATCCGCGTTGTAGGACTTGGTCGTAAAGACCACATCGTAATGCCGAAGGCCCTTGGTGAAGGCACGGGTGCGGTTCAGCGCATGGAACATGTCGTCTTCCGAATAGGCGGCGATGACGACATTGGGATGGGCCTGCTTGAGGCCGGCCAACGTCGAGGGCCGGACCATGTTGCCTTTCTCGATCCAGATCAGGTCCGGTTCGAATTCACCGGCGGCGGCGGGAAGCGCGCGGTTGATGCCTTCGGTATCGAGGTGCCATCCCAACTTCCAGGCCAGCCGGAAAGCCAGGGAGAAATCCGGATGGCCCTTGTCCTCACCGCCGATGGCGGTATGGCTGAGCGCTTTCACCTGGGCACCCAACCGCTCGAGCGCGCTCAGCCGGGCGTGGCCCTTGGCGTAGACGTTGAGATCGGCGACGAACAGGATTCGCGGCATTTCCGACATCCGACAATCAATGGCCGCGCGCGCGGGCCTGTCAACGCGAAAGCGAGCGCGGCGTTACCAGCGGCGTGGCGGCGTCCGCCGGCCTGTGCTTTATTGCCGCAGGACAAGGATTGACGACGAGATGTGTGGAATCGCTGGGATCGTCGGCCGCCGCGCCGTCAACGCGGGCGCGGTCCAGGCCATGACGGAATTGTTGGCGCACCGGGGCCCCGATGACGCGGGCCTCTGGTCGTCGGCCGACGGGCGCGTGGTGCTCGGCCACCGGCGTCTCGCCATTATCGACCCGACGCCCGCCGGCCACCAGCCGATGGCCAGCGCCGACGGCAACCGGGTCATCACCTACAACGGCGAAATCTACAACTACCTGGAACTGGCCGAACGCCTGAAGGCCGAAGGCCACCGGTTCGCGACGCAATCCGACACCGAGGTCCTGCTGGCGGTCTATGAGCGCTGGGGGGCGGACGGCTTCAACGAACTGAACGGCATGTTCGCCTTCGCCATCTATGATTCCGGCGCCGACATGCTGGTCTGCGCGCGTGACCGCTTCGGGGAGAAGCCGTTTCTCTTCGCCGAGGGCGAGGGGGCGTTCGCCTTCGCCTCCGAATACAAGGCACTGCTGGCGCTGGATGGGGTGGCCTCCGATGTGGCCGACGACAAATTGCTCGGCTTTCTGCACCAGCCCAGGCAGGGCCTGGATGACGGGCGCGACACCGTCTTTCGTGGGATCAAGCAGTTGCTGCCGGGCGAGATGCTGGTGCTCGACGCCCGTGCGATGAATTTCAAGATCTCGCGCTACTGGAATCTCGCCCCCGATCCGGCCGCTGCCAATTTGAGCGAGGCCGACGCCGCCCGGCAATTCGGCGAATTGCTGGCCGATGCGGTGAAGCTCAGGATGCGGAGCGACGTGGAGGTTGGGTCCTGCCTGTCGGGCGGTCTCGATTCCAGTTCCATCGTCTGTCTCAACCGGCGCGCGCTGGGCCCGGGCGTTCCCTACCACACCTTCACCGGGCGCTTTCCCGGCACGCCGGCCGATGAGTGGCGCTACGCCCACCAGGTGATCGAACTGACCCGCGTCGAGAGCCACGAGGTGGAGCCGACGGCGGATGGTCTGGCGCGCGAGCTGGCGGCATTCGCCTGGCACAATGAACTGCCCGTCGGCTCGTCGAGCCAGTATGCGCAGTGGTGCGTGTTCCGCCTGGCCAAGGACCACGGCGTTACGGTTCTCCTGGATGGCCAGGGCGCCGATGAGGTGTTGGGTGGATACGAGCAGTATTTCCGCAACTACCTGCGTTCCCTGGTACAGGCCGGCGACGCGGTGAAGGCGATCTCCGAGGAACCGATGATCCGAAAGCGCTATCCGGCGGCGCTCGAGGATACGGCTGAAGTCTGGAAGACGAAGTTGCCTTTCGGCGTCCGGCGCGCGCTTGCACGGACACTCGGCAAGGGCAGCGATTTCCGCTTCGGCCTGACACAGGCGGGGTTGGAGTTGGTTTCGAAGACGCCGGCGGGAACCGGCGGCCTCGACCTCCGGGCGGCATTGGCGGAGGATTCATTCCATGCCCACCTGCCGACGCTGCTGCGTTACGGGGACCGCAATTCCATGGCGCATTCGCGCGAGGTGCGTTTGCCGTTCTGCGACCACCGGCTGGCCGAGTTCGCTTTCGCGCAGCCGGTCGAATACCTGATGGGCGGCGCCGAGACCAAACGCCTGCTTCGCCACGCGATGCGGGACATCCTGCCCGAAGAGGTCCGCACCCGCTGGAACAAGCAGGGCTTCCTGCCACCTCAGGAGGCATGGCTGAACGGTGCCTTGGGGCAATTGGCGCAAGAGACGTTCGAGTCGCGGGCCTTTCGAGAGCGTGGCTATTGGGACGCCGGCTGGTGGCGGCGTCTGTTGAAACGATGCCGGGGCGGCGAGGGGCATCTGGCCTGGACGCTGTGGAAGCCGGTCATGGCCGAGGCCTGGCAGCGGCATTTCGTCGATGCGGCCGTCGTCGGCGCCAAGCATCCCGTCTTCCAGGAGGCCGGCGGGTGAGGGCGGTCTTCATCAATCATTGCCATCCCGAGCGCGACCACGTCTGCGGCCTGCGGGCCGGGCGTTTCGCCGAGGCATTGGCGGCGCGTGGTCATGAGATCGTCCTGCTCTGCGAGGTGCTGCCCGGCGGCGAGCCCGCGCCGGGACCGGAGAAATTGGCTTCGGCTATGGAGGCGCACGACTGGTCGCGACCGTTCGTGCTGGCCTGTCGGCCCGCCGGCTTTGACTGGGCGGTGAAGGCGCGGACCAACGCATTGCCGGGCGGCATTCGCCAGGCGGCGGTGCTTTGGTCGTACCTCGGCAACGGCGGCATGTTCCCTGATTGGCAGACGGGCATGGCGCCCTACCTGCCGGTATTGGCCGAAGCGTTCCGGCCAGACGTCGTCTGGGGCACCTTTGGCAATACGGATACCTGGCGTACCTGCCGCGCGCTGGCGGCCCTATCGGGCGTGCCCTGGGTCGGTGACTTCAAGGACAATTGGCAGGCCTTCCTGCCGGCCGGCCTCGGCCGGTTGATGGCGGGGCGTTTCGGCGACGCGGCGCATATGACGGTGTTCTCCATGGCGCATTGCGACCAGGCGGATGAATTGTTCCCATCCCTGGCCAAGACGGTGCTCTACAGCGGCGTCGATGACATTCCCGAGGCCGAAGCCGAGACGGCACCGGATGGATTGAACCTGACGCTCACCGGCAGCGTCTATGAAACCGCGCGTCTCAAGGGCCTGTTCGCGGCCATCGCCGAATGGGCCGGCGCCAACCCAGCAACGGCGGTGCGCCTCGCCTATGCCGGCGGTGATAAGGATCGGGTCCGCGCCGCCGCCGATGCCATGGGGCTCGCCGTGCAGTATCTGGGTTATCTGGCGCAGGCGCCGCTGCACCGTTTGCAGGCGGTGTCGGCGGCCAACATCTATGTCTACAACCCGCGCTGCCTGCTGCACCACAAGGCGGTGGAGCTTCTGGCCCAGGGACGGCCAGTGATTACCTTTCCGGGCGAGACGGAAGAGGTGAAAGGCCTCGCCGCCGAGATCGGCGGCGCGCTGTTCGCCTGCGCCGACGGTGCTGCCGTCAGGGGCGCGCTCGACATGATTGCCGCCAATCCCCCGCCGGTACCGGCCCGCGCCCGGCGCCAGGCGCTCACCTGGTCGGCACGCGCCACGGTGCTGGAGCACGTTCTGGCGGACGCCATGGCGACGCGGGAGGCGCGCGGATGAAGGTCTGTGTTTCCGTGCATGGTCGGTTTCACGCTTTCGAACTGGCGGCCGGGTTGGCCAGGGCGGGCGCGCTTGCCGGCCTGCTGACCACCTATCCTGGCTTCGCCGTGCGTCGCTTGACCGGCGAGGATTTGCCGGTGCGGGCCGCCTGGTGGCTGGAGGCCCGGCGGCGGATTTCGGCGCTTGGGATATCGGATGCCGAACTCGCCCGTGCATTCGGAATTTTTGCCGCCGCCAACTTGCCGACGGCCGACTTGTTGGTCGGTTGGAGTGCCGCCACGCTCGAGGCCATCGAACCGGCGCGAGCGCGCGGCATGAAGGTGGTGATCGAGCGGGGGTCCACCCACATCGCCCACCAGACCGAGGTGCTGCGCCGCGCCTATGGTGTCCATGGCCTCGGCTTCGACGCCACCGCGCCCGAGATCATCGAGCGCGAGGAAACGGAATACGCAGCCGCCGATGCCATTGCCGTGCCGACACGTTTCGCCGCCGAGACCTTTCAGGCACAAGGCGTGCCGGCGGAGAAGCTTCTGATCAATCCCTACGGGGTCGATCTCTCGCGGTTCCGGCCGGCAGCGCGTCCGGCGGGAACGAAGCCCCGCATCCTGTTCGTCGGCCGGGTCGGCATCCGAAAGGGCGTGCCGGCATTGCTCAAAGCCTTCGAGCCGCTTTCCGGCGAGGCCGAACTGCATCTCGTTGGGCCGGTGGAGCCGGCGATGGAGAATCTTTTCGCCACGTTGCCGATGACGGGGGTGACGGTACAGGGCGCGGTCGCCGCCGCGTCGCTGCCAGCCGTCTATGCCGAGGCCGACCTGTTCTGTCTGCCGTCGCTGGAGGAGGGATTTCCGCTGGTGCTGCTGCAGGCCATGGCGGCGGGGCTGCCGGTCGTCGCCACGCCAGAATGCGGAGCCGCCGACATCCTCACCCCTGGTCGCGAGGGCGAAGTGGTCGCGAGCGGCGATGTCGAAGCGCTGACGGCGGCGCTGGCAGGCCTGGTGAGCGACCCGGCCAGGCGCGCGGAAATGGGCGCCCGCGCCCGCGCCCGTGTCGAGGCCGGCTGGGGCTGGGACGACTATGTCGAGCGCGCCATCGGCCTATACGAGAAGGTTCTCGCCTAGGAAATCCAGTGATCGTGCCAGGCGGTCAGGTTGTGCAGCGTCCAAAGATGCAGCGCATGATCGGCGCCGTGGCGGCGGTGTTCGTCGAACAGGCGCGCGATATAGGCCTTGTCCAGCGGGCCGCCGTTGACCAGCGGTGAGTTCAGGACCGCGCGTTCGGCCTCGGCGCCGAATTCGCCGCGCAGCCAATCCGCCACCGGTGCCGCAAACCCCATTTTCGGGCGATTGATGATCTGGTCGGGAATGAGGCCTTGCACGGCTTCCTTCAGGACCTGCTTCTTCACGCCGCCCGGGCCAAGCTTGGCGTCCATCGGCATATCCATGGTGTATTCGACGAGTGCGTGGTCGAGGAACGGCACGCGCCCCTCGACGGAGGTCGACATGGTCACCTTGTCGACACGCATCAACAGCAGTTCCGGTAGGCGCAGGCGAAACTCGGCGTGGATCATGCGGGTTAGCTGGTCGCGGCCTGGGTGGGCGTGGTCGAAGGCGCGCATGTAGCCGCCGGCGACGTCGCCGCTGTCGTGAGACGCTAGCCCGGTCACGTCGAGGCCCATGGCGGCGAGGTCATCCAAGTCGGCGTTTTCCCCCAGATTGCCGAGCAGGCGTTCCTTGTGCACGTTCCAGAACGCGTTGGCGCCGCTCCAGAACAGTTCCTGGCCGCGCCCGGCGCGAAGCAGCGCCTCAACGCCCTGCGCGCCGGCGGAGCGCTCCGTCGGTGCCCAGGTCTTGGCCAAGCCGCCCACGGCGCGCCTGAGCGGTCCCGGCACCCAGCGGTGATAGGGTTGCCAGAACTTGCGGTGGAACTTCAGGTAGGTCATCCAGCTGTCGTAGCCGCAGAACTGCTCGTCCGAGCCTTCGCCCACCTGCACCACGGTGACGCCGGACTGCTTGGCCAGCTTGGAAACAAAATACAAGGGCACGCAAACCCAGTCGGCGATGGGTTCATCCTGGTGGTGTACCAGGTCGGCCAGGTAGCCTTGCATGTCGGAACTGTCGATCAGCACCTCGTGGTGGTTGGTCTTGAAGGTGTCGGCGACCAGGCGCGCGTGATCGAGTTCGTTCAGATGCGTGTGATCCTTGAAGCCGACGGTGAAGGTCTCCACCGGTCGCTCGCTGACTTGGCTCATCAGTGCGACGTTGGCGGATGAATCGATGCCGCCCGACAGGAACACGCCGAACGGCACGTCCGACATCATCCGCTTTTCGATGGCCGCCGCCAGGCGATCGCGTACGCCGCCGGCATAGTCGGTGGCGGCGTTTCCGTCCGTCGAGAGTGGCGCGCGCCCGGGAACGGCGTCCCAATAGCGGCGAGTCTGAGCGCGGCCGGCGGCGTCGATCTCCATGACGTGGCCGGCGGGCAGTTTGTAGATGCCCTTGAACAGCGTCATCGGCGCCGGCGCGATCATGTAGCTGAGATAATGGGTGAGGGCGTGCATGTCGGTGCGCCGCGGCACCGCCGGATCGCTGAGGATCGCCTTGATCTCGGAGGCGAAACGCCAGGGCCCGCCCAGGCGCGTGAAATAGAGCGGCTTGATACCGATGCGGTCGCGTGCCAACAGGAGCTTTTGATTTCGCGCGTCCCAAAGCGCGAAGGCGAACATGCCGTCCAGGCGCTGCACCAGGCCATCTAGGCCCCAGGCGCCGTAGCCGTGCACGATGACCTCGGTGTCGGAATGGTTGGTTCGGAACGTATAGCCCTCGGCCTCCAGTTCCCGGCGGAGTGCGGCGTGGTTGTAGATCTCGCCGTTGTAGGTGAGGAACACCGATCCTTCCGCGTTGGTCATCGGCTGGCGGGCGTCGTCTGAGAGGTCGATGATAGCGAGCCGGCGGTGCGCCAGGCCGATGCGTCCATCGTCGCTGGTCCAGAAACCGTCGCCATCGGGCCCTCGGTGGGCCATCGCATCGGCCATGGCGGAAAGCCGGCCGCCAAGTGCCTCAGGCGAGGGAAAAGTCAGGCTTTCAGGATGAAAAATACCGGCAATTCCGCACATGGTCGGCGAATTTCCTCAAAACGCATTATTTCGGCGAAGAATGCGCCGATATGTCGGCGATTGTCCAGAATTGGTCGGTCAAAGGCCAAACGATTTCAGATTTTTTTCGGTCTAATTCTAGCGTTTTCCGGTTTTGTCATGTTAGGCTCGGAAAAACAGGGGCCAAAACAGTCCCGAATAGAGGCCTAAATGGCCCCAAACAGGTGTGACATGGGGGGCGGTCCGTGTCGACACCAGAACAATAACGAGACGGGAAATCGGACCTTTTATGGCTGAAAATAGCGACGCGCTCGTTCGCTTCGAGGCAGTGCAGAAGAGTTACGACGGCGAAACGCTGGTCGTCAAAAATCTCAATCTGGATGTGGCTCGTGGGGAATTCCTAACCATGCTGGGGCCATCCGGATCCGGAAAAACCACCTGCTTGATGATGTTGGCCGGGTTTGAACCCGCCACCCACGGCGAGATCTATCTCGACGATCAGCCGATCAACAACGTGCCGCCGCATAAGCGCGGCATCGGCATGGTGTTCCAGAATTACGCCCTGTTTCCGCACATGACGGTGGCCGAGAACCTGGCCTTCCCGCTGCAGGTCCGCAAGATGGACAAGTCGGAAGTCGAAGCGCGCGTCAACAAGGCGCTCGACATGGTGCAACTCGGCGGCTTCGGCGGCCGGCGCCCGGCGCAGCTTTCCGGCGGCCAGCAGCAGCGTGTCGCCGTTGCCCGCGCGCTGGTCTTCGATCCGGTGCTGGTGCTGATGGATGAACCGCTGGGCGCGCTCGACAAGCAACTGCGCGAGCAGATGCAATACGAAATCAAGCACATTCACGAGAGCCTCGGCGTCACCGTGGTCTACGTCACCCACGACCAGTCCGAGGCGTTGACAATGTCGAACCGGGTCGCGGTGTTCGAAGACGGTGTCATCCAGCAACTGGCGCCGCCGGATGACCTCTACGAGCGCCCAGACAACGCGTTCGTCGCGCAATTCATCGGCGAGAACAATACGCTGATGGGCACCGTGCGCGCCATCGAGGACGGCGCCTGCGTCGTCGATGTCGACGGCGGTGGCGAGGTTCGGGCGAAGCGGGTCAACGTCGAGGCCGCCGGCAACCGCACGACGCTGTCGTTGCGCCCCGAGCGGGTCGAGGTCGATCCGCCGGAAGGCAAATATCCCAATGTATTCGAAGCCCAGGTCGAGGAACTGATCTACCTGGGTGATCACATCCGCACGCGTGCCAACGTCTGCGGACATGACGACTTTATCGTCAAGGTGCCGAACGCCTCCGGGCACGTGCACCTGAAGGAAGGCGAGAAGGTCAATTTCGGATGGACCATCGAGGATTGTCGGGCTCTCGATGCCTAACGCGGGTCGTTCCCGCCAATCTCCGCTCTACGGCGGAAAGACCGGCCCAATCGGCCACAATAAAATGCCCACGAAAACCATGTGTTCAATCACCTAGGGAGAACATCAGATGATTAAGACTTTCAGAGCTATCGCGATGGTCAGCGCCGTTGCGGCCGCCTCGGCGCTGGCGCCGCAGTCGGCGAACGCGGCCGACATGACGATCGTGTCCTGGGGTGGGGCCTATTCCAAGTCCCAGCTCAAGGCCTATCACGAGCCCTATATGAAGAAAAATCCGGGCGTGAAGATCATCAATGACGAAAGCTCCGCGGAAGCCGTCGCCAAGCTGCGCGCCATGGCGGAAGCCAAGAACACCACCTGGGACGTCGTCGACGTGGTGGCCTCCGATGCTATCCGGCTGTGCGACGAAGGCCTAGCCATGCCGATCGACGCCGACAAGCAGCTCGCGCCGGCGCCCGACGGCACGCCCGCGTCCAAGGACTTCGGCAACCTGCTGGTTTCCGAATGCTTCATCCCGCAGATCGTCTACTCCACCACCTTCGGTTATCGCACCGACGTCAAGGAGTGGGGCGGCAAGGAACCCACCAACGTCTGCGACGTATTCGACACCAAGAAGTTCCCGGGCAAGCGCAGCCTGGAAAAACGCCCGATCAACAACGTCGAATGGGCGCTGCTGTGTGACGGCGTTTCGCCGGACAAGGTCTACGACGTGCTCGGTACGCCGGCTGGTGTCGACAAGGCGCTCGCCAAGCTTGCCTCCATCAAGGGCGACATCATCTGGTGGTCGGCCGGTGCCGAAACCCCGCAGCGCCTCGCCGATGGCGAAATCGTCATGGGTTCCACCTACAACGGCCGCCTGTTCTCCGTCATCGAAGAGCAGAAGCAGCCGGTGAAGATGCTGTGGGACTGGCAGGTGTTCGATCTGGACGGCTGGATTATCCCTGCCGGCCTGTCGCCCGAGCGCAAGAAACAGGCCCTCGACTACATCTACTTCGCCACCGACACGCAGCGCCTCGCTGACCAGGCGAAGTACATCTCTTACGGTCCGGCCCGCAAGTCGTCGGCGCCGCTGGTCGGCAAGCATGCCGATCTCGGCATCGACATGGCCCCGCACATGCCGACCGATCCGAAAAACGCGAAGACCACCCTGCTCTATAACTACGAGTTCTGGGCGGACAACCGCGACGACATCGACGCCAAATTCCAGGCGTGGTTGACGAAGTAAGACCATTCGGCCGGGGGCGGGCGATCCGTTCCCGGCCGGTTTTATCAATTTTGACGACGGTAAAGGTGTTTCGGAGGCGATCATGAGCGACGTTCAGGTGAACGATGGCCCGATGTTGGCCGCTGACGGCACACCGCTGAAGATCAGTATTCAGCGCGCGTTGAGGCGTCAAAAAATCCGCGCCTTGTTATTGGTCGCGCCGCTGTTCCTGTTTATTTGCATAACCTTCCTGGCGCCGATCGGGGACATGCTTGTCCGCTCGGTTGAAAACGGCATTGTGCCCGAAACATTGCCGCAAACGGTCGTCGCGTTGAAGACCTGGGATCCGGAATCCGGGGAAGCACCTTCCGAAAAGGTTTTTGCCGCTCTTTATGCCGATCTCAAAGTTGCGGTAGCGGAAAAAAGCCATACCCGTGTAGCCAGCCGCCTCAATTACGAGCGGCCCGGCATCGCTAGCCTGTTCCGCAAGAGCGGGCGCCGCATCAAGCGGATGGAGGAGGGGAACTACAAGGAACAATTCCTCAAGATCGACAAGAAGTGGGGAAATGTTGACTACTGGAAGACCATCCAGCGGTTTTCCGGCAACTACACAAAAGGTTATTTCCTGGCATCCGTCGATGCGACGGACACGGGCGACGGCATAGAACTGAAACCCGAGGGAGAGCGTATTTACCTTTATATGCTGCTCCGTACGATGATCCTCTCGGTGGTCATTACCGGAACCTGCGTTCTGCTTGGCTATCCCATTGCCTATATCCTCTCGGTGCTGCCGCTCCGCACATCGAACCTTTTGATGATCCTGGTGCTGCTGCCGTTCTGGACATCGCTCTTGGTGCGAACCTCGGCGTGGATCGTGTTGTTGCAGCAGCAAGGGGTGATCAACGACCTGTTGGTCTCGCTCGGTATCATCGGCGATCAGAACCGGTTGGAGTTGATGTACAACCAAACCGGCACGGTCATTGCCATGACCCATATCCTGCTGCCGTTCATGATCTTGCCGCTTTATTCGGTGATGAAGACGGTCTCGCCATCCTATGTGCGTGCGGCGAAGTCCTTGGGGGCGTCGGACTGGACCGCGTTCTGGCGGGTCTATTTCCCCAATACCGTGCCCGGGATCGGCGCCGGCGGCGTCTTGGTCTTCATCCTGGCCATCGGCTACTACATCACGCCGGAACTGGTCGGCGGCACGTCGGGTATCTTCATCTCCAACCGGATCGCCTACCATATTTCGTCATCGCTGAACTGGGGCCTGGCGGCGGCGCTCGGCGTCATGCTGTTGGTCGTGGTTCTGGCTCTGTATTTCATCTACGACAAGATCGTAGGCATTGATAACGTGAAGTTGGGATAGCCAGATGTCAGCTCTTCCTCCCTATGCATCGACCGGCCAGAAAGCCTGGTTCTATACGTTCCGGACCATCTGCGGGCTGATCTTCCTGTTCCTGATCCTGCCGATCCTGGTGATCCTGCCGCTCAGCTTCAACGCCGAGGATTTCTTCACCTTTACCAAGGCAATGCTGGCACTCGACCCGGAAGGCTACTCGCTGAAGCACTACCAGGACTTCTTCACCAACTCCGACTGGCAGAACGCGTTGGCCAACTCCGTGCGCATCGCGCCGATGGCGACGCTGGTCGCCACCGGCTTCGGCACCTTGGCCGCCATCGGCTTGTCGCAGAGCTACATGCCGTTCCGCAGCGCCGTGATGGCGGTGATGATTTCACCGATGATCGTGCCGCTGATCATTTCCGCCGCCGGCATGTATTTCTTCTATTCGCGCATCGGCATGCAGGGCACCTATTGGGGCGTCGTGCTGGCGCACGCGGCCTTGGGCACGCCCTTCGTCATCATCACCGTGACCGCCACCCTGGTCGGTTTCGACAAGAGCCTGGTTCGCGCCGCGGCCAACATGGGGGCGGGGCCGGTGCTGACCTTTTTCAAGGTGCAGATGCCATTGATCCTGCCGGGCGTCATTTCCGGTGCCCTGTTCGCCTTCATCACCTCGTTCGACGAGGTGGTGGTGGTGCTGTTCGTCGGTTCGGCTTCGCAAAAGACGCTGCCCTGGCAGATGTTCACGGGCCTCCGCGAGCAGATATCGCCGACCATTCTGGCGGTGGCCACGGTGCTGGTGACGATCTCCATCCTGCTGTTGACGACGTTGGAATTGCTGCGCCGCCGCTCCGAGCGCTTGCGCGGCATGTCGCCCGGTTGACGCGCCAACGGATAGCGGGGAAAAGTCGCTTCCCAAGGTTAACAATTCCGTCGTAATGTGATTTCGTTCTTATGGGAGCGGACATGACGAGCGACGCGGGCGCACCCTATCGAATCGGTTTCTTCCTGGTGCCGGATTTCACCATGATCGCCTTCGCGTCGGCGGTGGAATGCTTGCGTCTGGCCAATTGGGTGATGGGCCGCGAGGCTTATGCCTGGGTCATGGTATCTGCCACCGGAAATCCGGTGAAGGCCTCCAACGGCCTCGAGATCGCCACCGCCGGCACGCTCTCGGACGTTGGCCCGTTGGATGCGGTGTTCGTTTGCGGCGGCCAGGACGTCCACAGTTTCGATGACCGCACCGTGTTGGCCGGGCTGCGCCGGCGGGTGGCGCATGGGGCGACGCTGGGGGCGCTCTGTACCGGCACCCACGTGCTCGCCAGCGCCGGGCTGCTGGATGGCTACCGCTGCACCATCCACTGGGAGAACATGCCGGCCTTTGTCGAGGCCTTTCCAGACGTTCAGGCGACCACCGAATTGTTCGCCGTCGACCGCAACCGCTATAGCTGCGCCGGCGGCACCGCCGCGCTTGACCTGATGCTGCATCTGATTTCCGCGCATCATGGGCCGGAGATCGCTGCCGCGGTCTCCGACGAGTTGATCCATCACCGCATCCGTGACGGCCACGAGGGCCAGCGCATGGACCTCCGCACGCGGTCCGGCATTGCGCATCCGAAGCTTTTGGCGGTGGTGGCGGCGATGGAGGAAAACCTCGAGCACCCCATGAGCTGTTCCGAACTGGCGGCCGACGTGGGGCTTTCGACGCGCCAACTCGAGCGCCTGTTCCAGACCTACCTGGAGGTGCCGCCGACCCGCTATTACCTGCGCATGCGGCTGGAACGCGCGCGGTTCCTGCTGCGCCAGACATCGATGGCGGTTTTCGACGTGGCGCTGGAAACGGGGTTCATTTCCGCCTCGCACTTTTCCAAGTGCTACCGCGAGCAGTTCGGCTCGCCGCCCAGCGCGGAGCGCCGCCGCGGCGTCAGTGCGGAGCCGTCCCCACCGTTCGAGACAGACGCGGATAGCGCAGCGCTAGGGTAAGGGCGCGGGACGCCATGAACAGGCTGACCGCAAGCCACAATCCGTGGTTCCCCCAAACCGGTACGAACAGCGCCAGCAACGCCACATAACCGATGGCCGAGAGGATCATGCCGTCGCGCATGGCGCGGGTCCAGGTGCTGCCGATGAAAATGCCGTCGTAGAGGAAGCTCCATACCGAAACCATCGGCATGGCGATGGCCCAGATCAGGTACTCCCGGGTTTCGGCGCGGACCTCGGGCACGGTGGTCATGAGATCGATGATCGCCGGGCCGGCGACCCAGAATACCAGCGTCAGCACCAAACCGCCGATGAAGGCGCCGCGTCCGGCGGCAAAGACGGAATGGCGGAATGACGCGGGATCGCGCCGGCCGATGGCCTCGCCGGTGAGCGCCTCGGCGGCATTGGAGAAGCCGTCCAGGATGTAGGCGGTGAATACCAGCAGATTGAACAGGATCGCATTGGCGGCAAGTGTGGCCGGCCCGATGCGGGCACCGATGGCGGTGATCGCCGCGAAGCAGACCTGCAGCACGATGGAGCGCACGAAGATATCGGCATTGACCCGGAGCATGCGGCGCATGCGCTCCAAATCGGTGATGCGCTCGCGCTCCCACCTACCGCCGATCCGCCTGAGCGACATTGCCGCCAGCCAGAGCCCCAGGAACACGGTGGAGATTTCAGAAATCAGGGTTGCCCAGGCGACGCCCTCGACGCCCCAGCCGAAGCCGGCCACGAACAGGAGATCGAGACCGATATTGAGGCCGTTCATGAACAATTGCGTCACCAGCGCCGCGCCGGAGTTCTGAATGCCGAAAAACCAGCCCAGCAGCGCGAAATTGAAGAGCGCCGCCGGCGCCCCCCAGATGCGAATCCGGATATAGGCCTCGGCCAGGCCCGCCGTTTCCGGCTCCGGCCCGATCAACTGGATGCCGAGCCAGGCAATGGGAATTTGAAGGGCGATCAGCAGCGCCCCGATGGCGCCGCCCAGCAGGCCGGCCCGCGCCAGCCAGGCCCGGACCTCGTCCGCCCGGCCCGCTCCCAATGCCTGCGCCGTCAGCCCGGTGGTGCCCATGCGCAGGAAGATGAAGCCGTGATAGGCGACGGTGAACACCAGCGCGCCGACCGCCACCGCGCCCAGATATTGCGGTCCCGGCAGGTGGCCGACGACGGCCATGTCGACGGCGCCGAGCAGCGGCACCGAAACATTGGAAAGCATGATCGGCCAGGCGATGCGCCAGGTGCGGCGGTTCCAATCGGTTTTCATGCGGGTCGGCGGGTCCGGGTGATGAATTGGCGGCAGGTGCCCAGCATCGCCGGACGGTTCTTATCTGCCGTGCCGGACCCGCTCGTTCAACCCCTGTTTGTCCGGTGCGGGATCAGCCCTCGGCGGCCATCCGGGCGGCGGCGGAGCCCTGCCGGGTCTTCATGATGTTGACGGCGGCCTCGACCGCGACCGTGGCATCCCGGCAATAGGCGTCGGCGCCGATCTCGTCGGCGAAGTTCTCGTTCAAGGGCGCGCCGCCGACGATGACGCCGTAGTCGCTCCGGAGGCCGCGTTCCTCCAGCGTATTGATGACCACCTTCATGTAACCCATGGTCGTGGTCAGCAGCGCCGACATGCCGAGGATGTCGGCGTCGTGCTTCTGCATGGCCTCGATGTAGGCGTCGACGTCGGAGTTGACGCCGATGTCGATGACGTCGAACCCGGCGCCTTCCAGCATCATGCCGACCAGGTTCTTGCCGATATCGTGGATGTCGCCCTTTACGGTACCGAGCACAACGGTGCCGACCTTCGGCGCGCCGGTCTCAGCCAAAAGCGGACGCAGGATTGCCATGCCGGCCTTCATGGAGTTGGCGGCCAGCAAAACCTCCGGCACGAACAGGATGCCGTCGCGGAAATCGATGCCGACGATACGCATGCCTTCGACCAGCGCCGTATTGAGCACGTCGTAAGGCGCCCAGCCGCGGTCGAGCAGAATCTGCGTGCCCTCGACGATCTCGTCGGCAAGGCCGTCATAGAGGTCGTCGTGCATCTGGGTGACAAGATCGTCGTCGGAGAGTTCGGAGAGGACGATGTCGTCCTGCTGGTCGTTGTCGCTCATGGCGGATCCTCGCAGCGGTTCATTCACCGTGGACACATGGGCTCACGTGAGCCCATCATTCTGAACTCAGGAATAATTTTCGCTGCGAAAACAATCTGTCCCGTGGCGGACAGCTAGTTTTCCAATTGCGACACGCGGTTGTTTTTCGGTGCCGGCGGGAAGCCGCCGGGCCTCAGCGATCCGGGGGAAGGTCGATTTCGTTCTGGGCGATCATGATATTGGCGACCACCTCTTCCTGGTCGCGTTCGGTGATGGCAAAGGTGAAAACGGCGGCATTGTCCTCGAGCCGCGCCACGGTGCCGGGCACCTCGCCCAGGCCGTCGACGACGATCAGGCCTTCCGTGCCGGGGGACAAAACGCCCGCCGCCTGGTCTGGATCGTCGAACACGAATTTGGCGCCCTGGTTGGAGACGTCCTGCAACAGCCCCATCAAGGTCGCGTCCCCGACCCTGAGAAACATCATCTTCCAGAGATCGACCCGCTCGTGAATGCGGCGGTCGGCGTCGTCTGTGTTCTCAGCCATGATTGTCCTCGGCGTGGTGATGGTCAGGCCGGGATTGTATCAGATTTTTTCAGCTCGGTACCCCTGTCATGCTCGGAGCTTTTCGTTGTCCGGGTCGTAGGGGCTTTCGGGGATGACGGTGATCTTGTGGCGGGTGCCGAGGATGTCCATCTCGAGCTCGGTGCCGACATCGGCAAATTCTGGCCGCACCATGCCGAGCGCCAGCGACTTGCCGACCCGGAAGCCGAAATTGCCGCCGGTGGCGCGGCCGATCGTCTGGTTTGAGCTATCGAAGATGGCGTTGTTGCCGAGCGGGTCGGCGTCGGTGGTGTCATGTACCTCGAGCGTCACGAAGGTGTTGTCGAAACCCTTTTGCTGCCAGCGCACCAGTGCGTCGCGGCCGATGAAGTCACCCTTGTTGGGATGCACGAAGCGGTCGAGGCCAGATTCGTAGGCAGCATACTCGATGGAAAGCTCGGTGCCGACGAGGCGGTAGGATTTCTCGATGCGGAGTGAATCCATGGCGCGGATGCCGAAGGGCTTGAGGCCCAAGTCTTCGCCGGCTTCGAACAGCTTGTCGAAGATATGATTCTGGTACTCGATTGGGTGGTGCAGTTCCCAGCCCAGTTCGCCGACGAAGTTGAGGCGCTGCGCCAGCGTCGGCGCGAAACCGACCTCGATCTGCTGGCCGGAAAGCCAGGGAAAAGCCTCGTTGGAGAAATCGGCCTTGGAGACGCGCTGCATTAATTCCCGCGCCTTCGGCCCGGCCAGCACCAGCACGCCGATCTGGTTGGTGAGCTGGTCGTAGCGCACCGAACCGTCGTCCGGCAGTTGCTTCTTCAGATAATCGTGGTCGAAGCGCTGCAAGGCGCCGGCGGAGACCAGATAGAAACTGTCCGCCGCCTCGCGCATGATGGTGAATTCCGAGCGCACGCCGCCGTTGATATTGAGCGCGTGGCAGAGCCCGACGCGGCCGACCTTCTTCGGCAGCCGGTGGGCGACCAAATTGTCGAGCCAGGCCTCGGCGCCGGGGCCGGAAATACGGCACTTGGCGAAGGCCGACATGTCCAGAAGCCCGACGTTCTCGGCGACGTTGCGGCATTCGGCGCCGACCGGTTCGAACCATTTGGAGCGTCGGAACGACCAATCGTCGACGGGTTCCATGCCTTCCGGCGCGAACCAGTTGGCGCGTTCCCAGCCGAACTTCTGGCCGAACACGGCGCCCATGTCCTTCAGCCGGTCGTAGCAGGGCACGGTGCGCAGCGGCCGGGCGGCCTCGCGCTCCTCGTCCGGGTAGTGGATGGTGAAGACGTTGCGGTAGGCTTCCTCGTTCTTCTCGATCAGGTAGCTCTTGGTGCAGTAGTCGCCGAAACGGCGCGGATCGACACCCAGCATGTCGACGCTGGGCGCGCCCTCGACCATCCACTCGGCCAACTGCCAGCCGGCGCCGCCGGCCGCCGTGATGCCGAAGGAGTGGCCTTCGTTGATCCAGAAGTTTTTCAGATCCCAGGCCGGCCCGACCATCGGGTTGCCGTCGGGCGTGTAGCAGATGGCGCCGTTGTAGACTTCCTTGACGCCGACCTCGCCGAAGGCGGGGACACGGTTGATGGCGGCCTCGATGTGCGGCTCCAGGCGCTCCAGGTCTTCCTGGAACAGCTCGTACTCGCAATCCTCCGAGGGGCCGTCGACGTAGCAGGCCGGTGCGCCGTGTTCGTAGGGGCCGAGGATCAGTCCGCCGGCTTCCTCGCGCAGGTACCAGGACCCGTCGGATTCACGCAGCACCCCCATCTCCGGCAGGCCCTGTTCGTGGCGCGCCAGGATTTCCGGATGCGGTTCGGTGACGATGAACTGGTGCTGTACCGGGATCACCGGAATATCGAGCCCGACCATGCGCCCGGTGCCGCGCGCGAACGATCCGGTGGCGGAGACCACGTGTTCGCAGGTGATGTCGCCCTTGTCGGTGGAAACCTTCCACTCGCCAGACGCCGTGCGCGAAATGCCGGTGACCGTGGTGTAGCGGTTGATCTCGGCGCCCATGGCGCGCGCGCCGGCGGCCATGGCTTGCGTCACGTCGGCCGGTTGGATGTAGCCGTCGCGCGGATGCACGATGCCGCCAACCAAGCCGTCGATGTTGCAGAGCGGCCAGAGCTCCTTGATCTCGTCAGGGGTGAGAAAGTTGACCTCGACGCCCAACGTCGCGGCGACGCCGGCATATTGGTGGTATTCGTCCATACGGTCCGAATTCATGGCGAGGCGGATATTGCCGACCTGGCGCAAGCCCACGTCCTTGCCGGTCTCTTCCTCGAGCGTCTCGTAAAGCTCGACGGAATAGCGGTGCAACTGCCCGACGCTGTAGCTCATGTTGAACAACGGCAGGAGACCCGCCGCGTGCCAGGTGGAACCCGACGTCAGTTCCTTGCGTTCGATCAGGACGCAATCGGTCCAACCTTTCTTCGCCAAGTGGTACAGGGTCGAGACACCGACCACGCCGCCACCGATTACGACCACGCGCGCCTGGGTTTTCATGAGGCTTCCTCCCGGATTTCAGCGCCAACGCCTTGGTTGGTGCACGACACTAACAGGGGTTTGGTAGGCCCTTCGGGGGATCGGCGTTTTCCCCACATCGACACATGTTTGGCCATTTCCGTCGCCGCTTGACGGTTTTCGGCAAAAACATGGCGTTCATCGGCCAATGACGGCGGGCAAAGCGGGATAATGGAAGGACAATGACCAAACATGTGCCGGGAGGCAGCGATCATGGCTGATGCACCAGCAGGGGGACGCCGCGGCGGCCGCGCCGCCAGGCGCCAAATGCGCGAGGAAAAGGCGAACGCGGCGGGCGCGTCGGGGGCAATCGTCCGCAACATTCCGCTGACCGAACTCTGTTCCGAGGAGGGCCTGTCGATCATCGAGGCCAACGCCGAGACGGTGCTCGAGGAAATCGGCATCGACTTCAAGGGCGATCCGGAGGTGCTGGAGATCTGGCGCGATGCCGGCGCCGACATCACTGGCGAGCGCGTGCGGTTTCCCAAGGGGTTGTTGCGTTCGCTGCTGTCGACGGCGCCGGCCACCTATGTGCAGCATGCGCGCAACCCGGCCCGCAACGTCACTTTCGGCGGCAACAACGTGATCTTCGCGCCGGTCTACGGCCCGCCCTTCGTGCACGACATGGACCACGGCCGGCGCTACGGCACCATCCAGGATTTCGAGAACCTGGTGCGGCTCGCCTACGTGGCGCCGCATATCCACCATTCCGGCGGCACGGTGTGCGAGCCCGTCGACATCGCCGTCAACAAGCGCCACTTGGACATGGTCTATGCGCACATGCGCCTGTCGGACAAGCCGTTCATGGGCTCGGTCACCGCCGCCGAGCGCGCCGCCGACACGGTCGCCATGTGCGAGATTCTGTTCGGTGCCGATTTCGTCGACGCCAACACCGTCTGCACCAGCCTGATCAACGTCAATTCGCCGATGACCTTCGACGAGGTCATGCTCGGCGCGCTTAAGACCTATGCGCGGGCCAACCAGGCGGTGATCGTGACGCCGTTCATTATGCAGGGCGCCATGGCGCCGGTGAGCGCCGCCGGCACGCTCGCCCAGGCCTTGGCCGAGGCCATGGCCGGCATGGCTCTGACGCAGTTGATTCGCCCCGGCGCGCCGGTGGTGTTTGGGCTGTTCTCGTCGGCACTGTCGATGCAGTCGGGGGCGCCGACCTTCGGCACGCCGGAACCCAACTTGGTCCTGTCGGCGGCGGCGCAATTGGCCCGGCGGTTGAACCTGCCGTTCCGGTCCGGCGGCTCGCTTTGCGGCTCAAAGCTGCCGGACGCCCAGGCCGCTTACGAGAGCGCCAATTCTTTGATGCCGGCGGTGCTTTGCGGCGTGAACTTCGTGCTGCACGGCGCCGGCTGGCTGGAGGGCGGACTGTCGTCCAGTTTCGAGAAGTTCGTCATGGATTGCGACCAGCTCGGCATGGCGGCGACGCTACTCAAGGGCTACGACCTCTCAGACGACGGCCAGGCGCTCGACGCGATCCGCGAAGTCGGCCCCGGCGGGCATTACCTCGGTTGCGCCCATACCCAGGCGCACTTCGAGACCGCCTTCTACCGCTCGACGCTTTCCGACAACAATGCCTTCGAACATTGGGAGGCGGACGGCCGCAAGAGCATGGCCGACCGTGCCAACGCCATGTGGAAGGACTGGCTGCACAAGTACCAGCAGCCGGCATTGGACCCGGCCATCGACGAGGCGCTGCAGGCCTTCATCGCGACCCGCAAGGAAAGCATGGAGGACCGCTGGTCCTGATTAGGTAAAGGTGACGCCCACCGATCCCAGTTGATCGATTTCCACGGTGACTTCGCAGGGGCCTTCGGGGAACTGCGCCATGGTCAGGCTGCCGGTCAGGATGAACTCGCCTTTCTGCAGGATCTCGCCGCGCGCCGCCTTCATGTTGGCGAACCAGGCGACGGCTTCCAGCGGATGGCCCATGACGTCGGCGCCGACGCCGGCGCTCAATTCCTTGCCGTCGATCAAAACCCGGCCGCTCAGCGCCGCCAGGTCGATGTTTTTCCAATCCCGCGTTTCGGGGCCGAGCACGGCGCCGGCGGCGGAGAAATCGTCGGCGATCATGGTCGGAATGCCGACCGCAGCCGGCCCGCCCTGGGCCCGGCGGTCGATGATTTCGATGGAGGGGGCGACGGCGCTGATGGCATCGACGACACGTTCGCGGCTATAGGGCGCGTTGTCGGGCGACAGATCGCGCGCCAGGATGACGCAGATCTCGCATTCGACGCCGACGTTGATGAAATCCGCATAGGGCAGGCTGACGTGATCGTGGAACACTTCGGTGTCGCTGATGGAGCCGGCGCAGGGGTGGTCGACGCCGATCATCTGCTGCATCACCGGGGTCGTGCAGCCGATCTTGTAGCCGACGCGGCGCTCGTTGTTGTCATCGCGTAACAGGCCATGCAGCACCTCCTGCACGGAGTAGCCTTCGTCCGGTGTCATCGGGCGGCAGTTTTCCGGCAGCGGCGCCAGCGGCGTTTTCGCGAGTCGGGCCGCGGCAATGAGGCGCGCGGCGGTCAAATCCTTGGACATGTGGTTCCCCTCTCCATGTTTCGAACCTTGCCACTTTCGCTTATGGATTGGGAGCGCGATTTTGCAATCGAAGCGGCTAAGCGCAGGCGAGTGCGCCTATCGGACGCGCCCGGAAAGGTTGCTCACGCGGCGCGGAGCGGGAATGATGCACCGGGAGGTTGTGATGACGAAATTACGCCAAGGCGATCCCTGGATGCCGGCGCCGGACTATGGCCGTTCGTTGACGGGGCTGGGGATCAATCTGCTGGTCGCCGATGTGGCCCGCGCCGTCGAATTCCAAACGGAGGTGCTCGGCGCCGAGGTCGTTTACGCGGATCCGGATTTTGCCGTTCTCAAGGCGCACGGTGCGGAGTGGATGCTTCACGCGGACCATACTTATTCCGATCACCCGCTGAAGGGCAGCCTATCGCCGACACTGGCGCGCGGTATCGGGGTCGAACTGCGACTGCACGGCTGCGATCCGGATGCCGCCGAAGCCCGGGCGCGGGCGCGGGGCGAGACCATATTGGCCGGGTCCATGGACAAGCCGCACGGCCTGCGCGAGGCCTACCTGATCGATCCGGACGGCTATGTGTGGGTGCCGGACGTACCGACGGTGGGGACCTGAGCGGCGTTCAGGTTTCGGGTTCGCCGTCGCCGGTGAAGTGATCGGTGGGTTGCGGGGTGACGCTAAGCAAGGTGATGCCCTTTGGCGCATGGAACCGGTGCCAGTGCCCGGTCGGCACCACGACGAGGTCGCCGGTAGTGATTTCATGGTCCTCGCGGCCTGTCTCGGTGATCAGGCTTAGGGTCGCCGCGCCGTCGATCACCTGCAGGACCTCTTCGGCCGGGTGCTTCTCCCAGGCGCTGGTGCCGGAAAAGCCGCCGGTGAAGATGCGGCCGTCGCGGTAGCTGGCCAGCGTGGCGAAGGTGCCGGCGGTGTCGCCGTCCGGCGTGCGGTTCTCCAGGAAGCGGACGCCGGCAAGCGCCTTGTCGATGTTTGATATGCGCAGCATGGGAACCTCCGTCGATCAGCCGCCGGATTTCGCCGGCTGCCAGGCGCGGATGCGGCGCTCGGCATCGGCCAGTTGGGCGGCGCTGAGGCCGGCCTCGAGCTTGCGTTTTGCCGGCTTCGCGCGGGGATAGCCACGCTCGGCCGAAAGCGACAGCCACTTATAGGCTTCCGCTGGGTCCTTGGCGACGTTGTGGCCGCCAGCATAAAGGACGCCCAGGAAATACTGCGCCTGGGCGTGGCCGTGATCGGCGGCCTTGCGGATCCAGTTGACGCCGAGCGCCGTGTCGCGTTCAACGCCGAGCCCACGAAGATATCGGCTGCCGACGGTGAACATGTCGCGCGTCGAGCCGCCTTCAGCCATTGCCACCATGGCCTCGAACTTATCCTGGCGTTTCTGTTCGGCCGCCGCGACGGCATCGCCGGCGATGCCGCTGTCGCGCAGCGCCTTGATGTAGTCCTCGAAGTGCACCAGCAGTTTCGGCACGTCGGGTTTGCCGAAATTCCAGACCTGGTCGGCGTTGAGGCCCTTGAGCGTGAGGTGGCGGCGGAAATCGGCGCACCAGTTGTTCTTGGTGTCGGCGCGGAAGCGCTGCATGTCGTCGGTGTCGCGGCGCACGTCGAAATCCTGGTAGGCGCGTTCCTCATAGATCAGCGCCTCGCATTCCTTGTCGATACGCCGGTCCTTGCCGGTGCGACCCTTGAGGTGCTGCAGCCCGTGTCCGACCAGTTCATGCACGATGACGGCGGCCAGTTTGTCGGCCGGCCATTTGACGCCGTAGCGGCTGACCGCGACCAGGAACTCCTTGCGCCCGCCCTGTTCGGGCTGGAAGTAGTCGGGGAAGAAGGCGGCGATGATCGCGGATGCCATCTTCGCCGGCGGGAAAGCGGCGTCGTAGACGAGAGTCACGCGGCCGTTTCTCTTCAAGGTTTCGATGCGCTCGGCGCTGAACGGCGAGCGGGAATAGATGGCGTCGATGGCGGCGCGGATATTGGCCAGCGCCGGTTCGATGCCGATGGTCTCCACATCCTGCGATCCGGCGGGCGGCAACTCGACGGCGAGCAGTTGGATGCCGCGGTATTCCGATTTCGACACTACCGCGCGGGCCTCGGCCGCTGGTGCCGCGGCGAGCGTCAATAAAAAGGCACACAGCAGGGCAAAGCTGGCCCTCATGACCAATCCTTCTGGTGCGCCGGAACGTCCTCGCCGGCCGGCGCGCCGCGTTTGTAGGGAATGGCCTTGTCGGCTTCCATGTAGGCGTGGTCGTGGATGACCACCCGGTCCGCCTCCAGCAGGCAGACCGCATAGGCGGGGTCCTCGGTGCTGGCGGTCAGCGGCGTTTCGTCATCGGCAATCAAGGCGATTTGGTGGGCGGTGGCCTTGACGGTGGAGAAGGGGAGCCCCTTCCAAGACCCGTGGCAGTTCCGATGCAGATGGCCGAAGAACAGATGGCGCACGTGGGTGAAGCCGCGCAGGCAGGCGGCCAGGTCATCGCCATTCGCGAGACGGATGCGGTCGAGGCCGTGGACCCCCACCTTGAACGGCGCGTGATGCATGAACAGGTACACGTCTTCCTTGGCCGCCAGGCTGTCGGTCAGTTGCCCGCGCAACCAGCGCAGCCGCGCCTCGCAGAGCCGGCCGCCGGACTTGCCGGCATCGACGCTGTCGAGCACCACGAAGCGCCCGGCCGGCGTCGGCAGTGCGTAATGCAGGAATCCGTCTTCCGACCAGGGCAGGGCCGGGAGCGCCGCGCGCGCCGTTTCGCGGGTGTCGTGATTGCCGATCAGCGGATGCCAGGGCATGGCAAGGCCATCCAGGATATCGATCAACGCCGCATAGGCGCCGTCCTCGGCCCAATGGGTCAAATCGCCGGTAACCATGCAGAGCGCCGCGTCGCCATGTTCGGCGTTGATGCTACGGACCGCGTCGGCGAGCCGTTGCCGACCGTCGAGGCCGAGCAGCGTCTGCGGCGGGGCAACGAGATGGGGATCGGTCAAATGGATGAATTTCATGGCTCTATCATAATTGCCATCGGCCCGCGAAAACATGAAATTTCCGTGTCGGGACCGCATGTGGCTGGGGCAAGGCCGGTCTGGCCGGTTGCGGCCGCATCGCTTGGCATGGTAGTCAGCGTTTCCGACAGGCGGCGCAGGGGAGGTCGCCGCGAGACCAGGAGGGATCGATGAGCGGAAAGCCGACACTGTTGATCACGCGCAAACTGTCCAAGCGCACCGAGGAACGCGCCCAGCGCGACTACGACGTTATCCTCAATCCGGAAGACCGGGTGTTCACGCCGGAAGAACTGCTCGAAAAATCGGCAGGTGTCGATGCCATCCTGCCTTGCCATTCCGAACACTTTACCGCGGACCTGGTGGCGAAGCTCTCCGACAGCGTCAAGATCGTCGCCAATCATTCCGTCGGCGTCGATCATTGCGACCTTGCGGCGCTTGCCGCCAAGGGGATCGTCGTGACGAACACGCCGGATGTGCTCTCCGACGCCACCGCTGAGATCGCCATGCTGCTTTTGTTGGGCGCCGCGCGCCGCGCCAGCGAGGGTGATCGCATGATACGGGCCGGCGAATGGGCGCACTGGAGCCCGTCGTTCATGGTCGGCACCCAGGTGACGGGCAAGCGCATCGGCATCGTCGGCATGGGCCGCGTCGGCCAGGTGATGGCCCGGCGCGCGCGCGGTTTCGACATGCAGGTGCACTACTACAACCGCAACCGTCTGGCGGCGGACAAGGAAGTCGGCGCCACTTACCATGCGGACATGGATTCGCTGCTGGCGGTCTCGGATTACCTGTCGCTGCATTGCCCGGCGACACCGGAAACCACGGGGTTTCTGAATGCCGATAAGATCGCTCTGCTGCCGGACGGCGCCATCGTCGTCAATACGGCGCGTGGCGCGCTCATCGACGAGACGGCGCTGATCGCGGCGCTCAAGTCCGGTAAGCTCGCCGCTGCCGGACTCGACGTGTTTCAGACCGAGCCGAGCGGCAATCCGGCCTTCGCCGAGCTCGACAACGTGTTCATGCTGCCGCATATCGGCAGCGCCACATTCGAGACCCGCGACGCCATGGGATTTCGCGCCCTCGACAACCTGGATGCGGTTTTTGCGGGCAAAGAGCCTGGCGACAGGGTCGCCTAAAAAAACTAACGAATTCCAGATCCTCGTCACTCGTATCTACGTGCTTCCGTCGCGCAAAAACAGCTTGCGGCAAAACCGGATTTGCGGATGCTATAAAGAATACATAATATCAAGAGCGGATATACCGCCTGGGAGCTTTGCGTCGGCAAATATGCCGATTGGTAAATTTTGTCCGCGGTATACGGACATTTAGGGAGAGCTACTATGGAAAACGAATTCTGTTCCCCGTCAGCGCCCATGGGACGTATTGAGGTGATTGCCTAAGGGAGGA
>JAYPEK010000032.1:0-42378 GCA_038125725.1 Rhodospirillaceae bacterium
TCCCCGAACAGGTGTCAACCATGTCGCCGGACTAAACATCAAGTCCGGGCATGACGAAATGGGGGAGATGCGGGAATTTTCACTGGTTGGAACCTATTGAATCCAAACGATTCATAAAAAAATCTCAGGAACGAACCCAATTCCGCCCCCGCCCGTCATTCCCGCGAACGCGGGAATCCATTTGATGCCGAAGGCATCATCCTTGCTCAACAGGTGAAGCAATGGACAGACCGCCTGGATTCCCGCTGGAGCCTGTGCCCGCGAAGGCGGGTGCGGGAATGACGGTGGTGGCATTGCCAATGCCGAGCCCAACCCGCTTCCCCACGTGAAAGCATCAGCCTCGGTTCGAAACGGATTCGATTGTGAAATAGCGGGTCTGTGCCAGCCGAACAGCACTGTTAGCCCAATATAGTAATAAATTCCGAAAAGTCAATAAAATCCTATCAAATGAAAAGCCGATTGTTCATGCAAATCCAACGAAGGGACAGACACCTATGCAATCATCGCTTCGACCTGCTTGCGTAGGCGATAGGCGTCCGTCGTTGTGTCGATTTCGACGTCGCCCCAGGTCACAGGCACATTTTCCGCCACGTCCGTGCGTAGGGTCACATTGTGCGCAAGGCCAAGCGGCAGATAACCGTTTGCGACGGAGAGCGCGGATGGACGCAATCCCCCCGAGACGGTATAGCCGCCTTCGCCGTCCAGGATTTCGCCGGCCATCAAGGCGCGTTTGGAAATGGCAACCACGTCGCCGCGGAATTCGGTCGCGATACCGGTCGGCTCGCGCCGGATGCCGACTGATGCGACCGAAATCGGCAGTTCCAGTCCAATCAGGTGCCAGCGCTTGTAATTGACCATGTAGCGACCGGAAGGGTCGGTCACCACTTTGTATTCCTCGAAACAGTTCTTCAGGTAGTCGGTATCCGCCTCGAAACAGACCCAGACGCCTTTTCGTATGTCGTGATCGATCTGTGACCCGTCTTCCCTGAGACAGGAAATCACTTCGACCATTCCCTTGTGGTCCAGGACGCCACCTTCGGACCGAGGGCGCGCCAGTGTCGGCACATCGTCGATCGAGCCCGGCGGAAAAACCAATCCCGCTTCCGGCGCATCGAGCCGACAACAGTTGGCGATGGCGGCACTTTCGATAGCCGGTTTCGAACCGTCCAGAAAGGCGTTGAACATCTTCGGGTTCAACCGCCCGCGCTCGGCCTGTTCCGCCGTCAATCCCCAGTGGTTCCAGACCGTGTCTGGCGTCGATTGCCGGTAATGCGGCAGCCATTTGTGCCCCCGCCCGGCCGCAACGACGGAGAAACCGCAGGCGCGCGCCCAATCCACCAGATCGGCGGCCAAGGCGGGCTGGTCGCCATAAGCCATGGAGTAGATGACGCCGGCCTCCCGCGCCTTGACGCCGAACCCAGGGCCACAAAACGCGTCGGCCTCGACCGTCACATTGATGACGTGCTTGCCCTCGCGAAACGCCCTAAGGATATGCGTGACGGCGGCCATGGGATTGCCCGTGCATTCAATGACGATCTCAATCGCCGGGTGCGTGATGAGCGCCTCCCAATCATCGCCAACATGGGTTGTGCCCGCATCAGCGGCTTCGTCCAGGGACTTGGCTCCGTAGCGCTCAGGCGGCCAATTGACCAAAGTGAGGTTGGAACGCGCGCCGTCAGGGTTGAGGTCGCTGATGCCGACTACGTGGATGCCTTGCTGCCGCTCCGCTTGCGCCAAAAACATGGTGCCGAACTTGCCGGCGCCTATCATGCCGACGCGCACCGGTTTGTTCTCCTCGACACGTTGTGCCAAGAGTGACGAAAGGTTCATTGTGTCTTCTCCGTGATTCCGTCCCCGTGAAGAATTGAACCAGGGCCTTTCCCGACGCCTAAAGCAGAAACCTATTCCCGCTCGCTTCGCCCCAGGCTTCCATGAAGGCGGCCAGGTGTGGGCGCTCGGCGCCTTCGTTTTCGATCAGGGAAATCACGTCGGCGACGCCACGGTTGTAGCCCTCGGTATCTAGCGAGCCCCGGTGCAGCATGAATCGCAAATAGACCAGGTAGGTGTTCAGGACATCGGTCTCGCAGTAGTCGCGCACGCCCTGCACGTCGCCCGTATCGATCATTTCGGCGACCTTGGAGCCGTCGACGCCGAACTTCCCCGGGAACCCGAAGGCGGCGCAGACCTCCGCCAGTTTCACCCGCGCAGACGCGCCGTAGTCGGAGAGCTGTTCCATCAAATCGCAGTGCCAGTCCATGGAATAGCGGCTGGAATAGCTGTTCCACTTGTCGCCGGCCTGGTGCAGCCACGGCGATTGGATGCCGTGCACCATGGCGCGGTATTTCAGGACCGGGAGATCGAAGCCGCGGCCGTTGAAGCTCACCAGCCGGGGTTTCAGGCGCTCGAAATATTGGAAGAAGCCCTGCAGCAGTTGCGCTTCGTCGAAACCGGCCTCGCCGCCGGAGCGCAGTTCCTTCAGGAAATAATGTTCCTGATGGCCGGATGCCTCGATCTCGGCTTCCAGGAAGCTGATCGCCACGACCTTGTGGAACGGCTGACGCGGAAACGAATTGCGCCCGTCGGTGATCTCCAGGTGATAGCGCTCCAGTTCCTCCCGGCGCGCCTGCACGTCGGGGTCGGTGAATCCGGTCAGGTTCGGCACCGCGTCGGTGTCGGGAACGGTCTCGATATCGAAGACGAACAGGTTTCTGTGTTGCATGGCCAACCTCGGTTTCGGATGGTATACAGCCTCAGGTCAATTCGAAAGGGCAGCCTACATGAAAAACCTCGGCCAGATGCTGAAACAGGCGCAGGAATTCCAGGGCAAGATGCAGGAGATGCAGGACCAGCTTGCCGAGCTCGAGGTCTCGGGCTCGTCCGGCGGCGGCATGTGCCAGGTGACGCTGAACGGCAAGGGCGAGGCGCGCCGGGTCCATATCGACCCGAAGCTGGTCAACCCGGAAGACGCCGAGGTGCTGGAAGACCTGATCGTCGCCGCCATCAACGACGCCAAGGAAAAAGCCGACGCCCGCATGCGCGAGGAAATGCAGAAGCTTACCGGCGGCCTGCAACTGCCGCCCGGCATGCAACTGCCGTTCTAGACCGCGGGTGATGACGACCCTCGTCGAGATTCACGGGCATACCTTCTACCTGCCGGCGCTCGGGCCGGATTCGCAGGTTTTCGACCTGGGCGCGTCGAACGCCGGCTTCGCCGCCGTCGTCAACGAGCTCACTGGCTGCACCTGCCATTGCGCCGAGGCCTCGCCGAGCGCCTTCGGCGCAATGATCGAACGGCCGGGCCTCAATCATCACAACGTCGCCATCGCCGGCCACGACGGCCCCTTCCAGATGCAAGAGGGCGGCACCGTTAACGGCCGCTATTGGGTGCGCGCCGGCGGGGAAGGCGGCGACAATGACGCGGGCGCGGTCGAGGTCGAGGCGTTGACGTTGGAGAGCTTCATGCGGCGCGCCGGTGTCGAGGCGCCGGATCTCGTCAAGGTCGACATCGAGAGCGCGGAGATCGACATGTTCAACGCCGCGTCGGACGAGACCCTGAAATCCGTTGGCCAGTTCAGCGTCGAGTTTCACGATTTCCTCGACCCATTGCTGACCCCCGGCGTCGAGACCGTCATTCGGCGCCTGGAAGGGCTCGGGTTCGAAACCGTGGTCATGACCCGCAAGGGCCATGGCGACGTGCTGTTCCTCAACCGGGCGAAGATCGCGCTGGATCGCTGGCAGTTGTTGTACATGCGGACCGCCTGCAAGTATGGGCGCGGCATGCGCCGCATGCTGGCCCGCAACTTGGGCAACTTGGGCCTCGGCGCCCGCCCGGCCGCATGATGGAGACGCCATGAGCAGCCCCGAAATCGAACGCCTGATCCAGATGCTGTCGAAGCTGCCGGGGCTGGGGCCGCGCTCGGCCAGGCGCGCGGTGCTGGCGCTGATCCGCCGGCGCGAGACCTTGCTGGATCCCTTGGCCAAGGCGCTGGCCGAAGCCGCGGAGACGGTGCGGGTCTGCTCCACCTGCGGCAATGTGGATAGCCGCGATCCCTGCACGATTTGCTCGGATGCCAGCCGCGACGCGTCGCTGCTCTGCGTCGTCGAGGACGTGGCCGATCTCTGGGCGCTGGAACGCACGCATGCCTACAAGGGGCGCTATCACGTGCTCGGCGGGACGCTCTCGGCGCTCGATGGGGTGACGCCGGAAGATTTGAAGATTCCGGCCCTCGTCGCCCGTGCCGCCGAGGAAGGCGTGAAGGAGGTGGTGCTCGCCACATCGCTCACCGTCGACGGCCAGACAACGGCGCATTACATCACCGACCGGTTGCAGGCGGCCGACGTGGCGGTCTCCGAACTGGCGCATGGCGTGCCCGTCGGCGGCGAGCTCGACTACCTCGACGACGGCACCTTGCAGGCGGCGCTGAAGCAGCGCCGCGCGGTTTGAGAGGGAGGGCGCAATGAGTATTCCCGAGAAGCTGCAGCGCGCGTTGCAGTTCCACCAGGCCGGCAACCTGGCCGAGGCCGGGCAACTCTACCAGGAAATCCTGCGCGAGGATCCGGACCAGGTGGATGCCTTGAACCTCTTGGGCGTGGTGCTGTCGGTGGCGGGCAAGCTGGATGCGGCGGTGACGCTCTTGACCCGCGCCACGGAACTGGCGCCCGACTTCGCCGGGCCGTTCGTCAACCTGGGCAATGTCCTGCAGGCGCAGGGGCGGCTGGCGGAAGCCGTCGACGCCTTCCAGAAAGGGCTGACGCTGGCGCCCGAACAGGCCGAGACCGCCAACAACCTGGCCTCGGCGCTCAATGCGCTCGGCCGCCACGAGGAAGCGTTGACGTCCTGCACGCAGGCTTTGCAGCACGATTCCAATCTGGCCGCCGCGCATATCAACATGGGCAATGCGCTCCTGGGCCTCGGCAATGCCGAAGAGGCCGTCGTCAGTTACGAGAAGGCGCTGGCGCTCAATCCGGCCGATTCGACGGCGCATTTCGATCTCGGCAACGCACAGATGGAACTCGCCGACTTCGAGGCCGCGCACGGCAGCTACACCCGCGCCGTGGCGCTGGATTTCTCCAACCCCGAAAAGCACTACAACCTGGGCAACGCCTGCCAGGCGCTGGACCGTTTCGAGGAAGCCATCGACGCCTATGAGAAGGCGATTGAGCTTCGGCCCGGCTATATCGACGCCATTTGCAACCGGGGCGCCACCTTGCAGAAAATGGACCGCGTCGCTGACGCCGTCGCCGCGCTACGCGAAGCGCTGGCCGGCGAGCCCGAAAGCCCCGACCTGCATTGGAACCTGTCGCTGGCGCTGTTGCAGCAGGGCGACTACGACGAGGGCTGGGCCGAATACGAATGGCGCTGGCAGACGCCGACGTTCCTCGCCTATGCGCGCGATTTCGCCAAGCCGCGCTGGCAGGGCGACGACCTCGATGGCCGGCGGCTGCTGATCGACGCCGAACAAGGGTTCGGCGACGCCTTGCAGTTCATCCGCTATGCCCGGCTGGCGGCCGAGCAGGGCGGCGAGATCATCGTCGAATGCCGGCCGCAACTGACGCGGCTGTTCTCCGCCATCCCCGGGGTCGGCCGATGCGTCGATCTCGGCGCGGAGCTTCCCGACTACGATCTCTATTGCCCGCTGATGAGCCTGCCGCATGTGATGGGGGATAGCGTTTCCCGCGTGCCCGCCGAGGTTCCCTACCTGACGGTGCCGGAAGACGCGGTGGCCGATCCGCGCATCGCCGGGGCCGAGGGGCTCAAGGTCGGGCTCGTTTGGGCCGGCAGTCCGACCCGGGTCGACAACCACAAGCGCTCCTGTCCGGTCAAGGAACTGGCGCCGCTCCTGGACGTCGGGGGCGTCAGCTTCTTTAGCCTGCAGGTGGGCAAGTTCCGGGGCGACCTTGACGAATTGGGCGATGGCCACGGGGTGATCGACATCGTCGACGGCCTCACGGATTTCGCCGACACGGCCGCCGCCGTCCAGGCGCTCGATTTGGTGATTTCCGTCGATACCTCGGTGCTGCACCTGGCCGGCGCGCTCGGCAAGGAGGGCTGGGGGCTGATGTCGCGGCCGACCGGCTTTCTTTGGCAGACGGAACGCGCCGATAGCGACTGGTACCCGAGCTTGCGCCTGTTCCGCCAGCCCGAGCCGGGCGCCTGGGCGCCGATGATCGCCGAGGTGGCGGCGGCGCTGGCCCAGCGTTAGTCCTTGTCAGCGTTGCGGTAGGTTTCCGCCAGGAACGATTTGAACTCGAGGTCTTCACGGACGAAGTCGTGGATCAGGAGACCGGTGATCTTGGCGTGCGCCCACTCCGGCGTCATTTGCCGGTCGTCGGTGGTTTCGAACAGCTGTTTTAGTTTTTCCACGTCTTGCAGGGAATGACGGTGGAATTCCTCGTGCTCGTCGGCGCCGGGAAAGCCGATTTCGCGCAGGATGGCAATCTCGGTGTCGAAATGTTCGGCGATGCGATGAGCGAATGCTGGCAGTCCGGCCAGGAAGGTGTCGCGCTCGCCGGCCTCGAGCGCGTCGATCAGGCCGTTCGCCTTGTCGATCAGTTCGCCGTGTTCGGCGTCGATCACCGGATGGCCGACACGCAGGCTATCGATCAGTTCCAACCGCTTGAGCATAAGGGCACCCTTGGTTTGTCACTCCCACCCATGTAGTGAACACCATAAGTGTGAACAACGGAAGAATTTGTACGTCGGCGGGGGTGCGGCTCAGCCGTCGCCGACCTCGCGCAGGCGCGGAACGTCCGGCGATTCCGGCGCCAGATCGTCGGCGGGGGTGTCGTCGGCGAAGTGCAGGTCCTCGATCTTCTCGCCCTTCTTGACGATCTTGTCGGTGGAGATGCGGATGTCGCGCATGTCCTTGACCGCCAGGTCGAAGTGGCTCTGCAGGTTGCCGACGCGCTTGTCCAACCGCGTCACGTCGTCCAGCATCTTCACCACCTCGGCCTGGATAACGCCCGCCTGCTCGCGCATCTTGGCGTCCTTCAGGACCGCGCGCACGGTGTTTAGCGTCGCCATCATGGTGGTCGGCGAGACGATCCAGACGCGGCGGCGGAAGCTCTCTTCAACCACGTTGCGGAAATTGGCGTGGAGCTCGGCGTAGACGGTTTCGGAGGGCAGGAACATCATCGCCGAATCGGCGGTTTCGCCGGCAACGATGTACTTCTCGGCGATGTCCTTGACGTGCTTGATGACGTCGGCGGCGAAGGCGCGTCCGGCCTGGACGCGCTGCGCGTCGTCTTCGGCGTTGCGGAGCGCCTGGAAGCTTTCCAGCGGAAATTTCGAATCGATCACCAGCGAACCCGGCGGGTTGGGCAGCTTCAACAGACAGTCGGCGCGCTTGCCATTCGATAGCGTCACCTGGAAATCGAAGGCCGACGGCGGCAGCGCCGCGGTCACCAGGTCCTGTAGCTGGATTTCGCCGAAGGCACCACGGCTCTGCTTGTTCGACAGGATGTCCTGCAGCCCGACCATTTGCTGCGACAGATCGGTGATGGTGCGCTGCGCGCGATCGATGACCGCCAGGCGCTCACCCAGTTGTCGCAGATTCTCGCCGGTGCGTTCGGTCTGCTGGTGCAACCCATCGCCGAGGCGCTTGCTCAACTGGTCGAGGCGCTCACCGACGCCGGTCTGCGACTGCTGCATCCGCCCCGACAGTTCCGCCTGCGCCGCGAACAGCCGTTCCGCCAGGTCGCCCTGATGGCGCGCCAGGCCTTCCGACAGTTCCGCCAGCCGGCGCATGTCGTCGGCCGCCTGGCGGCGGTCGCGGCGGACCATCATGAACAGGCCGAAGAGCGCCGCCAGCACCAGCGCGAGGCCCGCCGCCAACACCCAAATTCCTTGCTCGCCTTGCAAAATTGCCGCCACCGAACCGCCCTCAAACGACCACAATCGACCATTACACCTTGCCCGACGCCCGAGCCGAACGCAAACTCGACCAAGACCACGGAGACCCCATCATGTCCGACCGCCGCCGTTTCCCTCTCGCCATCTCCGCCTTTGCCGCGGCCGCGCTGGCGCATCCCGTTTCCTCGGGCGCGCAGACACCCCTCGGCGCCGGCGCGCGCACCGACCTGGCGCTGACCATCTACGCCAACGGCCTGGGCCTGGTTTCGGACCGCCGCGCCGCCGATTTCTCCAAGGGCGTCAACGCCTTGTCGCTCGTCGGCCTGAGCCCGCGTATCATCGCCGATAGCCTTGTCACCGACGTCGGCGGCGGCGTCAGCGTGCTGTCGCGCGAGCGCCGTGCCGCCAACCTGACGCCCGGAAAGGTGATGGCCGCCAACGTCGGGCGCGACGGCTACCTGATCCGCCATCATCCCGAAACCGGCGCCGAGATCGCCGAGCCGGCGCGGCTGTTGTCGTTGCAGGGCGGCGTGATTGCGCGAATCGGCGGGCGCACGGTGATCAATCCGGAAGGCCGCTGGGCCTTCGATGCGCTGCCCGGTTCGATGAGCGCCGAGCCGGCGCTGGTGCTTTCGGCCGCCGCTCCCAATGCCGGACGCCAGGACGTGCAACTTCGTTACCTCACCGACGGGCTGCACTGGCGCGCCGTCTATACCGCCGATTGGAACGGCGAGGCCGGACATCTGGATCTCAAGGCCTGGGCAGTGCTGGACAACGCCACCGGGATCGATTTCGACCAGGCCTGGGTGCGGCTGGTGGCCGGCCAGGTGAACCGGGTCAGCCCGCCGCGCGCACCCGTGCCGATGGCGCGGGCGATGAAGTCGGAGGCCGTCGGTGCCGTGGCCGCTGATGCATCGTTGCCGGCGCGCCAGGCGGTCGGCGGCTATCATCTCTACCGGCTGGCGTCGACGGTATCTTTGGCCGACGGCGCCGAGGTGCAGGTGGCATTGATGCCGGAGATGCGGATCAAGGCCGAGCGCCAACTGGTGAGCGAGGGTTATCCCGCCGCCTTCGGCGCCCAGCGGGGTCAACCGGAACCGACGCATCCCCTGGTGCGCATCGGCTTTACCACGCCGAAAGACGCCCAGGCGCAGCCGCTGCCGGGCGGAACGGTGCGGCTTTACGGCGCCGACAAGCAGGGCGACAGCCAGTTCCTGGGCGAGGACCGCTTCGACGACACGCCGGTCGGCGGCGCCGTCGAACTGGACGCCGGGCGCGCCTTCGACGTCACGGTGAAGCGCCGGCAGACGGCGTTCCAGCGGGTTTCCAATCGGGTCTTCGAAAGCGGCCACCAGGTGCGGCTAGTGAACGGCGGCGCCAAGCCGGCGCGTGTCGTCGTCGCCGAGACGCTGCCTGGCGATTGGTCGATCCTGGATTCCGACCGTCCACACGAACGCGACGGCGCCCGCGCGGTCTGGACCGTCGAGGTGCCGGCCGGCGGCGATGCGGTACTGAACTACCGGGTCCAGGTCAGGAACTGACTTACGCCGGCACCATGACCTCACCGCGCATGATCAGGCGCGCGGTGCGCAGGATGCCCGCCGAAATGTCCACCGCCGCGTCGACGCCGCCGACGGCGACCCGGACGGCGAGCGTGCCGCTCGGGTGTTCGATGCTGAAATCCGGGCCATCGGCCATCGCGGTCGCGGCCAATTCGTTTGCAATGGTGCCGTCGAGCCGCGCGGCCGAAGCGACGCAGATGGCGCCGGTGACGGCATGCGCCGCGTGAAGGTCATGCGGCGTCAGATACCAGGACCGGATGTTGCCGCCGTTTCGGGCCGGGCCGAGCAATCCGACTTTCGGGATCACCATCCCGCTCACGTCGCCGAGGCCCATGCGCCGGCCGGCCTCCCGCCGGATTGCCTCGACGCGTTCGAACAGGCGAGCATCGGCGTTGAGTTGGTCCCGGGGCTCGTCGCCGCTGACGCCGACGTCACTGGCTCGTAACAGGACCATGGGCATGGCCACGTCGACGCAACTAACCGTGATGCCCAGGATGGTCTCGCGTGCTCGGCCGGTGGGGAACATGGCGCCGGTCTTGGAGCCGACGAGGTTGCTGAAGTTCATGGCGATGGGTGCGCCGGCCCCGGGCACGCCGTCGATTGCCAACTCGCCGTCGTAACGAACACGACCACCGGGCGTCTGCACCACCACTTCGATCCGGCTGCCGGTGTTCTCGTTGTGGATGACGATCCGGGTCTCACCGTCATTCGCCGGAACGAGGCCCATTTCGATGGCTGCCGGGCCGACCCCGGCGAGCATGTTGCCGCAGGAAGGCTGGGTGTCCACCGCCGCCCGGTCGACGCTGACCTGGGCGAAAAGGTAATCCACATCGACGCCGTCCCGCGTTGACGGCGAAATCATCGCCACCTTGCTGGTCAAGCTGTCGCCGCCGCCGAGCCCATCGATCTGGCGCGGGTCGGGCGAACCGATTGCGGCCAAGAGCGCGTGGTCGCGCTCCGCGATGCCTTGCGGCAAGTCCGAACGGCGGAAAAAGGGGCCGCGCGAGGTCCCGCCCCGCATCAGTAAACAAGGAATTGCCCGTTGTGCCATGATTGCCTCCATCCGCACGCGCCGGCCCGGTACGGGTCCGATACGCATCAGGAAACATCACGGCCTGGTTATTTGTAAAACGCAAATAATATAATTATTATTGCGAAATGAGCATCAATTTTGATTTTGGCGACCTTCAGGCTTTCGTCGCCGTATGCGATACCGGGTCGTTCCGCCGCGCGGCGGAGGATTTGAACGTCTCGCAATCGGCGCTATCGCGGCGGATACAGAAACTGGAAGACGCCATTGGCGTGCGGCTGATCGAGCGCACCACCCGCAGCCTGCGCTTGACCCTGGCGGCGCGCGCCTTCCGCGATCGTGCCGAGAGCATCATTGCCGACGCGGAGGAAGCCGCCCGCGCGGTCGGCGACGAAGCGGCGCGTTTCGAGCATCAGCGGGCCCGTATTGTTACTGTTGCCGCCGTGCCCACCGCCACCCACAACATCCTTCCCAGCGTCATCAACATGTTTCGCGAAACCCACCCGCATGTCCGCATTCGCATCAGCGACATGTCGGCCAACGACGTTCTCGACGCCGTTGCCGGCGGCGAGGCCGACTTCGGCATCAATTTCGTCGGCGGCGATGAGCCGGGATTGGAATTCACCCTGTTGATGGACGATGCCTTCGTTCTCGCCGTGCCGCGCGACGACCCTTTGGCCCGAAATTCCGAGATTCGCTGGAACGACGTGGATGAAAGCCGGTTCATTGCGGTCTGGAAGGGCAGCGGCAACCGCATGCTCGTCGACCAGGCCCTGGCCCGGACGGGCGCGGCGGTTCGGTGGGCCTGCGAGGTGCGGCATCTCTCGACCGCACTCGGCTTGGTCGAGGCCGGTGCCGGCATTACCGCGCTGCCCGGATCCGCCATGCCGGCGGGTGAGCGTCCCCTGCTGGCCGCCGTGCCGCTGGTCGAGCCGCGCGTCTCCCGGGCGATCGGCACGGTGCGCCGGGTCGGCAGCCGGTTGTCTACTGCCGCGGAGGACTTCTACCGCACCACGCTGGCGCGCTGGTTGGCGCCGAAAACGCTATAAAAACTGAGATTTTCCGCCGCTTTTCAGGAAGCGTTCAGGCTTGAACGTTATTCAGGCGCCCGGCGGAGACAAATACGCCGAAAATCCACGATTGTCCGGCGGGATACGGGCGATCCCACGAAAGAGCTCTAGTAGGGAAGACGACCCATGCCCGATGCGCCCGGCGGCGAGAACCTGATTCAGAACGGCAGTTTCGAAGACATCACCACCCCGGCCCGACGCGGCGGCCATCACCACCACCATCATCATCACGACCGCCACGCGGCGCGCGGCGGAGCCGAGGTGCTGGGCTGGCAGGTGGCGGACGGTCCCGGCCCGGACGTGATTTCCAGCCCCTGGCGCCCGGCCGCCGACGGCCAGCGCTATATCGAACTCGACGGCAGCCGCGCGCGCGACACCAACAGCGCCATTTACCAGGACGTCCCCACCACCGACGGCGCCACCTTCCTGTTGAGCTTCAGCTATGCCGCACCGCCCTTCAGCCGCGCGCATTCCAACGGTATCGAGGTGCTCTGGGACGGAGAGGTCATCGACGTCATCACCGCCGACGGCGGCCGGGGCATGGACTGGCAGACCTTCACCTATGAGCTCAAGGGCGCCGGCGACGCGACCCGGCTCGAATTCCGCGCCGTCGGCACCGACGACGGGCGCGGCGGCTACATCGACAACGTCAGCCTGGTCGAGACCGCGCCGCCGCCGTTGTTCACCGAGGGCGACGACACCGTCGTTCTCGACGACGACGACCCCGATTACGGGTCCGGCACTCCCTACGACGCGCTCGATGGCGACGACACCGTCACCGGCGGCGACGCGGACGACGAGATTGTCGGCAATACCGGCAACGACACGCTGATTGGCGGCGCCGGCGACGACATCCTGATCGGCGGCGCCGACGGCGAAGTGATGGTCGAACGCGAGGTCGTCATCGAACACGATCTCTCCGGCCTTGCGGAAACCCCCACGCCCGGCATCGATCCGGCGCACTTCCAACTGGCCGCCGATCACAAGGTGACGCTCTCCTTCGTCGGCGAGGAAGCGGGGTACAGGAATACGCTCGGGCTCTACAAGATCGGCCCGTCAGGCGAAATCACCGACGTGGAAATCATCTTTCAGGATGACTCGCAGGGCCGATGGGGCGGGCTCCAGCCCGGCACCGAAGTCGGGCTCGATCTGGCGGCGGGAGAGGAATTCGGCCTCTTCATCATCGCCGATGGCGCTGATCGCAATTCTTTCCGTCGCTTCGACGACGGCCATTTCGAGTTCCGTAACTCAGACGGCTCGCCAGCGACGGTTGCCAGCGACTCGCCACAATTGGTGTTCGTCGACGACCACGGCCGGGTCAGGGAACTGAACGGCAACGTCTATCATTCCGCCGCCACCGCCGCCAATGCGGCGCTAAACGGCGACGATGCCCTGCACGTGACCTCGGCCGCCAGCGGCGACGGCGGGCTCAGGCTCGCCTTCGAAGACCTCTCGATCCCGACCAGCAATCGCTGGGGCCGTGGCGAGCCCGATTTCAATGATCTCGTGGTCGACCTGCATTTCGAACCGGTCACCGAGACCGTGTTCGAAGCCGCTTCCGACGACGACTGGTTGGAAGGCGGCGCCGGCAAGGATACGCTGATCGGCGGCTTCGGCGACGACCATCTGGAAGGCGGCGCCGGCAAGGACCGGCTCGAGGGCGGCCAGGGCCGCGACGAGCTCTACGGCAACGGCGGCGCCGACGAACTGATTGGCGGCGGCGGCAAGGACAAGCTGTTCGGCGGTGCCGGCGACGATCTCCTGAAGGGCGGCGCGGGCGCCGATGTGCTCAAGGGCGGCAACGGCGATGACGTGTTGATCGGCGGCAAGGGTGACGACGCCATCGACGCCGGCGCCGGCGACGACCTGGTGCGCTTCGATTTCGGCGACGGCGAGAACGAGACCGCAGACGGCGGCCTCGGCACCGACACGCTGGCCATCACCGTCGAGACCGATGACCTGGCCGATCCGGCCGCGGTGCAGGCGCTGGTCGATCTCTCGAGCTTCATCCTCGCCAATGCGGATGCCGCGACGGACAGCGGCCCGACGGCGGCCTTCGCCGCGCTCGGGCTCGAGGTGTCCAATTTCGAGGCCATCGACATCACCGTCATCGATTCCGAAACCGGCGAGGAAGTGCCCGGCTTCCTGACGCCCGAGATGGCGCTCTCCGTCGTTCCCGCCGCCGGTGACGAGGACACGGCCATCGCGCTCGCCATTTCGGCGGCGGTGACCAACGCGCCCGACCTGTTCGACCTCAGCATTACTGTATCCGGCCTGCCCGCCGGCGCCGCGCTTTCCGCCGGCACCGACAATGGCGACGGCTCCTATACCCTGGCGCCCGGCGATCTCGCGGGTCTGACGCTGACGCCGCCGGCGGATGGCGCCGAAGACATCGCGCTGACCGTCAGCGCCACCGCCACCAGCCTGGTGACCGGGCTGGAGACCCAATCGGCGCCTGAGGCGCTTTCGGTGGAAATCGAGGCCGTCGCCGACGCACCGGCGCTCACCGTCGCCGACGCGCAACTGATCGACGCCGGTGCCGGCGATGACACGCTGACGGGCACCGACGGCAAGGACACGCTGCAGGGCTTCGGCGGCAACGACACGCTTACCGGCGGCGCCGGCGGCGACACGCTGATCGGCGACGGCGCGGCGACGACGCTGACGGCGGCGCTCTCGATTGCCGCCGCGCTCGGCGATCTCGATGGCTCGGAAAGCCTGAGCATCACCGTTTCCGGCCTGCCGGCCGGCGCATCGCTTTCCGCCGGCGCCGATTTGGGCGCTGGTAGCGTGCGGCTGACGGTCGCCGAACTGGCGGGTCTGACGTTGACGGCGCCGGCCGGCATTGGCGACTTCACCTTGACCGTCACCGCCACGGCGACCGATACCGATCCCGACAGCGGTGCCGTGAGCAGCGCCGAAACCGTTGCGGCGGCGGACATTCAAGTGGTCGCCAGCGTCGACGGCGATGACCTCATCTTCGGTGGCGCCGGCAAGGACCAGATCCTGGGCGGCGGCGGCAACGACGTGATTTATGGCGACGGCGGTGCCGACGACATCGACGCGGGCGCCGGCGACGACACGGTGTCCGGCGGTGCCGGGTCGGACGTCATTTTTGGCGGCGACGGTGCCGACACCATCGACGGCGATGGCGGCAACGACATCATCGACGGCGGCGCCGGCGACGATACCCTGACCGGGTCCGGCGGCGACGACTGGATCATCGGCGGCAGTGGTGCCGACCAGATCACCGGCGGCGGCGGCCTCGACCTGTTGGACGGCGGTGCCGGCGACGATACCCTCAAGGGCGGCAAGGACGCCGATACGCTGCTCGGCGGTGACGGCAACGATACGCTGCTCGGCAACGCCGGCGACAACATTCTCGACGGCCAGGCCGACGACGACAGTCTCTCCGGCGGCCTCGGTGCCGACCAGTTGCTGGGCGGCGGCGGTGACGATTGGGCCGACGGCGGCGAGGGCGACGACATCGTCTTCGGCGGTGCCGGCGCGGATATCCTGCTTGGCGGTGACGGTGACGACATGCTCTCCGGCGAGAATGGCGCCGATTGGCTTTCCGGCGGTGCCGGCTATGACATCATCGAAGGTGGCGGCGGCCAGGATCAGTTGTTCGGCGATGCCGGAAACGATTACCTCTATGGCGACGACGGTGCCGACCGGGCCGAGGGCGGTGACGGTGACGATCGCGTCTGGGGCGGTGCCGGCGCCGATGAACTGTTCGGCGATGCCGGCAACGACATCCTCTACGGCGGTGACGACGCCGATGTGCTGCACGGCGGTCTCGACAACGACACCGTGCGCGGCGAGGAGGGCAAAGACGAACTCTACGGGGATGAAGGCAACGACATCCTGATCGGCGCCGAAGGCAAGGACCGGCTGTTCGGCGGCATCGGCAACGACGTGCTGATCGGCGAAGAAGGCGCAGACCAGCTTTTCGGCGAGGACGGCAACGATAACCTCCTGGGCGGCGGCGGCGCCGATACGCTCGATGGCGGCGCCGGCAACGATCGGCTGGAAGGCCAGGGCGGCGGCGACGTGCTGATCGGCGGCGCCGGTGTCGATTTCATGATCGGCGGCGGCGGGTCCGACAAGTTCGTCTTCGATCTCTCGGCGGCAGTGGCGGAATCGGGCATCGGGGCGGGCAATCGCGACACCATCAAGGGTTTTGAGGCCGATGGCGCGTCGGCGTCGCCCGACGTCATCGAATTCACCGGCGTAGCCTCCTTCAGCTTCGTTGGTGACGAGACGCAGGCTTTCGCCGGCGGCGGGTCGGCGTCCGGGCGCTTCAACAGCCAGACCAAGATCCTGGAGTTGGACGCCGACGGTGACCAGTCCGTGGACATGGAAATCGAACTGTTGGGCGTCGATATCGCCGATCTCGACGATACGGACTTCTCTGTCAGCTAGACCGTTATTTCCTCGAACGGCTGTGTGCCGGGCCGTCCTGCGCAGAACCGCCAGATCGGGCGGATGCCCATGCGCATGGGGTCCGGCAGCGCGAGCAGGCTCGACGACACGGTGGCGAAGCCGAAATCGGTTTCGATGTTGATGGCGCGGCTGTGGTCCGCGCCGGGGCCATCCTCGCGCGCCGCCAGGCGTTCCTCCCAGGCGGTCCATTCGCCCGTGTCCGGTTCGGGAACGGCGGCCGCTTCGAACAGCGGCAGGTGATGACGCATGCGTTCGGAATGTTCGGTGTCGTTGAGGTCGTTGGATGTGATCATCGATAGGCCTTCCGGCACCGGCGCCATGTGCATGGCGTCGCCATCGGATTTCAGCCAGAACGCCTCACGCGCATCGGCGACGATCATGTTGAAGCTGCGGTAGCTCGAGGGTTCCAGTTCGGCCAGGGCCTCGGCGGCGACGCGGGCTTCCGCGTGATCGACAGCTTCCAGCGGCAGTTCGCCGCGCGAGCGCTTGCCCGGCGCCGGTCCGAGCGATCCCGGTCTGTTCAGGATGGCGGCGCAGACGCCGTCGTCGTTGAGCGCCAGCCAGGTGCCGCCGGCTTCCTCATCCCGGCCGGCGACGACGTTATCGCGGTCCGGCCAATGGCGGGCCGGCGCCGACCAGTTGCGGGCAGCCATTTCATCGCGGTTGGCGGCGATCAGGACCGGCCAGGCATGGCCGGGGCGGCGCAGGATGACGACGGTGCACATGCGCACTAGATAGCCTGTTCGATGGGGGCTGACCAGCTTTTGGGCTAGCGCGTAAAAAAGCCGCCCTGACCGCTTGCAGTGGCCCGCTGACACGACTAAACAAAGGGTTGGGAGACGAGATTCACAGCATTTCCTGGCCCTCAGCCATTCCGAGGGCCAGCCAATGGAGGAAGCGATCCATGTCCGACGCGTTTCATGACCGCGAAAAGAGCTACGAAGCCAAGTACAAGCTGGACGAGGAACAGGCGTTCAAGGTCCAGGCGCGGCGCAACAAGCTCCTCGGTCTGATGCTCGCCGAGAAGTTCGGCATGAGCGGTGACGCCGCCCAGGCCTACGCCAAGGAAGTGGTGGTCGCCGACCTTGACGAGCCCGGCGATGAGGACGTGATCCGCAAGGTGATGGCCGACATCGCCTCGCACGGCATCGACATGTCCGAAGACGAAGTGCGCAACCATTTGAAAACGCTGGAAAGCGTTGCCGTCGAGCAGATCAAGGGCGACTACCCCGAGGCACTCGGCAAGGACCACGAGGGCACCCGCGGCTAAAGCCCCTAGCCCCTGACCCCTTCCAGAATCGAGCGCGCGGCCTCGTCGATGATGAGGCCGTCGAACCCCAGCATCAGGAACGAATAACCGCGATCCAGCATGGCGCGACCGGCGTCCGCCGTGGCCGCGAGGCCGCCCAATTTGGCATCGGAAGCGAGGACGGCGGCTTCCGCGCGCATCAAGGCGTCCTGGAATTCCGCGCGTTCGAAGGCGCCCGGCGCGCCTAGGCTCTGCGACAGGTCGTAGGGCGCGACGAAGGCAACGTCGATGCCTTCCACCGCCAGAATCTCCTCGGCGCGTTCGACCGCGTCGATATGCTCGATGAACAGCACCTTGAGGATCGCCGCGTCGGCGCCGGCGGCATATTCCGTCATGTTCATGCCCCAGCGCGACGGCGCGTAGAAAGGCCCGAAACCGCGCTTGCCGGCCGGCGGGTAAGTGGCGGCGGCGATGGCTTCCTCGGCAATCTCGGGGCTGTTGACCATCGGGAACAGCAAGCCGAACGCGCCCGCATCCAGGGCCGGCTTGGCCATCCAGGGCTGCGTCGAGGGGACGCGCACCAAAGGCACGCAGTCGGAAATGGCGGTGGCGTTGATCATCGCCTGCACCGCCTCGATGCCCATGGGCCCGTGTTCCATGTCGAATATCAGGCAATCGAAGCCGGCCGACGCCAGAATCTGCGCCAGGCCGGGCGCGGGCATGGTGATCATGGTGCCGAACACCGGCTCGCCGGCGGCGAGCTTCACCTTCAGCGGGTTGATCAGTTCGGCCATGGCGGCGTCAGGCGCGGCCGAACACGCGCTGGAAGATCGTGTCCACGTGCTTGGTGTGGTAGGCGACCGGATCGACGCCGAACAGTTCCTCCATGTCGGCCGCGCTCAGGACCGAGGTCAACGCCTCGTCGCGGGCCAGGAAGAACATCAGCCGGTTCGCCTGTTCGGCCGCTTCCCGGTCTTCGTCGGTCAGTTCGATGGCGGCGTCCGGGTTGTCGGGGTCGATGCCGAACGAACGCCAGACCTTCATTGCCGCGCGCTGCACGATCCTATAGCCGTCCTCGCGGCTGACGCCTTTTTGGGTGAGCATCAACAGCACGCGCTGCGAATCGTGGATGCCGCCGAACTTGTTCAGGTGTTCGGCCATGTTGGCGGGATAGACGACCATCTTCTCGACCACGCCGGCCAGCCGTTTGAGGGCAAAGTCCAGCGTCACCGTGGCGTCCGGGCCGATCATGCGCTCCACCGAGGAATGCGAGATGTCGCGTTCGTGCCAGAGCGCCACGTTTTCCAGCGCCGGCACCACCGCCGAGCGGACGATGCGCGCCAGCCCCGTCAGGTTCTCGGTCAGGATCGGGTTGCGCTTGTGCGGCATCGCCGACGAGCCCTTCTGGCCGGGCGCGAAATATTCCTGGGCCTCGCGTACTTCGGTGCGCTGCAGGTGGCGGACCTCCACCGAAAGCCGCTCGACCGCCGACGCGATGACGCCCAAAACGGCGAAGAACATGGCGTGGCGGTCGCGCGGGATCACCTGGGTGGAGACCGGCTCCGGCGAAAGACCCAGTTTCTCCGCCACGTGCGCTTCGACCTTGGGGTCGATATTGGCGAAGGTGCCGACGGCACCGGAAATGGCGCAGGTGGCGACTTCCGCCTGCGCGGCCAAAAGCCGTTCCTTGCAGCGCTTGAATTCGGCGTAGTGCCCGGCCAGCTTGACGCCGAAGGTGGTCGGTTCGGCGTGAATGCCGTGGCTGCGGCCGATGCAGGGCGTCAATTTGAATTCCCGCGCGCGGGTTTCCAGCGCCGCCATGACGCCGTCCAGGTCTTCGAGCAGGATGTCGGCGGCCTGTTTCATCTGCACCGCCAGGCAGGTGTCCAAGACGTCGGACGACGTCATGCCCTGGTGCACGAAGCGCGACGGCTCGCCCACGTGTTCGGCCAGTTCCGTGAGGAACGCGATGACGTCGTGGCGGGTTTCCTTTTCGATCTCGTCGATGCGGTCGATGCGTTCCGGCGTGTAGGGCTTGTCGCCCAGCTTCCACACGGTTTCCGCCGCGTCCTTGGGGATGACGCCGAGGGCGGCTTGCGCGTCGCAGGCATGGGCCTCGATCTCGAACCAGATGCGGAACCGGTTTGCCGGTTCCCAGATGGCGACCATGTCGGGGCGGGAATACCTGGGGATCATCGCTGTCTCCGTTGCCAAAAAGGGTGGGCCTGGGCAAGGGTGTGGTATATTCCCGGGCGTCGGGCAAGTAAACCCGAGCCGGAAAGGTGCCGCCAACCCATGGACTTACGCGTCGAGACCACCGCCGAGACCCTGCCCGAGATTCCAGTCATCCAGGCGGAGTCGGCTGGCGTTGCCGCCATTGCGGCGGCTAGGCCGGTGGAGTTCCAGGCCGTGCTTGACGCCGGGCGCGCGCACTACGGCGCCGCCGCCATCGCCGTCGGCGACCGCTTGTCCCGGCGCTGGCTCCGGCGCAACGAAAATCCCTATCTGGCTGAAATCGACACGCTCGCGGACCTTGCCGGTTGCCCGGGCGTGCATCTCCTGAACATGTCCTACGAGTGGACCTGCACCACCTCGGCGGCGCCGGACCCGGTGGGCGACGGGGCAAGGCTGCTGCGCACGCTGGATTGGCCGCTTACGGGGCTCGGGCGCAACGTCGTCGTGGCGCGGATGAAGGGGGCCGCCGGTATCTACGACAACGTCACCTGGCCCGGCTTCTCAGGCATCGCCACCGCGTCGGCGCCCGGGCGCTTCGCCGCCGCCATCAACCAGCCGCCGATGCGCAAATGGACGTCATCGTGCTGGTTCGACTGGGGGGTTAACCGGTTGAGGCTCTGGCGCCGCCGCGCGTTGCCGCCGGTGCACCTTTTGCGCCACGTCTTCGATACCTGCCGCGGCTTCGAAGACGCCAAGCGCGCGCTCATGGAAACGCCGATCGCCATGCCGGCCTTTTTCACCCTGGCCGGCACACGCGCCCATGACGCCTGCGTCATCGAGCGCACGGAAGACGCGGCAACCTTGCGCGAAGGTCCCGCCAGCGTCGCCAACCACTGGATCGGGCGCGACGAACCCGGCCGCTATCGGGGTTTCGACAGCCCCGGCCGCTACGCGCAGATGCAGGCCGAGCGCGACCGGGCCGGTAAGGCAGGCCCCTTCGATTGGGTGACGCCGCCGATCCTCAATGCGACAACGCGGCTTGCCGTCGTCGCGCACCCCGCGAGCGGCCGGCTCAGCGTGCAGGGGTTCGAACAAGACGGCCCGGCGACCGCCATCCATGAGGGCACGGCGTGACGTGACGGCGGCGGAAGCAAAGCTGAAGGAAGGTTTGGCGCACCACCGCGCGGGGCGGGTCGACAAGGCGCGCGAATGCTACGAAGCGCTATTGCAGGGTGACCCCGGCCATGCCGACGCCAACCACCTGATGGGGGTCCTGGCGTTGCAAGACCGGCGCTGGAAGGAGGCGGAAACGCTGATCGGGAAGGCGCTCGCGGCCAATGCCAAGGCGGCGCCCTATCACGATCATCTGGGCGTGGCGCTTCGCAACCAAGGCCGGCTGGCGGACGCCGAGGCCTGTCACCGCCGTGCGCTGGCCCTCGATCCCAAGTCTGCGGCGGCGCTCAACAACCTGGCGACGACGCTGCGCGAAGCCGGCCGCATCGACGAGGCCCGCGATTGCGCGCGGCGCGCCCTGGCCGTGGCGCCCAAGGACCCGGTGATTTGCGCCAACGCCGGCACGCTGTTCCTGGAGACAGGTTCCTTTGGGCCGGCGGCGGATGCTTTCGCCCGCGCCGCCGAGGCCAAGCCGGACGTCGCCGATTATCATGAGAAACAGGGCGTGGCGCTCTTTCGCGCCGGCCGCGTGGCGGAGGCGGAACAGGCGTTCCGCCGTGCCCTGGAGCGGGCGCCGGACCGCCCCCAGGCCCGGCGCTGTCTGGCCGAGGCGCTGTTGACGCTGGAGCGCCCGGAGGACGCCCGCGCCGAGGCCCAGGCCCAATTGAAAAAACATCCGGACGATGAACGGGCAATGGTGCTGGAAGCCGTCGCTGGCTGGCGCAGCGGCGACGTCGCCGGCGCCGAAGCGGCCTATGCGCGCATCCTTAAGCAAGCGCCGGAGAACACCGCGGCGCTCACCGGTTTGGCGGTGGTCGAGGCCAGCCGGGGCGATATCGCGGCGGCACGGGCCCGGTATCGCCGGGTGCTGGAGACCGAACCCGGCAACGTCGATGCCTATGGCAACCTGGCGATGCTGGGGGCCGGCGAGGTGACCGTCGCCGATGCCGAGCGCATGGTCGGGCTGCTCAGATCGGCCAAACTGCCGGACGACCAGCGCGCCGTCCTTGCCTTTGCCCTGGCGCACTATCTGTCCGCCGCCGGCGAACGGGCGGCGGCGTTCGATTGGTACCGGACCGGCAACCTGATGCGCCGCGCGCACCTGCAGGCGGGCGGCCACCGTTTCGACGCCGCCCTGCACGAAAGCTTCCTGGACGCCCGCAAGCAGGTGTTCACCCCCGCCTTCTTCGCCGCCCAGCAGGGCATTGGGTCGAAGAGTGAGCGGCCGGTGTTCATCGTCGGGCTGCCGCGCTCGGGCACCACCTTGGTGGAGCAGATCCTGGCTGCCCATGGCCAGGTGCACGGTGCCGGCGAGTTGCGCGACATGGCGCTGACGGCGCTGGTCCGGCTGCCGGCGCTGACCGGCGGCGAGAAGACCTATCCCGATTGCGTCCAGGACCTGGCGCCGGACGCCGCCGGGAAGTTGGCGGCGGGCTACCTCGCGCGGCTCGCGGACCTGGCGGCCAAGGCGGACAAGGCCGACGCCAAGCGGGTGATCGACAAGATGCCGTTCAACTACCTGCACCTCGGGCTGATCCATTTGCTGTTGCCGAACGCCCGAATCATCCATTGCCGGCGCGACACGCGCGACGTGGGGCTTTCGTGCTTCACCACCAACTTCACCGATGCCCATCCCTGGACCACGGAACTCAGCGAGATCGCCCAATACATCAACGGCTATGAGCGGCTAATGGAACATTGGCGGGACGTGCTGCCGGGCGGCGTCATGACCGAAGTCCGCTATGAAGACCTGGTCGCCGACGTGGAGGCCGAAAGCCGCCGGCTGGTGTCGTTCATCGGGCTCCGGTGGCGCAAGGCCTGCCTGGAATTTCACAAATCGGACCGGGTGGTGACGACGGCGTCGCGCGCCCAGGTGCGCTAGCCGATCTATGCCGGCTCGGTCGGGCGCTGGCAGGCGTATGCGGAGGAACTGGCGCCGCTGCTGGATGCGCTCGGCTAGTCTTTCTTGCGCCCGCCGGTCTCGGGGAAGATCCACATGGCCAGCACCATGAAGACGGCAAGCCCGGCCACCACCCAGCTCAGGTGATCGTTGCCGAGGTCGCGCTCGTAGACATGCACGGCGGCGCCGACGAGCAGCGTCAGCACCGAAAGCGCGGCCTTAATATGGGCGGGCATCGGCGCCTCAGTCCGTCGGTACCGGGCCGGCGGCGGCTTCGAGTGGCGTTCCGGGCACGGCCTTGAGGGTGGATTTCAGGTGCCGGGTCGAATAGCCGTTGAACAGGTGCCCCAGCAGCCCGCGGTCGAGATCGGAGGTGCCGAACAGCCAGTCCGCGATGGGGAAGGTCAGGTTCATGTTGACCTCCATCTGCAGGCGATTGTTGTGGTGCGCCGTGTGATGGCGGCGGATGGTGTTGACCAGCGGGCAGTTGCGCACGAAGGCGTTCTCGTCCACGTGACAACAGAAATGCATGAACTCGTAGGTCAGGTACATGCCGGTGGTCGAGCACATCACCAGCCAGCCGACGTTGGCGGTGACCAGATGGCCGACGATCAGCGCGCCCGGAATGGTCATCAGGATGAACACCACCAGCGCATAGGGCGGAAAGAATGTGACGCGCCAGTCCTTCTCGTCGCGGAAGCGCATTTCGTGGTCGGTGAAGAATTTGTGGTGGTTCAGCGTGTGGCGCTCATAGATGGCGCGCAGCCCCGTCACGTCGATCAACCGGTGCATGACGTGCATGTGCAGGTACCATTCGAACAGGTTGCACAGGAGAGCCACCACCGGGATCGCCAGCCATTCCCACCACAGCACGTTGGAAATGTGATGGGTGTAGACGTAGAGCGCCGTCAATCCGATGGTGTAGATCACCAGGACGTGGACATAGCCGTTGTACCACCCGGCAATGCGGGAACGGTATTCGCGGCGGAAATCGATCTGGCGGGCATCCATCATGGCGGGGCCTTCCCTGTGATATATCACAGTTATGGGGCAAGCGCCGGGCCTCTGTCAACGCGGGCGAGGGAAAAGGGAAGGTGTTTGACATGGGTCATGTAACACACCAGATTATTGTGGAATCTTACTGCTAATGGTTCTTAATATCGACAATCGAGACCGACGATGATCGGGCTGGTCAGCAAGGCCTTCCGCCGCGACCTTCAGGCATCCGCCGCGCACGAAGCGCGCCCGGCGGCGTTTCCCCTGGCGCTCGCCAAAACCGGCGAACGGGTGCGGATTTCCGGCGTCAAGGCCGGCAAGGGGCTGACGCACCGGCTGCGCGAGCTGGGACTGCCGGTGGGCTCCGTCATCACCATCCAGCACCGAGGCGCGTCAGCCGGCATGGTGGTGGCGCGCGACAGCCTGCGCATCGGCCTGGGCGAGGGGCTGGCACACAAGGTCATGGTCAGTCTCGTGGATCACGCCGAATGAGCCTTTCCATCGCCATCGTCGGCAATCCCAACTGCGGCAAGACGACGCTGTTCAACGCGCTCACCGGCGCGCGCCAGCGGGTCGGCAACTGGCCCGGCGTCACCGTCGGCCGGAAATCAGGCGTTTACGGCGTTGGAGCGGACCAGGTCGAGGTGATCGACCTGCCGGGCGTCTATACGCTCGGCATCGTGCCGGGCATGGATGCCGTCGACGAGAAGGTGACGCGCGATTTCGTGCTGTCGCGCCAAGCCGACGTGGTGGTCAACATCGTCGATGCCTCCAACCTGGAGCGGAACCTCTACCTGACGGCGCAATTGCTGGAGATGCGCGTGCCGATGGTGGTGGCGCTGAACATGATGGACGTGGCCGAAGAGCAGGGCCTCGCCATCGACGTGGCCGCCATGCGAGATGCACTGGGTTGTCCGGTTGTCCCCTTGGTGGCGGCCCGGCAATCGGGCATCGACGGGCTGAAGGAGGCCGTCGCGCGTGCCGCCGGCGAGGCCAGGCCGCCCACCGCCAACGTCGCCTATCAGGGCGCCATCGAGAGCTTGATCGAACGTCTTTGCCCCGACCTGGCGGCCATCGCCAAGGCCGAGCGCATCGACGTGCGCTGGCTGGCGGTGAAGGCACTGGAACTCGACGATTTGGCGCGCCGCATCGCGGCGCCGGCACTGACGGACGATTTCAACGCCTCGGTCGCCGCCGCCGAGGCGGAACTGGGCGAGGACATGGACATCCTCATCGCCGACGGCCGTTATGCCTTCGCCAATGGCCTGGCGCAGGACGCGGTCAGGCGCATCGGCCAGGCGTCGAGCTCGGTCTCCGACGCCATCGACCGCTGGGTGCTGAACCCGTGGCTTGGGACACCGATCTTCCTCGGCATCATGTATTTGATGTTCATGTTCACCATCAACGTCGGCGGCGCCTTCATCGATTTCTTCGACATCGCCGCCGGAACGATCTTCGTCGACGGCGTCAAGGCGCTGCTCGGGCCCCTGGAGGCCATGGGCCTGCCGGCCTGGGTCGGCGTGCTGGTCGCCGACGGTGCCGGCGGTGGCATCCAGGTGGTGGCGACCTTCATCCCGATCATCGGCTTCTTGTATCTATTCCTGTCGGCGCTGGAAGATTCCGGCTACATGGCGCGCGCCGCCTTCCTGATGGACCGGCTGATGCGCGTCGTCGGGCTGCCGGGGAAATCCTTCGTGCCGCTGATCGTCGGTTTCGGCTGCAATGTGCCGGCAATCATGGCGTCGCGCACCCTCGACAAGGAACGCGACCGCATCATGACGACGCTGATGACGCCGTTCATGTCCTGCGGCGCGCGTCTCGCGGTTTATGCGCTGTTCGCCGCCGCCTTTTTCCCGAGCGGCGGCCAGAATGTCGTCTTCGCGCTTTACCTGATCGGCATCGCGGCCGCCATCGGCACCGGGCTGGTGCTGCGCCATACGCTATTGATGGGCGAGACCTCGCCGTTCCTGATGGAACTGCCGCCCTATCACCTGCCGCGCCCGCGCGACGTGCTGATCCACACCTGGAACCGCCTTAAGGGCTTCATCTTTGGCGCCGGGCAGATCATCGTCGTCGTGGTGACGGTCTTGAGTTTCTTCAATTCGCTCGGCACCGATGGCAGCTTCGGCAACGAGGACAGCGGCAAATCGGTCCTGAGCGCGGTCGGCCGCGCCATCGTGCCGGCGTTCGAGCCCATGGGCATCACCGATGACAACTGGCCGGCGACGGTCGGCATCTTCACCGGCGTCTTCGCCAAGGAGGCCGTCGTCGGCACGCTGGACTCGCTCTATTCCAACCTGGCCGGCGAGGGCGCGGCGGTGTCGGACGAGGCCTATTCACTGCTGGGCGGATTGGAAAAGGCGCTGGCCACGATCCCGGATAACCTGGCGGGGCTTGCCGACCTGGTGGCAGACCCGCTCGGGATCGGCGCCGTCGAGGCCCCATCGCTGGAACAGGCCGCCGCCGACCAGGCCGTCGCCATGGGCACCTTCGGCGCCATGACGTCGCGCTTCGACGGCGCCGCCGGGGCCTTTGCCTATATGCTGTTCATCTTGCTTTATTTCCCCTGCGTCGCCGCCCTGGGTGCCGTCAATCGCGAGACCGGGCCGCGCTGGGCGCTGTTCGCGGCACTCTGGACGACGGGCCTCGCCTACGTTTCGTCGGTGAGCTTCTATCAGGCGGCGCGCTTCACCGCCCATCCGGGCACCTCGGCGCTCTGGATTGCGGGGCTCGCCCTGGCGCTGGCGTTGGTGATCTGGATGATGCGCCGCGCCGGGCGCGGCGTCAGCGGATCGCATCTCCCGACCCATGCGGAGCCGGCGCCATGATGGCCGACCTGAAAGCCTATCTTTCGTCGCACGGCCGCGCGCCGATGGCGGAACTGGTCAATCACCTGCACGCCGACCCGGACGCCATCCGCGGCATGCTGGACCTCTATATCCGGAAGGGTCGGGTGAAGCGGTTGGAGAGCGAACTCGGCGATTGCGGCGGCTGCGCCAAGTGCGACGCCTTCCAACTGGAAATCTACGAGTGGCTCGACTGAGCTTCGGCCTCGGCTTTCGCCGCGCGCTGTTCGCGGTGGAAGATGTAGAGCCCGCTACCGGCGATGATCAGCGCACCTAGGATCGTGTAGCGGTCCGGCAGGTTGCCGAACACCAGAAACCCGAACAGCGTCGCCCAGATCAAGCCGGCATAGGCGAAGGGCATCAGCGCCGACGGCGGCGCCGACTGAAAGGCGCGGATCAGGGTAAAGTGCCCGAAGGCGCCGAACGCGCCCATGGCGACCATCACCGCCCATTCGAATGCCGTCGGCGGCGTCCATTCGAACGGCGCCGCCACGGATGCCAACACGCTGCCGACCAGCGCCGTATAGAGCAGCGTCGTATAGGCGTCATCGGATTGGCGCAGCATCCGCGTCATCAACTGGTAGCAGGCATTTGAGCAGGCGGCAGCGACGAAAAACAGCGCCGCCAGCGGCACCCCGCCCATTCCCGGGCGGACGATGATCAGGGCGCCGGCAAGACCGGCGATGACGCCGAACACGCGGCGCGGTCCAATTCGCTCGCCCAGTAGCGGCACCGAAAGCGCCGTCACCAGGATCGGGCTCAGGAACATGATCGAACTGGCCATCGCCAAGTCGATGTGGCGAAGCCCGACGAAGAACAGGAACGTCGTCGTCAGCAGCATGGCGGAGCGGAGCGTCTGCAGCATCGGCCGGTTGGCGCGGATGATCGCGGGCGTGCGCCGCCCGAGCAGCGCGATCACCACCACCAGATGGAAGAAAAACCGCGCCCACACCACCTGTGTCACCGGCAGGTTCACCAACAGCTGTTTGCCGCAGACGTCGATGAGAACGAAGAACAGGGTCGTCGTCAGCATCAACAGGATGCCGCGCGGGATGTTGTCCGTTTCCAGCAGCGCCGGTCGTGATACGGGAAGCGCCATCGGCGTCTCTTCGGCCCATCGGTCCACGCCGGAAAAACGCCGGCGTTAGCGACAATGCCAGCGCCGCGATTCCAATGCCAGCCCCAAAGACCGGGCGGCGGGGAGGGGGCTTGAAACGCTAGCCCTTGGGTCCCGGCCCGCCGCCGCCGAGCCACAGTTCCGTCACCCAGGCGTAGGCCTCGTCGCGGTCGGTGAAGGCGCGGGTTTCGACTTGCGGGTGATGCCAGGCCTGCTGCGTGGCGTCCATCAGGCGGACCGCCAATTCGCTATCGCCGCTTTTCCGATTGCGGATCAGGACGGCGCGGCGGAACGGCAGCTTTCGCCGGGTGGCGAGTTTGACCGCGACGATCTTGAAGTGTTCAACCCCGTCCGATTTGGGGAATTCGCAATCGATGACGTCGGTGAGGATCGGCCGGCTCTCGGGATCGAAACCGTCGGGCATGGCGCGCCAATTCTCCTCGATCTGTTCGGCCCAGGCGTGGCTGTCCCACGTCCCGGTCATGGTGAGCAGGACGACGCCGTTTTCATCGACACGTTGCGAGACGTGGAACGTCAAGGCGGAGGGTTCCGGGCTTTATGGGGCATTGAAGGCGACTAGAATACTGGTGCCAACCTGACCTAAATCAAGCCCATCTCCTTGAACGACGAATGGCCGCGCTTGGAGATGACGACGTGGTCGTGCAGCATGATTCCGAGCTTCTCGCCGGCGGCGGCGACCTCGAGGGTCATGTCGATGTCGGCCTGGCTGGGCGTCGGGTCGCCGGACGGGTGATTGTGCACCATGATCAGCGCCGTGGCCCCCAATTCCAGCGCGCGCTTGATCACCTCGCGGGGATAGACGGGGGTATGGTTGACGGTGCCTGTCTGCTGCACCTCGTCGGCGATGACCATGTTCTTGGTGTTGAGGAACACGATGCGGAACTGCTCGTTCATGTCGTGCGCCATCTGCGATTTGAGATAGCGGATCAGCTTGTTCCACGAAGACAGGATCGGCTGTTCGGCGATTTCCGCCTGGCCCATGCGGCTGGCCGCGGCTTTGACCGCCTTCAACTCGACGATGGTCTGGTAGCTGACCTCGGCGATTTCCGCCAGGCGGTCCGGGTCGGCGGCGAACACCGCATCGAAGCCGCCGAAGGTCTCGATCAACAGCTTGGCCAGCGGCTTCACGTCGCGGCGCGGGATCGAATAGAACAGCAGCAGTTCCAAGAGCTCATAGTCGGCGAGCGCGTTCGGCCCCTGTTCCATGAAGCGCTCGCGCAGCCGCTGGCGATGGCCCCAGTAGTGCGGCTTGTTGCCGTCCTTCTCTGGCTTTTCCGGTTCCGGGCTGGTGCGGATGGCGTCGGCCAGCGCCGGCGTCGGGTCTTCGCCGGTGAACTTCCAGTTGCGTTTCACCTTGTCCCACTTGCCGCCGGCGTCGCGCAGGATGTGGCGATAGGGGTGGGTGTCGCCGCCGATGCGGTATTCCAGCGCATCGGGGCTGCCGTCGATCTCGCTCAGGTAGAGGCCCGCGTCACCGATCACCTGTTCATCGGTCTTGCGGCCCCCGCTCATGGCTGGGCTCAGATGTCGTAGGGCGGCTTGTCCAGGCCGCCGGGCGAGAGCGTGAAGATCTCGTAGCCGTCCTCGGTGACCGCCAGCGAGTGCTCGAACTGCGCCGACAAGGACCGGTCCTTGGTCACCGCGGTCCAGCCGTCGGAGAGAATCTTCACCTCGAAGCTGCCGGTGTTGATCATCGGCTCGATGGTGAAGAACATGCCGGCGCGCAGCATCTCGCCCTCGCCGGGGCGGCCGAAGTGCATGACGTTGGGCGCGTCGTGGAACACCTGACCCAGGCCATGGCCGCAGAAATCGCGGACCACGGAAAAACGCTCGCCCTCGGCGTAGGTCTGGATGGCGTGGCCGATATCGCCCAGCGTGGCGCCCGGCTTGACTTGGCGGATGCCGCGCCACATGGCTTCGAAGGTGACGTCGATCAGCCTTTCCGCCTTGCGGCCGATCTTGCCGACCGGGTACATGCGGCTGGAATCGCCGTGCCAGCCGTCGACGATGGTGGTGACGTCGATATTGATGATGTCACCTTCCTGCAGCTTCTTGTCGCCGGGAATGCCGTGGCAGACCACGTGATTGATTGAGGTGCAGATGGATTTCGGGAAGCCGCGATAGTTGAGCGGCGCGGAAATGCCGCCGCGTTCGGCAATGAAATTATGGCAGAGCTGATCCAGGCGGTCGGTGGTGACGCCGGGGACCACGTGCGGGGTGATGAAATCCAGGCATTCTGCCGCCATCGCACCGGCCTTGCGCATGCCGTCGAAGGCGGCGGGGCCGTGAATGCGGATCGGGCGGCCGTCTCGGCCCGTGGTCTGGGTATAAAGCTCTTGCATCACCTGATTATGCTCAAAAACGCCCGTCACGCCAGCATTTCGGCGCTTCCCGGGGGCTCCAACGCCGCTGTCCCCCTCGTTATCCAAGGAACGGCACCGCTTTTGCCAAGGTGATCCCGTCAGACGTTAATTTGCAACCGTAAGCGACGATTTCAACCCCTTGGGCGCGCGCTTTATCCAGCGCTTCGCCGTAGGCCGGGTCGATATCGCGCGCGATGGTGACGCCGCCGGCGCCGTCGCCGCGCTGCACCAGGTAGAACATCACCGCCCGGTGGCCTTCCTTGACCATGTCGGAGAGCTCCACCAGATGCTTGGCGCCGCGCGCGGTGACGCCGTCCGGAAACTCCACCGGCGCGCCGGATTTCAGATCGCGGCGCATGGTGACGTTCTTCACCTCGACGTAGCAAAGTCCCTTCTTCGGGTCTTCCAGCAGTACGTCGATGCGGGAGTTCTTGCCGTATTTGACCTCGCGCCGCAGGCTTTCGTAGCCCTTCAGTTCCTTGACCTTGCCCGCCTCGATGGCCTCCGACACCAGGTAGTTCGGATGCCCGGTATTGATACCGACCAAGGAGCGACCGATGCGGATCATCTCCCAGGTGTATTTCAGCTTGCGGTCTGGGTTCTTGGCCGGGCTCAGCCACACTTCCGCGCCCGGTTCGTTGACGCTGAGCATGGAGCCCGAGTTGGCGCAATGCGCCGTGACCGTCTCGCCGGTTTCCAGCTCGACGTCGGCCATGAACCGCTTGTAGCGCTTGATCAGGCGGCCTTTCAGAAGGGGGGCGTGGAACTTCATTCGTTCAGCGCGCCGCCGTGACCATGATTTCCACGTCGTACTTGTCGTTCGCCAGCTTGGCTTCGACGCAGGCGCGGCAAGGCGTGTTGCCGGGGCTGACCCAGGCGTCCCAGACGGCATTCATGATCTGGAAGTTGTCCATGTCGGTGATCCAGATGGTGGCGCTGAGCAGCTTCGACTTGTCGGTGCCGGCTTCCGCCAGGTAGTCGTCGATGCGGCCCAGGATGTCCTCGGTCTGCTTGGTGATCGAGGCGCCCGGCGCGCCGGAAGCCACCTGGCCCGCCAGATAGACAGTGTCGCCGTGGATTACCACCTGGCTCATGCGGTCGCCGACGTGCTTGCGTTCGATGCTCATGATCGTTCCTCCCTGAAAATGTTGCCTTGGCGTTGTATCGCCTCCAGCCAGGGGTGGCAACGCTGGGCGCGTTGTGCCTAACATGGCGCCGCCGAAAGGGAGGGAGCAGGACATGAATATTGCGTCGGACGTGCGCCAACTGCACGCGGATGCCGTCATCTTGGACGGGCTGATCATCGCCAAATGGGACCGGGGCGTGTTCGAGGACATGATCGCCGGCGGCCTGACGGCGGCGAACTGCACCTGTTCGGTGTGGGAAGGCTTCGTCGACACCATGGCCAACGTGGCGGCATGGAAGCGCTGGCTGGCGGAGAACGACGATCTCCTGCTTCAGGTGCACGCCGTCGAGGACATCCACCGCGCCAAGCGTGAGGGCCGCGTCGGCATTATCCTCGGCTGGCAGAACACCTTCGCCATCGAGGGCGAGCTCGACCGGCTGAGGCTGTTTAGGGACTTGGGTGTCAGGTTCATGCAGCTCACCTACAACACCCAGAACCTGGTCGGCGCCGGCTGCTGGGAATCGAAGGACATGGGCCTTTCCGATTTCGGCCGCGACGTCATCGACGAGATGAACGCGCTCGGCATCGCCATCGACCTGAGCCACGTCGGCGAGCAGACCTGCCGCGATGCGGTCGAGCATTCCAAGAAGCCCGTTGCCTTCACCCACTGCGTACCGAAGGGGCTTTTGGACATGCCCCGCAACAAGTCGGATGACCTGTTGAAGGCTACCGCCGACAAGGGCGGCTTCGTCGGCTTCGCGCCCTATGGGCCGTTCCTGCCGACCGGCGAGGCGAGCACGATCGATGATTGCGTCGCCGGCATGGAATACCTCATCGACCTGGTCGGCGAGGATACCGTCGGCATCGGCACGGATTTCACCCAGGGCCACGACGACGCCTTCTTCGCCTGGCTGCGTCACGACAAGGGCAACGGCCGCAACCTGGTGAAAAGGCTGTCGGGCAAGCCGAGCAATCCGGCCGGTCTCGACGGCATGAAGGATTATCCCAACCTGACTGCCACCATGGCGCAGCGCGGCTGGTCCGAGAGCCGCATCCGCAAGGTGATGGGCGAGAACTGGCTCAAGCATCTGGAAAGGGTCTGGGACGTCTAGAGCGCGTCGCCCAAGGGGGTCTGCCCGCTGCCGCGCTTCAATGGTTTCGGCTGGTCCGGCGCCGGTGCCCAGGCGGTCAGGGTGATCACCTCGAAAGTCGCCGGTGCGCGGCCGTCGGCGTCGGCGAAATTTTCCATATAGATTTCCATGGCGCGCAGCAGCGTGGCGCGGCGGCTGAACGTGGTGCGCCGGCCGGCGTTGGCGTTGCTCTCGCCCATGCCGCGGAGGTCCGCCAGCAGCCTCAACGGCGTCTCGTAGGAAACCGTGATGACTTCGAAGTCCGCCACCGGCAAGGCGAAGCCGGCACGCTGCAACAGGTTGCCGAGGTCGCGCACGTCGGCCAAGGGCGAGAAGCGCGGGCTCAGGCCGCCCTCCACCTCGGTCTCCGCCTGATAGAGCGCGGCGCGCAATTCCTGCAGCGTGGTGCCGCCCAGCATCGAGGCCAGCAGCAACCCGTCGGGCTTCAGCGCGCGGCGGATCTGCACCAGCGCGCCCGGCAGGTCGTTGACCCAATGCAGGCTCAGGTTCGACAGCACCAGGTCGAGCGACGCCTCGGCGAAGGGCAGCGCCTCTTCGTCGGCCGCCAAGGCCGGCGCGCCGGCAAGTTCCGCCATCCTCGGCGAGAGATCGGCGGAGATCAGCGTCTCGATGCCGCCACGGCCCCGGAGCGCGGCTTTCATCTCACCGCCGTGGCAGCCGAGATCGAGGGTCAGCGGGAAGGTCCGCTTCACGTCGTCCAACCGGTCGGCCAGCCGCTCGGCGGTTTCGCGGAACAGGAAATCGTGTTCGGCCAGGCTGCTTGCGGCGCGGTCGCGTTGCTGGCGTTTCCAACGTCGGTTGAAGACGGTCATAGTTTCGGCCATGCTCGACGTTATGACACAACAAGGGCCCGGGATGCATGCGCCATCTTTCGCCGCCGAGCGGTTGAAGCAGGGGGTGGCGCGGGTTGTCGACTGGGTGCTGCCGCCGCAGTGCCTTTCCTGCGGCGCCATCTGCGAGCGTCACGGCGGGCTCTGCCCCGATTGCTGGGAGGAGGCCGATTTCCTGGGGCCGCCCTGGTGTTATTGTTGCGGCCTGCCGTTCGAGCTTCAGATGCCCGAAGGGGCGCTTTGCGGGGCCTGCCTGCGCGAGCCGCCGGTGTTCACGCGCGCCCGCGCCGCCATGGCCTACGACGATCTGAGCCGGCGCATGATCCTCGGCCTCAAATACGGCGACCGTGCCGACATGGCGCCGGCCTTCGCCGAATGGATGGGGCGCGCCGGTAGGGACCTGATCCAAGACGCCGACTGGATCGCGCCGGTGCCGCTGCACTGGATGCGCCTGTTCCGCCGCCGCTTCAACCAGGCCGCCGAATTGGCGCGGCTGATGGCGCATGACGAGGGCCGCCCCTACGCCCCCGACCTGCTGCTCCGGCGCAAGCGAAAGCCCAGCCAGGCCGGGCTCAGTGCGTCGGCGCGCCGCCGCAACGTGCAGGGCGTCTTCGCGCTCAATCGGCGCTGGAAGGGAAGGGTCGAGGGTAAGCGGGTTTTGCTCGTCGACGACGTCTTTACCACCGGCGCCACCGTGACCGCCTGCGCCAAGGTGCTGAAACGCTCGGGCGCGTCGGCGGTCGACGTGTTGACGCTGGCGCGGGTGGTGCGATCCGTCGCGGATTGAGGGCTCAGGCCAGCGCCTTTTCGATGGCCGCCTTGCAGTGCAGTTCGGTGGTCGAGAACGACGGCATCGGGATTTGCTCTGGCGTCAGCAACAGCGGAATTTCCGTGCAGCCCAGCACCACGCCTTGGGCGCCGCGTTCACCCAGGCGTTCTATGATCCGCACATAGGTGGCGCGGGTGGCGTCGGTGAAGACGTTCATCACCAGCTCGTCGTAGATCCGGTCGTGCACCGTGCTGCGGTCGGGTTCGTCAGGGGGCAGGGTTTGGATGCCGCGCTTGGCCAGGATATCCGGGTAGAAGTCCCCTTCCATGGTCTTGCGCACGCCAAGCAACCCGACGGTCTTCAGCCCCATCCGTTCGATGGCGGCGCCGGTGGCGTCGGCGATATGCAGGAAGGGGATGCCGATTTCGGGCTCGATCTCCGGCACGAAGCGGTGCACGTCGTTGCACGAGATGACGATGAAGGCGGCGCCGGCGCGTTCCAGCGCCTGGGCGGCTTCGAGGATTTGTCGGCAGGCGGCGGCTTCGTCGCCGCGCTCGATCACCGCTTCCACGTATTGCTGGCGATTTACGCTCTCGATCACCAGCGGCGGCGAGAAAACGCCGCCCAGGCGCGCCTGCGTTTCCTCGTTAAGGAGCTTGTAGTAATCGGCGGTGGAGACCCAGCTCAGACCGCCGATGATGCCGATCTTCTTCATGTGCGGGAGATTAGCAGTATTGCCGCGCGGGGGAAAAGGCCGCGCCCGATTTCGCGTCGAGGCCCTTTGACGGCGGCGTATTCATCCTATATTTCCCTTAAGTGTCATCAACCGTTCGCCGGACCCGCGCCCCATGAAAAAGATCGAAATCTACACCTCGCCCTTCTGCGGCTTCTGTTTCAGGGCCAAGTCCCTGCTCGATTCCAAGGGCATCGACTACGAGGAAATCAACGTCATGATGAGCCCCGGCAAGCGTAAGGAAATGACCGAACGGTCCGGCGCCACCTCGGTGCCGCAAATCTTCGCCGACGGCGAGCACGTGGGCGACTGCGAGGGCATCCATGCGCTCGATGCGCGGGGCGAACTCGACGCCAAACTGGGGATCGCATGATGAGCAATAAATTCGTCGCCGCCTGCGCGCAGACCACGTCCGGCCCCGAGGTCGCGGCCAATATCGAAATGGCGTCCGACCTGGTGCGCCGCGCGCGCGACAAGGGCGCGGACTTCATCGGCCTGCCGGAAGTGGTCAACGTCATGGACCTGGACCGAAAGGCGCTGGCCGGCAAGACCACGGTGGAGGCCGACGACCCGATGCTCGCCGCCATGCGCGAGCTGGCAGGCGAGACCGGCGCCTGGATCCTAATCGGCTCCATCGTCGTCAAGCACGACGGCGCCGAGACCGAGTCCGGCAAGCCGAAGTTCGCCAACCGCTCGATCCTGCTCGACGCCAAGGGCGAGATCCAGGCCCGCTACGACAAGATTCATATGTTCGATGTCGATCTGGAAGGTGGCGAATCGTACCGTGAGTCGTCCGCTTACGAACCCGGCGACCGCGCCGTCCTGGCGGAGACGCCTTGGGCGAAGCTCGGCATGACCATCTGCTACGACTTGCGCTTTCCCTATCTCTATCGCGGCCTGGCCAAGGCCGGTGCCAGCATGTTCACCACGCCGGCCGCCTTCACGGTGCCGACCGGCAAGGCGCATTGGCATATCCTGCATCGCGCCCGCGCCATCGAGAACGGCTGCTTCGTCATCGCGCCGGCGCAGTGCGGCCATCACGGCGGCGAGCGCTATACCTACGGCCATTCGCTGATCGTCGCCCCCTGGGGCGAGGTGCTGGCGGACGGCGGCGAGGAATCCGGCGTCATCACCGCCGAGATCGACCTGGACCGGGTTGCCGAGGTGCGCGGCATGGTGCCGTCGCTGACCAACGACCGCGATTACATCCAGGCCTGATCTCAGCTTAGCGGATGCGGCGGCGGTTCGCCGTCGTCGCGGGCCGAACCTTCAACATCCTTGACCGCCGCCAGGCGCTGCTTGACGCCCGGGATGTCGGCGGCCTCGACGATGCCGTGCTCGTAGGCGACGACCTGCATCCTGCCGGCCACGTGCTGCAACAGCTCGCCGCTCATCAATAAGTGATCGGGGTTCCGGGGGCGAGAGAATACCTCGTTGCCGCGCGCGAAAGTCTCGTAGATCAGCACCCCGCCGGGGTTGAGCGCGTCGATGATACCGTCCAGCAACGGCCGGTGCAGGTAGTTGACGACGACGACCGCGTCGAAGCGTTCGCCGGCGAGGATGCCGCCCGGCGCGAACGGTGAGATATCGGTTTCCAGATCGGCCTCGATCACGGTCGCCTTCGGATCGGCCTCCAAATCCCCGAGCGCCTGCGCATCGCGGTCGATGAACACCACGGCGCCGGCATGGTCCAGCAGTGACCGTCCGTGCCGGCCGCCGCCGGCGGCCAGGTCGAGCACGCGCCCGTCTTTTCGGATGAGGTGGCGGTAACGCGTCAGCCATGGCGACGGCGTGGTGATGCGCAGATGCCGGGACCAGTCCTTGCCCTCGGGCGCGCCGGTTTGGGGGGGCGGGTTCGGCATTTTTTAAGGTTTTCCTGCTACTTGTTTTCCGCTATGAGGTCCCGCCTTTTGTGGCTAGACTGATTAGTCTTGTATGAACCACCGACGTTGATGCCATGATCGTATACCAACTCCGTTGCGGCAATGACCACGAGTTCGAGGCCTGGTTCCGCGACAGCGGCACCTACGAAGAGCAGGCTTCGGCCGGCGACGTGGTATGTCCGTTCTGCGCCAATACCAAGGTGTCCAAGGCGGTGATGGCGCCCAACATCGCCACTCGCAAGTCGGGCCCCTCGGATGCCCAGGTCAACCGCGACGAAGAGCGCGCCCGCGAGGTGGCCGAGAAGATCCTGGAAGCGGTCGGTGAAATTCGCCGCCACGTGGAAGACAACTGTGACGACGTCGGTGATAAGTTTGCCGAGGAAGCGCGGCGCATCCATTATGGGGAGTCGGAAGAGCGCGGCATCTACGGCAGCGCCACCGAGGAAGAGGCCGACGAACTGGTCGAGGAAGGTGTCGAGTTCTATCGCCTGCCGAGTTCCAGGCGCTCGAGCTAGTCCGGCATCGTCAGGCGGTTTCCGCCTTTTCAGCGCACATCAGGTAATTGACGTCGAGATCGTCGGCTAGCGCCCAACTGTCTTCGCCCGGCCGATAGACCAGTCCGGTGAGCGCCGTGACCTCGACGCCGGCGGCGCGCAGCGGCCCAGCCAATTCCGACGGGCGCCGGAACTTGCGCCATTCATGCGTGCCCACCGGCACCCAGCGCAGCAAGTATTCGGCGCCGATCTTGGCCAGCGCCAGCGATTTCAGCGTGCGGTTCAGGGTGGAGAGCACCATGGCGCCGCCCGGCCGTACCAGCGCCGCCGACGCCGCCAGGAAGGCATCCAGGTCGGCCACATGCTCGACCACTTCCATGTTGAGGACCACGTCGTAGCCGCCGGCCTCCTCCGAGAGAGTTTCCGGCGGGCGGTGATGATAGGAAATATCGAGGCCCATCTGTTCGGCGTGGGCGCGGGCGGCCTCGATCGCCGTGGCGCCGGCGTCGATGCCGGTGACGTCGGCGCCCAAGCGGCAGAGCGGTTCCGTCAACAGCCCACCGCCGCAGCCGATATCGAGGATGCGAAGGCCCTTGAGCGGCCCCGCGGCCATCGCATCGCGGCCGAAATGGCTGCAAAGCTGGTCGCGGATGAATTCCAGGCGTGGCGGATTGAGCTGATGCAGGGGGCGGAACTTGCCGTGCGGATCCCACCAGTCCGCCGCCATGGCGGCGAAGCGTTCGATTTCGTCGGGATCGACGGTGGCTGTCTGCATTTTTTTCGCCCTCGCGGCGGCGCCCGTGCGCCACGGTCTTGTCATGCTTTCGGTTTATAGAGTATGTATGCGCCGCCCGCGCCGCAATCAAACAGTTCTTCTTCAATTCCAGGGCGTTGCCCAGCGAGAGATAGGGCCACGCGCCCGTACCGGAGACCCGCCACATGGCCCGCATCGTGCAGAAATTCGGAGGCACGTCCGTCGCCGACCTGGAGCGCATTCGCGCCGTTGCGCAGCGCGTCAAGGCCGAGGTCGATGCCGGCAACGAGGTCGCCGTCGTGGTTTCCGCCATGGCTGGGGTCACCAACCAGTTGGTCGGCTACGTGGAGGAAATCTCGCCGCTCTATGACGCGCGCGAATACGACGCCGTCGTCGCCACCGGCGAGCAGGTGACTTCGGGCCTGTTGGCGTTGGAACTTCAGCGTTTGGGCATCGAGGCGCGGTCCTGGCTGGGTTGGCAGATTCCGATCCATACCGACGGCGCGCATGGCAAGGCGCGCATCGCCGGCATCGACACGGACGAAATGGACGCGCGGCTGAAGAAGGGCCACGTCGCCGTGGTGCCCGGTTTCCAGGGGCTCGGCCCCGACAATCGGGTGACGACGCTGGGGCGCGGCGGGTCCGATACCAGCGCCGTGGCGCTCGCCGCCGCCTTGGGCGCCGATCGCTGCGATATCTATACCGACGTCGATGGCGTCTACACCACCGATCCCCGAATCGTGCCCCGCGCGCGCAAGCTCGAGAAGATCACCTACGAAGAAATGCTGGAGATGGCGTCCTTGGGCGCCAAGGTCCTGCAGACCCGTGCCGTGGAAATGGCGATGAAGCACCGCCAACGTTTGCAGGTGCTGTCCAGTTTTTCTGGCGAACCTGGAACCCTTGTTGTCGATGAGGATGAAATTGTGGAACAGGAACTGGTAAGCGGCATCGCCTACAGCCGTGACGAGGCCAAGATCACGCTGGTCAAGGTGCGTGACAAGCCGGGCGTCGCGGCCGCCATCTTCGGCCCACTGGCCGACGCGTCGATCAACGTCGACATGATCGTCCAGAACGTCTCGGACGACGGCAGGGCGACGGATTTGACCTTCACCGTCGCCAAGAACGACCTGGAACGCGCCGTGGCGACCATTTCCGGCAATCGCGACGAGCTCGGCTACGCCGATCTGGTGCACGATTCCAAGGTGGTGAAGATCTCGGTCATCGGCGTCGGCATGCGCTCTCACGCGGGCGTGGCGCTCCGGATGTTCCAGACCCTGGCGGAAAAGGGTATAAACATCCAGGTGATTTCTACCTCCGAGATCAAGGTCAGCGTGTTGGTCGAGGAAGAATATACGGAACTCGCCGTGCGCGCGCTGCATACGGCTTACGGCCTCGACGCCGAATAGCCCGGGACAAATTGAACGCTCGGCCGGGCGGCCCGGAACTCTCCGGGTTGCCGCCCAGCCACGTGCGGGAAGGGCAAGATGACGACACCGAGCTCGACCTACGGACATCCGGTCTCCGCGCCGCGCCGCCTGCTGGCGCGGGTGCGCGACGTCATGTCCGGGGCGGCGGTCTATGGATCGCTCAGCGCCGAGGAACGCCTGCAGCAGGTGGTCGAGGTCATCGCCACCGACATGGTGGCGGAAGTGTGCTCGGCTTACGTGCGCCGTGCCGGCGACGTGCTGGAACTGTTCGCCACCCAGGGCCTGAAGCCCTCCGCCGTGCACGCGACGCGGCTTTATTTCGGCGAGGGCATCATCGGCGATATCGCCTCCTCGGCCCGGCCCTTCGCGCTTTCCGACGCGCAGGAGCATCCAAACTTCGCCTATCGGCCGGAAACCGGTGAGGAAGTCTACCACTCGATGATGGGCGTGCCGGTGCTGCGCGCCGGCCGCGTGGTCGGCGTGCTGGCGGTGCAGAACCGCACCCGGCGCCAGTACACCGAAGAGGAAGTGGAGACCCTGCAGACCGTCGCCATGGTGCTGGCGGAGCTGATCGGCGGCGGCGAACTGGTCGATCGGCGCGAGCTGCAGGCCGGCGGCGGCCCGCAGGCGCGGCCGCTCCGGGTCGACGGGCTAGAACTCAATGCCGGGCTCGGCATCGGCCAGGCGGTTCTGCACTTGCCGAAGGTGCAGGTCGACCGCCTCGTCGCCGAGGACCCGGACGAGGAAATGACCCGCCTGCATGCCGCCTTCAAGGCCATGCACGGCGAGCTGGACAATCTCTTGGAAAGTGACGCCCTGGCCGCCGGCGGCGAGCACCGCGACGTCTTGGAGACCTACCGCCTGATCGCCGACGACGCCGGCTGGTTGACCCGCATCGAGGACGGTATCTCCAGCGGCCTGACCGCGGAAGCCGCCGTGCAGCGCGTGCAGAACGATATCCGCGCGCGCATGGGCCAGGTTTCCGACCCGTATTTGCGCGAACGCGTCGCCGACCTGGACGACCTGGCTTACCGGTTGATCGGCCACCTGACCGGCGAAAGCGGCGAGGCGGCGGCCGAACCGCTGCCCGAGCAGGCGGTGCTGATCGCGCGCAACATGGGCCCGGCGCAGTTGCTCGACTACGACCCCGAGCGCCTGGTCGGCCTGGTGCTGGAGGAGGGCTCGCCCGCCAGCCACGTGGCGATCATCGCCCGCGCCCTGGATATCCCGGTCATCGGCCATGCGCGCGACGTCTTGTCCACGGTCGATGCTGGCGACACGGTGGTGGTCGACGCCACCCACGGCCACGTCTACCTGCGGCCGAGCCCCGATATCCTGAACGCCTTCGAGGCGGGATTGCGCAGCTACCAGGAAGAGCGCGAACGCTACGCCGAGTTGCGCGACAAGCCCGCCGTCACCGCCGACGGCCAGGATGTGGAACTGCATATCAACGCCGGCCTGATGGTCGACATGCCCAACCTGGAGCGCTCCGGCGCCGTCGGCGTCGGGCTGTTCCGGACCGAGGTGGCGTTCATGGCGCGCTCCAAGTTCCTGGGCGTCGACGAACAAACGGAGCTCTACACCCAGGTGCTCGACGGCGCCGAAGGCAAGCCCGTCACCTTCCGCACCCTCGATATCGGCGGCGACAAGGTGTTGCCGCACTGGGGTGGCGCCGACGGCGAAAACCCGGCCATGGGCTGGCGTGCCATCCGCGTGTCGCTCGACCGTCCGGCGCTGCTGCGCCAGCAATTGCGCGGCATGATCCGCGCCGCCGCCGGACGCGAGCTCCGGGTCATGTTCCCGATGGTCGCCGAGGTGGCGGAATTTAACGCCGCGCGCGCACTCCTGGACAAGGAGTGGCAGCGCGAGAAGGGGCGCGGCAACAAGCTGCCGGAGAAACTGGCGGTCGGCGCCATGCTGGAGGTCCCGAGCCTCGCGTTTCAGTTGCCCGCACTTCTAAAGGTGGCGGATTTCGTTGCCGTCGGCTCCAACGACCTGGGCCAGTTCCTGTTCGCTCATGATCGGGGCGATGCGCGCCTGGCCGGGCGCTACGACATGCTGTCGCCGATCGTCTTGAAGTTCTTCAAGGGCGTGGTCGATCAGTGCGACGCCGCCGGCGTGCCGGTCAGCCTCTGCGGCGAGATGGCGGGACGGCCCTTGGAGGCGATGGCCCTGGTTGGCGTCGGCTTCCGGCGCATGTCGATGGCGGCGACGGCGGTCGGGCGCATCAAGGCGGTGGTGCGCGCGCTCGATGCGGCGGCGCTGACCGACTTCGTGGCCGAACTGCTGGATTCGCCCGAACATACCATCCGCGACCGGCTTGAAGCCTTCGCCGGCGAACACGATATTTCGCTCTGATCGGGCGTGGATTGTGTCTTGGACATGACGGGAATTCGAGTAAGGTAGGGCGCATGAGCGAAGAGACGGTGACTGCGGGCGCCGAACACTCGGAAAATGCCGGGGTTGGGCCACTTTTACGCGCTTCCCGCCAACGGGTCGGGGAGGAGCTGCGCGACGTGGCCGAGATGCTGCGCATCCGCTATCCCTACCTGGAAGCGATCGAGGAGGGGCGGTTCAAGGACCTGCCCGGCCAGACCTACGCGGTCGGCTTCGTGCGCGCCTATGCCGAGCACCTGGGCCTCGACAGCGAGGAGGTGGTGCGGCGCTTCAAGATCGAGGTCGAGGCTGGCGGCGCGCGCCATGATCTGCATTTCCCCACACCGGTGGCGGAAACCGGATTTCCCGGCGGCGCCATCGTTTTCGTCGGCCTGGTTGTAGCTGTGCTGGCCTACGGCGGCTGGTATCTGAGCACCACCAAGGACGGGTTCTTCTCGGACCTGGTCGCGCCTTTGCCGGAACGCCTGGCGGCGCTGGTCGATGGCGGCGACGAAGCCGCGAAACCGGCCGAGACCGCCGTCGGCAGTGCGGAGAACGAGGAAGCCGCCACACCGCCGCCGGAGCCGAAACCGGCGCCGGAAAACGAGAGCGCCGACAAGCCGGCTGCCGAACCTGGGGCTGAATCCGATGCCGCCCAGCCGGCGGAAACGGCGTCGCCGGCGCCCGAGACAGGCGCCCAGGAACAAGACGCCGCCTCCCGAGCCGAAGCGGCTGCCGCCGAGGCAGCGCGGGCGGAAGCCGAAGCCGCCGCCGCTAAGGCGCGCGAAGCGGCGGAAGAGGCGGCGAAAAATGCGGCGGCTGAAAAAGCCGCTCAGGAAGCCGCCGAGAAAGCCGCGCAAGAGGCTGCCGAAAAAGCCGCTCAAGAGGCCGCCGAAAAGGCCGCCGACTTGGCGAAGGCTGAAGCCGAGGCAAAGGCAAAGGCTCAGGCCGCCAGCGAAGCCGCCGCGCTGGCGCAAACCCAAGCTGCGGCCCCGCCGCCGGCCCCGCCGGCGCCCGTCGCCGAGGCGACGGCAC
>JAYPEK010000033.1:0-42127 GCA_038125725.1 Rhodospirillaceae bacterium
CGTCGACGTAGATGTGCTCGCCGTAGGCGGCGTCGATCAGCTGGTCGCGGTTCTTCACGTGGCCGGGGCGCCGGGCCAGGGCCTCGACCAGAAGGAATTCGGTCACCGTCAGGTTGATCTCCTGGCCCTTCCAGGTGCAAAGGTGGCGGGCCGGGTCGAGCACCAGTTCGCCCCGGCGCATGATCGCATCGCCCTCCGGTTCCTGGGTGGCGGTCTCGTGGCGGCGCAGCACGGCGCGAATGCGCTCCAGCAGCAAGCGCTGGGAGAAGGGTTTCTTGATGTAGTCGTCGGCGCCGAGCCGGAGCCCCATGATTTCATCGACCTCGTCGTCCTTGGAGGTCAGGAAGATCACCGGCAGGCTGTCGCGCTGGCGCAGGTGGGTGAGCAGTTCCATGCCGTCCATGCGCGGCATTTTGATATCCAGGATGGCCAGGTCCACCGGGCGCGAGCCGATCCCGTTCAAGGCTTCCTCGCCGTCGCCGTAGGTGTCGACGGCATAGCCTTCGTCTTCCAGCGCGGCGGAAAGCGAAGCCAGGATGTTTTGGTCGTCATCGACCAGGGCGATGGTGTGCGACATGGGTTTCCTCGTCCTTCCATTGAACCGGCCGGAAGCTAAAAGTTCAATGTGGCGAAATTATAGCCCGTTTGTGGCGGCCCGTTCATCATTCATTGACCGCCATCGGCGGCGCATCTAATATGGTCCGCAGACGGTGCCCCCGCAAAGGCGATAGAGCCTGGGGCTTAATAGGGAATGTGGTGGACGCGAACCCAATCAAGGCGTGTCTTTCCACAGCTGCCCCCGCAACTGTCTGCGGTGAGTGCGGCCCACGATGGCCACTGGTTGTCCTTATGGAAAGCCGGGAAGGTCGGGCCGATACGAAGATCCGTGAGCCAGGAGACCTGCCGTCGGGCGCGTCGACTATTCGGCGTGTTTGTCACACAACTGTACCGTAACGGAGGGTTATGGCCATGATTAAAGAAACTACCAAATCGCAGTCCCAGGCTGTCGTCGAACAGACCACGTCGAAAATGCCGGCGGTGATCGCGCTCGTGTTCGGCGCGTTTATCGTGCTCGGCGCCGGGTTCGCCCACTCGCAGACGATCCACGACGCGGCGCACGACGTACGGCACGCTTTCGCCTTCCCCTGCCACTAGGGGGTTCCTCATGCAACGTATCGTGTTGACGGCGCTCCTCGCCGGGGCGCTGGCCGGTATTGCTGTGTTCGCGCTGCATATGTGGCAGACCACGCCGATGATCCTGGAGGCGGAGGTGTTCGAAAACGGCACGCCCGCGCCCGCGCATGCCCACGGCACCGGCGAGGCGGCCGGCCATGCGCACGCCGCCGCCGCCGATGACGACGCCTGGCCGGCGCCCGGCCTCGAGCGCAATGCCTATTCGCTGTTGGCCGACGTCGTGACCGCCATCGGCTTCGGCTTCCTTCTGGTCGGCGCCATGGCCATTTTCGGGCGCAACGTCGATTGGCAGGCCGGCGTGATCTGGGGGCTTTGCGGGTTCGCGGCCTTCTTCGTCTCGCCCGCCTTGGGCGCGCCGCCGGAACTGCCCGGCATGGTGGCCGCCGAATTGGGCGAACGCCAGACCTGGTGGCTGGCCACCGCGGCGGCGGCAACCGTGGCCATGGGGCTGATCTTCTTTGCCCCGGGCCTGTTGTGGAAGGCGGTGGCGGCGCTGCTGTTGATCGCGCCGCATGCCATCGGCGCGCCGCATCCGGTGATGGAGCCCGGCAACGTGCCGGCGGAGTTGGCGGCGCAGTTCGCCGTCGCCTCGCTGGTGGTGAACGGCCTGTTCTGGATGGCGCTGGGCGGCTTTTCCGGCTACTTCTACGAGCGATTCGGAAACGCCTGACAATGAGGTAGGAACGTGGCGCCGAGCCGAGCCGAACTGGGATTTGCCATCCGGCAGTTGATGCGCTCAAGCCGCTCGGCGTCGCTTTCCACCGCCCTCGCCAGCGCCGACGGCTGGCCCTATGCATCGCTGGTGACGGTTGCCATCGATACCGATGGCGCACCGCTGCTGTTGTTTTCCGAGCTTTCCGACCATACCCGCAACCTGAAGGCCGACGGCCGCGCCGCGCTCCTGTTCGAGCGTGCGTCGCGTCACGCCAATCCGCAGCGCGGCCCCCGGGTCAGCGTGCTGGGCCGCATCCGTCCGACCCGCATTCCGGAACACGCCAGGCGCTTCCTCGACATGCACCCGGAGGCGGAGATGTACGCCGGCTTCGGCGATTTCGGCTTTTACCGCATGAGCATCGACCGCGCGCACTGGGTCGGCGGTTTCGCCCGCGCACAGTGGCTGAGCGGGCGGTTCGTCGCTGCCGACGCGAAGGCGGCGAAGGCGATTGCCGCCGCCGCGCCTGGAATCATCGCGCACATGAACGACGACCATGCCGACGCGGTCGAGAACTACGCCACCCGCCTGCTCGGGCGTTCGGGCGGCGGCTGGCGCATGATCGGCGTCGACCCGGATGGCGCCGATCTGGCGCTCGAGGGCCGGCGCGCGCGCCTTGGGTTCGACGAAATGGCGGAAAACGTGGCCGACGTGCGCGATCGGCTGGTGCAAATGGCAGCTCAGGCGCGGGCCGGAAACCCATAAAAAAAGAGTCACAATTCATGTTGAGACTCGCTCGGCGCGAGTCTATGAATCTTTCTAATGTGATTCGGGTTGTCGGGTGCCGCTAGAACACCGGTCGGTGCCAATCTAGCTAGGGAGAGAAGTGTGGAAAACCTTGGAGTGCGGCCGAGCCGCCATGGGCTGGCCAATCATGGCCTCGGCGGTGTGAAAACCGCTTATTGGAACCTGAGCGCGGCGCCGCTGTTCGAACATGCGTTGCAGCGCCAGGAAGGGCAATTGACCAAGCATGGCGCGTTCATCGCGCTCACCGGCGAACACACGGGGCGGTCCCCCAACGACCGCTTCGTCGTCGAGGAAGACGCCACCAAGGACAGCATCTGGTGGGGCAGCGTCAACAAGCCGATCAGCGAGGCGCACTTCGATGGCATGCTGGAGAAGATGCTGGCGCACATGAACGGCAAGGACCTGTTCGTCCAGGATTGCTATTGCGGCGCCAACCCCCAGCATCGGCTGCGCATCCGCCAGATTTCCGAAAATGCCTGGCACAGCCTGTTCGCGCGCAACATGTTCATTCAGCCGCCGGCCGAGGCGCTGGAGAATTTCGAGCCCGAGTTCACGGTTATCCAGGCGCCGAGCCTGACCGCCGATCCGGCGACCGACGGCACCGCCTCCGGGACCTTCATCCTGGTTCATCTGACCAAGCGCATGATCCTGGTTGGTGGTTCCGCCTATGCCGGCGAGATCAAGAAGTCGATCTTCTCGATCATGAACTACCTGATGCCGGCACAAGACGTCCTGCCGATGCACTGCTCCGCCAATGTCGGTGCCTACGGCGACGTGGCGGTGTTTTTCGGCCTTTCCGGCACCGGCAAGACGACGCTGTCGGCCGATAGCGCGCGCTCGTTGATCGGTGACGACGAACACGGCTGGGGCGCCGACGGCGTGTTCAACTTCGAGGGCGGTTGCTATGCCAAGACCATCAACCTGACCCGTGATGCCGAGCCCGAGATCTACGATCTCTGCCACACCTTCGGCTCGATCATCGAGAACGTGGTGATGGACCCGGAAACCCGCGAGCTGGATTTCTTCGATTCCCGCCATTCCGAGAACGGCCGCGTCTCTTACGACATCAAGAAGGTCTCCAACGCGACGGAGACCGGCCAAGCCGTTCATCCGCGCAACATCGTCATGTTGACCTGCGATGCCTTCGGCGTCTTGCCGCCGATCAGCCAACTGACCGCCGACCAGGCCATGTACCACTTCCTGAGCGGCTATACCGCCAAGGTGGCGGGAACCGAGCGCGGCGTGAAGGAGCCATCGGCGACCTTTTCGACCTGCTTCGGCGGACCGTTCATGCCGCGCCATCCGACCGTCTACGCCAAGTTGCTGGGTGACAAGATGGCCGCGCATCATACCAAGTGCTGGCTAGTCAACACCGGTTGGTCCGGCGGCGGTTACGGCGTCGGCGAGCGCATGAAGATCGCCTACACCCGCGCCATGCTCAATGCCGCCCTGCATGGCGAGTTGGACGAGGTCGAGTTTGTCGCCGATCCGAATTTCGGCGTGCTGGTGCCGCAGTCCTGCCCGGGCGTGCCGGTGGAGATCCTCAACCCGCGCAACACCTGGGCCGACAAGGACGCCTACGACGCCCAGGCCAAGCACCTGACGGAACTGTTCGAGGAGAACTTCAAGCAGTTCGAGGAACACGTGAACGAAGAGGTCAAGGCCGCCGCCATCCGCGCCGCCGCCTGATCCTTTCGACGCTCATTTCGATGGCCGGCGCCGCCGCATGGGTGGCGCCGGCTTTTTCGCGCGTGCAATTCCGCAAGCCTTGCGCCAAGGTGGCCGCGTCGCCTGAACCGGCGGCCGGCAAGGAAAGAGCGGGATGGATCGGCGGGACGCCACGCAGAACGAGCAGTTGCGCGTGCTTTGCGTGGACGACGAGGACCTGGTGGTCGATGTCGTCCGGGGCGTGCTCGCCAACATGAGCATTGCCCCCGTGGACCGCGATTTCGACGCCCAGTCGGCGCTCCGCAGGCTCGATGCGGGCGAGCACTACGACCTCCTGATCTCCGACCTCGACATGCCGGGCATGGACGGCATCGAGTTCCTGCGCCACCTGGCGGCGCGCGATTTTCCCGGTGCCATCGCCATCATCAGCGGCGTCGAGCAGCGCACCCTCGACGTGGTCGACAGCCTGGCCCGGGCGCACGACCTGAATTATATCGGCAGCGTGCAGAAACCGCTCACCGGCGACGCCGTGCACGGCATCGTCGATGCCTATCGGATATTCGCCCGGCGCGCGGCGCGCGAAATCGTCGACCGGGTGGTGCTGGTCGATGTGGCTGAAATCCGCGCAGGCATGGAGGGCGGCCAGTTCGACGTCATGTTCCAGCCGAAAATCGACGTCGTCACCCGGCGCGTCACCGGCGCCGAGGCGCTGGTGCGCTGGCTGCATCCGGAACACGGCCTGCTGACACCTGAATCCTTCGTCCCCGTGGCCGAGGAGGGCGGCGTCATCCACGACCTCACCGGCATCGTCTGCGCCTGCACGGCCAACGCCGTCGCCGCCTGGAGCGACACGGCGAAGGACGTGAATATCTCGTTCAACGCGGCGGTCGAGGACCTGGACGACATCACGCTGCCGGAATTCGTCGTCGAGACCGCCCAGGCGGCCGGCATCAAGCCCGCCAATCTCACCCTCGAGGTTACCGAAAGCCAGGTCATGCGCGGCCTTGTGCGGGTGCTCGACACCCTGGCCCGGCTCAGGCTCAAGGGCGTGCGGCTCGCCATCGATGATTTCGGCACCGGCTTTTCGTCGCTTGAGCAGTTGAAGCGCTGCCCGTTCACCGAAATGAAGATCGACAAGGCTTTCGTCACCGGCGCCGCCACAGACGGTGCCAGCCATGCAATCTTGGAATCGAGCATCGAACTGGCCCGCAAGCTCGATTTGCACGTGGTCGCGGAGGGCGTCGAATCGGCCGAGGACTGGGAGTTGGTGAAACGCCTCGGCTGCGACGAGGCGCAGGGCTATTTCCTGGCCCAGCCAATGGCCGCCGAGGACTTCCCCGACTGGCGCGCCAGCTGGGAGGCGCGGCTATAACGCCTAAGGCCTTGCCGGTGGTGTCTTCGGCAGGTCCACCTTCAGCGCCGGCCAATCATCGTAGTCATGCGCCAGAAAGCCGCTGTGATAGTAGGCTTCGACGATCGGATCGTCGTCGGCCGCGCGGCTTTCGCGGATGAAGGCCTGCAGGGCGTCAAAGGCGTCCTGGCGGTGGCGGCCGAAAATCAGCACCCGAAATCCCTTCAGGTAGACCTTGAAGCCGTCGATGCGTTTCAGCGGGATTCCCATGTGCTCGATGGTCGCGCGGTTGAGGAACGAGAAGGTGATGTCGGCGCGGCCGCGTTCGATCATCTTGCCGATGCGTTCCGGGTCGCCGACCGTCAGCACCTGCGCCAGCGGCAGTTTTTCCATGGTCAGGCGGTCCATGGACCAGTGTTTCACGGTGATGCCGCGCAGCTTCAAGAGGTCGTCGGCGGTCTTGGACGCCAGCACGTCGGCGCGGTTCGGCGCGGTGAACAGGCCGAGCGGAAATTGCGTGTCGCTGAGGACATAGTCGGAAATCAGCAGTCTGCCCTCGAAGCCGGAAACGTCCGTGCTGAACAAGCTGGAGCCGAAGGCGTCGGCGTCTGCGTCGAGCAGGATCGTCAGCGCCCGGCGCGGGTTGGGAAAGGGCACGATTTTCAGGTTGGCGGCGGCACCGCTGGCGCGAACGGAATGGCAGACGAACATCAACTCGATGGTGTTGCGCTACGATCCGGCGAGCTTCGGATCATCGAGCGTCGGGCAGTGGGCGACGTCGAGCGTGTTTGTATACCCGTCCCGGGCCTCGGCGGAGATCTTCAGCGCATCCGAGCGGTAGTGATGCGGCATCAGTACCCGAAAGGCTTGTTCATCCGCCGCGAGATCGCCGGCGCCGAGCCACATGCCCGCGGCCAAAATTCCCCAGGCGAGCGCCCGACGATGTCCGGTCATTGGTGCGCCAACAATACGACCAGTTGGTAGGGTTCCAGCACCAATTGTTCGGTGGCGACGATGATGCGGCCGTTGATGATGTCGGTCACGGTCTTCTTGAGGCCGAGCGTTCTGAGCCGGCGCGCCTCGATCGCCTGCGAGCGCTCCGAGAAATTGGCCAGCACCAGCACGCTCTGCTCATCGTGCTGGCGAAAATAGCCGAAGACGTGGGCATTGCCGGTGTCGATGATCTCGGTGTCGGCGCGGGTGAAGGCCAGGTTCTGCTGACGAATCTGTACCAGGCGCAATAATCCCAGGAAGATACGGCCCTCGACTCTGTCGCGGTCGTGCCGGCGCTCGGCCACTTGCCAATCGAAGGCCGGGCGGTGCAGCCAGCGGGTATCTCCGACCTTGTCGGGGGCGCTTTCGTAATCGTTGTCGTTGAGCATGCCGAGCTCGTCACCCAGGTAGAGGATCGGGATGCCGCCGATGGTGGTGATGACGCCGTAAAGCAGCAGGATGCGGCGGATCGCCAGGTCGATCTCGGTTTCGTCGTCCTCGTCGAGGGCTTTCTCCAGCCCGCACAGGGACGCCGTCGTGCCCGAGACCCGCATGTCGCCGGTCACCGGGTCTTCCTGGAACGGCAGGCCGCGGGCGAAGCTGCCCTCGAACTGGCCGGTGAAGAACCGGCCCAGGAACTTGCGGTGGCCGGCCGGGTCGATGCCGGCGGCACGGGCGTCGTCGTCGGAGAAGGCCCAGCCGATGTCGTCGTGGCAGCGCACGTAATTGACCCAGGCGCAGTCGGCCGGCACCTGGAAGCCGCGCTGCATGGCCTGGCGCATGAGCGTCACGTCGCGCGTCGCCAGCGTGCTCCACAGGAGCGCCATCAGTTGCGGATTGTAGGAAAGCTGGCATTCGTCGGTGCGCACATACTTGATGACCTCGTCCGGATGCACGATGGCCTCCGACAGGAACAGCATCGCCGGCGCGGCGATGCGGGTGACGGCGTTGAAGGCCTTGATCAGGATATGCGCCTCGTCGAGGTTCTCGCAGTTGGTGCCCTCGCGCTTCCAGGTGAAGGCGATGGCGTCGAGGCGCAGCACCTCGACCCCGACATTGGCCAAAAACAGCATCTCGCCGGCCATGGCATTGAACACCGCCGGGTTCTCGTAATTCAGGTCCCACTGGTAATTGTGGAAGGTCGTCCACACCCACTTACGGATGCGGTTGCGATAGGTGAAGCAGCCGGGGTGTTCGTCGGGGAACACCGGGCGGATGGTCTTCTCGAAACGGTCGGGGACATCGCGGTCGGGGAACATGCGATAGAAGGACTGATGGAACGGATCGTTCTTCAACGCCTTCTCGGCCCATTCATGCTGGTCGGCGGTGTGGTTGAAGACGAAATCCAAACAGAGCGAGATGCCGTAGTGGCGAAACTCGTCGGCCAGTTCGCCGAGCTGTTCCATGGTGCCGATGGCCGGATCGAGATCGCGGTAAGACGAGATGGCGTAGCCGCCGTCGTCGTCGCCGTCGGGCGACTTGAACATCGGCATCAGGTGCAGGTAGGTGATGCCCATTTCCGAGAGATAGGAGATGTGCTCGCGCAGCCCGGAAAGATCGTCGCTGAACAGATCGACGTAGCACATGGCGCCGACCATGCGCTGGCTCTGGAACCAGTTGGGATCGGCGGAACGCGACGCGTCCAGCGCCTTCAGCGTGTCGTCGCGGTTGAGCCAGGCCTCGGTGGCGGTCACGAAGATCGTCTCCAGGTGATAGAAGAAGTCGTAATGGTGGCCGTAGAGCTGATAGAGCGCCGAGAACAGGTCCGGAAAATGCCGCTGCAGGCGGTCCGAATAGGCCTCCCAGCCGGGCGTGCTGAGGATTTGCCCGAAACGCACCTCGAGCCGGGGCATCAGCCGCTCCAGGGTGACGGCGGCCTGCTGTTCGAGCCAAACGGCGTCGTAGGTGTTCATGGATCGGGCGCCATTCCTGGGGCTTAGCGGGTTCGCGGGGTGGGCGATTGCCGGTTCGGGCGCAGATTAACCCCGTAGGCGCGCGAATTGCAATCAAGCACCTGGGATGAGCGGAAACGGCCACTGATTGTGCGCTGCGGAATTATTGTGCAGCGCACAATTATCGTGTTAGGGTTTAGGCAATTCAAGGCCCCAGGAACCAAGGCCTTCAGAGTAAAGGCCCAAGGATAAGGGACTGCCATGCCCCCGCTAGACGTGACGGGCGAGCCCGAAGACGCCGGCCCCGAAAAAGACGCCCCATTGCGCGACGATATCCGCCTGCTCGGCCGGTTGCTGGGCGACGTGGTGCAGGCCCAGGAAGGCGGCGATATTTTCGATATCGTCGAGAGCATTCGCCGGATTTCCATTCGTTTTCACCGCGACGAGGACGACGCGGCCAAAAGCGAGCTGGAAACGACGCTGGCCAGGCTCGACCCGACCCAGGCGGTCTCGGTCATCCGTGCCTTCAGCTATTTCTCCCATCTTGCCAACATCGCCGAGGACCAGCACCAAATCCGCCGGGGCCGTGACGAAGGCGCGGCTGGCACGGTTGCGAAACCCGGCACCATCGCCCGGGCCCTCGCCGACGCCATCGATACCGGCCACGACGCGGCCGAGATCCGGGAATTCCTGAACAGGGCCTACATCTCGCCGGTGCTGACCGCGCATCCGACGGAAGTGCGGCGCAAGAGCACCATGCTGCGCGAAATCCGCATCGCCGAACTGCTGGCCGGGCGCGAAGTGGAAAACCGCAGCGATGAGGAACTGCGGGAATTCGACGAGGAACTGGTGCGCAACGTGCTGGTGCTGTGGCAGACCAACCTCTTGCGTCAGACCCGCCTCGACGTGCTCGACGAAGTGACCAACGGCATGTCCTATTTCGACTACACCTTCCTGCGCCAGTTGCCGAAGCTCTATGCCAAGCTGGAGGACCGCCTGGCCGCCCTCGATCCTGAGACCGCGGAAACGCCGCTGGCGCCGTTCCTCAGGATCGGCAGTTGGATCGGTGGCGACCGCGACGGCAACCCCTTCGTCACCGCCGATGTCCTGAACGAGACCCTGCGCCGCCAGAGCGCCAAGGCCATTACCTTCTATCTGGCGGAAATCGACCAGCTGGTTCACGAATTGCCGCTGTCGACCGCCGTGGTCAAGGCGTCCCCGGCGCTGTTGGAATTCGCCGCCGCGTCGCCGGACAGCTCCCAGCACTGGAATGTCGAGCCTTACCGGCAGGTGCTGTCGCTGATCTACGCCAGGCTGGCGGCGACGCAAATCGGGCTCAACGCAGAGCGCCCGACACCAGATCCCATGGCCGTGGTCGAGCCCTATGCCGCGCCGGACGATCTGCTGGCCGATCTCGATGTCATCCGCCGCTCCCTGGTCGAGAACGGCTCCGCCATCCTGGCGCGCGGGCGGCTGCGCGAGCTCTGCCGCGCCATCAGTTGCTTCGGTTTTCACCTGGCCAGCGTCGATCTGCGTCAGAGTTCCGACGTGCACGCCGCGACGCTCGACGAACTGTTCGAGGCGGTGCGGCCGGGCACCGGCTATCTCGACCTCGACGAGGACGCCAAGATCGCCTTGCTGGCGTCGGAGCTGGAAACCGTGCGGCCGCTGGTTTCGCCGCATCATGGCTATTCCGACGAAACAGCGCGCGAACTGGCGATTTTCGCTGCCGCCAAGCGCGACCGCGATACCTACGGGCCCGAGTGCATCCGCCACGCCATCGTTTCCAATTCGCGCAATGCGTCGGACCTGATGGGCCTCGCGGTGCTGTTGAAGGAGGCCGGGCTGGTCGTGCCGGGAACTGGCGACGCCGGCGGCGCGGCGCTCAACCTGGTGCCGCTGTTCGAAACCATCGACGACCTGCGCCGCTCGGTCGGCATCATGGACAGGCTTCTGTCCGAACCCCGGTACCGCCGCCTGATCAATAGCCTGGGCGGCATCCAGGAGGTCATGCTCGGCTATTCCGACTCCAACAAGGACGGCGGCTACGTCACGTCGGGCTGGGAGCTCTACAAGGCGGAGATCGGCCTCGTTGAATTGGCCCAAAAGCACGGCGTCCGTCTCAGGCTGTTCCATGGCCGGGGCGGCACCGTGGGGCGCGGCGGCGGCCCCAGCTACGACGCCATCCTGGCGCAGCCGCCGGGCGCGGTGAACGGCCAGATCCGCCTCACCGAACAGGGCGAGATCATCTCGTCCAAATACACCAACCCGGACGTCGGCCGGCGCAACCTGGAAATCCACGTCGCCGCGACGCTGGAGGCATCGCTGGTGCACCCGAGCCAGGAACCGGTGCCGGCGGCCTACCGGGAAACCATGGAGCAGCTCTCGGCGCTGGCGTTCCGGACCTACCGGGCGCTGGTGTTTGAAACGCCGGGTTTCGAGGACTATTTCCGCGCCGCCACCGTGATCGAGGAAATTTCCACCCTCAACATCGGCTCGCGCCCGGCGTCGCGCAAGAAAGGCGGTTCGCTCAAGGACCTGCGCGCCATACCCTGGGTGTTCAGCTGGTCGCAATGCCGGGTGATGCTGCCGGGCTGGTACGGGTTCGGCACCGCCGTCGCCGACTGGCTCGCCCACAACCCGGACGACGGGCTTTCCAGGCTGCGTGCCATGTATGCCGAATGGCCGTTCTTCCGCACCCTGCTTTCCAACATGGACATGGTGCTGTCGAAGACCAACATGGGCATCGCCGGGCGCTATGCGGAACTGGTGGAAGACGGGGAGTTGCGCGCCGCCATCTTCATGCGCATCCGCGACGAACGCGCCGCCGCCATTGCGGCGCTGCTCGATATCACCGAAAGCGATCAACTGCTCGCCGGCAACCCGTCGCTGGCGCGCTCCATCCAGGACCGCTTCCCCTACCTGGACCCTCTGAACCACCTGCAGGTGGAATTGCTGAAGGCGCACCGGGCGCACTCCAAGGACCCCAAGGTGCTGCGCGGGCTGCAACTCACCATCAACGGTATCTCGGCGGGCCTTCGGAACAGCGGTTGAGGATGAAAAAAGGTTTCCGCGTCGAACCAGCGCTTGTCGGCCCGCCACCTCGTACCTATTTCATAGGGCGACGGAACCGTATCCGTTCGTGCGCGTTCGGCACTTGAAACCACTGGGAAATGAACATTTTTTCTCGCCACTGTCCTTTGCCGATGCCAAATTCCGTCAGTCACCCCCATACCATCCAGAATTTCAGCGCGCCTATCTGCGAGAAGCTGCTGTTCTATTGGCGGACGAAGTCGTCATGGAAGGACTGCCCCGCCTGGTCCGACATCGATCTCATGGAGATCAAGGAGATCGCGCCGTTTATCACGGTTTGCGACGCCGTGGACGGCGGCGCGGAGTTCGTCGCGCGTTATTTCGGAACCGGGATTGTTGAAATTTTCGGTTTCGACCGAACCGGCAAGAGCGTGTCGGACGGATATCCCGCGGAAAAGGTCGAGATGATCGTCAATCGCTACCGGCTGCCCTTCACGACCGGGGAACCGGCCCGGGTCGTCGGCCATTTGACCGCCGTCGGTAAGGACTATCCCCTGTCCTTCGAAGCCATCTACCTGCCGCTGCGCGGCAAGAGCGGGGCGATCGAGCACGTGATTTCCGCCTACGACTTCAGCTACGACCTGCAGCCCGAAGACGACGAAATCATCTTCGATTGACGCGGACAGCGCGTCAGGCGTCGCCGGGGTTCCCCTTCATGCGCTGGTAGCGCTCGAGCGCGCGTATGCGGGCCATGGCGTGATCGACGATGGGTTCCGGATAGTCGCGTCCCAGCCGCACGCCGGCCGCCGCCAGGTCCAGCGGGTCTGCGGTCCAGGGCGCATGGATGACGCGGTCGGGCAAGCCGGCAAGCTCCGGCAGCCAGCGCCGCACGTAGGTCCCCGCCGGGTCGAATTTCGACCCTTGCGTGACCGGGTTGAAGACCCGGAAATAGGGCGCCGCGTCGGCGCCCGAGCCCGCCACCCATTGCCAACTCGCGGCGTTACTGGCCAGGTCTGCATCCACCAGCGTGTCCCAGAACCAGGCCGCGCCCTGGCGCCAATCGACCAAAAGATCCTTGATCAGGAAGGAAGCGACGATCATCCGCACCCGGTTGTGCATCCAGCCCGTCGTCCAGAGCTCGCGCATGCCGGCGTCGACGATGGGATAGCCGGTCAAGCCGCATCGCCAGGCCTCGAGGCCGGCCGCGTCATCGGCCCACGGGAACCGGGCGAATTCGGGTCGCAGCGGCTGCGCCGGCAGATCGGGGAAATGATAGAGTAGGTGATAGGAGAACTCGCGCCAGGCGATCTCCGAGAGATAGACCTCGGCCCCTCTCGGCATCGGGTCGCCGGTGCGGGCCAGCGCGCTGGCTTGAACCGCGTGCCAGATTTGGCGGGGGCCGATCTCGCCGAAGGCCAGGTGCGGCGACAGCCGGGACGTTCCGGCGGTGCCGGGCAGGTCGCGATTGTCGTGATAGCCGAAAATCGTGTCGTCGGCGAATTCCCGCAAGCGCGCCTGCGCCGCCGCCTCGCCGGGCCGCCAAGCGTCGCGCAATCCGCCAGCCCAATCGGGCGCCGTCGGCAGTAGTCCCCAGGACGCCAGCGCGCCGCTTTCGGGGAAGGTGGCGGGCGCCGGGATGCGTTCGGGCGCTGGCAGCGGCACCGGCGGCGCGTCCGCCATCCGCAGCGTCTTCCAAAACGGCGTGAACACCTTGTAGGGACCGCCGGTCTTGGTGGCGACTTCCCACGGCTCGCGGATGAGCGCGGCGTTGAAACTGCACGCCTCGACGCCGCGTGCTTTCAGGCCCGACTTGATCCGTTCGTCCCGCCGGATCGCCCAGGGCTCGTAACGCCGGTTCCAATAAACGGTCTCGGCGCCGGTTTCGCGGACCAGCGCATCGATTGCGGCTTCGGCCGGGCCGCGCCGAAGGATCAGCCGGCTGCCCAGCACCGCGAGTGATTTTTCCAGAGCGGCCAGCGACCCATGCAGCCACCAGCGCTGGGCGCCGCCGGATGCCCATTCGCCTGCGTCTTCGTCGTCGGATAAGAAAACGGGAATGACGGGCCGGCCACTCGCGACGGCCGCATCGAGCGCCGGATTGTCGGCAAGGCGGAGGTCGCGGCGAAACCACATGAGGACGGGCGGGGCGGATCGGTCGGTCGGCATGCGGTCCCTTGAGCGGCTGGATAACGCTTACATAGTTAGTCATCCACCGCCCGATTGAAAAGAGGGGATCGGCGGCGGTTGCCGTTCGGCGCGGTTCCGCTACCATCGTGCCGAACAGAAAGAACGGACGCGCCGATGCTCAACCTTGGTCTTTTCATGATGCCGCTGCACCCGCCGTCGCGCGAGCTTGCTCAGGTACTGCGCGAGGACCGGGAACTGGCGATCCTGGCCGACAAGTGCGGTTTCGCCGAGGTCTGGATGGGCGAGCATTTCACCTCCACCGGCGAGCCGGTGACCTCGCCGCTGATCTTCAACGCCAGCCTGATCGACCGGGCGCCGAACATCCGCTTGGCGTCGGGGGTTCTCTGCCTGCCGCAGCAGCATCCGCTGGTGATCGCCCAGCATGTGGCGCTGTTGGATCAGATGTCCGGCGGGCGGGTGATTTTCGGCATCGGGTCGGGCGGCCTCGCCAGCGACTGGGAGGTGTTCGATAATCTCGACCACGCCCAGCGCGGCCGCGACATGATCGAGGCCATCGAGGCCATCCAACGCATCTGGACCGAGGACACGCCGATCCGCCACGACGGCGACACCTGGCAATTCGCCATTGAGGAGCGGATCGTCCCGGACCTCGGCGTCGGCAAGCTGATCAAGCCGTTGCAGAAACCGCATCCGCCGATCGCGGTCTCCCTGCGCGGGCGCAATTCGGGCCTGGCCGTCTTGGCTGGCGAACGCGGCTGGATTCCGATCTCCGGCAACTTCATCGACGCCGCCGACATCGCCAGCCATTGGCCGCGCTACGTGGAGGGCGCGGAGAGCCAGGGGCGCGCCGCCGATCCCAGCGTCTGGCGGGTGGGGCGGACGGTCTTGCTCACCGAAAGCGACAGCCAGGCCGACGACCTGCTGGCCGATCCCGACGGCGTCTTCGCCGATTATTACTATTACCTCGGCACGCATCTGAAGCTGGCGATGGGGGAACTGGACGACACCTTCGATCCCGTCGCCCAGCGACGCGCCGCCGTTGAGACCGCCCAGGCGCAGGTCATCGCCGGCACCCGCGACCGGGTTCTGGATCAGTTGGTCGCCTTCCACGACACCGTCGGTGACTTCGGCACCCTGGTGCTCACCGGCCACGATACCGACGGCATGTGGGACATGTGGGAAACGACCTTCCGCGCCATGGCCGAAGATATCGGCCCGGCCTTCTCACAGCATATGGGCGTCTGAGCCCGCGCCGTCAGTCCGTGGACGGCGGTTTGGCGCAGATTTGGTCGTAGGCGTAGCGCTCGTTGATGAGGCCGTTGTATTCGAAGATATCTAGCGTCGCCTGGAAGGCATCCTCGGTGATTTCGGTGTGCGGCGTCCAGCAGCCGAGCTTCTGGTAGGTGGCGATGCAGTCCGCCAGAACCGCCTGGTCGATGTCCGGGAAATAGGACGCCTCCGCCTTGGCGATTTCCGCCGCCGGGGTTTCGTTCATGTAGGCGCGGGTCTTCTTGTAGGCGCGCATGAAGGCCTTGGCCATGTCGGTCTCCAGCCATTCGCGTTTCGCCGCTAGGCTGGAAAAGCCGTTCTTGCCGATCATCGGCCCGACCTGGGCCACCACGTGGCCGACGCCGTCGGCCTCCAACTGCTGCGGGAAGGGGCCCTGCTGCTCCACATACTGGCCTTGGCCGTCGCGGAAAGCCTTGTCGATGGCGGCCGCGCCGCCCGGGTTGATGGCGTTGATCTTGTCGTGGTCGATGCCGGCCTTGTGGCAGGCGTACTTGAACATGGCCAAGGGCTGGCCGCCGCTGAACAGCACCATGTCGGAACCTTCCAGCTTCGACCAGGTGAAGTCCGGATCGGGCTCGCGTGCGGTGATGAAGAAGCCGTCCATCTCGTTGATCTGGGCGAAATGCACGCAGCTCGGCGTCTGGCCCTTGTTCAACGGGCCGAAGCCCTGGCTCAGCGCCGACTGCACCACATGCGCGCTGCCCTCATCCAACGCATCGATGGCCGACTTGCCGGGCGGCGCCACCGACCATTCCGGTTCCAGCCCCTCGGCTTCGAGAAAACCGCCGGACATGGTCGAGATCAGCGGCGAATAGAATGCCGAAAACAGCGTGAACTGGATGTTGATTTTAGCCATGGCGGCGCTCCTTCCCTGAATTTTCCTGGCGTCAGCCTGTCACAGGCGCTTCAGCGAGGCAACGCCGGATCAAGACTTTTCCGTGCGCAGCGCGGAGACCGCGATCAGCACCCAGCCGAGCATGAAGGCGAAGCCGCCGACGGGCGCGGCGCCGGCCACCATCAGGTCGCCGGTGACGGCGAAGACGTAGAGATTGGCGGAGAAGAGCGCGATGCCGACGAGGAACGAGACGCCCGCCAGCGCCGCAACCTTGGCCGCACGGGCGCCGGCCGTGCAGCGCCAACCGACAACGATCAGCCCGAGCGCGTGCCACATGTGGTATTGAACGCCGAGCATGAAGATCTCTTTCATCGCCGCGTCGCCCTCGAGGCTGTGCCAGCCGTAGGCGCCGAGCGCCACCGCCGTGCCGGCCAGCAGCGCGCCGAGCACCACCCAAGGGCGGGGGGTCAGAAGCCCGGCGATCATTTTTCGAGCGGCTCCAAGGCCCGGATCACGTCGAGCACCGACGCCGCCAGGTCGTCGACGGCGACCTCTTCCATGCCCTGGACGGCATCCAGGAAAGCCTGCACGTCTTTCTCCAGGATGCCGATGGTATTGGCGGGGTCGTAGCCCTCATGCGCCCAGGAGATGCGCTCCAGATTGTCGCCGTACCAGGTGCTGCCCGACGAGGTCCGCATCACCTCCAGCAGCCGGTCGGGGTCTAAGCCCAACGAACGAGACGCCGCCAGCGCCTTCCTGACCGCCGCGACGCCGGTGACGCCGACGAAGTTGTTGATGACCTTGCAGGTGAGCCCGGTGCCGGTGTCGCCCAGGTGGTGGATCTCCTCGCCCATGGCCTTGAGCAGCGGCATCAATTCGGCGATGGCGTCGGCGGGCGCGCCGACCATGAAGGTCAGCGTGCCGTCAACGGCGCGGCCGGGCGCGCCGGACATGGGCGCGTCGGCGAAAGTGGTGCCGGCGGGCAGGCGTTCGGCGATTTCCGGCAAGACCCGGGGCGACAGCGTGGACGAGATCACCAGCGTGCCAGGCGGGTGTGCCACGGTCATGATCGCCTGGTCGTCGAACAGCAGGTCGAGGGTCTGGCGCCGGTCGCGCACCACGGAGATGACGATGTCGGCGCGCTCGGCGAAGTCTTCCGGGTCGGCGATCATGCGGTCCTGGAAGTCGCCGAACTCATACGCCGGGCGGACGTCGAAACCCCAGGTCTCGAAGCCCGCGCCTTGGAGCCTTTGTGCCATCGGCAGGCCCATGGCGCCGCAGCCGGCGACGCCGATGACGCGCACGCCGCTCATCCGCCGCTGCCGTCCCGCGCGGCATCGACGAGCGCGGTGAACAGGTTGAAATTGGGATCGCCGTCGGCGGCGAAGAATTCCGGGTGCCACTGCACGCCCAGGCAGAAGCGGCGTTCGGGCAGTTCGATCCCCTCGATGACGCCGTCCTCGGCGCGGGCGTTGACGCGGAGCGCATCGAGACCGTCCTTCAGTGCTTCCTTGTGGGCGGTGTTGACGTCGAGATGCGTGGTGCCCAGCGTCTTCGCCAGCAAGGTGCCGGGCTCGATCTCGACGCCGTGCGCGGCCTCTTCGGCCGGCCGGGCGTTGAGGTGGTCGATATCGGTCGGCATTTCGTCGCGCACGTCGAAGTAGAGCGTCGCGCCGGCGGCCGCGGCGATCACCTGCATGCCGGCGCAGATGCCGAGCATCGGCCGGTCGGCGTCGAGTGCCTGGCCGACGAAGCGTTCCTCGAACTTGAAACGCGGATGCAGTGTCTCGCCGGGGGCGGCGGCGCGGCCATAGAGCCTGGCCGGGAACGGATAGAAGCCGCCCGGCAGGATCAGGCCGTCGGTCGCCGCCAGGTAGGCATCGGCGGCGTCCTCGATGTAGGGGATGGCAACCGGCAGCCCGCCGGCGCGCCACACGGCATCGAAGTAGCCGCAGCGCAACGCATAGTGCGGCCGGGACGAGAACGAGCCTTCCGGCTGGTAGTCCAGCAGAATGCCGATGGTCGGGCGGTTTGTGTTGGCGGATCCCATGTCGGCTGTCTTAGCGCAATTCCGGGGCGGCGTCGATTGGCCGCTTACGGAAGCGGGCGTTCCCGTGCCGCGCCGATGGGCGCGCCGTCGATGTAGAGCGCCTCCCAGCGCTCGGCGGCGTCGCAGATCGCCTGGTCCGGCGCATTCTGGACGCAGAGCCCGAGGCGCCGGCGGGTCGCCTCGGCTCAGAAGTCGGTAAGCGCGTCCAGTTGCGCCGGCCCATCGCCCTCGACATCCGCCATGTCGAACGTCACGCCGCGGTAGTTGCAGTTGGCGAAGACGGTGAAGTCCTCGGTCTCCGGGTGCGGATGGGCAATGAAGCGTTGGGTGTAGGGCAGCATGGGAATGGTGATGTCGGAGAGCGAATCGACGCTGACCCGCACCGGCAGGTTGAAGATGTCGATGACCAGCGCCGCATGGCATTCGGCGTCCAACTCGGCGAAGACGTCATGAATGACGGTGGCGCCGGCGCGGTTGGCGAGCGCCACGGAATTGACCGGCACGATCACGTCCACTTGCGCGCCTTGCGCCTGGGCACGGGTCAGCGCCTTGAAGATCAGCCGCAGGATCGCGGCGTTGCGCTCGGCGGTGCTCTCGATGTCGCCCTTGTGGCCGAGCACCACGTCGGTGCCGAATTCGTGGCCGTCGGCGGTCCTGAATACCGGCAGGCAGCGGAACGTGTCGATCTCCGCCGCGCCGGCACGCCGCACGGGCGCGTATTCGATCAGGGTTTCGCCTTGGCTCATGACGGTGTTCGGTCCGATGCGCGGCGCCGGAATTGGCGCGCAGGAGCTAGATTAGGCGCTTTCCGGGGCGCCGTCGATGGCGGCGCCCGATGCCACGAGCTCGTCGATTTCGGCGTCCGTGTAGCCGACGGCGGTAAGGACAGCGCGGGTATGCTCGCCCAGGTGCGGCGCGACCATGTCGGGAACCGGCGGCGCCGCCGAGCGGATCGGGTGGCGAGTGCCCCTGAGGTGCCCTTCCGTCGGGTGCTGGTAGTCCTGGAACAGACCACTGGCCGTCAGCTGCGGGTCGCTGAACAGGTCCTCCAGTGAATTCACCGCCGTCACCGGCACGTCGATGCGCTTCAGTTCGCGCACCCATTCTTCGGTGGTGCGGCTGGGCGTCGCCTCTGCGATCCGCGCATAAAGCTCGCCGATGCGCAGGCTGCGCTGCGAGGCGTCGTTGACCCACTCTTCCTTGGCCAGTTCGGTCTCGCCGATCAGATCGAAGAAACGCTGCCACTGCGCCGTGGTGTAGGGCAGGGTGGCGATGTAGGAGTCCTTGGTCTTGTAGGTCTGGCGGTGTTCCGACAGCACCCGGGTGTAGCCGGCACCGGCCAGCGGCGGCTCGAAACAATGCCCGAACATGTGCTCGACCATCATGAAATGGGTCAGGCATTCGAACATCGGCACTTCCACGTACTGGCCCTTGCCGCTGGTCTTTTGCGTCATGATCGCCGCCAGCAAGGCCTGGGTCAGGTAGAGCGCGCTGATCTTGTCGGCCATGACGCTGCGCACCAATTGCGGCGCGCCATCCGGGTGGGTGTTGATGGCGGCGAGACCCGATGCGGCCTGGATGATGTCGTCGTAGGCGGGGAGGTCGGCGTTGGGGCCCTGGCTGTCGTAGCCGCAGGCGAAGACGTAGACCAGTTCCGGGCGGATTTTCTTGAGGCTGTCGTAGTCGATGCCGAGCTTGCCCGCCGCGCGGCCGCGCATGGAGTGAACGAAAACGTCGGCGGTGGCCACCAGCCGCTCCAGTGCCTGGCGGCCGGCTTCGGTCTTGAGATCGAGCGCGACGCTCGATTTGCCGCGGTTGGAATTCATGAACACCGCCCCCATGCCGGGCGAGCGCATCGGCTGCACGGAGCGAATGACGTCGCCGCCTGGCGCCTCAATCTTGATCACCTCGGCGCCCATGTTGGCGAGGAAGTGGGTGGCGATGGGGCCGAACAGGATGCTGGTCAGGTCGATGATGCGCGTGCCTTCGAGCGGCCTCGGCGCGGCGGGTTGCGATGGCATGGATAGGTGTCCCCCAATTGGATACGGAGAATCAATTTGCACCCTTCGCCGATCCATGCAAAATTTTTTATGAAATTGCTTTTCATTCCATGAAACAGCAAATTCACAGGAAGGTCTACAGCCTGATCCGGAAACGCCAGTGCATAAGCACCCAAAATGGCATCCCGATCAGCAGGGGAGAGAATGAGCAGTTACGAACCCGTAACGGCCTTGGTCCGTGGATTGGACGTGCTTCATGCGCTCAACCGGCTCGGCGGTAACGCCGGCGTCGGCGCTATCCATGAGATGACCGGCATTCCCAAGCCCACCGTGGTGCGTATCCTGGAAACCCTGATCCATGCCGGTTTCGTTTCGCGCATCGGGACGACCAAGACCTATGGGCTGACGGCCAAATGCATGGCCCTTTCCAACGGTTTCGACACCTACGACTACCTGCTGCGCCAGGCGGCGCCAATTCTCGACATGTTGCGTGGTCGGCTGATGTGGCCGTCGGATCTGGCGGTTTTCGACCGCAACGCCATGGTCATCATCGAGACCAGCCGCCGCGCGGGCACGCTTTCGTTCAACCGTACCGTGGGATCGCGGGTGCCGGTGCTGGCGACGGCGCTGGGGCGCTGTTATCTGGCCTTTACCGATGCCGAGACACGGTCGCGGATTCTGGGCGATTTGGCGCGGTCCGACGATCCCTACGAAGCCCTGGCGCAAAATCCGGGGCAGGTGAAAACCCTGCTGGATACGGTCCGTGCGCGCGGTTATGCCACATCCAACCAGGAATACATGAAGACCACCCGCGCCATTGCCTTTCCGGTCTTCTTCAATGGCCAGATCCTGGCGGCGGTCAATGTCTTCGTGATCGCCGACGCCATGGGCCTGGATCAATTGATCGAACGGTACTCGCCGCTGCTGCGCGATGCCGTGGCGAATATCGAAACGGCTTTATCGGATGCCGATGGCCGGCACCCGGCGCAGTCGCCGTTGGACGCTGCAGCGCTGGGAATCAGCCATTGACCAATGAATTAAAAAAGGAGAGTGTTTATGAGACGCAAGGAGCTAACCCCAACAAATCGGGAGGAAAAAAACATGTCTTGGATGGCTAAAGCGATGGTGTCGGCGGTTGCCGGTGCCGCGATTTTGAGCGGTGCCGCGGCTCTGACCAGCGCCAGCGCTCAGGAAGTCAAAGGGCCTAAGGTTTCGTGGAAGTTCAACGTCTGGGGCAAGAGCCGCGCCTTTACGAAGGACGTCGAGGCCTGGGGAAAGTACGTCGACGAGAAGACCGGCGGTAACTTCAAAATCAAGGTTTACTATGGCGATCAGTTGGGTGGCCGTAAGCAGAACCTGGACAACATCAAGGCTGGTGTGTTCGAGGCCGGAAAGATCTGTGCCGCCTATCACCCGGGCAAGAACCAGTCGCTAACGGTGCTGAACATGCCGTTCGTGCCGATCAAGAACTTTAACCACCAGCGTAAGGTCGCCGAATCGATCCACAACCATCCGATCGTCGTCAAAGAGCTGAAGGACAAGTGGAACGTCATGGTGTTCTCGAGCTCGCAGTTGCCGCAGTACGAGTTCATGGGCCGTGGCGAGGCGCCGAAGACCCTTGATGCCTGGAAAGGCATGACCGTTCGCGCGCTTGGTGGTCTTGCCGATGCCATGCGTAAGCTGGGCACCTCGATCGCCACCATGACCGCGCCGGAAGTCTATCAGGCGCTGGACCGTGGTGCCGCGGACGCGGTTTCGTTCCCGTCCACCTATGCGCACTCCGCCTACAAGATCGACGAAGTGGCGGACTGGTTCACCACCAACCTGGCGCCGGGCACCAACGATTGCCCGAACATCATGAGCATCGACGCCTGGAACAAGCTGCCGCCGCAGTACCAGAAGCTGATGATGGAAGCCAAGGAAATCGGCTACAAGGCGCTTGAGGAGGCTTATGCTTCCAAGGACAAGGAAAACCTGCCGAAGTGGCGCAAGCACCTGACCGAAGTGGTCTACAGCGACGCCGAATTGGCGAACTTCCAGAAGATCGGCGGCCAGCCCGTGTATGACAAGTGGGTCGCGGACAACAAGGACAAGTTCGACGCCCAGGGTCTGTTGGATACGATGTTGGCGGCCGCGAAGGCGAAGTAACTTCGCGCCGACAATCTTCAAATCCTTGAACTGACGAGAGCCGTGCCGAAGCATATTGCTTCGGCACGGGTTCTTGGGGAGCATAAATGGTTGGGAATGCTACAGAAAATACATACCAGGACGATAGCCTGCTGTCGAAACTCGATCAGGCACTGACGAAGATCGAAGACCTCCTGGCCTTCATCGGCGCGTTGGTCATCCTGGGCCTGATGATCGCCGGGACGTTCAACGCCATCGGACGCAAATTCTTCGACACGCCCGTCTGGGGCTACATCGACCTTGTCGGTCTGTTCATGGTGGCCTTTTCGTTTCTGGCGATTGCCGCCATGCAACGGGTCGGCGGGCACATCCGCATGGAACTGCTGGTCCGCAGGCTGAGCGGCCGTACCTTGTGGGCCGCCGAGCTGATCGGTGTTCTGGTGGGGCTCTCGATCATGTTCGTGCTGATCTACTACTCTTCGACGGCGCTGGTGCGTTCCATCGAGCTTGGCGACACGACCATTGACCGTGAAATCACGATTTGGCCGTCGAAAATGTGGGTGCCGATTGCGTTCGGTGTCCTGATCGCGCGCCTGGTCTTGCAGACCTGGGGATATTTGCGCCTGGTGGCCAATCCGGACCTGACGCCTATCGCCGTTCCCCTCATGCACAGCGAGGCGGAACTGGCTGACAAAGAAATTCACGATACCTTCGGTGACGACGAAACCGAAGTGCATGCACTGAAAGACTAGGGGGAGACAATGGACGAGTTTCAAATCGGGCTCATTGGCTCTGGCCTGCTGATCTTCTTGGTGCTGATCGGCGTGCGCGTTTTTTATGCCTGCGCTCTGGTCGGCCTGCTGGGGATGGTCTCCATCGTCGGCTGGACCGGCGGCGCCGGCAATGTCGGCATGATCCCCTACGCCAAGGGGACCATCTATTCGCTTTCCGTGCTGCCGATGTTCATTCTAATCGGCTTTCTCGCCTATCACGCGGGCATGACGGAAAAGCTTTTCGACGCCGCGCGCAAGTGGTTCGGCTGGGTGCCGGGCGGCTTGGCCGTCGGTACCGTGTTCGCCACCGCCGGTTTTGCCGCGGTTTCCGGCGCCTCGACCGCGACGGCGGCGGTGTTCTCGCGTGTCGCCATCCCGGAGATGCTGAAATACGGCTACCAGCCGCGATTGGCGGCGGGCGTCGTGGCGGCGGGAGGCACGCTCGCATCGCTGATCCCGCCGAGCGCGATCCTGGTGATTTACGCCATCATCGTCGAGGAATCGATTGGCCGCCTTCTGGTCGCCGGCTTCATCCCCGGCATCGTTTCGGCGATCATCTACGCCTTGTTGATCATCTTCATGGCCTGGCGGAACCCGGAACTGGGGCCGCCGGTGAAGGGGTTCTCCTGGGGCGACCGGATCAAGTCGGTTCCCGGCACCTTCCCGGTGCTGTTCGTCATCTTCGTCATCTTCTTTTCCATGTACACCGGCACCACGACTCCGACGGAAGCCGGTGCCATGGGATCCTTCGTGGTGTTCATCATGGCGCTTTGGAGCGGCATGAAATGGAACACGCTGAAGGGCGCCCTGATGGAAACCGCGCGTCTGACGGTGATGATCTTCTCGCTGGTTTGGGGCGTCTTGATCTTCGTCCGTTTCATGGGCTTCGCCGAACTGCCGGCGGTGTTCGCGGAGTGGGTGGTGGCGCTGCCGTTCCCGCCGGTGGTGACGATGATCTGCATTCTGATGTTCTATGTCATTCTCGGCATGTTCATGGATGCCATCGGCATGCTGCTGCTGACCCTGCCGGTGGTTTACCCGGCGGTGATCGGCCTCGGCTACGATCCGATCTGGTTCGGCATCATCGTCGTGAAGATGTGCGAGGTCTGCCTGATCACGCCGCCCATTGGCTTGAACTGTTACGTGGTGGCGGGTGTCAGACCCGATATACCGCTGCAGGAAGTGTTCAAGGGCATCGGGCCGTTCTTCATCGCCGACCTGATCACGCTGGGCGTGTTCCTGGCGTGGCCGGAGGTGATCACCTGGCTGCCGGACCTGATGATCAAAAAGTTCTGATCACCCAGTCCGAACCATCATGATTTCGAGGGGACCCGCTTGCGAAGCAAGCATTTCTGGGTCCCCTCGAATACTTTCTCGCCCTTCTGGTTGTGCACGGTGGAGAGCAGGGTGACCACGCCGGTGGTGTTCTGTTCCTTCAGTTCCGATATTTCCAGCATCGGATAGACCGTGTCGCCGGCATAGACCGGCCCCAGCATCTTCCCCGACATTTCCAGCATCGCAACCAGCGACGCGTCCACCGCGTGCGGAAACAGGCCGGCGCCCGGCGCGCACTGGATCATCACCTGCATGGCATGCGCCAACAGGCCCGGATGGCCGTGCGCCTTGCAGTATTCCACGTCGTAATGGATCGGATGGTTGTCGCCGGACGCCAGTTGGAAGGCGGCGAACAGGGCATCGGTCATGGTGCGCGACGGGATCGGGAATCGCTGGCCCAGCTTCAGATCCTCGAAGTAGGCGGGCTCGCACAGGCGGTAGTCGTCGAAATTGATGGCGTCGGTCATGGGATGGGCCCTGCTGATGAGTGAACAGTAAACGTCGCGGCATCCTAGACGCCGTGCGGCAGAACGAAAAGGCGGCAGCCCCGGGGAACAGTCGACGGGAACAGTCGAAGGTATCAGTCGGTAATGGAAAGCGCCGTTTCGACGCGGCCGATCCAGGCCCGGAGATCGGCAAGCGGGGCGAGGTCGAAGCCGCCCTCGTCGGCGAGGCGGGTATAGGCGACGAGCGAAATGTCGGCCAGCGTGAGGTTATCGCCGACCAGGAAATCGCGCCCCTTGAGGGCATCCTCGAGGGTTTTAAGCGCCGAGACGCCGCGTGCCACCTTGTCGGGGTCCAACTCGTCGGCGCGCTTGCCCTGGTACTTCATCTGAAAGCGGCAGACCGCAACATAGGGTTCGTGGCTGTACTGTTCCCAGAACTGCCACTCCAGCACCTTGGCCTTGAGAAAGGGGTCGTTCGGCACGAGGTCGCTGCCGGCCGCCAGGTACTGGATGATGGCGTTGGATTGCGCCAGGTGGCGGCCGTCGTCCAGTTCCACCACCGGCACCTGGCCGAACGGGTTCATCCCTAGGAACTCGGGCGTGCGGCTTTCGCCTTGCATGATGTCCACGTCGATCCACTCGTAGGCGAGGCCCAGGTGGTCGCAGGTCCATTTGACCTTCAGGCAGTTGCCGGAGGCGAGGTCGCCGAAGATGCGCATGGCCATGGATTCCGTCAGCGCGGCAGGTTGGTTTCGCCCATCAGGTACTCATCGATGGCGCGCGCGCACTGCCGGCCCTCGCGGATGGCCCAGACCACCAGGGACTGGCCCCGGCGCATGTCGCCGGCGGCGAAGATCTTGTCCATGGAGGTGGCGTAGGTTTCGGTGTCGGCGCGGACGTTGCCGCGCTGGTCGTACTCGACGCCGAAGTTGTTGAGCATGCCCTCGTGCACCGGATTGACGAAGCCCATGGCCAGCAGCACCAGATCGGCCTTGATCTGGAACTCGGAACCCTCGACCTCCTTCATGCCTTCCGGGCCCCATTCCAGGCGCACGCAGTTGAGCGCCGTGACCTGGCCGTCCTTGCCCTCGAACGACTTGGTCGCCACCGCCCATTCGCGCTGGCAGCCTTCGTCGTGCGACGACGACGTGCGCAGCTTCAGCGGCCAGTCGGGCCAGCTCAGCGCCTTGTCTTCCTTCTCCGGTGGCTTCGGCATAATTTCCATCTGGGTGACCGAGGCCGCGCCCTGGCGGTTCGACGTGCCAACACAGTCGGCGCCGGTGTCGCCGCCGCCGATCACCACCACATGCTTGCCGGTGGCCAGGATGTCGCGGTTGTCCAAGATCAGCTCGCCGGAATTGCGCCGGTTCTGCTGGGTGAGGAAGCGCATGGCGAAGTGGACGCCGTCCAAATCGCGCCCGGCGACCGGCAGGTCGCGCGGTTCCTCGGAACCGCCGGTGAGCGCGATGGCGTCAAAATTCATCAGCAAATTCATCGAGTTGATGTTGGTGCCCACGTGGCTGTTGGGGCGGAACTCGACGCCCTCGGCCTGCATTTGCGCCATGCGCCGATCGATCAGCGCCTTCGACATCTTGAAGTCCGGGATGCCGTAGCGCAAAAGGCCGCCGATCTTGGCGTTCTTCTCGAACACGATGACCCGGTGCCCGGCGCGCGCCAATTGCTGCGCGCAGGCCATGCCGGCGGGGCCGGAGCCGACCACCGCGACCTGCTTGCCGGTGCCGTGTGCCGGAACCTGCGGCTGGATCCAGCCTTCTTCCCAGCCCTTGTCGACGATGGCGCATTCGATGGTCTTGATGGTCACCGGCTCGTCGGTGATGTTGAGCGTGCAGGCGGCCTCGCAGGGCGCCGGGCAGACGCGGCCGGTGAATTCCGGGAAGTTGTTGGTGGAATGCAGCACGTCGAGCGCCTGCTCCCAGTCGCCCCGGTAGACCAGGTCGTTCCATTCCGGGATGATGTTGTTGACCGGGCAGCCGTTGTGACAGAACGGGATGCCGCAATCCATGCAGCGCGCACCCTGCTTCGAGACGTCGTCGTCGGCGAGCGGCACATAGAACTCGTCGTAGTTCTTGACCCGCTTGTCGATGGCGTCATAGCCACGGTCGTGGCGTTCGATCTCCATGAAACCGGTGGGCTTGCCCATGGTTCCCTTCCTCTCTTGGTCTTTCGGTTATTCGCCGGCGGCGACGTTCAGTTGCGGCTCCGCCGCGGCTTCGGCCTGCATGTCGTTGAGCGCGCGTTTGTAGTCGACGGGCATCACCTTGAGGAATTTCGGGAAGTAGGTATCCCAGTCCTCGAGGATCATCCGTGCCCGCGCGCTGCCGGTATAGTGCAGGTGGCGTTCGATCAGCATGCGCAGCCGCTTGGCGTCGTCGCCCAGCATGTTGGCCATCACGTCCGCCAGTTCCAGGCTATCCGTGGAGGCGTCTCCGGACGGTACCGGTTCCAACTGGATCATCTCGCCGTTGCATCGTTTGACGAAATCGCCGGCCTCGTCCAGCACGTAGGCGATGCCGCCCGACATGCCGGCGGCGAAGTTGCGCCCGGTGCCGCCAATGACCACCACGCAGCCGCCGGTCATGTATTCGCAGCCATGATCGCCGACGCCCTCGACCACCGCCGTGGCGCCGGAGTTCCTGACCGCGAAGCGCTCGCCGGCAACGCCCTGGAAGTAGCATTCGCCGGAAATGGCGCCATACATCACGGTGTTGCCGATGATGATGTTTTCTTCCGGCACGATCGGGCTTTCCGGCGACGGACGCACGACGATGCGGCCGCCCGACATGCCCTTGCCGACGTAGTCGTTGGCGTCGCCGGAGAGATCCAGCGTCACGCCCTTGGCCAGCCAGGCGCCGAAGCTCTGGCCGGCGGTGCCGGTCATGGAAATGTGGATGGTGTCGTCGGCAAGCCCGGCATGGCCGTAGCGCCTGGCGACCTCGCCCGACAGCATGGCGCCGACGGTGCGGTTGACGTTGCGCACCGGCATTTCGATGCTCACCGGCGTCTTGTTCTCCAGCGCCGGCATGGCCAGCTCGATCAGCTTGTTGTCGAGCGCCTTGTCGAGGCCGTGGTCCTGGGTTTCGCTGTTGTAGACGGCGACGCCCGGGCCGGCCTGCGGCTTGACGAAGACCTTGGAGAAATCGAGCCCCTTGGCTTTCCAGTGATCGATGGCGTCACGGGTGTCGAGCCGGTCGAGGCGGCCGATCATCTCGTTCATGGTGCGGAAGCCGAGCTCGGCCATGATCTCGCGCACTTCCTCGGCGATGAACATGAACAGGTTCATCACGTGCTCGGGCTGGCCGGTGAAGCGCTTGCGCAGTTCCGGATCCTGCGTCGCGACGCCGGCCGGGCAGGTGTTCAGGTGGCACTTGCGCATCATGATGCAGCCGGCCGAGATCAATGCCGCCGTGGCGACGCCAAACTCGTCGGCGCCCAACAACGCGCCGATGACCACGTCGCGCCCAGTGCGGATGCCGCCGTCCACCTGCACCGCGATGCGGCCGCGCAGGTCGTTCAAGACAAGCGTCTGGTGGGTTTCGGCAAGGCCCATTTCCCAGAACGAACCGGCGTTCATGATCGACGTCAGCGGGCTGGCGCCGGTGCCGCCGTCGTTGCCGGAAATGGTCACGTGGTCCGCATGCGCCTTGGAGACGCCGGCGGCAACGGTGCCGACGCCCACTTCCGACACCAGCTTGACCGAAACGCGGGCCTTGGGGTTGACGTTCTTGAGGTCGTGGATGAGCTGCGCCAGATCCTCGATGGAATAGATGTCGTGGTGCGGCGGCGGCGAAATCAGGCCGACGCCGGGGGTCGAGTGACGCACCCGCGCGATCCACTTGTCGACCTTGTGGCCGGGCAACTGGCCGCCCTCGCCGGGCTTGGCGCCCTGCGCCATCTTGATCTGCAGGTCGTCGGCATTGACCAGGTATTCGGTGGTGACGCCGAAGCGCCCGCTTGCGACCTGCTTGATCGCGGACTTCATGCTGTCGCCGTTTTCCATCGGCTGGTAGCGGACCGCGTCCTCGCCGCCTTCGCCGGTGTTGGACTTGCCGCCCAGGCGGTTCATGGCGATGGCCAGCGTGGTGTGCGCTTCCCAGGAGATGGAGCCGAACGACATGGCGCCGGTGGCGAAACGCTTGACGATCTCGCTGGCGGGTTCGACTTCCTCCAGCGGCACCGTCACGCCGGCGCGCTTCAGCTTAAAGAGGCCACGCAGGTTGCGCAGCTTCTTCGACTGGTCGTTGACTTTCGCCGTGAAGGCCTTGAAGCCCTTGTAGTTGCCGGCGCGCACCGCGTGCTGCAGGGCGCCGACGGTTTCCGGCGTCCAGACGTGTTCCTCGCCGCGCAGCCGGAAGGCGTATTCACCGCCGACGTCGAGCGCGTTCTTCAGCACCGGGTCGTCGCCGAAGGCATCCTTGTGGCGGCGCACCGTTTCCTCCGCCACTTCCTTGAGGCCGATGCCTTCGATGGTGGTGGCGGTCTTGGTGAAGTACTTGTCGACGAAGGCCGAGTTGAGCCCGACGGCGTCGAAAATCTGCGCGCCGCAATAGGACTGGTAGGTGGAGATGCCCATCTTCGACATCACCTTCATCATGCCCTTGGAGACGGCCTTGGCGTAGCGGGCGTGAATCTCCCACTCCTTCAAGGGCTCGGCCATTTCATGGCGCAGCGCCGACAGGGTATCGAGCGCCAGGTACGGGTTGATCGCCTCGGCGCCGTAGCCGGCGAGCAGGCAGAAGTCGTGCACCTTGCGCGCCTCGCCGGTTTCCACCACCAGCCCGACGTCGGTGCGCAGCCCCTCGCGGATCAGGAAGTGATGCACGGCGGCGGTCGCCAGCAGCGCCGGGATGGCGATGGTGTCGGCGTTGATGCCGCGGTCGGAGAGCACCAGGATGTTATGGCCTTCCAGCACCGCGTGCTTGGCGCTTTCGCAAAGCTCGTCGAGGGCCTTTTCCATGCCCTCGGCGCCGGCCTTGGCCGGATAGCAGATGCTCAGCGTTTCGGCGTGGAAATCCGCGTCGATGACGTTCTCGATACGCCGCAGCTTTTCAAGGTCGCCGTTCGACAGGATCGGCTGGCGCACTTCCAGGCGCTTGTGGCTGCCGCCGGTCTCCAGGTCGAGCAAGTTCGGCCGGGGGCCGATCAGCGACACCATCGACATCACCGATTCCTCGCGGATCGGGTCGACGGGCGGGTTGGTGACCTGGGCGAAGTTCTGGTGGAAATAGTCGTACAGCACCTTCGGCCGGTCGGACAGCACCGCCGGCGGAATGTCGCGGCCCATGGAGCCGACCGGGTCCTGGCCGCCTTCCGCCATCGGCAGCAGGAAGAACTTGATGTCCTCCTGGCTGTAGCCGAAGGCCTGTTGACGGTCGAGCAGCGTCTTGCGGTCCGGCGGCATGGCCGAGACTTCCGGCGGCAGGTTCTCGAGCCGGATCTGCGTCGCATCCAGCCATTCCCGGTAGGGCTTGGCGTTGGACAGCGTCTCTTTCAGTTCCGCGTCGTCGACGATGCGGCCCTCTTCCAGATCGATGAGCAGCATGCGGCCGGGCTGCAGGCGCCACTTGGAGACGATGTTCTTCTCCGCGTAGGGCAGCACGCCGACCTCGGAGCCGAGCACCACGTGATCGTCGTCGGTGACGATGAAGCGCGCCGGGCGCAGCCCGTTGCGGTCCAGCGTGGCGCCGATCTGCTTGCCGTCGGTGAAGGCGATGGCGGCGGGGCCGTCCCAGGGTTCCATCAGCGCGGCATGGTATTCATAGAAAGCGCGGCGCTTTTCGTCCATCAAGGGATGACCGTCCCAGGCTTCCGGGATCATGATCATCATCGCGTGCGCCAGCGAATAGCCGCCGGCGACCAGCAGTTCGAGGGCGTTGTCGAAGGTGGCGGAATCGGAAGCGCCGTCGCCGATCAGCGGCCACAGCTTCTCCAGGTCGTCGCCCAGCACCTTGGAGTCCATCGATTGGCGGCGCGCCATCATCCAGTTGATGTTGCCGCGCACCGTGTTGATCTCGCCGTTATGGCAGAGATAGCGGAACGGCTGCGCCAGCGGCCAGGACGGGAAGGTGTTGGTGGAGAACCGCTGGTGCACCAGCGCCAGCGCCGATTCCAGCCGCTCGTCCTGGAGGTCCAGGTAGAACTTGTTCAGGTTGGGCGCCAGCACCATGCCCTTGTAGACGATGGTGCGCGCCGACATGGAGGGAATGTAGAACTTCTCGATGTCTTCCAGGTCGGCGTCCCAGACGATGTGGTGCGCCTGCTTGCGAATGACGTAGAGCTTGCGCTCGAAGGCGTCGGTATCGACGCAGTCGGGGCCGCGCTGCACGAAGACCTGGCGGATCAAGGGCGTGATCGGCTTGACGCTCTCGCCCAGCCAGGCGTCGTCCACCGGCACGTCGCGCCAGCCCAGGATCTCCTGGCCCTCGGAGCGCGCCGTGCGCTCGATGGCTTCCTGGCACTTGGACGCGGAACCGCGGTCGGTCGGCAGGAACACCATGCCGACGCCATAGTCGCCTTCCGGCGGCAGTTCGAAGCCGAGCTTGTCTTGCTGGGCACGGAAGAAGCCGTCCGGAATCTGCATCAGGATGCCGGCGCCGTCGCCGGCCAACGGATCGGCGCCGACCGCGCCCCGATGATCGAGGTTCTCCAGGATCTGGATACCCTGCTGCACGATGTCATGGCTTTTGCGGTTCTTGATATTGGCAATGAAGCCGATACCGCAGTTGTCATGCTCGTTGGCAGGGTCGTACAACCCTTGCGCTTCGGGGTATCCGACCGGGCGCGTTTCAGGCAGCCCGACGCTCGCTGGCCAGTGTGGTCGGCGCATTTTCTCTCCCACCTTTTGGAAAAAAACGGCCTGATTAAATAGCAAACGCGAGAGGGTGTTTCCAGCGCCAAATACCGATCGGCCCGGGCAAAGCTTCCCATTCACAAGATTATCACAGATCAGGGCTTGGGTCCGGGCCCGCGCATTGGTATATAGAATCCCATATTTCGGGAGTGGATGGCGTGGATATCATACATATTGCGGTTCTGGCCCTGGTGCAGGGCATTACCGAATTCCTGCCCGTGAGCTCTTCCGGGCATCTGGTTCTGGTGCCGTTGTTCATGCAGGTGCCGGACCAGGGCCTTTTGATGGACGTGGCGGTGCACGTCGGCACGCTCGGCGCGGTGATCCTTTATCTCTGGCGCGATGTCTGGGCGATGCTCGGCGGGCTCGGCCGCGCCATGAAGGGCCGGCGCGATCCGGGCGCCAAACTGGCGGGCTTTCTGGTGCTCGGCACCATCCCCGTCGTCATCGCCGGTTTCGCGCTTAACCATTATGTGCCGGGCGGCATCCGCGGGCTCGAAGTGATCGGCTGGACGACGCTCGGCTTCGGCGTGCTGCTCTTGGTCGCCGACCAGATCGGCATGACGCTCCGGCGCATCGAGCACCTGCGCTTCGGCGACGTCTTGATCATCGGCATCGTCCAGGTGCTGGCCTTGATCCCCGGCACCAGCCGGTCCGGTATCTGCATGACGGCGGGCCGGATGATGGGGATGGAGCGCCGCGACTCGGCCCGCTTCGCCATGCTGCTGGGCATTCCCGCCATCGCCGGCGCCGGCGTGCTCAAGGGCTGGGAGCTCTACAAGGCCGGCAACGCCGAGCTGACCGGCGATGCCATCCTGGGCGCCGGGCTTTCGTTTGTCGCCGCCTTGATCGCCATCGCCCTGATGATGGCCTGGCTCAGGCGCGCGTCCTATACCATCTTCGGCGTCTACCGGGTGGTGCTGGGGGTATTCCTGCTGCTGATCGCCTATCGGGTGATCGGGTAGGGGGAACGGGTCAACCTCAAGCTCTCCACCGTCGTTCCCGCGAAGGCGGGAACCCATTTGATGCCGAAGGCATCATTCCGTGCTGGCTTGCAGAAGAGGGGCCGACTGCTTACTGCGGCGTTTCGGACCTGTGGCGGGGTGGAATTAGTCGTCGGCAAATGACCCATTGCGGCCTTCGCGACTTCTGCGTGCGGACTTCCGTTCACGGATCAGTTTTCAGACATTTGGCCATCCAAGCCTGTACCGCCGGAACGTGCCAGGAGCGGAACTAGAGCAGATTTGACGAACGTTGAATCATTTTTAACCTCGTTCTTATTCCCTGGGCCTCCGATTTTGAATTTGGAGGTTTTCATGGGTTGGGCATATGGAATTGATCTTCGTCAGCGTGTTGTTGATGCGATTGAAGGCGGCATGACGCATCGTGATGCTGCGGAACGTTTTTGCGTGGCGGTTTCGACAGCGGGCAATTGGCATCGTCTCTGGCGAGCGACGGGATCGGCTCGGCCGGGCAAACAAGGCCAACCCAGCGGCTCCAAGCTGGACGCCTATGAAACGCCGATCCTGGAGATGGTCGATGGACAACCCGACATTGCTCTTCATGAAGTCGCCGAACGGTTAAAGGTTGAGTATGGCGTTTGTGTCGCCACGTCCACGGTCTGCCTGTTCTTCCAGAAGCGCGGTATCACCTACAAAAAAAGACGGCGCACGCCAGCGAACAACAACGCCCGGACGTACTTGTCCGCCGCCAACTCTGGTTTGATGGACAAATCGATCTTGTCCCAGAAAAGCTGATCTTCATTGATGAGACAGGCGCCTCGACCAAGATGGCGCGCCTGCGAGGGCGGGCCGCTCGTGGCGAACGCTGTCGCGCTTCCATTCCCCACGGTCACTGGAAAACAACAACCTTCACCGCCGGTTTGCGGTTGAGCGGAATGATGGCTCCCATGGTTCTCGATGGCGCCATGAACGGATCTGCCTTCAAGGCCTATGTCGAGCAGGTCTTGGTGCCGGAATTGAAGCCTGGAGACATCGTTGTTATGGACAATCTGCCCGCCCATAAGGTCAAAGGTGTTCGTGAGGCCATCGAAGACGCAAAGGCGCATCTGCTTTACCTGCCGCCCTATAGCCCGGACTTCAACCCAATCGAAATGGCCTTTTCAAAGCTCAAGGCCCTATTGCGAAAAGCCGCGCCACGGACTGTCGAAAAACTCTGGGAAACCATCGGCAAACTCATGGACGCCTTTACACCAGAGGAATGCGTCAATTACTTCGCCGCCGCTGGATATGACCAGGATTATGTCGAATCCGCTCTAGCGTTTTTATCTGAGCTATTGACGCACGAGGGCCTGAACCGCCGAGTTCAAGGTCTGACGGGCCTCTTCCAATCGATCGCGGCATGTGGTCGTCTGATCGCGATCCGCGACCAGTTTCTGTTTAGCCGAACTGACCATCCGTAAGACCTCGGCCGGTGCCGGCCCCCCGATTCCATCCCGTGCGCTCACGACAGCTGCGGGGTCCAAGCCATTGCTCACGACGTCGCTCGACAATGATAGATCACGGCCCAACACTTCGTTTGCCGCCTGAGAGAGCAATTTCGGAGACATTTGATCAGCTGTCATTCCCCGCTCCAACGCCATGCGGACACTTGCGCCAATCAGGTGGTGCGCCTCACGGAATGATAGCCCGGACTCGCGGACGAGAGCGTCCGCCAAGTCTGTCACCGTGGCAAAGTTCCGCCTAACCATATCAATCATCCGCTCGGGATCTGGCTCAACCGTCCGGATGACCAACTCAAGGAGCTTCAACCCGTCCGAGGTGTCATTTAGCGCATCGTAATATCCCTTGAGAGCATCAGATACCGCATCAATCGATATTGTAAAATTCGTACCCTTGGTCGCGACCATCATCGAATTCAGGGTTCCGACCAGACGCGATGCGCGCCCCCTCAGGTGTTCGAGGACAATGGGGTTTTTCTTCTGCGGCATGATGCTCGACGTCCCAAATACGCTATCGGGAAACCGGACCATCCGGAACTCATACGTCGACATGAGATAGAGATCTTGCACAAATCGCGACCAGGTCAATCCCAGCTGAGCGCAGGCGGAAAGTAGCTCGAGAGCGAAATCCCGCGAGGCGACAGCATCCTGGTTATGCTCAACCAATTCCTCGAACCCCAATAGTTCTCTCGTTCGTTCGCGGTCGACTGGGAATGAAGTTCCAGCGAAAGCACAACTACCGAGCGGATTGAGATTGATGCGATTGTAGGCGTCCGAAAAACGCTGGTAGTCTCGTTCAAGCGCTTTGGCAAAACCGAGAATGAAATATCCAAAAGTCGTAGGTTGTGCAGGCTGCATATGTGTGTAGCCGGGCATAACCACATTGGAGAATTCTTCAGCTCGCGCCAATGCGCTTTCCCGAACCTCGGCCAATTTCTCAAGTATGTCGAGGCATGCGTCACGACTCCGCATTCGATCGGTCGCTACCTTGAGGTCGTTCCGGCTTCGGGCCACATGCATAACGCCGCCGATCTCTGGACCAACAGCATCGATCATGTTGGCCTCGTAATTGAAATAGGTCTCCTCGCGGGACGGGTCGAGGTTGAAAGCTGACGGGCCAGCAGCCCGCATTTCTTCGAGGGCAATCAGTAATTGCCGTGCAGTATCAACCTCAACAATCCCTTGTTCTGACAACATTACTACGTGCGCCAAGTTGACGTCCGTCATCGATTCAAACACGTCGCGAAAGTCTTCTTCCAAAATCGCGCCGTAAATCAACTCTTGGATCAAAGGATCGAGAGAGTCGCTGAGCAGACCACTGACTTCAGATTTCATGACGTTGTCCTGATGCATACCGAGGCCTGACTGCCCGTCATGAAATCATGAGCGATACGTGGACCTGGTGAAATTGGATAACTGAATTTCTCGATCACCGTCGACAAAAAGGCCGTTATCTGGATGGCTCTCTTCCGGCCAGTCCGGCTAGTCGGAAATAGGCCGCCTTGGACCCAATTCGAAAGTACTGAACGGATCCAAGACGGCCAGTTTAAGGGAGGCTTGATAAGATGGGGCCTACTTCAACGTAACGCCCTTTTCCTTGAAATAACGCACTACACCCGGGTGCGGCGGAATAACCATGCTTTTGCCGGCGTTGGCGATCGCGAACTCTGCTGCTTTCGGGTGAATTTTTCCGAGAGCGTCATTATTCTCCATAAGAGCCTTCGTGATGTTATAAGCCAGATCTTCGGAGACACCCGTGCGAGTGACAAGGAGGATCGGCACGCCCAGCGACGGAACATCGGCTTCGATTCCGTTATAGGTTCCCTTTGCAAGCGGTTTTTCGAAGAAGTATGGATGGGTTTCCTGCGTGTTTTTTGCCTGTGTTGCCGGAACGGGCAGAAAGCGAATGGGTTTGGCGGTCGTCAGATCCGTCAATACCGACGCAGGAGCGCTGCCCCAGTAGATGCTCGCGTCAATATTCCCGTCGCGCAATGAGTTTTGCAGTTCCGCTGGGCGCAAGGCAAATGCCTTGAACTGTCCCTTGATGCCGAAGACATCTGCAATACGCGGGAACCAGTCCTGCATCGTAATTCCAGACAATACGCCGATACGTTTTCCTTTGAGGTCAGCAACAGATTTAAAGGCAGACCCTTTGTGGACCGCCATCTGAAGCGTCGAGGAATAACCAGCCACCACATAGCGAATATTGGTGATTTTCTCACCAGTAAATGGAGCCTTTCCGGTCGCCGCATTGAACGGCCCGTTCGCGGCAACGAGTGCAAGCTCGATCTCCTTCCGCCCGAGAAGCCTTGTGTTCTCAAGCGTTGCCGATGTTACGCGGGCCGTCGCCTTGACCCCGGGTACGTTTTTCTCGATGATCCGCGCCATTCCCGCGGCGATGGCATAAAAGGTGCCTCCGGCACCTCCAGCGCCAATTGCGACGAACTCCGCCGCCGACACACTTGATATCGATCCAAACATCGCAAACAGACTCACGAAGCCCGCTAAAGTCGTTTTTCTCAGTGAACGCACTTTACCCTCCTTGGTTTCCATTGCGTCATTTCCTGGCCGTCATCTTCCTTCGCTGGAGTTGCCAGCTATGAAGCTGTTTTGATTCATTTGCCCGCTCCATCTCTTGAAGCCCTCCGTGGAGCCTCGGCTGCCAGGTCTTCAACCGCGGGGGTGGGGGCTGCCACTATTCGCGTGGCAGCTGATTTCCGCATGAACCGAAAAACGAGAACAATGCCGATCAATGCAAGGCCGGCAGCATCGGTCAGCGCGCCGCCACTGATCAAAGTCAGTCCGCCGGCCAGCAGCATTATGCGTTCCCATATGGACAGGGTTCCCCGCCAATACCCTTCAAGACTGGTCGCAACGGCGGCGACGCCAATCGACGCGGTAATCGAAACAGTGAGAATGGCGTACCACGTGCCTTCCATGATGACCTCGGGGTTGTACACCATGACGAAAGGCACGATGAACCCAGCGATCCCCAGTCGGAACGCAGTGACGCCGGTTGACATGGGGTGAGCTCCGGATATGCCGGCAGCAGCGAATGCGGCAAGACAAACCGGCGGCGTAATACACGAGATCACTCCGAAATAGAAAATGAAGAGATGCGCAGCAAGCGGCGCTATGCCCATCTCAATCAAGGCCGGGGCGACGAACACTGCCAGTACCACGTAGGCTCCGATGGTCGGAACCCCCATTCCCATGATCAAGGCCGTTAACATGCACAGAACGAGCAATAACGGCAGGCTGTTTCCGGCGAGGTCGACCAGGAGGCCAGATAGACGTAGGCCCAGACCGGTCAGCATCAGCATTCCAATGATGATCCCGGCACATGCGCAGCATGTTGCTACTTCGAGCGCGCCAAGGGCGCCCTCGCGGAGCGATTTGCCAACCCGCTCGATGAATTGCCAAAGGATACGGGCGCTCACTTTATCGCTATGTTTTGCGATGTAGGCGATAATTCCAATCCCGAGGGCCATCATCGCGATCGCAGCCCATTGTCCGAACAGCAAGTACACGCCGGACATTCCGGCCAAATACAGGGCAACAATCGGAAGCATTGCGCCGGTATCGGCGCGGGATTTGTGTATTATCTGGTGGACGAAGAACAGGAAAAAGTTGACGCAGATCGCAAAAACCGCGGCCTTCATGGGCGAATATTTCGGCCCGACCAACACGTAGACCAAGGTCACCGGAACCAACAGCAGGTAGCCGCCCTCAACCAGGACTTTGCCTACCTTCGGAAGTTGGTCTGCCGCCAACCCCGAGAGGCCTAGCTTCGAAGCGCGCAGATCTACCGCCACAAACAGAGCCAGATAATAGAGTACGCCGGGAATGATTGCTCCGATGGCGACCTCAAGATACGAAATGCCCAGAATTTCAGCGATAATGAACGCTGCTGCGGCCATGATTGGCGGCATGAACTGCCCGCCGGTGGATGCCACCGCTTCCACGGCACCGGCAAACCGAGCATCAAGACCGGTTTGCTTCATCAATGGTATGGTTACGACGCCGGTACCGGAAACGTTGGCCACGGCACTACCACTGATCATGCCGAAGAAACTGCTCGCGACGACAGCAACCTTGGCGGGGCCACCGCGGACCCGGCCGAACAGACCGGTTGCAAGGTCGGTGAAAAAGGCAGCTGCGCCGCTCTCCTTCATAACCGCACCAAGGATGATGAACAGAATGATAAACGTCGATGACGTCGCAGTTGGCACGCTGTAAACACCTTCGGTCGTCAAGAACAACGTGACCGTTATGTCATGGATGCCGAACCCGCGATGCGCGATCATGTCGGGCATGTACGGACCGAAGTATGCGTAGATAATCGAGAGCCCGGCGACTATTGGCAGGGCCACGCCCGAAAGTCGGCGGGTCGCCTCCAACAAAGCGAGAACCAAGATACTGCCAAGGACCATCTCCTTGGTGCTCGCCAACCCCAGCCGCGCATCCAAGTTCGCATCCTCTACGAACAGGTAAGCACTGGCTGTCACCACTCCAACCAACCAGAAAATATCGACAAAGCTTGGGCGGTTTTTTCTCCACGAGCCGGATGCAGGCCGTAGCAAGAAGGTCAAGGCAAGCGCAAAGGCGACATGCACTACACGCTGCTGCATACCTTCGAGGGTTCCAAAAATCGCCGTGTAAAGATGAAACAAGGCAAAGGCCAATGCCGTCAACTGGATCGCGTGAGACCATAACCTCGACATTGACCGTGTCTCGGGATGCGAAGCCTCCGCGTTCGGGCATTCCGCAACTCCCGACTGACCGGGGCCCAATTCCGAGTGTTTCGTATCTTCACTCCGCATAAAAAACCTCTTGTAACCCTGAAGCCACGAGAAAACCTCTGGACTTGCCCCTTGAGCGGCGCTCACCCCTGACCAACAGCATGGTTCGGAGATAAACCGGAAAACGACATGGCTGCCGGCGACATAGCTTTATGACATTACAATTCATATAAATTGTCGTATAATATTATTTAATTATCAAGATCAAACTTCACGGTATGAAGCGGTGGAGTTGCTGCGTCGGACGACCCGCACAAAGAAGCGCTGAAAAGGAGTGGGTGCTATATACGTTTATTTCTAGCGCTTTAATCACGTATTTCTAGCGCTTTAATCACGGGCGCTTCAGCGTTTCTAATGAGTGAATGTGTATTCTGGGAAAGAAACGGGATATTTGTCACTCAAGAAACTTGATCTGTGTATTGACATATAAGTGAATAATTTTTAATAAAATTAGTCACAAAAATGATAGTATATGCTTTAAACTCAAAGCCGGCCATTGCTTTTGGCCCACGTTAGAACAGGCGTTCGGAACTAGGCAGGGGCGAAGGAAACGCTCAGTTGACCAATGGCAGAGGAGGAGACGAGGGAATGGCGGTTACGGTTCGGCAGATTGAAGCGTTCCGTGCTGTCGTAGACGCAGGAACAGTCAACAAAGCGGCGCGCAGCCTTGAAGTTTCGCAGCCGGCAGTGAGCCGGCTTATAAATGAACTCGAAACAGAGATCGGGTTTAAGTTGTTCCGTCGACAGCACGGGCGCGTCGCCCGGACCTCCGAGGGAGATGCGCTTTACGACGTCGTTCGACGCGCCTTCATCGGATTGGAACAGATTGAAACTGCCGCACGCTCCCTAGGTTCCGGCGAGACTGGGCATCTTCGCATTGTCGCTATGCAAAACATTGCGGACAGGTTCTTGCTAGATGTGATCTCGAGTTTTGGAAAACAGTATCCAGACGTTTTCATTTCCCTGGAAATTTGTAGCCAGATGCAGGTCTTGGATCTTTTGGCTTCGCAGCAATACGACATCGGCTTCATCATGCATCCCTGCGCGAGTTCGGCTTTTCAGATGGAAAAGTTTTTTGTCGAAGACGCGGTTTGCATCATGCCCGACGGGCATCGTCTTGCACGCCGCCCAGTTGTTCAGATGCAGGATCTTGCTGACGAACCATTTATCCATTTCCCCAAGTCGGCCGAGTTTCGATTGCGCATCGACGACGTGTTTTCGATCGCCGGAGTTGAACGCCTCAACAAGATGGAAGCCCGAACCAACAGATCTATTTGTGCGATGGTTTCTGCCGGCCTGGGCGTGTCGATCGTCGCCCTGGTTGATCCGCACAAACCCCTGCAGCCAGGAATTACCGTTCGCCAGTTTTCACCATCCATTCCAATCGAAGTGAATGCTGTATTTCCCGCTGGACGCTTCGTTTCAATGATAACGGACCGGTTTTTCGAATACGCCCGGAAATACCGAGACCAGAACATTTTGTAAAACTAGATCACAACACTACCGGAGAGGAAGTATGGCCTGGAGCGGGACCGATGTGAATGACATCGAACAGAACTACAATGCCCGGCTGACCGTGCCTGAATTTGTCCAACACGTGGCAAGGTGCAGGACAATTACCGCCAAGGTAAAGTCGGATTTGAACGCGATTTCGGATATCCCATACGGGTCACACCCGCGCGAATGTTTCGATTGGTATCCTTGCGGAAAAACAGGCGCGCCCGTTCATATATTCATCCACGGTGGATTCTGGCGGGCCAATGACAAAAGCGATTTTGGTCTTGTTGCGGGTCCGGTGAACAAGGCGGAAGCCAATGTCGCGATCATCAGCTATCCGCTGTGTCCGGAACGCCCATTGGCGCAGATTGTCCAATCTGCGGTCCGAGCAGTTCAATACATCGTACGCTACGCCAGCGATGAAGGAGCCGATACATCTGACCTAACGATTGCAGGACACTCGGCCGGCGCCCATTTGTCGGCAATGGTTCTCTCCCATGATTGGGCTGCCGAAGGGTGGTCAGCACATCCATTCCGCGCTGCTGTCTTGATCAGCGGTATTTTCGAGTTGGAACCGGTTCTACAAATCTCGGTGAATCGTGAAATGATTCATCTTACTGAAATCATGGTGCCAAATCTTAGCCCAATGAGGTTTCCTCCGTCAGATGTCGATGTTTTGCTTCCTGTCGGTGGTGACGAGGCACCCATGTGGATGAAACAGTCTGAGAAGTTCGCGGAAGCCATTCGCTCGGCCGGTGGTAAGGCCAGATACGTGGAAATCCCAGGCCGGAACCACTGTAACCTTATGGAGACATTTGAGAACTCGTCATATCCGCTTCCACGGATGACCGTCGATCATCTATACCCAAGATAGATTAGAGTCAGCACAAACCTCATGACCGTATTGGAACATTTCGCCGATTGGGCATCACTGACCTCGGCCGGGGATTTTCCACCGCTCGCGTTTGAACGGGCGGGCCTCGCGTTCGAAGACACCATCGGGTGCATGATCGCTGGCGCCAATGACGCAGCCACCAACAGCGTCCGCCGTAGCGTTGCCCAATGGGGGACGGGGGGGGCTCGAGCGATCGGTACCCAGGCCCGGCTACCTGCGTCCTGGGCTGCCTTGATAAACGGGACCGCAGCCCACGCTCTTGACTTCGACGACGAGTTTCTGCCCGCCCTTACTCATGCCAGCGCCGTACTCGTTTCTGCGCTCCTGGCACTGGCGGAGGAGCACGGATCAACTGGCGAAGGGGTTTTGGCAGCCTATATCGTTGGCGTAGAACTAAACGCGGCGCTAGGTCGCGGCCTCATTCGCTCACACTATGACGCCGGCTGGCATGCCACCTCGACAATCGGCACCATTGCTGCCGCCGGTGCCTGCGCTCGCCTAATGGGATTGGACCAGCACCAGATCGCAAATGCGATGAGCCTTGGGGTTAGCGTTGCAGCGGGATGCAAAGCTCAGTTCGGTAGCAGCGCCAAGCCCCTACATGCTGGCTTTGCAGCACAACACGCCATCGAATCTGCGAAACTGGCGGCTTGCGGGGTCGAAGGGAATCTCGATGTGCTGGAGGGACCGATGGGGTTTTTGGATCTCTATGGTGGCCCATCGCCGGCCGGTTGGGAGCTTCCCTACCAGGAATTGGGAAAACCGTTGGCGATTGTCGGCGAAGGCCTTATGGCCAAACGCTTCCCCTGTTGCACCGCCACTCATCGTGCGCTGGATTGCTTTCTGAGATTGCGCGATGAACAAGCCTTCACTGTGGCCGACGTGGACTCGCTGGACATCGTCGTCGGTTATGGCCACAAACGAAACCTGATGTACGATTTGCCGGAGACCGCGGCGCAAGCCCGCTTCTCCATGCACTATTGCATCGCCGTTGCGATGATTTCAGGCGA
>JAYPEK010000034.1:0-37713 GCA_038125725.1 Rhodospirillaceae bacterium
TCGCACCACCCATACTAAAGGGTGTTGCACTTGTGGCGTGAGTCCAAGGAACCCACTTGATGCCGAAGGCATCATGCCGTTGGGCGGTCACATTTGCGGATAGACCGGCTGGATTCCCGCCTGCGCGGGAATGACCGTTACCTCTGTCCGGTTCCAATCATCCCCAAGTCGAGGATATCAGCGCCGGCGAAATCCATATTCGATTGTGCAATAGCCTGCCTGCGCCGATCCTCCGGCGCTACGAATCGGCACCATAACATTATGTCCATAAAAGTCAATAAATTCCTATTATTGACCAATCGTGCTTCGGCCCGGCCGGATCGATATGAGCTTTCAACAACGGAAACTCAGCTCGGTTCCCGACAAGGCCCAGCATTGTTTTGCGCGAAACCCAGAGCCGAAATCCCGGCGCTCCGGCTAATCGCGGTTTGAGGCAGGATGCTTATAGGCCCGCAAGGCCGCCGTCCGGCGCGCCGCCACCATTATCGCCGCCGGCGGCTCCGCCGGAACCGCCAGCTCCTTGGCCAGCGGAACCGCCATCTGCACTCTGGGCTTGGTCGGCTGCATCGTCCGCGGCACTTCGGGCTTGATCGGCGGCATCATCCGCCGCGCTCCGGGCTTGGTCGGCGGCGTCGTCCGCCGCGCTGCGTGCCGCGTCCTCGGCGTCGTCCGCCGCGCTGCGTGCTGCATCCTCGGCGTCTCGGGCAGCGCTAGCCGCCTCCGAATTACCCTCATCGTCGCCGCGGTCATCACCGCTGGCGCTGTCGTCGCCGCTGTCGTCGCCGCTGTCGTCGCTGCTATCCTCTCCGCTATCGTCGCCGCTGTCCTCGCCGCTATCGTCGCCGCTATCCTCGCCACTCTCCCCACTGCCCTCGCCGCTTTCGCTATCCTCACTATCCTCGCTATCTTCGGCTTTCGAGGCAGTATACGGCGGCGCTCCGATCACGGAAAAAGCAGTCGTTCCGGCCAACAGCATCAAAAGGCGGCGCCGGCTAAAGATTTTCATCAGATTGGACTCGGCGGCCTCTTCGAGGCCGTGTTTCTGATTCTCAGGCATCCTTAAGCTCCTTTCTGGGTATAGGGAATCCATCTTCCGGATTGGTCTAGGCATCCGGCTCGATTGTTGGTGATTTTTCGTGCGCCAACAAAGAAGGTGCCAACATAGTTCCGGCAATCACGGCCGGCAGGATCTCGAAACCCGGCGCCGACCTGAATTTGTACCGACACCGGCAAGCTTGCGCTTTTCCAGGCCGCCGTTTTCTCGGCGCCATTGCGAATACCATTTAGCGTGCGTTGTACCGTCTCGATCAGGCTGCGCTGTTCGGTTTGAGGCAAAATCGAGGTATCGAATTCGACGGAAACCAGTTCTTTACGCACGGTCGCGCGACGGCGAAAAATTTGCTCGATGACCAGGTCCGTCCCCAACTGGGGCGAATAGTAATGCCGCGCGGTTTCGCGCCAGAATCCACGCGATTGCTGATTGCACTCGACGACAAACACCGGCCACGGTTGTTGTCTCCATGTTATCGTCTCCGTGTGGGAGACCTCACATTGCCAGTGCTGCCGGTAGCGCTTTTTGTCGGATCCGTCGTTGTTTGCCACGTCTCTGGTGAGGACGAAATCGGCCGACTTATCGACCTGGAGGGGCCAAAGATCGTCCCCCGATCCGTCAATCCAGCCCCGTGCTCGGCGAGTACTCGTTTGCCAGTTGTAATAAGGAACGAAAGGGTTTCGCCCGCTTTCCCGAATACTGCCGTTGCTTGCTCTCCAGAAAATCTTGTCCCGCTCGACCAACAATGCAGTCAGGGTGGTGCCATCGTCATAAACGAACTTCTGGCCTGTCGTAACGTCGGGAAGGTTAGACTGCCGGAGTTCGGGTGCCGGGCGCCCTCCCGTCAATGTTTGACACCCGGTGACGAACAAACCCGACATCAACAAAAGAACGGGAATCCATCTCTTTTCAGCATTTCTCACACTGACGTCTCCACAATCGCGGCAATTGATGATTTGCGTCGAAGATAAAGACGGTTGATTTCCTGTCCATAAACCAAGGGTATAGAGGCAGGTTTTCCAATGAAAATTAAGATGTTAGATTGAATTGGCGAGGTCCATTGGATGCTGAAGATTGCGACCCAACCGAAAAGCGCTTTTCTGCCGATCCTGTCGCTTCTGACGATCGCCGTGTCCGAAGCTCTTCTTCTCGCCGATGTTTTATCGGAAATGTATTATTTCGATTTTTCGTTTCTCGGGATCGATCACACCACAATTGAGATGGTCGCCGTCATATCTTTGGCGGTCGCACTTCTCGTGGTTGGCAAGAATGTTTTCGATGTTTTCAGACAGAACCGGCGATATCTCACCGTCGCCCGGGTCGCGTCTGGCGACCTGGTAAAGGTCATCAATACTAATTTTGACGCCTGGGGCCTGACAGACGCGGAATCCGAAGTGGCAATGTTGTTAATCAAGGGCTTTTCTGTTCAGGAAATCAGCGACATCCGGGACACCCGTCCGGGCACCGTAAAGAGCCAATCCAATGCGATCTACAGAAAAGCCGGACTTAACGGACGCAATGATCTCGCCTCCTTTTTCATTGAAGACCTTCTATCCGTCGCGCCTTACACGGCAGACAAAGGCTCTTAACTCGACAAAGACCGCGATTCAGGCATCCGGTTCTTTCGGAGCCCACGTCTGCTCGCCGTTCCGTTGCCGCCGTCATGCTCGGGCCTGACCTGCACCGCCACGACTTCAGGAGGCAACGGAAGCTGAACGGATCGCGTATGCCGGTCTTAAGCCGCTGAAACCGTCCCCGGCTCCCGTACCAGGCTCTTATAAGCATGCCAGCTCGCATGGCCGATCAGCGGCATGGTGATGGCGAGGCCGACGTAGGCCACCGCCAGGCCGGTCGCCGTCACGACAACGATGATCGCCGCCCACAGCATCATCGGGCGGAAGTTGCGCATCACCGCCATGGCGCTGAGCATGACGCCGCCCAGGAAGCCCATGTTCTGGCCGATCATCGCCTGCAGGGAAACGGCGCTGCAGAGGAACGCCGCGAAGGCCAGCACCGCGCCGATGGTGGAGCCCACCGCGAGCACCGTGATCCCCTCGGGCGTGAAGAAGGTCTTCACCGTCATCTCCTGGATGGAGAGGCCTGTGTAAGGGAAGTTGATGGCATAGATCAGCGCCGCCACCCGGATCCACAGGATCATGAAGAACACCAGCGCCAGCCCCGCGCCCAAGACGCAGCGCGCATCGCCGCACCAGGCACTGGCCAGCGCCGTGAAGCCGAGCCGCTCGCCGGTTTCCAGCCGCCGGCTGATCTCGTAGAAGGCGACGCAGAACACCGGCGCGATCAACAGGAAGCCCGCCGTCATCGGCCAGATCATGTAGGCGTGGCCCAACTGGTAGAGCCCGACGGTAACGGCGTAGCCGGTCGCCACAAACAGCAATCCGTAGCCGATGGACAGCACCGGCGCGGCGCGCATGTCGCGCCAGCCGGCGACCAGCCAAAGCCAGGGTTCGAGCGTGGTGATTTCGTTGATGCGGTCGTGAAAGGGCAAGGCGCCCTGTTGCGGGACGGGTTGTGGGGCCGGTGTTTGCGGCGCCGCCGGTTCGCTGGTGTCGGTCATGATCTTCGCCTCCCCCCAGATGCGTCGATGGATAACGCCCGAATTTAGCGCATTCGCAGTTTCATGGGAATGGGCGCTGGCGTTCCTTGATTTACATCAACCCCCGCCAGAGGCGCGGCTGATAGACTTGTTGGCGTTGAGACGAACGCTATTGGCAAGGGAGGCTGCCATGCCCTTCATGGATTGGTCGGACGAGTACGCCACCGGCATCACCGACATCGACAACGACCATCAGGCGCTGTTCATGTTCGTCAACGACCTGCACGACAAGATTACCGGGGGCGAGGGCGAGGACGCCATCGCCGAGACGCTGGCGGGGCTGGTCAATTACGTCAACGTGCACTTCGTGCGCGAGGAAAATTTCATGGACGAAGCCGGCTACGCCGACCTCGAAGACCACGCGGAAGCGCACCGGCGCCTGTCGGCGCGGGTGTTCTCGCTGAAGGAACAGTTCGACGAAGCGCCAGGCGATTTCGACAACGACGCCTTCCTGGAATTCCTCAAGGGCTGGCTGACGGGCCACATCCTCTATACCGACATGGATTACGTGCCGGCGATGAAGGAAGCGAAAATCGGTTAGGCCGGGCAACCGGCCGGCTTGCGCTGGGAGAGCGTAAGAAGCGGATCGTTGGGAGACCCCTGACGGTCCGCTTTTTTTCGCCGGCGCGCGGACGCTAGCCGGATGCTCCGGCGCGGCGCCGCAGGATGGTGATCAGCGGCAACAGGCCGAGCAACGTCACGCCGGAAAGCACGCCGAACGACGCGGTATAGCTTTCCGTCGCGGCATGAATGCCGGTGAACACCAACGGCCCCAGGATGACGCCGATAAAGGTCGGCACGAGTACGCCGCCCGTGACGTTGCTCACCCGCCCCTGGGGCGCCAGGCTGGCGATCTCCGCCATGAAGACGCCGTTCCAGCCGACGGCGGTGGCGCCGAAGCCGAACAGGATCAGGAACACCGCGACGATGGACGATCCCGGCGCGAGCGTCGACGTTGCCAGCGCAAAGGTAATGGTCAGGCATTGCGAGGCGATCAGGATCTTGATCCCGATCCGCATGCGATCCGCCAGCGCGCCCCATCCCAGCCGCCCGAGAACGCCGGCCACCTGCAAACAGGCGAGCGCCATCCCCGCCGTCACGATGTCGATCTTCAGGTCTTCGACCAGCATGGTCACGGCGAAGGCCATCAGCGCCAGTTGCACGCCGGAGAAGGTCAATGCCGAGAGCGCCAACAGGCGCAATTCCCGCTCGCGCACCAGCATCGCGATGTCGCTGAAGACATGGCCGCGAAAACGGGTGTTCGGGTCGCGGTCGGTATCCAGGTGACGGCGCAGCGGCTGGATCGCGAGCATGACGCAAAAAGCCAAGGCCGCCCCCGCGACCAGGGAGACTTGCCACCCGAAAGCAACCGCGATGGAGGGCGCCATCAGCCCGGCCAGGACACCGCCGAGCGGTTGGCCGGTCTGCTTGATCGAGAATATCAGGTTGCGGTTCTTTTCAGAGGCCACCTTCATCATCAGGTGCGCCGCCGAAGGATTGGTCAGCCCGTAGGCGATACCGATGCCCAAGGAGCCGCAGGCCAGCGCGGCGATCTCCGCCAGGCTGATCACCAGCAGCGAAATCATGATGATGAAGGCCGCGATCTGATTGGTGCGCACCGCGCCGAAGCGCCGCGTCACCAGACCCGCGAACAGCGACACGATGGTCGCGCCCACGTAGGCCAGGCTGACCTGGAGGCCGATGAGCGAGACGGGGAAATCGAGGGTTTCGGCTATGGCCGGCGCAATCGAGGCCGGCATCACCACGGCCATCGTCGCCACGACCTGAACCGACGTGACGCCGACGATGGTAAAGAGCCCGATGGCCGCCGGAAGGGGCCGGCTGTTCATCCTAAAGCTCCAACACCAGATCGCTGGTCGGACGCGCGCTGCAGATCAGGATTTCGTCGTCGCCCATGGGCGGGAAGACGCCGTCGCGGAAATAGGTGAAGGCGCCCTCCGCCACCCGGTTGAGACAGGTGTGGCAGCGGCCTTCACGGCAGACGAAATCGGCCATGACGCCGTTGGTCTCGGCCAGGTCCAGGAGGCTGCCAGATGTCGGCGTCCACATGACTTCGACGCCGGAGCGGCGGAACGTCACCTTGTGCACTTCATCCGCCGCCGCGCCGGGGACCGGTTCGGGCGCCGCCGGCGCGGCGGCCTCGCCGGTCAGTTCCGAGGCCGGGCCGAAGAACTCGTAGTTGATCTGGAACGGATCGACGCCCCATTCGACCAGCCCCTGATAGAGCGATTTCATGAACGGCACGGCGCCGCAGAGGAAGAACTGCGGCCCGGTGCCGGGCAGCAGTGATTGCAGCAACTCCATGTCCACGTGGCCGCTGCTGTCGTAATCACGGCCCTCTTGGTCGCCAGCACCGGGGCGGCTGTAGCGCACGTGCACGTGGATGTTCGGGCGCTGGGCGGCGAGATCCCGGACCCAGTCGCCGAAGGCCTGCTCGGCGCGGTTGCGCACGCCGTGGATGAACCAGACGTCGCGCGTCACGCCCGCATCGGCAATGGCGGCAAGCATGCTGACCAAGGGCGTGCAGCCGATGCCGCCGGCGAGCAGCACCACCGGTCCCTTGCCTTCCGGCCTGAGCACGAAATCGCCGCCCGGCGCCAGCAGGTCCACGACGGAACCCTCTTCCACGTGATCGTGCATGAAGTTGGATGCCAAACCCGGCTCGGCATCGGGGGCATCGGCGGGCGCCGGTTCGCGCTTGATCGAAAGCCGGAAGTGGCCGGCTTGGGCAGGGCTGTCGGAGAGCGTGTAGCTCCGCATCACCGGGACGAACTGGCCGGGCACGTCCAACTTGATGCCGATATGCTGACCCGGGCGGAACGGCGCCAGGGCGCCGCCGTCCTCGGGCGCCAGATAGAAGGAAGTGACGGTGTCGCTTTCCGGCACCTTCTGGATCACCCGGAAGGGTCGGTGGCCGTCCCAGGCCGGTGGCTGGCTCATGCGGGTCTCCCTCGTCCAGGCAAACGTTTCCCCTTGATGGCAAGCACGCCCGGCATTTGCAAGGACGGGCGGCGGCCTGATATCCTGATGGGTCTTCGAAACCTCGGAACCTGATTTCCCATGGCGCGCCGCCAAGACAACAAGGCCTGGTCGGATTTCGTCGCCTGGTGCCAGCGGCGCGGCCTCGATGCCGTGCCGGCCAATCCCTGGACCATCGCCGCCTATGCGCGCTGGTGCGAAGCCCGGATGACGCCGCGCGCCATCACCAAGGCGATCAAGGACATCTCGGCCGTGCATGCCGACAAGACGCGCAAGCGCATCGACCGCGACCCGTTGGTGCTGCGCACGCTGGCGATGATCGAGCGCCACCGCGCCGAGAAGAAACCGAAACCAAAGGTCGACCTGTTCGAGGACGAAGACGCCCTGAAGACCGCCAAGACCGGCAAGCGTCCGGCGCGCAAGGCGCCGGCCAAGACGGGCGCGAAAACGTCGGGCGCGAAAACGTCGGCCGCAAAAACGACAGGCGCCAAGGAAGGCGCCGCCAGCCGCCTGAAGCGCGGCCTCGCGGCGACGCCCAGGTTGGTCTCCAAGCGGAAACTCAAGAAATAGGGACGTCCGCCGCCCGGGCGTAGACTGCCTCGGCCAGGGGCGCCAGGCGGGTCACCGCGGCGGCATCGCCTTTCCGCGCTTTCAGCGCCGCTTCTTCCAGCGATTCCGCGGCGGCGGCAAGGTCGGGATATCCGAACAGCCCGGCCGAGCCGCTGATGCCGTGCGCCGCATCGGCCGTGGCCGCCGCATCGACGGCTTCGACGGCGGCCCGGAGCGCCCCGATGCGTTCCGGCAGCCGCGCCCGGAAGCTCTGCCGGAGCGCCTCGATCTCGGTTTCGATATTGGTGTCGGGGCCGGTGTCGCTCATGCCGCGCTCAATCCCGTAAGATGATTTGGTGGCGCGCGGTAAAGCGCTCGGCCTTGCCGGCAACGGTGCGGCTCAGGACCGCCTCGCCGACGTAGGTGCCGGCATCCCAGTAAAGGCCCTTGCGCCGGGTGCCGGCGAAGGCCATGCGCCGGGCCTGCAGCTTGGTCAGGTCGCTGGCGTGCTCGACGACGGTGTCGCCGTCGGGATCGGTGATGGTCATGCTGAGCTTGTCACCCGGGCGCACCCACCAGGCCTCGACCCAGAAGATTAGCACCGGCGAGCGCCTGGAAAGCGCCTTGGCGTGGTAGAGCCCCTTGCGGATGGAGGGAAGCTTCGGCCGCTCCGCCGCGAAACCGCCGTTAAAGAGCGCCGTCATCGGCCCCGCCAACGCACGCCCGGCGGCCTCGGTCCAGAGCGCGCCCGGGCCGGCGGCGCAAGTTGGCTGGGTTGGCGGCGCCGCGCCCAGGAACGGATCGACGACCTTGTCCGCCTGCCTGAGGCTCAGGTGCACGTGCGGGAACTCGGCCATGCCGGAATGTCCGACGAAGCCGAGCCGGCGGCCCTGCGATACCTTGTCGCCGGCCTGCACCATGACGCTGCCGCTTCTCAGGTGGCAGTATTGCGTCTGCCAGCCGCCCGCATGTTCGATGACGACGCCGTTGCCGCAATAGCGGTGGCGCTGGGTGCGGCGGAAGGTCTCGTCCGGCACCCGGTCGGGCATGCCGTCGCGCACCCCCTTGACGATGCCCGGCGCGGCGGCCAGCACGGCGACGCCTTTCTGCATGGCGTCCAGATCGCGGATGGCGATGTCGACGCCCTTGTGGCCGTCGTAGGTCGCCTCGCCGCAGCGGTAGTCGCGCCGCCCCGGCCCGGGGTCGAGATCGACCAGGTTGACCAGCCAGCAGTCTCGGCCGATTTCGCAGGCCGCCGGCAGGCCGAGCCTGGGCGGCGGCGCATCCGCCGCCAGGGCCGGAAGCGCCAACAGCACCGCCGCCAGGCCGGCAACCCATGGCCGCAAACCGGAAATCGCCTGAAAACCCAACATGGCCCGACCCTAACACCTGCCCGGATCGGTGTCGCGAAAAACCCAAAAGGCGCGGATACCGGGTTGCGGCAGCGCAGCACGATGCGTGAAGCATTTGTTGCGAGTTCCCGGTTTCTCCCGTAAGTTTGCGCCGCAGCAAAATTTTGCGGCGCAAAAGGAACATCGTTCCGTCCTGAGAGAGGCGAGATTGGACAGCATGACCAACCCCATGGACAAACTGCACGGCTATTATTACGAGGACCTGGAAGAAGGCATGAGCGATGTCTTCGCCAAGACCATCACCGACGCCGACATCATCACCTTCGCCGGCATTTCCGGCGACACCAATCCGGTGCACCTGAACCACGAATTCGCCAGCGAAACCATTTTCGAGGGCCGCATCGCCCACGGCATGCTGACCGCGTCGTTCATTTCCACCGTCATCGGCACCAAGCTGCCGGGGCCGGGCTGCATCTACGTGGCGCAGAACCTGCGTTTCAAGGCGCCGGTGCGCTCCGGCGACACCGTCACCGCCACCTGCACGATCACCAAGCTGATCCCGGAAAAGCGTTTCATCGAGCTTTCCACCGTCTGCACCGTCGGCGGCAAGCCGGTGGTCACCGGCGAAGCCACGATCATGGTTCCCACCCGCAAGTCCTGAGACCGGCGGAGCGCCCGGCCGAGGCCGGAAATGGCGCGGAAATCTGCGCGCTTGACCCGGCCCGGACGCGCTGACACCTTGTGCCGCCATGCGCATCTATCGCCACTTCGAGACCCTGCCCCAGGAGGCCCGGGGCGCCGCCATCGCGGTCGGCAACTTCGACGGCGTCCACCTGGGCCACCAGGGCGTCATCGGCGAGGCCGGGCGCATTGCGCGCGCCGCAAACCGGCCCTGGGCGGTGCTCACTTTCGAGCCGCATCCGAGGCGCGTCTTCAAGCCGGACCTCGAGCCCTTCCGCCTGACCCCCTTCCGCGCCAAGGCGCGGGCACTTGAAGGCCTCGGCGTCGACGCAATGATCGTGCAGCGTTTCAACCGCGATTTCTCGCAGCGCCCGGCGGAGGACTTCGTCACCCAGGTGCTGGTCGAGGGCTTCGGCGCGCGCCACGTGGTGGCGGGCTACGATTTCGTCTTCGGCCACAACCGCGGCGGCAACTGCGAGATGCTGTTGGCCATGGGCCAGAAACTGGGCTTCGGCTTCACCGCCGTCAGCGCCATCGAGGGCCCCGACGGCCAGGTCTATTCCTCAACCCGGGTACGCGAATACCTGGCCACGGGCGATGTCGGGGGCGCGGCGAAAGTGCTGGGCCGGCCGTTCGAGATCGAGGGCCGCGTCGCGCACGGCGACAAGCGCGGCCGCAAGATCGGCTTCCCGACGGCGAACCTGCACTTGGGCTCGATGGTGCGCCCGGCGCTCGGCGTCTACGCGGTGCGCGTCGGGCTTTTGCAGGACCACGAGGAGCGCTGGATCGAAGGCGTCGCCAACGTCGGCAAGCGCCCGACCTTCGGCGGCGAGGACGTTGTCCTGGAGGCGCACCTGTTCGATTTCACCGGCGATCTCTACGGCAAGCGGGTCACGGTGCAGCTTTTGCAATACATCCGCGCGGAAAAGAAGTTTGACGGATTGCCCGCGCTTCAGGCACAAATCGCCGCCGACGGCGAGGCCGCGCGCGGCATCTTAAAGAAAACGCAGGCAAACGAGACATGAGCGTCGATTACAAATCCACGGTATATCTGCCGAAGACCGAGTTCCCCATGAAGGCCGGGCTGGCGAAGCGCGAGCCCGAACTGCTGGAACATTGGGAAAAGACCGAGCTGTTCAAGCACCACCGCGAGGTGGCCAAGGGGCGCGAGAAGTTCATCCTGCACGACGGCCCGCCCTACGCCAACGGCCACCTGCACATCGGCCACGCGCTCAACAAGATCCTCAAGGACGTCATCACCCGCTCGCAGCAGATGCTCGGCAAGGATGCCCACTACGTCCCCGGCTGGGACTGCCACGGCCTTCCCATCGAATGGAAGATCGAAGAGAAGTACCGCAAGCAGAAGCTCGACAAGGACGACGTGCCGATCGTGCAGTTCCGCCAGGAATGCCGCGAGTTCGCCGAATCCTGGATCGACGTGCAGCGCACCGAGTTCAAGCGCTTGGGCGTCATCGGCGAGTGGGAGCATCCCTACACCACCATGACCTTCGCCGCCGAGGCCAAGATCGCCGAGGAACTGGGCAAGTTCCTGATGGACGGCTCTCTATATAGGGGTTCCAAGCCGGTCATGTGGTCGCCGGTGGAAAAGACCGCGCTGGCGGAAGCGGAAGTCGAATATTACGACCATACCTCGACCACCATCTTTGTCGCCTTCCCGGTGAAGGAAACCGCGCTCGACGCCATCCGCGACGCTTCGATCGTCATCTGGACGACGACCCCCTGGACCATGCCCGGCAACCGCGCGGTCGCCTACGGCCCCAATATCGACTACGTGCTGATCGAGGTTACCGGCGTCGCCGAGGGCTCGACCGTGCAGGTGGGCCGCAAGCTGGTCGTCGCCGAGGCCAGGCTGGAGAACTTCTCCGCCGAATGCGGCGTCACCGGCCACCAGGTGCTCGCCAACTTCAAGGGATCGGCGTTGGAAGGCACCATCTGCCGGCACCCCTTGAACGGTCAGGGCTATGAGTTCGACGTGCCGGCGCTCAGCGCCGATTTCGCCACCACCGAGGAAGGCACCGGGATCGTCCACATTGCGCCCGGCCACGGCGCCGACGACTGGGTGCTCGGCGTCAAGAACGGCATCGAGGTGCCGCAGACGGTGGGCGAGGACGGCACCTTCTTCGAGCACGTGCCGCTGGTCGCCGGCTGGCACGTCTACAAGTGCAACGACGACGTGGCGGAACTGCTGAACGGCGCCGGCGCCTTGATGGGCAAGGGCAAGCTGGTGCACCGCTATCCGCATTCCTGGCGCTCCAAGCAGCCCTTGATCTTCCGCAACACGGCGCAGTGGTTCATCTCCATGGAGACCAATGGGCTCCGCGACAAGGCCTTGAAGGCCATCGACGAGACCCGCTTCGTGCCGGCGTCCGGCCAGAACCGCCTGCGCGGCATGATCGCCGAGCGCCCGGACTGGGTGGTGTCGCGCCAGCGCGCCTGGGGCGTGCCGATCACCGTCTTCGTAAATAAAGAGTCCGGCGAGCCGCTGCGCGACCCGGCCGTCATGGAACGCGTCGTCACGGCCTTCAAGGAAGAGGGCGCCGATGCCTGGTTCGCATCCCCGCCGGAACGCTTCCTCGGCAACGAGTATGAAGCCGACGACTACGAACAGGTCACCGACATCCTCGATGTCTGGTTCGATTCCGGCTCCACCCACGCCTTCGTGCTGGAGGGCGACGAATGGCCGAACCTGCAATGGCCGGCGTCACTCTATCTCGAAGGCTCCGACCAGCACCGCGGCTGGTTCCATTCTAGCCTGCTGGAAAGCTGCGGCACGCGCGGCCGGGCACCCTACGAGGCTGTCTTGACGCACGGTTTCGTCATGGCCGAGGACGGTCAGAAGATGTCGAAGTCGCTCGGCAACATCGTCGAGCCGCAGAACGTCTACAACCAGCAGGGCGCCGATATCCTCAGGCTCTGGGTGGTCGGTTCCGACTATTCCGAAGACCTCCGCATCGGCCCGGAAATCCTGAAGCAGCACGCCGACGTCTACCGCCGGCTCAGAAACACGCTGCGCTTCATCCTCGGCAACCTGAACGGTTTCTCGGACGAAGAGAAGCTGGATATCGCCGAGATGCCGGAACTGGAGCGCTGGGTGCTGAACCGCATCTGGCGCATGGACCAGACGTTGCGCAAGGCCTGCGACGATTTCGAGTTCCATGCGCTGTTCTCGGAACTGCATAATTTCTGCGCCCTCGACCTGTCGGCCTTCTATCTGGACATCCGCAAGGACGCGCTTTACTGCGACCGGATCGATTCCACCCGCCGCCGCGCCGCGCGGACGGTGCTCGATATCCTGTTCGACTGCCTGACGGCATGGCTGGCGCCGTTCATCTGCTTCACCGCCGAGGACGCCTGGCTGACCCGCAACCCCGACCGCTCGCCCGGTAACTCCGTGCATCTCCGTACCTTCCCGGACATCCCGGACGCCTGGCGCGACGACGAGCTGGCGAAGAAGTGGCACGACATCCGCGCCGTGCGCCGCGTCGTCACCGGCGCCCTGGAGAAGGAACGCGCTGAGAAACGCATCGGGTCCAGCCTGCAGGCCGCGCCCGTGGTGCATGCGCCTACGGAGACCGTGAAACTGTTCGAAAGCGTCGATGCGGCGGAACTGTTCATCACGTCGGGCGCCAGCTTCACCGATGCGGACGCGCCGGCCGGCGCCTTCACCCTGGAAGACGTCAAGTCGGTCGCCGTGGTGCCGGCCTTGGCCGGGGGCGAGAAGTGCGAGCGCTGCTACCAGGTGCTGGATGAGGTCGGTGCCGACGCCGCCCACCCGACCGTCTGCAATCGCTGCGCCGACGCCGCCGACAACTTCCAGGCCGTCGCCGAGAGCGCATGAGCGCATCCATGAGCTCACAGGCTCCGCGCTGGATGGGGGTCCGGGTGGCCCTGATCATTCTGGTGCTCGATCAGTTGAGCAAGTGGTGGATTCTCACCAAAGTCATGAACCCGCCGACGGTCATCGAGGTGGCGCCCTTCTTCAACCTTGTGCTCGGCCTCAATACCGGCGTCAGCTTCGGCATGTTCGGCGGCGGCGAGGATTTCGGCCGCTGGGCGCTATCGGGCCTGGCGATCGCCATCGCCGGCGCGCTGGCCGTCTGGCTGTGGCGGGTGCAGAAACCCTTGCTGGCGGTGGCGCTCGGCATGATCATCGGCGGCGCCATCGGCAACGTCATCGACCGCCTGCGGGTCGGCGCGGTGATCGATTTTCTGGATTTCCACGCGTTCGGATACCACTGGCCGGCCTTCAACGTGGCCGACAGCGGGATCACGCTCGGCGCGGCGGCTTTGATCCTGGATTCGCTGTTTGCCAAGGCCGACGGCTGACCGCCAAGCGAATTCCGGCTAACCGGTTGAAAACTCGGACCAACAGGCGTAGATTCCCAAGAGATACGGGCAACTTCCAAAATCATCATCGTGAAACGCAACTTGATCCTCGTTGGCCTCATTGCCGTGGCGTTCGCCGCGACGGGATGCGAGTCCATGCGCAAGGCGGTCGGCGGCAAGAAATCGGCGCCCGATGAATTCGTCGTCTACAAGCGCCCGCCCCTGACCCTGCCGCCGGAATTCGGCCTGCGTCCGCCGACGCCGGGTGTCGACCGTCCGCAGCAGGTGCAGCCGCGCGACGAGGCGCGCTCGGCCGTGCTGTCCAGCGGCGGCCGTCAGGCACCGACCAACCAGGCCTCCCTCGACGGCGGCAGCCGTGGCATGAACGTGCTGTTGTCCAAGACCGGCGCCGACGCCGCCGATCCCTCCATCCGCGCCAAGGTGGAAGAGGAATCCACGGTCCTGGCCAAGGAAGACCGCCGTTTCATCGACAAGCTGATCTTCTGGGTCGACGACGCCCCCTATCCGGGCACCGTGGTCGATCCCAAGAAAGAGCAGAAGCGGATCATGGAGAACCAGGCGCTCGGCAAGCCGATCACCGGCGACGATGTGCCCGAGATCAAGCGCAAGGCCCCGCGCAAGGGCCTCCTCAACTTCTAAAAGCCGCCGCGTGACCCATCACGCGCTTGTCAGGTGAAATTTTCCACGGGCGTGCCATATTTATGCCCTGTTGGTGGACCATCATCACCCCCATCCCGAAATCCGAAGCGCTCGAGGTCCCGACGACCATGCCCATGAACCTCTCAAGCCGCCTCGCCCTCATCCTGGTGCTCGGCATCGCGCTGTTGCCCGGTCAGGTGCGCGCCGGCGTCTTCAACCCGGAAACCTTCACGCTTGCGAACGGCATGCAGGTCGTGGTGGTCAACAATCCGCGCGTGCCCGCCGTCACTCATATGGTTTGGTACCGGGTCGGTTCCGCCGACGAAGGCCCGGGCGAATCCGGCATCGCGCATTTCCTCGAACACCTGATGTTCAAGGGCACCAAGACGCGCGGTCCCGGCGAATTTTCCGAGATCGTGGCCCGCAACGGCGGCCGCGAGAACGCCTTTACCTCCACCGACTACACCGCCTATTTCCAGACCATCGCCATCGACCGGCTGGAAACGGTAATGGCGCTGGAGGCCGACCGCATGACCAATCTGGTCATCACGCCGAAGGAAGTGGAACCCGAACGCCAGGTGGTGCTGGAAGAGCGCCGCATGCGCACCGACAACAATCCGGGCGCCATCCTGGGCGAACAGATCAGCGCCAGCCTGTTCCTCAACCACCCCTACCGCAATCCGATCATCGGCTGGGAACACGACATCAAGGCGCTCGATATCGACCGCATCCTCGCCTTCTACAAGCGCTTCTACCGGCCCAACAATGCCATCCTGGTGGTCGCCGGCGACATCACCGCGGCGAAGCTGAAACCGCTGGCCGAGAAATACTACGGCGTCATCCCCGCCGGGCCGCCGGTGGAACGCCACCGCGCCAAGGAACCGCCGCAGAACTCGGCGCGCCGCGTCATCCACCGCGACAAGCGCGTGCGCCAGCCCGCCATCCGCCGCACCTACGTGGCGCCCGGCCTGATGTGGGGCGAGAAGCAGCACACCTATCCGCTCGAGGTGCTGGCCGACATCATCGGCAGCGGCGCATCGAGCCGCCTCTACCGCAAGCTGGTGGTCGAGGACAAGCTGGCGGTCTCGGCCGGCGCCTACTATTCCGGCGACGACCGTGGCCCCGGCCGCTTCGTCGTCTACGCCAGCCCCAGTGCCGGCGTGCCGCTGGAGAAACTTGAAAAGGCACTGGACCGCGAACTGGCCCGCGTGCGGGCCGACGGCGTCAGCACCGATGAGCTTGCCCGCGCCAAGGAACGCATGCAGGCGGAAGCCGTCTATGCGCGGGATTCGCTTTCCGGCGGCGCGCGCTCGCTGGGCTCGTCATTGGCCGTCGGCATCTCCGTCGACGAGGTCGAGGCCTGGCCCGAGCGCATCGGCGCGGTCACCGAAAAGCAGATCACCCTGGCGGCCCGCTACACCTTCGATGACCGCCGCTCGGTCACCGGTCTCTTGCTCCCGGAGGCACCATGAGACGCTTCGCCCTTCTGATCTTCGTGCTGGCGGCCGGCTTCGGCCCGTTGCCGGCCGCCGCCGTCGACGTCCAGGAGATCACCAGCCCCGGCGGCATCACCGCCTGGCTGGTGCGCGATCACCGCAATCCGATCATCAACCTGCGCTTCGCCTTTCGCGGCGGCGCCGCCCTCGACCCGGACGGCAAGGAAGGCCTCGCCAATCTGACCTCCACGCTTCTCGACGAGGGCGCCGGGGATATGGATTCAAAGGCCTTCCAGCAGACGCTCGAGGACAAGGCCATCGAGCTTGGCTTCGATACCGGGCGCGACAGCTTCGGCGGACACCTGAAGACGCTGACCAAGAACCGCGACCTGGCCTTCCGCATGCTGGCGCTCGCCATCACCGAGCCCCGCATCGACGCCGACCCGCTGGAACGCATGCGCGCGCAAATCCTGATCGGCCTCAAGCAGGATGAAGAAGATCCCGACACCATCGCCAGCGAGCGCTTGATGCAGGCGCTGTTTCCGAACCATGCCTATGGCCGGCTGGTCGACGGCACCACGGAAAGCGTCAAGTCGATCACAGCCGACGACATCAAGGGTTTCGTCAAACGGCGCTTCGCCCACGACAATCTGATCGTCGGCGTCGTCGGCGATATCGAGCCCGAGATGCTGGGCACGCTTTTGGACACAACCTTCGGCAAGCTGCCGGCCAAGGTCGAGCCCTGGCAACTCCAAGACGTGACGCCCGAGACCAAGGGCCGCGTCTTGGTGGTCGAGAAGAACGTACCGCAGAGCAAGGTGGTATTCGCCGACCAAGGCCTGAAACGCGACGATCCGGACTACTACATCGCCTTCGTCATGAACCGTATTCTCGGCGGCGGCGGCTTTACGTCCAGGCTCTATGCGGAAGTGCGCGAAAAGCGCGGCCTCGCCTATTCGGTCCACACCAGCCTCTATCCGTTCGACGCCTCGGCGCTGATCCTGGGCGGCGCCGGCACCGCCAACGCACGCGTCGGCGAGACGGTCGAAGTGATCCGCCGCGAATGGACGCGCATGGCGGCGGAAGGGGTCACCGACAAGGAACTGACCGACGCCAAGACCTACCTGACCGGCGCCTGGCCGCTCCGGTTTTCGTCGAGCGGCCGAATCGCCCGCATGCTGGTGGGCATGCAGATCTCGCACCTCGGCATCGACTACCTGGACAAACGCAACGGCCTGATCGAGGCCGTCACCCGGGCGGATATCCAGCGGGTGGCGAAAAAGCTGTTGGACCCCAAACGCTTGACCACCGTCGTGGTGGGCAAGCCGGAAGGCGTCAACGCCACCGATTGAACGTCATCCGCTTCGCACTGGTTGGCCCGGCCCGGCTTTGCTAGGCTGGGTCAAACATGAGCGCCGACGGTCCCATGAACGACATCACCAAATCCCCTCTCTGGTCGCGGCTCGACGCCGAACGCGACGCCGTCGCCTCGACCCGCCTGGCGGCGATGTTCGCGGCCGATCCCGGCCGGGCCGAAACTCTGACGCATGAGTTCGACGGCATTTCCATCGATCTGTCGCGCCAGCGCCTGCGCCCGGAAACGCTTTCCCTGCTGATCGACCTCGCCCGCGAAGGCGGCGTCGAAGCCAAGCGCGATGCCGCCTTCGCCGGCGAGCTGGTCAACGCCACCGAGGGCCGCGCCGTCCTGCACATGGCGCTCCGGGATTTCTCCGGCCTCACCAATGCCGACGCCGCCGCCGAGGCCAAGGAACAGCGCGATGCCATCATCGCCTTCGCCGACGCCGTGCGCGACGGACGCATCACCGGCAACGGCGGTGCCAGGTTCACCCACGCGGTCAACATCGGCATCGGCGGCTCGCACCTGGGGCCGTTCACCGCCGCCACGGCGCTGGCCGGCGCCGACCAGCCGCTGGAAGTCCGATACGTGGCCAACGTCGACGGCGTCGACCTGAGCACGCAACTGATGGGGCTCGATCCGGAAACCACGCTGTTCATGGTCGCGTCCAAGACCTTCACCACCGCCGAAACCATGGCCAACGCGCGCTCCGCCCGCGACTGGCTGACCTCGTCGCTGGGCGAGGAGGCCGTGGCGGCGCATTTCTGCGCGCTTTCCACCAATACCGAAGCCGCCGCCGCCTTCGGCATCGAAGCCGAGCGCGTCTTTCCCTTCGCCGATTGGGTCGGCGGGCGGTTTTCGCTCTGGTCGTCGATCGGGCTTTCCATCGCGCTCGCCGTCGGCGGCCAGGCCTTCGAGGCGCTGCTCAAGGGCGCGCACGCCATGGACCGGCATTTCATGGAAGCCCCGCTGGATCGGAACCTGCCGGTGCTGCTCGCCGTCACCGATCTCTGGAACCGGGTGTTCCAGGGCTTGGCGGCACGCGCCGTGCTGCCCTACGACGAGCGGCTGCGCATGCTGCCGCTGCATCTGCAACAGCTCGAGATGGAGAGCAACGGCAAGGGCGTGACCCTCGCCGGCGATCCGGTCGCCGGGCCGCCCGGCTGGGTGGTGTTCGGCTCCACCGGCACCAACGGCCAGCACAGTTTCCACCAGCTCCTGCACCAGGGGCCGGAATACGTGGCGGCGGAATTCATCGGCGTCGCCGAGCCCGGCCACGCGCTCGCCGGCCACCATGAGATGCTGCTCGCCAACATGCTAGCGCAGGCGGAGGCGTTGGCCATGGGCACCATCGGCGTCGATGACCCGCATCGGCGCTGCCCCGGCAACCGGCCGAGCACGGTCATGCTGCTTCGCAGGCTCGACCCCCACCATCTCGGCATGTTGCTGGCGCTCTACGAGCACAAGGTCATGGCCGAGGGCGCCATCTGGGGCATCAACTCCTTCGACCAGTTCGGTGTCGAGCTCGGCAAGGTGCTGGCCGGCCCGCTCCTGGAAGCGCTGGCTCACGACGCGGCGCCCGCGCATCCGGCCAGCGCCGCCTCCGTCGCGCGGCTGAAACGCTGGCGGGATTGAGATGGCGGAACTGCGCCGCCTGCCGGAAACCGTCGTCAACCGTATCGCCGCCGGCGAGGTGGTCGAGCGCCCTGCCGCCGCGGTCAAGGAACTGGTCGAGAACGCCATCGACGCGGGTGCGACCCGCATCGCCGTCACCATCGAGGACGGCGGCCAATCGCTGATCCGGGTCGTCGACGACGGCCACGGCATGACGGCGGACGAGCTTGCCCTCGCGGTCGAGCGCCACGCCACCTCGAAGCTCCCGGACGACGACCTGCTGCACGTGCAGTTCCTGGGCTTCCGGGGCGAGGCGCTGCCGTCCATCGGCGCCGTCAGCCGCCTCGCCATCACGTCGCGCCCCACCGGCGCGCCGGAAGCCTGGTGCATCCGGGTCGAGGGCGGCAAGGTGCTGGCGCCCGAGCCCGCCGCACATCCGCCCGGCACCCGGGTCGAGGTGCGCGATCTCTTCTATGCGACGCCGGCGCGGCTCAAGTTCATGAAGGCGCCGCGCACCGAACAGAACCACGTCACCGACACCGTCAAGCGCCTGGCCATGGCGCATCCGGGCATCGGCTTCACGCTGAACGACGGCGAGCGCCGCATCCTCGACTTCATGCCTGAGAACGGCGAGTTGTTCGAAGCGCGCCTGACGCGGCTTGGCCGGATCATGGGCCGCGAGTTCGCCGACAACGCGCTCGCCATCGACGCCGAGCGCGAAGGCGTGACGCTCACGGGTTACGCCGGGCTGCCGACCCTCAACCGCGGCAACGCGCAATTGCAGTTCCTGTTCGTCAACGGCCGGCCGGTCAACGACCGCATGCTGTTCGGCGCGCTCCGGGGCGCCTACCGTGACGTGCTGGCATCGAACCGCTATCCGCTGGTGGCGCTGTTCGTCGAGCTATCGTCGTCGCTGGTGGACGTCAACGTGCATCCGGCCAAGACCGAGGTGCGTTTCCGCGACGCCCAACTGGTGCGCGGCCTGATCGTCGGCGCCATTCGTCAAGCCTTGGCAGGCGCCGGACACCGCGCCGCCACCACGGTTTCGGAAACCGCCTTGGGCGCGCTCCGCCCGGGCTCCGGGGTTGCCGGCGCGCCGCTGCCGTTCCCGCGCCGTGGCGGCACCGCACCGATGCCGCAGACCTTCGCGCGCGGCCTGGCGGAACGGACGGCGGAGTTCAACAGCCCGCTGCCGGGCCTGGACGCGGCGCCGCGGGCTCCGGTGCTGGACACCGAACCCTCCAACGAAAACGTCGCCGAGCCCCCGGCCGAGGATCATCCGCTCGGCGTGGCCCGCGCGCAACTGCACGGCACCTACGTCGTCGCCCAGACCGCCGACGGCATCGTCATCGTCGACCAGCACGCGGCGCACGAGCGTCTGGTGCAGGAGCGCATCAAGGCATCCTTGAGCGAACGCGGCGTGCAGCGTCAGGCGCTGTTGATTCCGGAAGTGGTGGAACTGGACGAGGCCACCGCCGGGCGCATCGCGGCACGCGCCGAGGAACTGGCGGACATGGGCCTGGTGGTGGAGCCCTTCGGTGCCGGCGCCATCGTCGTGCGCGAGACCCCGGCGCTCTTGGGCGAGACCGACGTGCAGGGCCTGGTCCGCGATCTCGCCGACGACCTGGCGGAACTGGACGAAGCCATCGCGCTCTCGGACCGCATCGGCGACGTCTGCGCCACCATGGCCTGCCACGGCTCGATCCGCGCCGGGCGGCGCTTGAACGCCGAAGAGATGAACGCGCTCCTGCGCGAGATGGAGGCGACGCCGCTCGCCGGGCAATGCAGCCACGGGCGGCCGACCTACGTGGAATTGAAGCTCGCCGACATCGAGAAGCTGTTCGGCCGGCGCTGATGCTGGCCGAGATGATCCAGCACTGGCGCACGCGCGCGCCCGATTGGGTCAAGGCCATGGGCTACGTGCGCGAATCCATCGCCCTCGACTACCGTTTCCGCCGCTGCCAGGCCCATTGGGCGCCGCACCTCGACGCCTGCAAGGACCTGATCCGCCGCGCCGCCGAGGGCCTACCTTCATATGAGCGCTGCGTGGTGCTGGGTTCGGGGCATCTCCTGGATATTCCGCTCACCGACCTGGCGGCGCGCTTTCGCCGCGTCGAACTGGTCGACCTGGTGCATCTCCTCACCGTCCGCAACCGGGTGCGGGGCTTCGACAACGTGCACCTGGTGGAAGCCGACGTTTCCGGCGCGGCGCATGCCGTGTTCGATCTGTCCGAAGGCCCCCTACCGGAACCGGCGCCGGACGAAACGCTGGCGCAAGGCGCCGATCTGGTGATCTCCGCCAACCTGTTGAGCCAGTTGCCGCTATTGCTGCTGGACCGGCTTGAAAAATCGGCACCCTGGATCACCGCCGAGGACCGCCTCGGCTTCGCGCGCTCGGTGGTCGATCACCACCTGGCGCTATTGCAACACCAGAAGGGGCGGGTCTGCCTGATCTCCGAGGTGCTGCGGCTGTTCCACGACAACGAACGCCCGATCGACAAAGCCGACCCGCTGTTCGGCGGGGCGATCCTTTACGAGGGCGAGGAATGGTGGTGGGACATCGCGCCGAGGCCGGAACTGGCGAAGGACTACGACGTCAGGCTCAGGGTGCTTGGCATCCCCGATCTGGCGCAAGCCCCTCAGGCGCGGTATTGCAGGAACACCACCTTGGCGGCGCCGTAGGCGCGCTCGTCCAACTGCTCGAAGCCGGGACCCGCGACCAGTGCCTCGTCGGCGGCGACCTCGACGACGCAGAGGCTGCCGAGCCCGATCCAGCCCTGGCGCGCCAGGCCGTTCAGAGCCGGCGTGGTCAGTTCCTTTTCATAGGGCGCATCCAGGAAGGCGACGGCGCAAGGTGCCTTCGCCGCCAGCGGCGGCGGGGCCAGGCGGGTGGCGTCGAGCTTCAGCATCGTCACCTCTTTCCAGACACCCAGGTGCGCGGCGTTCTTCTTGACCATGGCCAGGGCGGGACCGGCGTTATCGATGAAAGTGGCGTGCCGAGCTCCCCTGGACAACGCCTCCAGCCCGAGCGCGCCGGTGCCGGAGAAGACATCGACCACCGAGGCATCCTCGAGCGATCCTTGCCAATCGGCGAGGCCGTGCTGGATGACGTTGAAAATCGATTCGCGTGCCCGGTCGGAGGTCGGCCGGGTGCCCTGTCCGCCGGGGGCTTCCAGGCGGCGGCCCTTGAGCCGGCCGGCGACGATCCTCATTGGCCTTTCCGCTTCCTGTTCCTGCGGAAGCCGGCGACCTGTTCCTTCAAGACCTTGCCCTTCACTTCCTCGATGCCGCCGCGCGCAAGCTTGCCCAACTGGAAGGGGCCGTAGGCGGTGCGGATCAGGCGGTTCACCTCGAGCCCCAAGTGCGCCAAGACCTTCCGGATCTCGCGGTTCTTGCCCTCCGCCAGCGAGACGGTGAGCCAGGCGTTGGCCTTGCGCGCCTCGTCCTCGTTGTCGAAGGTCGCCTTGATTGGGCCGTAGCGGACGCCGTCGACGGTGACGCCGCGCATCAGGCTCTTCAACTGGCGCTCGTCGACGCGGCCGTAGACGCGCACCCGGTAGCGCCGGGTCCAGCCGGTTTCCGGCAGCTCCAACTGGCGCGCCAGTTCGCCGTCGTTAGTGAGCAGCAAAAGCCCCTCGGAATCCAAATCCAGCCGCCCGACCGAGATCACCCGCGGCATGTCGGCGGGCATCTTGTCGAACACCGTCATGCGGCCCTTCTCGTCCTTGTGGCTGGTGACCAGGCCGGCGGGCTTGTAGTAGCGCCAAAGCCGCGTCGTCTCGGCGCTCGGAAGCGGCTTGCCGTCGACCAGAATCTGGTCGGCGGCGGTGACGGTGACGGCGGGGCTATCGAGCACCTGGCCGTTGACCTTGACCCTGCCGTCGGCGATCCAGCGCTCGGCGTCACGGCGCGAGCAGAGACCGGCACGGGACATCACCTTGGCGATGCGTTCGGCCTTTTCTTCGCTCGACTGTTGTTCATTCTCTGACATGGCCGGCACTTTAGTGGCGTGCGGCGGCGCTGTACAGAAACCTCGCGGGCTTGACCCTTCCGACAGCCGCGGTCAGGGTGAGGGATGACCACCAACGATTACATGCGCATCGCCATCGAGGAGGCCCGCGCCGCCGGTCAGCGCGGCGAGGTGCCGGTCGGCGCCGTCGTCGTCAACCCGGCCCGCGACGAGATCCTGGCCCAGGCCGGCAACCGGGTCGAGGAATTGGCCGACCCGACCGCGCATGCCGAGATGATCGCCATCCGCCGCGCCACCGCCAAAGCCGGGCTGTCGCGCCTGGTGGGCTGCGACCTCTACGTGACGCTGGAACCCTGCCCCATGTGCGCGGCGGCGATTTCCCTGGCCCGCATCCGCCGGCTCTATTTTGGCGCCTACGACCCGAAATCCGGCGGCGTCGAGCACGGCGCCACCATCTTCGACCATGCCACCTGCCACCATCGCCCGGAAGTCATCGGCGGGCTAGTGGAAACCGAAGCCGGCGTGCTTCTGGCGGATTTCTTCCGGGCACTGCGCTAGGCGTTCAGTCGGTCCCGAAATAATTCTGAATCTTCTTGATGTCGCGTTCCTCGTGCAGGCCGACGGCAAGAATCTGCGTGACACGGCCTCCTTCGCCGAAAGGCAGGCGCAGGAAATGGTATTCGAAGGACTCACCGTCCGGGTTGGCGACTTCGGTGGTGACGAAGAACACCGGCTCGGCGGTTTCGGCGATCAGGGTATATTCCCCCCAGATCTTTTCCGCCAGGCTGTCGGGCTCCACGTCGCGGAGCGATTTGCCGGTATAGTCGCGGCCCTGCAGCCGGGCGCGCTCGGTTCCCCAGAACCGGTAGACGAAATCGAGCGGATCACGCGTTACGTCGACCACGGTGCACCAGGGGATGACCTTGGTTGGCAATTCCATCCAGTCGAATCGCGACCAGGTGGGAAGCGAATCGGCGCCGCGCAGGCGCTCCCAGGCGTCATAGACGGCCGCCAGCCCCGGCACCATCTCGGCCCGGTTCGGCTGCACGCGCTCGGCTCTGAACGGGATATCTGAGTTGGCCATCGACGTTCCTGCCCGTCGCAGCTTATCGGCGGCCTTCCGGAATGTCAGGAATCATTTTTTCCGGCCGCGTCGACAATATGATCGCCGGGGTGGGCGGCGACAGGCGGCTCGTCCTGCTTCGGGCGCACCAGGGTAAGGCCCGCCATCATCAGCGCCACCGCGCCCCAGAACCAAGCCGAGTGGCTTTCACCGAAGACGATGATCCCCCAGGCGATGCCCGAAAGCGTGACCACATAGCCGATCTGGCTGGCGAACACGGCGCCGGCGGCGTCGATCAGGTAGATGAACATGCCGTAGGCGACAACGTAGATCGCCGCCATCAGGATCACTGCCCATTCGACCTTCTGCGGCGGCCAAGCGGGAACCGCATAGGCGTCCATGCCGGCCATCACCAGCGCTAGCAAGATCGCTGCCGCCGTCAACATGCCCGACAGGATGACGAAGGGGTCCTCGCCCTTCGGCAGGAACCTGCCGATGACGACATTCTCCATGGCGTAGGACGTGGCCGCCGCGACGGCGACCAGCACCCAGGGCCAACTCAGAGGGTCGGGCAGGCCGGTGTCGGGAACGGTGAGCATCAGGACGGCGCCGAAACCCGCCACCAGGCCCGCCGAACGCAGCCAGGAAAAGGCCTCCAGGCGGATGGCGGCGGCGAGTGCGAAGGTGGTCATCGGCACGGTCGCCGTCGCCATCGACAGCACGCCGGCGGAAACATGTTCGGCGGCGTACAGGAACAGCACTGTCGGCAACGCGGTGCCGAGGATACCGCAGGTGACGTAAAAGGCGAGATAGCGCCGGCCAAACGGCATGCGCCCCTTGCCGCGCGCCAGGTTGTAGCTGATCACCATCGCCGCGCCCAAAACCGTCTGCCAGAACGAAATGCCGATGGGGTGGTCGCCCCTGTCCAGCGCCATGATGGTGAGCACGAAAGTCCCGCCCCACAGCACGCCGACACCGACGAGGATCGCCCAGAGCGCCGGGCGCGAAGACCGGGAGGGTTTCATGGGAACGCCGGAAGCCGGTCCGAAAACCTAGACGCCGAGCCGGTCGCGCATGCCATACCAGGCCTGGATCGCCGGCAGGAACCAGGGCCGGCCCTCATAGAACGGGATGGCGGTGAAAACGCGGTCGGCGAAGGCGCTGGCGCCGGCCTCGTCGCCGAGCATCCGGTAACCGGCCTTCTGGCCGAACCAGCGCGCCCAGACGACGCCGGAGCCGGAGAACCCGGTGGCATAGAGGACACCGTCGCGCTCCACCAGGTGCGGCACCTTTTCCACCGGAAAGGCGACATAGCCCCACCAGACATGGCTGACGCCGACGCCGTCGATTTCCGGGAACAGCGTGGTCAGCCGGTTGTAGAGCCGGTCGTAGGGGAGCGGCTGATCGGGCTCGCCCTTGTCGTAGATGCGCCCTCCCATGAGGATGCGCTTGCCGTCCGGCGTCGGGCGGTAGTAGTTGCTCATGATCCGGGTCTCGCCGGCCATGCGCCGCTTCGGCATCAGGGTTTCCATCATGTTGGGCGAGATTTCGTCGGTGACCAGGATCTGGCTCGCGACCGGCACCAGACGCCGGCGCAGCCACGGAATGCCGCCGTCCGTATAGCCGTTGGTGCAGACCAGCACCTGGCGGGTGCGCACCCGGCCGCGCGTGGTGAACACCTCGAATTCGTCGCCGTCGCGGCGGATGCCCTCGACCCGGGTCTGGGCCAGGACCTTGGCGCCGGCCTCGAGCGTCTTATCCAGAATGCCCTTCAGCAGCATCGCCGGGTGCAGGCCGCCGATGTCGGGCCGGACGATACCGCCGTGGTAGAGATCGGTGCCCATCTCGTCCTTCTGGTTCTCGCGCGGCACCACGAAGGCGCCGAGATCGAAGTTCTCGTTCAGCAGATCAGCGTCGCGGGCCAGGCCGTCATAGTGCTCGGGCCGGCTGGCGCCGGTGAAACGCCCAGACAGCGAGAACATGCAATCGATGCCCTCGTCCTCGATGAAGCGCTTGATGTCGGCACGCGCCGCGACGCCTTCGGCATACATTTCCGTGGCACGGAGAGGACCGTATTTCTTAATCAGGCTGGTGATGGAAGGATAGAGGTTGCCGCTGGCAATGCCGCCCGAACGCGTCGAGGCCCCGATGCCGGGGTCGCCGGCGTCGAACACCTGCACGCTGCGCCCCGCCCGCGCCAAAACCAGCGCCGCCGAGAGACCGGCGTATCCGGCGCCGACGATGACCGCATCGGAGGTCGCGTCCACGTCCAACACGGGCTGCGGCTCGGGCGGCGCCGCCTCCCACCAATAGGGCGTGAACTTAGGGCTCGGGTTCATTTGTCTTCTCCCAACAACATCATGGCGTCGCGCCGGTCGGCCTTCGACGGCAGCGGCGCCGACGGGTCGGCCATCCAGGCGGCCAAATCCTTCCAGACGGTGATCGCCGGCAGGTCGCGCAGCAACATATGATATCCGCCTTCGTAGATGGCGACCCTGACTCCTTCAGGCAGGTTCTCCAGCATGCGCCGCGTCGGGCGCTTCGGTATGACTTGATCCCTTTCGCCGTAAAGAATCAAGGCCGGCCTTGTCAGTTTCGGCGATGCCGCCAGTGCCGCGTCCATCAGATTGACCAGGCCGTAGATGGTGCCGACGCGGGTTTCCTTGATCACCAGCGGGTCCTCGCCCAAGCGCCTCAGCATCTCGATATTATCCGACGGCAGGATGCCGAGCCCCTGGCCGGTCAGCGTCAGCCAGGGCATGGAATGCGCGCCCAGCCACAATGCGGCGCGCTGGTACCAGGGCATGGTGGCGCGGCCCCAAACCGCCGGCGCCACCAGGATGACGCCGCTTACGTCCGGGAGCCCGTCTTCGGCGGCAAGCATGGCAACCGCGCCGCCCATGGACATGCCGAGCAGATAGACGGGCGTCGAGGGATAGCGCCGTTTCAATGCTGCCAAGGCATCGCGGGCGTCGTCGGCATAGGCTTTGGCGCCGGCCCAGGTGCCGGGTGCCGGCGCGGCGCCGAACCCGCGCTGGTCGTAGGCGAAGGCGCGGATGCCATGGGGGGCTAGGAAATCACCGGGGTCGTCGAAGAACAGCGAATAGTCGTTGAAGCCGTGCAGCGCCAGCACCACCGCCTTCGGCTCTGTATCGTCGGGGCCCCAGGTGCGGGCCGGCAATTCGACGCCGTCGGCGGCGGTGAAGGCTGTGTTGGTGAACGTCGGTTCGGAGACCCGCGCGCCCGGCGGATGCACGGCCGGCGCGCAGGCCGCCAGCAGGAGCGCCAGCAGCGCGAATCCGGACAGCTTCAACGTGCCGCCTCCGGCCGGCCGGTGAGATTGAGGAAAATGTCTTCCAGTTCGGCCTCGCGGGTGGTGACGTCGATGATCTCGAGCCCGGCGGCGCCGACGGCGGCGAGGATTTGGCCGCTGGTGACGGTACTCGGCGGAAAGGCAACGCGGATCAGCCTCGGCCCCTGCAACTCGGCGGTGAAGCCGGCCAGTTCCGCCGGCACGTCCGACAGGTCCCGGTCGACGGTGATGCGCATTTCCTTGGCATCGAGCCTGGCCAGCAGTGTCGGCGTCGGCTCGCAGGCGATGAGGCGGCCCTGGTCGATGATGGCGATGGTGTCGCACATGCTCTCGGCCTCCTCCAGGTAATGCGTGGTCAAGAGCACCGTCGTGCCTTCCGCGTTCATGCGCTTCACGTGGCTCCAGAGCTGGCGGCGCAAATCCACGTCGACGCCGGCCGAGGGTTCGTCCAGGACAAGCACCGGCGGCGAGTGCACCATGGCCTTGCCGACCAGCAACCGCCGGCGCATGCCGCCGGACAGCGAGCGCGTGTAGGCGTCGGCCTTGTCGGAAAGGCCGACCGCCTCCAAAACCTCGTCGGTGTGCCTGTCCGGCTTGGGAATGCCGTAGAGCCCGGCCTGCAGTTCCAGCATCTCGCGCGGCGTGAAATAGGGGTCGATGTTGAGTTCCTGCGGCACCACGCCGATGCAGCGGCGCGCGGCGCGCATGTCGCGCTCAATGTCGTAGCCCCAGACGCTGGCGCTGCCGGCGCTCTTGGTCACCAGGCCGGCGATGATGTTGATCAGCGTCGATTTGCCCGCGCCGTTGGGGCCCAAAAGCCCGAAGAAGGAGCCCGGCGGGATCACCAGATCGACCCCGTCGAGTGCCGGCTTCGGTGTCGGTTTCGGGGCCTTTGCACCGCTGGAAGCATAGGTCTTCGACAGACCGGCGATGGCGATGGCGTGGTCCGGTTGGGCGCCGGCGCGGGTGGTGGTGGAGAAATAGGCCATGGCGTTGCATCGCGCGCACCGGCCCGGCTGTCAAGCGGCGTTGATTCCGGCAGCCCTTTGGGTATCATCGGGCGGTACCACCCAGCGCCCCGTCGGGCGCCTCAGGCCCACCGCCAGCAAGGACCCTCGCCATGACCGATGCCAATCCCGCCCTCGCCGACGAGATCATCGAGGTGACCACGAAGCGCGTTGCCTGCGACGGCGGCGGTGGCGCGCTCGGCCATCCCCGGGTGTTCCTGGAGATGGGCGACAAGACCGAGATCGTCTGCCCCTACTGCTCGCGCCATTACGTCCTGGCCGAGGGAGCGCCGCTGGACGCCGGGCACTAGGCCCGGCATGGCCGACACCCCCGAACATCTGTTCCTGGTCGACGGTTCCGGTTTCATCTTCCGGGCCTATTTCGCCGGCATGGCGTCGCGCCAGCGCACCATGACGCGTTCCGACGGCACGCCGACCAACGCCGTCTATATCTACACACGGATGCTGCTGAAACTGATCGAGGACACCGAGGCCGACTACGTCGCCGTGATCTTCGACCGCGCGCGCAAGACCTTCCGCAATGACATCTATCCCGAATACAAGGCGCACCGTCCCGACCCGCCGGAAGACCTGATCCCGCAGTTCCAGCTGGTGCGCGACGCCACCGAGGCCATGAACGTGCCGGCCGTCTCGATGGAGAACTACGAGGCCGACGACCTGATCGCCACCTACGCCGTCGAAGCCGCCAAGCGCGGCATGGAAGTGACCATCGTGTCGTCGGACAAGGACCTGATGCAGATCGTCGACGGCAACATCACCATGCTGGACGCCATGAAGAACAAGGTGATCGGCCCCGATGACGTGGTCGAGAAGTTCGGCGTCGGCCCCGACAAGGTCATCGACGTGCAGGCGCTGGCCGGCGATTCCACCGACAACGTGCCCGGTATCCAGGGCATCGGCATCAAGACCGCGGCGCAGTTGATCAACGAATATGGCGATCTGGATACGCTGCTCGCCCGCGCGGAGGAGGTCAAACAGCCGAAGCGCCGCGAGAAGCTGATCGAACAGGCCGACATGGCGCGCATCTCGCGCGAACTGGTGACGCTGAAGCCGGACGTGCCCGTCGAACGCCCGATCGAGGATTTCCGCAAGGTCGCACCGGACCCCGACGTGCTGCTGGGCTTCCTGCGCGAACAGGAATTCAACTCGCTGATCCCGTCGGTGGCGGCGAAGCTGGGCGTCGAGGCAGAGGCGGCAATGCCCGCCGGTGCCGCCGAAGCGGCGGAAGCGCAGCCCGAAACCACCGAGTACGAACTGGTGCAGACGCTGGATGACTTGAAGCGCTGGATTGAGGCGGCGGAGAAAGCCGGCGAGGTCGCCGTCGACACCGAGACCACCAGCCTCGATTCCATGCAAGCCGAACTGGTCGGCGTGTCGCTGTCGGTGGAACCGGGCCGCGCCTGCTACATTCCACTGGCGCACAAGGCCGCCGGCACGGGCGAGACCGGTGATCTCCTGGACGGCGGCGGTAGCGCCGCGGAGGCACCCAAGCAGGTGCCCTTCGACGAAGCGCTTCAGCTGTTGAAGCCGTTGCTGGCGGACCCGAGCGTCCTCAAGATCGGCCAGAACCTCAAGTACGACATGCAGGTGCTGCGTCGTTACGGCCTCGACATCACGCCCCTGGACGACACCATGCTGCTCTCCTACGTCTTGGAGGGCGGACTGCATGGGCATGGCATGGACGAACTGGCGCGCGAGCATTTGGGGCTGGAGACGGTCAAGTTCAAGGACGTGGTCGGTTCGGGCAAGAGCCAGATCACCTTCGATCTGGTGCCGCTCGAACAGGCCCGCGACTACGCCGCCGAGGACGCCGACATCACGCTCCGGCTGCACCGGCTGTTCAAGCCGCGCCTCGCCGAAGAGCATATGGTCAGCGTCTACGAGACACTGGAGCGCCCGTTGGTACCGGTGCTGGAGGAGATGGAGCACGCCGGCATCCGGGTCGATGCGACGGAACTGAAGCGGCTCTCGGACGATTTCGCCAAGCGCATGGCGGACCTGGAGGTCGAGGCACACAAACTGGCCGGGCGTGAGTTCAACGTCGGCTCGCCGAAGCAGTTGGGCGAGATCCTGTTCGATGAGATGAGCCTGCCCGGCGGCAAGAAGGGCAAGACCGGCGCCTATGCCACCGGCGCCGACGTGCTGGAAGGCCTGGCCGCCGAAGGCCACGACCTGCCGCAGCGCATCCTCGATTGGCGACAACTGTCGAAACTGAAGAGCACCTACACGGACGCGCTGGTCGCCGCGATCAACCCGCAGACCGGCCGCGTGCATACGTCTTATGCGCAAGCCGCGACGACGACGGGGCGCTTGTCGTCGTCCGATCCCAACCTGCAGAACATTCCCGTGCGCACCGAAGAGGGCCGTAAGATCCGCCGCGCCTTCGTGCCGGACAAGGGCCATGTGCTGCTGTCGGCGGATTATTCGCAGATCGAGCTTCGGCTGCTCGCCCACGTCGCCGGCATTGATGCCTTGAAGCAAGCCTTCCACGAAGGCCAGGACATCCACGCCATCACCGCCAACCAAGTGTTCGGCGAACCCATCGAGGGCATGGACCCGATGACGCGCCGCAATGCCAAGGCCATCAACTTCGGCATCATCTACGGCATTTCCGCCTTCGGGCTGGCGCGGCAGCTTGGCATCTCCAACGGCGAGGCCAGGGACTATATCGACGCCTACTTCGAGAAATATCCCGGCATCAAGGACTACATGGAACGCACCAAGGCGCAGGCGCGGGAGCTCGGCTACGTCGAGACGCTTTACGGCCGCAAGTGCCACACCCGCGGCATCAACGACAAGAACCCCAACATGCGGGGCTTCGCCGAGCGCGCCGCCATCAACGCCCCGATCCAGGGCGGCGCCGCCGACATCATCAAGCGCGCCATGGTGCGGCTGCCGGATGCGCTCACCGACGCCAAGCTCGCGGCCCGGATGCTGTTGCAGGTGCACGACGAACTGGTGTTCGAGGTGCCGGACGCCGAGCTCGACGACACCACGGCGCTGGTCAAGAAGGTGATGGAGGGCGCGGCGCACCTGGACGTGCCGTTGGTCGCCGACGCCGGCCACGGCGCCAACTGGGACGAAGCGCACTGATGGCGCCGGCCTTCCCGCCGGGAATTGCCTACATCGACGGTGACTACATGCCCATGGCCGAGGCCAAAATCTCGGTGCTGGATTGGGGGTTTTTGCGCTCGGATGCCACCTACGACGTGGTGCATGTCTGGCAGCGGCGGTTCTTCCGGCTCGACGCTCACATTGAGCGCTTCCTCGCCTCCATCGAAAAGCTGCGCATGCAACTGCCGTTCGGGCGCGAGCGGCTGGAGGCGATCTTGAAGGAATGCGTGCGCCGCGCGGAACTGGACGACGCCTATGTGGAGATGGTGCTGACGCGCGGCGTGTCCCCCACCTTCAGCCGCGACCCGCGCGACGCGGTGCCGACCTTCATCGCCTTCGCCATCCCATTCGGCTGGGTGGCGAACGAAGAGCAGCGCCAGCGGGGCATCGATCTGCACCTGGCCGACCAGCAACGCATTCCGCCCTCGGCCGTCGATCCGACGGTGAAGAACTACCATTGGCTGGATCTGGTGGCCGGGCTCTATCAGGCCTATGACGCGGGGGCGGAGAACGTCATCCTGCGCGACGGGGCCGGCAACGTCGCCGAAGGGCCCGGGTTCAACCTTTTCGCGGTGACGGGAGAGACCGTCGTCACCCCGGACAGTGGCGTCCTCGAAGGTATCACCCGGGCCACGGCGCTGGAACTTTTGGCGGAACTGGGCCGGCCGGCCGAGGCCGCGCCGCTATCGGCCGAGGCGCTTCTGGCGGCGGACGAGGCGTTCATCACGTCCACCGCCGGCGGCGTCATGGCGGTGCGCGCCATCGATGGCCGGCGCTTCCCGGCCGGCGCGCCCGGGCCGGTGACCCGCGAGCTGACCGAACTCTACTGGGCCAAGCATTCGGACCCGGCCTGGACGACGCCGGTCTAGGACGCCGGTCAGCGCCCGTCTTCCGGCAGCCACACGGAAACCGACTGGTACCCACCGTTGTCGGCGACATTGCCCGCCGTGGGTACCTCCTTGGGCATCTGCTTGAACAGGATGTAGCTCTGTGCTTCGGTGCTCAAGGGCACGCTCACCGCGCCCGTCGGCTGGGTGCCGGCATCACGCTCGACGACGCCGACGTATTCCCACGGCGCATCGGTGACGTTGCTCAGGAAATCCTGGTTGTCCGCCACCCAAAGGGCGGCAAAGGGGATCAGGGCGAGAGCGAACATGGTTCCTTCCTCCAAGTTCCGTTGTTCGGACAGGATTGAAGATGGACCGGCAAGGCGGCTGAAATGGGCCCGGAATAAGGTGATTTTTGGGCCCGTCGTTTTCCGCGCCGCAGGGAGAGAGACATGATCGATCACGTTTCCATTCCGGTATCCGACCTGGCCGCCAGTGCCGAGTTCTATGACAAGCTGCTTGAACCACTGGGCATGACGCGCCTGGCGGAGCGGCCGCACACGGTCGGGTTCGGCAAAAAATATCCGGAGCTTTGGCTCAATCTACGTGCCGGCATGGCGCCGCTGGAAAACTCCGGCCACCACGTCGGGCTCCGCTGCCGCTCCACCGACGCCGTCGATGCCTTCCATGCCGCGGCGCTCGCGGCGGGCGGACGTTCGGACGGCGCGCCGGGACCACGCGCCGCCGAAATGACCACCTACTATGGGGCCTTCGTCCTCGATCCCGACGGCAACAAGATCGAGGCCATGACCTTCCCGCCCACCGATTAACGATTTGATCTCCATCAAGGCGGAAACCGGGCGCCGGGCGTAGGCTAGCGCTGTTCATCGGGCCTCCTGAACAGGAGTGACGCGGATGACCCCGAACGCCACCCAGAACCGACCGACATCGCTGCCGGTGCCCGGATTTCCGGCATCGAGCACGCTCGACCATCTGCTGCACGCGGCCCAGGCGCCGTTCACCGGCGGCATTTCGCCGGCCGCCGTCGCCAACGCCTATACCGACTGGCTGGTGCACCTGGCCAACTCGCCGACCAAGGTGTCGCGCCTGGCGCACCTGGGCCTCAGCGATTGGGCCAAGCTGGTCGCCTACGCGGCGACCTCGCTGGCCGACAAGGAAGCGGCGCCGCCCGCCCCCGCCGACCGCCGCGACCCGCGCTTCCGCGACGACGCCTGGAAGGATTGGCCCTACAACGTCATGGCGCAGGGCTTCCTGCTGTCACAGGCCTGGTGGGACGAGGCGACGACGCACCTGCGCGGCCTCGAGACGCAGCACGAGCGCGAGATGGCCTTCCTGGCGCGCCAGAACCTGGACCTGTTGGCGCCCGCCAACTTCCCCTGGCTCAACCCGGAGGTGATCCAACGCACGCTGGAGGAAGGCGGCGCCAACCTGGTGCGCGGCTTTTCCCACCTGATGGAGCTCTGGCGCCAGCAGGCGCTGGGCGAGAAACCGGCCGGGGCGGAGAAATACCGCGTCGGCAAGGAAGTGGCGGTAACGCCCGGCAAGGTGGTGTTCAGGAACCGCCTGATCGAACTGATCCAGTACGCACCCGAGACCGACACCGTCTGGGCCGAGCCGGTGCTGATCGTGCCGGCCTGGATCATGAAGTACTACATCCTCGATCTGTCACCGGAAGACTCGCTGGTGCGTTACCTGGTCAGCCAGGGCCACACCGTCTACATGATTTCATGGAAGAACCCGGCCGCCGACGACCGCGATCTCGGCTTGGACGACTATCGCCGGCTCGGCATCATGGCGGCGCTGGACGCCATCGGGAAAATCCAGCCGGACCGCAAGGTGCACGCCTGCGGCTATTGCCTGGGCGGCACGCTGTTGTCGATCGCCGCCGCCGCCATGGCGCGTGACGGCGACGAGCGGCTGCAGTCGGTCACGCTGCTCGCGGCGCAGACCGACTTCACCGAGGCCGGCGAGCTGATGCTGTTCATCGACGAGAGCGAGCTCGCCTACCTGGAAGACATGATGTGGGCGCAGGGCTATCTCGACACCAAGCAGATGTCGGGCGCTTTCCAGTTGCTGCGCGCGCCGGACCTGATCTGGTCGAGGATGATCCACCACTACCTCTTGGGCGAGGAAGAGACCTTCAACGACCTGATGGCCTGGAACACCGACCTGACCCGCATGCCCTACCGCATGCATGCCGAATACCTGCGCCGGCTGTTCCTCGAGAACCGGCTCGCCACCGGGCGCTACGAGGTCGACGGGCGGCCGATCTCGCTCACCGACATCCGCCCCGAAATCTTCGCCGTCGGCACCACACGCGACCATATCGCGCCCTGGCAGTCGGTCTACAAGATCAAGATCCTCACCGACACCGACGTCACCTTCGTGCTCGCCGGCGGCGGGCACAACGCCGGCATCGTCTCCGAGCCCGGCCACCCGCGCCGATCCTACCAGGTGATGGCGGTAAAGGAGGGCGAGATCTACATCGACCCCGAATCCTGGCGCCGCCAGGCGCCGAAGCAGGCCGGGTCCTGGTGGCCGGCCTGGTCCGATTGGCTGGCGAAGCGCTCGACCAAGAAGGTCAAGCCGCCACGGATGGGGATGCCGGGCCGCGGCAACGGCCCGTTGATGGAGGCGCCGGGAAGCTACGTCCTGGTCGAGTGAGCGCGTTTTCTGTTTGGCAGCAAACGCGCCCCCAGCAACATGGCGAGGATGGCGCCGTAGATCATCGGCTCCAACTGCAGGCCCTTGCGCATCATGAAGAAATGCACGCAGGCCAAGATGCCGGCCGCGTAGACGCCCTTGTGCAGGCGCCGCCAATTGCGCCCGCCCATGCGCTTCATCATGCCCGTCGTCGAGGTCGCGGCCATGGCGGCGAGGATGACGAAGGCCACCATGCCGAGCGTGATGTAGGTGCGCTTGACGACATCGGCCCAGATCGCCGCCCAGTCGAGGAACTGGTCGAGAACGACGTAGCTCGTCACATGCAGCGCCACGTAGAAGAAGGCGAAAAGCCCGATCAGGCGGCGAAAGCGCGCGACGTCGGTCCAGCCGGTGAGTTTGCGGACCGGCGTGATGGCCAGCGCCACGAACAGCATCCGGAGCGCCCAATCGCCGAGGAAGCGGTTGAGATATTCGGCCGGGTTGGGTCCCAGGCCCTGTTGCTGTGCCGTCAGCGCCAGCCAGGCCAACGGCGACAAGGCCAACAACCAAATCACGGGCTTGGCGTAGGCGAGCGGGTTTCTCGGCATCGGCATGGCGGCTGTGACGGCGTTCATTTCGGCCTCAGAAGTATCGCTTCAGGTCCATGCCCTGGTAAAGGGACGCGACCTCTTCTTGATAGCCGTTGAACATCAAGGTCGGCTCCTTGGCGACGAAACCGAAGACATTGCGCGCGCCGCCCAAACGCCGTTCCTTGGCCTGGCTCCAGCGCGGGTGGTCGACTTCCGGATTGACGTTGGAATAGAAGCCGTATTCGCGCGCCGCCGCCATGTTCCAGGATGTCTTCGGCTGGGTATCGGTGAAGCTGATGCGGACGATGGACTTGATCGACTTGAAGCCGTACTTCCACGGCACCACCAGGCGGATCGGCGCGCCGTTCTGGTTCGGCAGTACCTCGCCGTAGAGCCCGACGGTCATCAGTGTCAGCGGGTTCATGGCTTCATCCATCCGCAGTCCCTCACGGTAGGGCCAGTCGAGGACGGCGAAGCCCTGGCCAGGCATCTGCTCGGGATCGACCAGGGTCTCGAAAGAGACATACTTGGCATCGCCCGTCGGGCCCAGGCGCTTGATGATGTCGGCCAGCGGAATGCCGACCCAGGGCACCACCATGGACCAGGCCTCGACGCAGCGGAACCGGTAGACCCGGTCTTCCAGCGCATGCGGCTTGATCAGGTCGTCGAGATCGTAGCGGCCAGGGTTCTCCACATGGCCGTCGACGACGACGGTCCAGGGCTTGGTTTTCAGCGATCCCGCCTCGCGCGCCGGATCGGATTTCGACGTGCCGAATTCATAGAAGTTGTTGTAGCTGGTGACGTCGGCGTAATCGGTGAGCTTGGCGCCCTCACCCAGGCTTTCCAGCGTATAGGGGCTGGGCTTGATGTTCGCGAGCTTCATGCCGCGCGCCTGGGCCTCGCCGATGGTCCAAGGTGCCAAGGGGCTCAAAGCCGCGGCGGCGCCGGCCATGGCCGCGGTCTGCAGGAACTCACGCCGGCGCAAGTAGACGGAATGCGGCGTGATTTCGGAAGGCGCGACGTCGGAGGCCTTGCGGCGCTTGATCAGCATGATGGATCCTTTAACAAATGCGATTACGAATGAACTGTGGCCAATGTAGTCCGCATGGCCCGTCACCGCATCTCACAAGTCTGCGATAACGCCGCGAGGGGGTGCGAAAATTCCGTGCTCGCCGTTGATTGAGGTCCCGGAAAACGGGCGCTATAAGGGCTTATGCGCACGCTCTATCATCTTTGGCTGTCACCGTTCTGCCGCAAGGTCCGCCTGGTCCTGAACGAGAAGCGGCTGGAATACCGCATGCAGACGGAGAGCGTCTGGGACCGCCGTCCCGAGTTCCTGCACATGAACCCGACCGGCGAGGTGCCGGTGCTGGTGGAGGCCGACGGCTCCGCCGTTTCCGGCTCCGACGCCATCTGCGAATTCCTCGACGAGATGCACCCGGAACCGGGCCTGATCGGCCGCGGCGCGCTCGCCCGCGCCGAGGTGCGCCGACTGGTCTATTGGTTCGATCACAAGTTCGATCAAGAGGTCACTCAACACCTGGTCGGCGAGAAGATCATGAAACGGTTCTTGGGGATGGGCGAGCCCGATTCGAAACGTGTCCGCGCCGGCCACGCCAACATCCATCACCACCTGGATTACATCACCTACCTGACCGACCGCCGCCGCTGGCTCGGCGGCGACGAACTGTCGCTGGCCGATCTCTCGGCCGCCGCCCATATTTCGACCATCGATTACCTGGGCGACGTGCCGTGGAACGAGCACCCGGGCGCCAAGGACTGGTACGCGCGGATCAAGTCGCGCCCGAGCTTCCGGTCCCTACTGGAAGACCATATCCCCGGCGCGGCGCCGGCGAAGAGCTACACCGATTTGGATTTCTGAGCGGCGGGCATCGGATCATGGAGAGACTGCTCCCCCTGGCAGAAAGCGTCGGCACCCGGCTCAAAGAGCGGGGCGAGACCATCGCCGTCGCCGAATCCTCGACCGGCGGGCTGATCTCCGCCGCGCTCTTGGCGGTGCCCGGCGCCTCGGCTTACTTCAAGGGCGGGGGTGTCATCTACACCCGTGACGCCCGGCGCGGCCTGCTCGGCCTGCCGGAGGATTCCGCCACCATGCCGGGCGCGACGGGGGCCTACGCCCTGATCGTGGCGCGCGCCATCCAGGAGCGTCTCGGCGCCACCTGGGGCTTTTGCGAAACCGGCGCCAGCGGGCCGACGGGCAACCGCTACGGCGACGCCGCGGGGCATTCATGCTTCGCCATGGCCGGCCCGGTTGAACGTTCCATGACCCTGGAAACCGGGCTCGCCGACCGCCAGGAGAACATGCGCCTGTTCGCCGAACAGGCCTTTTCCTTCATGCAGGACGTTCTCGACGGCGGCAAATAACCGCAGCCGCCCGCTCCACCGTCATTGCCGGGCTAAACCCGGCTGTTCCCCGTCAGCGCCCATGGGACGTATTGAGGTGATTGCCTAAGGGAGGA
>JAYPEK010000035.1:0-6097 GCA_038125725.1 Rhodospirillaceae bacterium
CCAGGAAATGCCTTGGGTTCAGAACGCCGAAAGAGGTATTCTCCGATGTCCTCAACCGTGTTGCACTTCAAACGTGACTCCACCTTCCCGCTTTCGCGGGAACGACGCGGGGAAAAAGGGTAGGAAACCGAAATTGGCTTCGTTCCAGAGATTTTTTTGCGAATGCAATGAAATCAAGCGCTTCCAACCCGCGCTTTTTTCCGTCACCTCCCCGGACGGGTAGGCATCAGCCGTCCTCGCGGCATTCCGCCATGTAGCGGGCCGAGCGCTCGACGTAGTGGTCGGCGGCCCACTTCAGGTGCTGGATGTCGTCGTCGGTGAGCTCGCGCTTGACCTTGCCGGGCTGGCCCATGACCAGGGAACCGGCCGGGATTTCCTTGCCTTCCGGAATCAGGGAGCCGGCGCCGATGATGCAGTTCTCGCCGATCACCGCGCCGTTGAGGATGACGCTGCCGACGCCGATCAGGGTATTGGCGCCGATGGTGCAGCCGTGCAGCATGACCATATGGCCGACGGTGACGTTCGGCCCCAGTGTGAGCGGAAAGCCCGGGTCGGTGTGCAGGACGCAGCCGTCCTGCACGTTGGAGTTGGCCCCCAGCCGGATCGGTTCGTTGTCGCCGCGAAGCGTTGCGTTGAACCACACACTGGCGCCCTCTTCGAAGATGACGTTGCCGATCACGGCGGCGTTGGGGGCGATCCAGTTGCCGTCGGCGTGGGTTTGGACGCGGGTGTCGCCAAGCGCATATTTCATCGGGGGCCTCCTCCGGCTGTGGTTGCGCCGGCAATCTAGCAGGCCGGCGGCGCGCCCGCATCCCGTTCGTTGACGCGCGAAACGGGAAGGGTAGACTCGCCCCATGCGCATCCTCGCCGCCATGATCCTTGTCCTCGCGCTGCTGGTTCGGCCGGCGGCGGCCGGCGACGGCAAGCAACTGGCCCAGGAAGTCGCCAAGGCCGGCGATACCGAACTTGGCACCTTCACCTTTCAGTTCGAGAACGATCTGTTCACCGGTACCGACCGCTATTACACCAACGGTATCCGCCTCTCGTGGCTGTCGCCGGAGGGCGGCAAGACGCTGCCCATTCTGCAACAGGTGCGGGACCTCTTGGAGGTCATCGCCCAGGACGAGAACGAGACCACCCGCTTCGGCTGGGCACTTGGCCAGGATATCTACACGCCGTCGGACAAGGCGCCGACGGGGCTGATTGCCGACGACCGGCCGTTTGCCGGCTGGCTCTACGGCTCGCTCTCGGTGCATACCGTCAACGATATGGGCGGCGGCCGGAAGACGTCGGAGACGGTCGAGGTCAGCCTCGGCCTGGTCGGGCCGGAGGCCTTGGGCGAGGAATCGCAGGACTTCGTTCACCATCTGCGCGGCATCAGCGTCTTCAACGGCTGGGACAATCAGTTGAAGACCGAACCCGGTCTGATGGTCGCCTACGAGCGCAAGTGGCGGCTCGCCGATCCCTGGAACCTGGGGCGCGGCTGGCAGGCGGATTTCGTCCCCAACGTCGGCGCCAGCCTCGGCAACGTGCTCACCCATGCGGGCGCCGGCGCGGCGATGCGGGTCGGGCTCAACCTGCCGGCCGATTTCGGCCCGCCGTCGCTGATCCAGGGCGGCACCGCCTTGGACAAGCTCAACGAGGAAGGCTCGAGCTTCTATTTTTTCGCCACCGGCGAGGGCCGCTACGTCGCCCACAATATCTTCCTCGACGGCAACACCTGGCGCGACAGCCACAGCGTCGATCGTGAACCCTGGGTCGGGCAGTTCACGCTGGGCGCGGCGGTGACCTATGGCCGCTTCTGCATCGCCTATACCAACGCGCTGGTGACCAAGGAGTTCGCCGGCCAGGCGCGGGCCAGCCGCTTCGGCTCGCTCAGTGCCTCGTTCCAGGCCTTCTTCTAGACTCCGCGATCAGAAGACCTTCGGCACGTAAAGCTCGTCCGGCAGCACCTTGCGCTCGTAGTCGGGATTGAAGATGCGGTCCGGCAGGTGCACGGGCTCGGTTTCCACGTCCTCGTAGGGCACCTGCTGCAGCAGGTGGTTGATGGTGTTCAGGCGCGCGCGCTTCTTGTCGTTGCCCTCGACGATGAACCAGGGCGCTTCGGGGATGTTGGTGCGTTCGAACATCTCCTCCTTGGCGCGGGTGTAGGCTTCCCAGCGGGCGCGCGATTCCAGGTCCATGGGGCTCAGCTTCCACTGCTTCATCGGGTCGTGGATGCGCATCAGGAAGCGCAATTGCTGTTCCTGGTCGGTGATCGAGAACCAGTACTTGATCACCTTGATGTCGGAGCGCACCAGGTTGCGTTCGAACTCCGGCACGTCGCGGAAGAAGTCCTCGACCTGCTTCGGCGTGGCGAAGCCCATGACCCGCTCGACGCCGGCGCGGTTGTACCAGGAGCGGTCGAGCAGCACCATCTCGCCGCCCGCCGGCAGGTGCGGCACGTAGCGCTGGAAATACCACTGCGTCTTCTCGCGGTCGGTCGGCGCCGACAGCGCCACCACCCGGCAAGTGCGCGGGTTCAAGCGCTGGGTGATGCGCTTGATGACGCCGCCCTTGCCGGCGGCATCTCGGCCCTCGAAGATGACCAGCAGCTTGTAGCCGGTGTGCTGGACCCAGTCCTGCAGCTTCACCAGTTCCGTCTGCAGCCGGATCAGCTCGTGGAAGTAGGTGCGCCGGTCGAGCATGGACTTGTGACGCAGGTCGGTGATCGTGTCGAGCTCGCGCGCGATGCGCTGATCGTCGAGCTCCATCTCCAGTTCCTCGTCGAAGCTGTCCTGCAGCTCGGCCTCGATCCAACTGATGTCGGAAGTGTTCTGTTTCCGCTCGTTCATGCCGCGCATCCTTCGTCGCAAGTTGTGGTCCTGCGACGATATCTTAAGCATCAGGCGGAAAATCGAAAGCGTGACATCAAAAGTTCACGCAGGGAGGGCGGTCCGAAAGGTAGAGACTCGACGGGGCCGGATGCGGTCTGCATCCGGCCCCGGTCGAAGGAAGTCGGGCAGGTCAGGCGCGGGGCGCGGCGACGGGTTGGGTCTTGGGTGCGCGCTCGAGGCTGCGATGATAGGCGGCCCATTCGCTGGACGTGTTCACGTGGGTCGTCTTCTCGCTGACGCCGTTGACGGTGTTCTGCCAAATGCTGTTCCAATAAACCATCAGGATATCCATCAGCTTGGCTCCTTTTTCATGTGGTTAGGATTGACGGACCATTCCGGGACGATTCATGTCTATCAATTCCTTCGTTGAAATGATACTATGCGCACTTGGTGCGCATTTCAAGCAAAAAAAGCGCACCAAGTGCACTTTTTGTTTTCCCGTTCCTCAGAAAGGGTCTAAAAGGTTTTCGAAACAAGGGCTTGAGGGCAGCCGATGGCGAAAGACAAAGACGATAAGAAACCCGGCGATGCCGCCATGCGGCCGGAAAGTTTCAAGGCCTGGCGCAAATCGCTGGGCATGTCGCAGAAGGAAGCGGCCGACGCGTTGGGGCTGAAGCGGCGCATTGTCCAGTACTACGAGAAGGGCGTTCGCGACGGTGCCGAGATCGAGGTGCCGAAGACCGTGCGCCTCGCCTGTTTCGCCCTGTCGCAGGGCTGCGAGGATTACACCGGTCCCGACTGAGCCAGATTGCCTCGCTCTCGGGGGCCGAGTACCATGAGGCTCCCAACAAGAGGAGCGCCGCGCCTTGGCCACGATCCAGTGGTATTTCGATTTCATCTCGCCCTACGCCTACCTGCAGTCGGCGCGGCTGGATGCGCTGGCGGAGGATCGGGAGATCGAGCCGGTGCCGGTGCTGTTCGCCGGGCTCTTGAATCACTGGGGACAGAAGGGCCCGGCGGAGGTGGCGCCGAAAAAGGTGTTTACCTTCCGCCAGTGCTTGTGGCGGGCCCGGCGCGACGGCACCCCGTTCCGCGCGCCGCCCATGCACCCGTTCAATCCGTTGCGGGCACTCAGGCTGTCGATCGCGCTCGGCAACGACTTGGCGGCGGTGCGGGCGATCTTCCGCGCCATCTGGGTCGACGGCCACCTGCCGGACGATCCAGACGGCTGGGCCGCCATGCAAGCGGCTTTGGGGATTTCCGACGGCGATGCTAGGGTATCCGACCCGGCGGTGAAGGCCGAACTCGCGAACAACGGCGAGGCCGCGGTGGCGGCGGGGGTGTTCGGCGTCCCCACCTGCCGCGTCGGCGCGGAGCTGTTCTGGGGTGACGATTGCCTGGAGATGGTCCGCGACTATCTGGACGATCCGGGTATGTTCGAGAATGAGGAAATGCGGCGGATACACGGCCTGAAAGCCTCCGCCGAGCGCCGGTGAAAAACCGGTGCGAGAGTAACGATCCAGGGAGAAAGGAGACCCGAAGGATGAAAACGTTGAAGTTGGCCACGATATTGTGTGCCGCCGGCCTGTTGGTCGCGGTCGCCACCGGCGCCGCCGAAGCCAAGGTCAAGGGCGAGGTGGTGAAGTACACCATCGGCGGCGAGGAGTTCACCAGCTACATCGCCTACGACGATGCCATTGCCGGCAAGCGCCCGGGCATCGTCGTGGTGCACGAGTGGTGGGGCCACGATGCCTATGCGCGCAAGCGCGCCGAGCTTCTGGCGGCGCGCGGCTATACCGCCATTGCGCTCGACATGTACGGCACTGGCAAGCAGGCCGATCATCCCAAGGACGCGGGCGCCTTCATGAAGGAAGCTATCGCCAATGCCGACCGCATGCGTGCCCGCTTCAATGCCGCCTACCGCCGGCTCAAGCGTCACGACACGGTGGATCCGGCGAAGACCGCGGCCATCGGCTACTGCTTCGGCGGCAAGGTGGTGCTGGACATGGCGCGTCTCGGTGAGGACCTGAAGGGCGTGGTCAGCTTCCATGGCAACCTGACGCCGGTCGCGAAGGCCCAGCGCGGCGTCTCCAAGGCGGCCGTGCGGGTATTCAACGGCGCCGACGACAAGTTCGTGCCGCAGGCCTCGATCAGCGCCTTGCGCGCCGAGATGGCGCGTGCCGGTCTTGACTATCAGATCGTCCAGTATCCGGGCGCGGTGCACTCGTTCACCAACCCGGGCGCCACCGAACGCGGCAAGAAGTTCAATATGCCGCTCGCCTACAACGCCCAGGCGGACGGCGATTCCTGGCGTCAGACCATGAATTTCTTCGACGAGATATTCAAATAGGTCACGTCACGACGTGATAGGGGGGGGCTCAGCCGCATCGCACGCCGGTGCCGCCGAGGCCGCAATAGCCGCCCGGGTTCCGGCCGAGATACTGCTGATGGTAGGTCTCGGCGAAATAGAACTCGGGCGCTTCCTTGATCTCGGTGGTGATGGCGCCGAAGCCGGCCTGCTTGAGCTTTTTCTCGTAGACCTTGCGGCTGGCTTCTGCTGCTTTCAGATGCTCCAGGCTGTAGCAATAGACGCCGGAGCGGTATTGGGTGCCGACGTCGTTGCCCTGGCGCATGCCCTGGGTCGGGTCGTGGCCTTCCCAGAAGGCGGAAAGCAGCGTCTCGAAGCTGACCGCGTTCGAATCGAACACCGCGAGCACCACCTCGTTGTGGCCGGTACGCCCCGAGCAGACTTCCTCGTAGGTCGGGTTCGGCGTGAAACCCGCCGCGTAACCGACCGCCGTCACGTAGACGCCCGGCGTCTGCCAGAGCTTGCGCTCCGCGCCCCAGAAGCAGCCCATGCCGAACAGCGCGCGCTCATATCCTTCAGGATAGGGCGGCGTCAGCGGCCGACCGTTGACGAAATGCGGCTCCGTTACCGGCATCGCCTGGGCGCGGCCGGGAAGCGCCGTGGCCGGGTCCGGCAATTCCGATTTGGCACTGGAGAAATTGAAGAACATGGCGGTCTCCTGAACGGTGTTTCGGTACATATGGCGCCGACGCCGGCATTTTTCCACAAGCAGACGCCGCCCGGCGCCCAAACTTCCATCATTTAGGCTGCGAATGCCGCATATCCATCCTATATTAACCCCCATGACCGATACCTCCGAAAACGCTCAATCGCCGCGCCCCGTCGTCCTTTGCATTCTCGACGGTTGGGGCGAGCGCGCCGAGGCGGACGGTAATGCCGTCAAACTCGGCGCCACGCCCAACTGGGACCGCTT
>JAYPEK010000035.1:6107-37679 GCA_038125725.1 Rhodospirillaceae bacterium
CCCAATTAAAGACCATATCTCGCGCCTGCTTTTCTTTTATTCATTCGGGGCGGTGTTCTTCTCGCTCTTTTTTTTTTCCTTTTTTGCGGTCGCCCTTGCCGCCACGCCCAACTGGGACCGCTTTCACGGGCTATATCCGAAAGCGCTGTTGAAATCCTGCGCCCTCGACGTCGGCCTGCCGGCGGGCCAGATGGGCAACTCCGAGGTCGGCCACATGAACCTGGGCGCCGGCCGCGTGGTCATGCAGGACCTGCCCCGCATCGACGCCGCTGTGGCCGACGGCTCGCTGGCCACGAAGCCGGAGCTGGGGGAAATCATCGCCGCGCTGAAAGAGACGGGCGGCGCCTGCCATACGCTCGGCCTGTTGTCGCCGGGCGGCGTGCACTCGCATCAGGATCACATGGTCGAACTGGCGCGGATCATCACCGCCGCCGGGGTGCCGGTGCGGGTACATGCCTTCCTCGACGGCCGCGACACGCCGCCCCGGAACGGGCGCGGTTATCTGGTGAAATTCCTGGATGACACGGCCGGGCTCGCTGGCTTTTCCGTCGCCACCGTCAGCGGCCGCTACTACGCCATGGACCGAGACAACCGCTGGGAACGGGTGGAACTGGCGCACAAGGCGCTGGCCGCCGGCGAGGGCGAGCGGAACGATGATCCCCTGGCCGCCGTCGATGCCAGCTACGCCGACGACAAGGGCGACGAATTCATGCTGCCGACCGTGATCGGCGACTATGCCGGCATGACCGATGGCGACGGGCTGTTGATGGCCAACTTCCGTGCCGATCGGGCGCGGGAAATCCTGGCCGCGCTGGCCGATCCTGCGTTTGACGGCTTTGCCCGGTCCCGCACGCCGGCTTTCGCGGCGCGCCTCGGCATGGTCGAGTATTCGACCGAGTTGAACGCTTTGTTTCCGGCGCTGTTTCCGGCCGAACAACTGAGCGGCATCCTGGGCCAGGTTGTTTCCGAGGCCGGCGGCAAGCAGCTTCGCATCGCCGAGACCGAGAAATACGCGCACGTGACCTTCTTCCTCAACGGCGGGCGCGAGGAGGTGTTCGACGGCGAGGAGCGCATCCTGGTGCCGTCGCCCAAGGTTGCCACCTATGACCTGCAGCCGGAGATGTCGGCGCCGGAGGTGACCGACAAATTGGTCGCCGCCATCGAAAGTGGTACCTTCGACCTCATCGTCGTCAATTTCGCCAACGGTGACATGGTCGGCCATACCGGCATTCTGGAAGCCGCGATCAAGGCGGCCGAAACCCTGGACGAAAGCCTGGGCCGGTTGGAAACGGCGGTGAAAGGGGCCGGCGGCGTCATGCTGGTGACCGCCGACCACGGCAACTGCGAAGAGATGTTCGATCCCGAGACGGGCGGTCCCCATACCCAGCACAGCCTGAACGAGGTGCCGGCGTTTCTGGTCAACCCGCCGGCCGGCGTGACCACGCTCAGCGATGGCCGCCTGGCCGACGTGGCGCCGACCCTTCTGGCGCTGATGGGGCTGCCGCAGCCCGCCGAGATGACCGGCCATTCGCTCATCGGCTCCGGCGGCGTCGCGACCGCCGCCGCCGAATAACCATGACCGACCGCCGCTCTCAGGGCGGTTGCACGATGATCCGCGCCGTCGCCTTCGGTATCCATCTGGGGGTTCTGTTGGCCATCGCGCCGTTGGTCCCGGCCATGGCGCAGGCGCCGGCAAGCACGGCACCGGTCAAATCCCCCACCAAGGCGACGCCGCCACCGCCGCCGAGCGCCGCGCAGCGGCTGCGCGCCAAGCAACAGGAATTGGACAAGGCGCGCGACCGCACAGAGATCCTGAAGAAGAAGGCGGAAGTCCTGGAACAGGATATCCAGCGCATTCGCGAGGGGCTTGTCGCGGCGGCACGCATCATCCAGCACCATGAGACGCGCACGGCGGAGTTGGAAGATCGCCTGTCCGAGCTCGATACCCGCCAGGCCGATATCCGCAAACTGTTCAGCGAGCGCCGCGACCAGCTCGGCAAAGTGCTGGCGGCGCTGCAGCGGATGGCGCGCAACCCGCCTGAGGCGCTGATCGGGCAACCGATCCCGCCGGCCGACATGGTGCGTAGCGCCATCCTGCTGCGCGCCGTGCTGCCGCGCCTGGAAGGCGAGGCAAGGGTGCTCGGCCGCAGCCTCGCCGAACTGGCGGAGGCCCGCGACGAGGCCGAGAGCCGGCGCACCGAGCTCGATGCCGAACTGGGCAAGCTGGAGGAACAGCGCCTGGTGTTGAAGCGCTTGCTGGGACGCAAGTCGCGGCTGCGCCGGCGCGCCGTCCTGGAACAGACCCAGGCCGGCAAGCAGGCCGCGAAACTGGCCGGCGAGGCCGCCAACTTGCAGGATCTGGTCGGTCGCCTGGACCAACTGCGCGCCCGGCGCGAGCAATCGGAACGTCAGGCCGCGTCACAGGCCGCCGCAGCGGCTGCCCGGCCGGGCAGCGCCGGCGCCCAGGTGCGGCCATCCGGCATTAGCCCGGCCGGCGCCATGCCGCGCGGATTCAGCGGCAAGCCGTTCGACAGCGCCAAGGGAGAAATGCCGTTTCCGGTCGTCGGCCGCGTGGTCGCGCGCTACGGCCAGGCCATCACCAGCGGCCGTGTTCACAAAGGTTTGACCATCGAGACATCGGCGCGCGCCCAGATTATCGCGCCATTCGAGGGAAAAGTGGTGTTTGCCGGGCCGTTCCGCGGCTACGGGCAACTCTTGATCATCGAACACACGGGCGGATATCATACACTCCTCGCCGGCATGGCGCGAATTGACGCGGCCGTCGGGCAGTGGTTCTTGGTCGGTGAACCCGTCGGGGTCATGGGCCAAGCCAAACGGGTCAGCGCCAACGGACGCACGCGCGTCCAACGTCCGGCGCTTTATGTAGAATTTCGTCGCAAAGGCCAGCCTATCGATCCCCTAGCCTGGCTGGCAGCGCGCAAAGGTAAGGTAAGCGGATGAACGTTTTCTCCAAGCTCACGGTAGCGGTCACTCTCGTTGCGTTCTCTCTCGGTTTCGCGCCCATGGCGTCGAAGGCGGCGGAGGAGCAGAAGAACAGCGTCGACACCTACCGGCTTCTCAACTTGTTCGGCGACGTGTTCGAGCGGGTGCGCGCCGAATATGTGGAAACCCCGACCGACGAAGAGCTGATCGAGGCAGCCATCACCGGCATGCTGACGGCCTTGGACCCCCATTCCAGCTACATGAATGCCAAGAACTTCCGCGACATGCAGGTCAACACCCGCGGCGAGTTCGGCGGTCTCGGCATTCAGGTCACCATGGAAGGCGGTTTCATCAAGGTGATCTCGCCCATCGACGATACCCCGGCCTACCGGGCCGGCGTCGAATCCGGTGATTTCATTACGCATCTGGATAGTAAGCCGGTGCAGGGCCTGACGTTGTCGCAGGCTGTCGACCGCATGCGCGGCCGGGTCGGTTCCGACATCAAGCTCACAATCCGCCGCCAGGGCGTGGCCGAGCCTTTCGACGTCACCATCACCCGCGCGGTGATCAAGATCACCTCGGTGCGTTCGCGCGTCGAAGGCAAGGTCGGCTACGTGCGCATCACTTCGTTCAACGAACAGACAGATAAGGGCCTGGAAAGCGCCATGTCGAAGTTCGAGGGTGAACTCGGCGACGAGATGATCGGCGTGGTGCTGGACCTGCGCAACAATCCGGGCGGCCTGCTGGACCAGGCGGTGAAGGTATCCGACGCCTTCCTCGATCGGGGCGAGATCGTTTCCACGCGTTCGCGCAAGGAAGAGGACACGCTGCGCTACAACGCCACGCCGGGTGACTTGGCGAAGGGGCTGCCGGTGGTGGTGCTGATCAACGGCGGTTCCGCCTCGGCGTCGGAGATCGTCGCCGGTGCGCTGCAGGACCATCGCCGGGCGATCCTGATGGGCACGAAATCGTTCGGCAAGGGCTCGGTGCAGACCATCATGCCGCTTTCCGGGCACGGCGCCATGCGCCTGACCACGGCGCTCTATTACACGCCGTCGGGCCGTTCCATCCAGGCCAAGAGCATCGATCCCGACATCGTGGTCGAGCAGGCGAAGGTGGAGAAGATCGCCACCCGCCAGCGCACCCGCGAAGCCGACTTGTTGGGCGCCATCGCCAACCCCGATGCCAAGAAGGAAGAGGGCGCGGGCGAAGGCGAGAAGGCGCCGGCGGCGGACGACAAGCCCGCCGCGGACGCCGAGAAGCCGGACGCGGAAGGAGCCGACGATTACCAGTTGGCCCGGGCGCTCGACCTGCTGCGTGGTCTGTCGCTCTACTCGAACGCTCAGACCGAACGGACCAACTGACGCACCGAAACGGATCGGCGAAGGGATTCGGCGTTGAAGTTCCTCAAGAAGCTTTTCAAACGGTCGTCTGAAGACGATGAGGACGACGACGATTTCGACGACGAGGACTTCGACCTCGAAGACGACGACCGCCCCACCACCACCGTCATCATGGATGACGACGAAGACCATGACGATGACTACGGTGGTGGCGGCGCCGTCGATGACGATGACGATGATCATGAAGACGACGACCGCCCGAGCATCCAGGACCAGCAATTGGCGGCGCTGGAAGCCCAGATGGAGGAAGACGACGATTCGCTGTTCGGTACCGGCAGTCAGGTCGAGGGCGGTGACGACGACGACGGCCCGGTCATGGGCCAGGACCAATACGACGTCGAGGTCGATGACGGCGAACTCGACTATGACGACGACGATGCCTGGGACGACGAGGACGAAGAAGGCGGAGGCGGTGGCAAAGGCGAGCGGCGCAAGAAACTGATTTTCGCCGCCGCTGCCGCCGGTGTCCTGATATTGGGCATTGCCGGTGGTGCGGCATTCTGGCTGATGGGCGACGACGCTGAGGTCGCTGAAGCGCCGCCCGATGATGGCCGCATCCAAATGGCGTTGCCGCCGAAACAGGGTTCCCTGAATGCCGTACAAGACGATGCCGGCGACCGTCCGCCGCCGGGTCAGAACGCGGCGCCCGGTCAGGCCGCAACCGGCGAGGCGGCACCCGGGCAAGCCGCGCCGGGTGGTGAGACGGCGGCGGCCGATGCCGCGGGGAACCTGCAGGGGAGTGTCCTGACCACGCCGGAAGCGGCCGGTGGCTCGCTCAACGCGTTGGCCGGCGCCACCGACGGTGCACAGGGGGTCGTGATCCCCTCGGTGACGTCGGTCTCCTATCAGCGGACCGCCGATATCGAGCGCAATGTGCCGTTGGCGACGGCGCCGATCCAATCCCTGCTCGAGACCGTATCGGGCCAGGCCAAGCCGCTACCCAAGATCGACGCCCAGGGCCGCAAGCCGTGGGAGGCCTACGCGCGGCCGCTGACCGGCAACGAACAGGGCCAGCACGTCGGCATCCTGATTACCGGACTCGGCCTCAGCCGTGCCGCGACGTTGGCCACCATCCGCAAGTTGCCGCCCGAAGTGAGCCTGGTGTTCGAGCCCTATGCCAGCGACCTGGACGACTGGCTGCTGCGCTCGCGCCTGGCCGGACACGAGGCTTATGTGGCGCTGCCCATGGAAAGCCAGAAGTTCCCGAGCATGGATGCCGGCCCCATGGGCCTGACGACCACGGTGCAGGTGGCGGAAAACGTCAAACGCCTGCGCGGCGTGCTATCGAGCTTCGCCGGTTATGTCGGCGTGGTGTCGAGCATGGGTTCCAAATTCGCCACCGCCGATGGGCAATTGAAGCCGATCCTGGAAGAATTGAAGCGGCGTGGGCTGATCTATATTGATGCAGCCTCGTCGAAGTCGTCGGCCGTGACCATCGCCCAGGAGATCGATCTGCCGGTGTTGAAAAGCAACGTGTTGCTCGACGACCCGCCGTCGTCGAGCAACATCCAGCGGCGCCTGAGAAACCTGGAGAGCTTCGTCTCCAAGAACGCCACGGCGATTGCCATGGCGCATCCCTATCCGGTGTCCATTCACCAGATCCAGGCCTGGATCAATACCCTGCCGGGCAAGAAGCTGGCGCTGGTGCCGGTTTCTTCCATCGTCGGAAAGCAGTTCATCGAATGAGTTCCAAATCCAAACCGAAGGCGCTGGAGAAGCTCCGCGCCTCGCTGCCGCTGCGCAAAGGCGTCGGCGCGGTGATCTTCAACGGTGACGGTCAGGTCTGGATCGGCAGCCGCGCGCCGCGCGCCGGGCGCAAGATCGAGAACTACTGGCAGATGCCGCAGGGCGGCATCGACAAGGGCGAGGACCCGGCCGAGGCGGTGATCCGCGAAGTCGCGGAGGAGACCGGTACGGACAAGGTGGAAATCCTTGAAGAGACCTCTGAATGGATCGATTATGACCTCCCCGACGATCTGATCGGGGTGGCCTGGGGCGGCAAGTATCGGGGACAGCGGCAGAAATGGTATGCGCTCAAGTTCACAGGTGAGGATTCCGACTTCGATCTCGAGGCCCACGACAAGCCGGAATTCACCGAATGGCGCTGGGCCGATCTGGCCGGCCTGCCGGCGCTGATCGTTCCCTTCAAACGTTCGCTATATACAGAGGTGGTCACGGCTTTCGAGCACTGGCCGAAAAAAATCAGGAAACAGAAGACATGATTTATCTCCAGGTCGTGATCGGATTCGTCGTGCTGGTCGGTGGTGCCGAGCTTTTGGTGCGCGGCGCGGTGATGCTGGCCGAACGCTACGGGGTATCACCGATGGTGATCGGCATGACGGTCGTCGCCGTCGGCACCTCGGCGCCGGAACTGGTGGTCAGCGTGCGCGCCGCCATGGAAGGGGCGCCGGGCCTGGCCGTCGGCAACGTGGTCGGATCCAACATCGCAAATGTGCTGCTGATCCTCGGCGTTGCTGCGTTGATCATGCCGATCAAGCCATCCGAGGCCGGGCTGCATCGTGACGGCGCCATGCTGGTCGGCGGTACCCTTTTGTTCATGGGCCTGGCGGTGCGTGGCGAAATGGACTTGCTGGCGGGCATCCTGTTGTTGATCGGGTTTTTCGTGTTCCTGACCATTTCCTATTGGCGCGACCGCGACACCGGCGACGACGAAGCCAAGGAGGCGCTGGAAGAATTCGAGGGCTGGCCGAAGTCGACGCTCGGTTCGGTGGTGGCGGTCTTCATCGGTCTCGCCGGCCTGATCGGCGGCGCCGAACTGCTGATCATGGGCGGCGTCGAAATCGCGCGCTCCTGGGGCGTTTCGGAAGAAGTCATCGGGCTGACGCTTTTCGCCTTCGGCACGTCGTTGCCGGAATTGGCGGCGACCGTCGTCGCCGCCTGGCGCGGCCACGCCGAGGTGGGTCTCGGCAACGTGGTTGGCTCCAACCTGTTCAACATCCTGGGTGTTGCCGGCACCACGGCGCTGGTGGCGCCGCTGCCGATCTCGGCGCAGGTGGTCGGTTTCGACATGTGGGTGATGCTCGCCTCGTCGCTGTTACTGGTGCCGGTGCTTGCCATCGGCTGGAAGATCTCGCGCCCCGCCGGTGGCGTGCTGTTCGCCGCCTATATCGCCTATATCTGGATCCAGGCGCAGGGCGTCGACAACGTCCTGGGTTGACAGTCGGATTGCGGGATCGACCATGAGCGACACGCGGTCAGGCACGGTACTGGTGACGGGTGCGGCCAAACGCATCGGCCGTGCCATTGCCCTCGACCTGGCGGGTGCCGGCTGGGACGTGGGGGTGCATTTCGCCGCATCGCGCGCCGAGGCGGAGGCGCTGGTCGGGGACATCCGCGCCATGGGCCGGCGCGCCGAGGCGCTGGAGGCGGATCTGCGCGATGAAGACGAGACCCAGGCGCTGGTACCCGCCGCGACCGACGCGCTCGGCCCTATCGACTGCCTGATCAACAACGCCTCGACCTTTGAACGCGATACCGTTGCCACCTCGACGCGCGAGACCTGGGACCTGCACATGGAGGTCAACCTGCGCGCGCCGTTCCTGCTGTCGCAGGCGTTCCAATCGCAATTGCCGGCTGGCCGCCAGGGCGCCATCGTCAACATCATCGATCAGCGGGTGTGGAACCTGACGCCGGACTTCACCACCTACACGCTGAGCAAGGCCGGGCTTTGGGGGCTGACCCAGATCCTGGCGCGGGCCATGGCGCCCGACGTGCGCGTCAACGGCATCGGCCCAGGGCCGACGCTGCAGAGCGTGCATCAGAGCGACGAGGATTTCGCCGAGGAATGGACGGCGATGCCGCTGGCGCGTCAAGTGCTGCCCGAGGATATCTGCCGCGCGGTGCGGTTCATCCTGGAATCGCCGGCGGTCACCGGGCAGATGATCGCCGTCGATTCCGGCCAGCATATGGGTATGCGCTGATGCATGCTGGCTCTCGGCGGCAATCGGGGGTAGATGTACGAACGGGCGCGTTCCGGATGGGGACATCCCGGGACCGCCGAGACGGGAAGGAAACAGGGCCATGGACGCGAATTTGAAACTTGCCGACAACGTGCAACCGCTGCGCATCGCCGACGCGGCGAATTCCGTGCGCCACGTTTTCATTCGCGATTATATGGTGACCTGTTCGATCGGCATCCATGCGCACGAGAAGGACGGCCCGCAGCGGGTGCGTATCAATCTCGACCTCGCCGTGCACGAGGGCGAGGCGGAGATCAACGACGATATCCGCAACGTCATTTGCTACGAGGAAATGGCCGACGGTATCCAGGCGATCGTGCAGAAAGGCCATATCAACCTGGTTGAAACCTTGGCCGATGAGATCGCCGCCATGTCGCTGCTGGACCCGCGCGTGCGGTCCGTCCGGGTTCGGGTGGAAAAGCTCGATATCCTGGAGAACGCCGCCAGCGTCGGCGTCGAAATCGAAAGACATAACCAAGTATAAATCCACGAACTCTTGGGTTCTCCCTAGTAAATCCGAAGCCCTATCCAAGGCTTTGGCGCCTACGGTTTTACACAGCCTTTTCCCCGGCCGGGCTATGTAACAGAATTATTTCCGCAATCTTTCATGCCTATGTCCGAGGCAAGATATTTAAAATTTTAATAATATTTTCAATAGCTTAAAGGCGTGCCTAAAATTTGGTCAAAACCTCTAAACCGTTGATATTTCAATTCAATGGGCGAGCCCAAGGGCTTTTCAACAAAGATATCCACAACTTTGGTGGATAGATCGGTTTATAGTCGCGGACGGTGCCTGGGTGCCGGTGTGCGAAGGTAGGGCGATGACGGAACCAGAGCTTTCGGTGGAGCCGGAACCCGGCGGCGGAGACGCCGGGCAGGGTGTGCGCGTGATCGAAGCGCACCTCAAGACGCTGCCCAACAAGCCCGGCGTCTACCGCATGATCAATGCCGACGGAAAAGTGCTTTATGTCGGCAAGGCGAAGAGCCTGAAAAAGCGCGTCGCCGCCTATACCCATCCGGAGCGGCAATCGGTCCGCATCCGCCGCATGATCTTCGAGACCGCCTCGATGGAATTCGTGACCACCCACACGGAAGCCGAGGCGCTGCTCTTGGAATCGAACCTGATCAAGCGCTACGCGCCGCGCTACAACATCCTGCTGCGCGATGACAAATCCTTTCCTTATATCCTCATTGCCCGCGACCATGAGTATCCGCGCGTGCTCAAGTACCGCGGCGCCCAGACCCGCAAGGGAGACTACTTCGGCCCCTTCGCTTCCGTCTGGGCAGTGAACGAAACGCTCAACGTCTTGCAGCGCGCGTTCCTGCTTCGCTCCTGCACCGACACCGTGTTCGCCAACCGTACGCGGCCGTGCCTGCTCTACCAGATCAAGCGCTGTGCCGCGCCCTGCGTCGACATCATCGATGCCGAGGCCTATGCGGAGTTGGTTGCCGAAGCGAAGGAGTTTCTGTCCGGCAACAGCCAGCGCATTCAGCGCCGCTTCGCCAAGCTGATGCAGGAAGCCAGCGACGACCTGGAGTTCGAACTGGCGGCCCAATACCGCGACCGCATCCGCGCGCTGACCCGCATACAGGCGCACCAGGACATCAACCTGGCCGGCATCAAGGAGGCCGACGTCATCGCCGCGCATCAGGCCGGCGGCGTCACCTGCATTCAGGTGTTCTTTTTCCGCTCCGGCGCCAATTACGGCAACCGCGCCTATTTTCCGGCCCAGGCGCGGAACGAGCCGCTGGAGGCCGTATTGGAAGCCTTCCTCGGCCAGTTCTACGCCCGCACGCCGCCGCCGCGCCTGGTGATGCTCGGCCATGAGATCGTCAACCGCGACCTCGTGGAGCAGGCGCTGGCCGTGCGCGCCGGGCGCAAGGTGGAAATCCTGGTGCCGAAGCGCGGCGACAAGTTGAACCTCGTGCAGCATGCCGCCGTTAACGCCCGCCAGGCGCTGGAGCGCCGGCTGGCGGAAAGCGCATCGCAGCAGCGCCTGTTGGAAGGCCTGGCCGAGACCTTCGAATTGGACGCGCCGCCCAACCGCATAGAGGTCTACGACAACAGCCATGTGTCCGGCACCAAGGCGGTCGGCGCCATGATCGTTGTCGGACCGGAAGGTTTCCAGAAGAACGCCTATCGCAAGTTCAACATCAAGGGGGCCGCCGGCGCGGTGGCGCCGGACAGCGACGGCTACAGCCCCGGCGACGATTACGCCATGATGCGCGAGGTCCTGACCCGCCGCTTCAGCCGCGCGCTCAAGGAAGACGCGGCGCGCGAAAGCGGCCAGTGGCCGGACCTGGTGCTGGTCGACGGCGGCAAGGGCCAGTTGGGTGTCGCCTGCGAGGTGTTCGCGGAACTCGGCATTGAGGACGTGGCGCTGGCGGCCATTGCCAAGGGACCGGACCGCAATGCCGGGCGCGAGACCGTGTTCCGCCCCGACGCCCGGCCGTTCGACCTGGCGCCGCGCGATCCGGTGTCCTACTTCCTGCAGCGCATCCGCGACGAGGCGCACCGCTTCGCCATCGGCAGCCATCGCCAGAAGCGCTCCAAGGCGATCCAGCGTTCCATGCTGGACGAGGTGCCGGGCATCGGCGCCAAGCGCAAGAAGGCGCTGCTGCATCATTTCGGCGATGCGCGCGCCGTCAGCCAGGCCGGGCGCGCCGACCTGGAGGCGGTGGATGGCATCTCCAAGGCCATGGCCGAGACCATTTACGACTGGTTCCACGCGGAGCGTTAGGCGGATGCGAATTTGCCACCCGGCGAAGGTTGCCAGCGCGCGTTCTTGCCGTAGAATGCCCCTGGTGGCGCAACGGCGCCGTCCTGGGAACACGCCATGCTGAACCGTTTGCCAAATATCCTGACCCTTTCGCGGGTCGTGGCCATCCCGGTGGTGGTCTGTCTGCTGTTGTTCGTCGATGACCCGGCGGGCAGTTGGCTGGCCTTTTCCGCCTATACATATGCATGCGTCACCGACTTCTTCGACGGGTACCTGGCCCGTGCCTGGCACCAGCAATCGGCGCTGGGCCGGTTTCTCGATCCCATTGCCGACAAGCTTCTGGTCGCTGCCGTCTTATTGGTGCTGGTCGGCGTCGACCGGATTTCCGGGATCACGGTGCTGCCGGCGGCGGTGATCTTGTGCCGTGAGATTCTGGTATCCGGCCTGCGCGAGTTCCTGGCCGAGGTGCGCGTCGGCATGCCGGTAAGCACGTTGGCGAAATGGAAGACGACGCTGCAGATGCTGGCGCTGGGTTTCCTGCTGGTCGGTCCCAACGGCCCCATGTTCGGCCCCGTCAGCACCAGCGAAATCGGCATTTACGGGCTGTGGGCGGCGGCTGTGTTGACGTTGGTGACGGGCTTCGACTACCTGGTGCTCGGGCTCAGGCAGATCAACAAGGCCGACGAGGCGGCGGAACGCGCTTCCGGCGCGTCGCCGGAAACGGGAAGCTGAGCTGGCCATGAAACCGGGTGAAGCCAAGATTTTCGGCGTCGTCGGTTGGTCGGGCAGCGGCAAGACCACCTTGATGATCGAGTTGCTGCCGGACCTGATCCGCCGCGGCTACCGGGTCTCGACCATGAAGCACACACACCACAATTTCGACATCGACAAGCCCGGCAAGGATTCTTACCTGCACCGCCAGGCCGGCGCTCACGAGGTGCTGATCACCGGCGCCAAGCGTTGGGCGCTATTGCACGAAAACCGCGACGAGGCCGAGCCCGACATCGACAGCCTGTTGGCCAATATGGCGCCGGTGGACCTGGTGCTGATTGAAGGTTTCAAAAGCCACCGCCACAAGAAGCTCGAGGTCTACCGTCCGTCGGTCGGCAAGGAGATGATTGCCGCCGGCGACGAAAGCATCGTCGCCGTCGCCAGCGACGAGCCGTTGCCGCATATCGACGTGCCGGTGCTGGATCTCAACAACGTCGCTTCCATCGGCGATTTTATCATCGGGTTCTGCGGGCTCGACGGAAAGGCGCGCGATGGCGCAGCTTAAGGACGACTGTTTCGCGTTCGGCGGCGAACTGATGCCCATGGACGATGCGCTCGCCATCCTGGCCGAGCGTGTCGAGCCGGTGGCGGAGACTGAGAGCGTGCCGCTCGCCGATGCGCTGGGACGGACGCTCGCCGAGGACATCTCGGCGCCGCGCGACGTGCCGCCGCACGACAACAGCGCCGTCGATGGCTATGCGGTGTTTTTCGATGACCTGAAAGCGGACGGCGACACCCGGCTCCGGGTTGGCGGCCGGGTGGCGGCTGGGCATCCGCTCGGCCGTGCCGGCGAACGCGGTGAGGCAGTGCGCATCTTTACCGGTGCGCCGATGCCCGATGGCATGGACACCGTGTTCATGGAAGAGGACTGCACCCCAGACGGCGACGACGTGATCTTGCCGCCCGGCCTGAAAGCGGGCGCCAACCGCCGCTTTCGGGGCGAGGACGTGCGCGCCGGCGATATCGTGGTCTCAGCGGGTTCGCGGCTCAGGCCGCAGGAACTGGGCTTGGCGGCATCGGTCGGACGCGGCACCTTGTCGGTTTATCGGCCGCTGCGCGCCGCCGTCTTCTCCACCGGCGACGAGGTCCGCGATCCCACGGACGATGCGCCGGAAGGCTGCATCTTCGACGCCAATAGGTTCTCGGTGATGGGCCTGTTGAAGGACATGGGCTGTGCCGTCACCGATCTTGGCATTCTCGCCGACGACGAAGACAGCATGGCCGAAGCGCTTGCGCTGGCCGCGCGGGATCACGACGTGCTGCTTACGTCCGGCGGCGTATCCGCCGGTGAGGAAGACCACGTCAAGGCGGCCGTGGAACGCGACGGCGAGATTCATTTCTGGCGGCTGTCGATCAAGCCCGGCCGGCCGATCGCGCTCGGCCGCGTCGGCTCCACCGCTTTCGTCGGGCTGCCCGGCAACCCGGTGGCGGCGATGGTCACCTTCATGGTGCTGGCGCGGCCGCTGCTGCTGCGGCTCGGCGGGGCGCGCGACATCGCGGCGCCGCGCTACCCGGTGGTCGCCGGCTTCGATTACAAGAAGAAGACCGGCCGGCGTGAATGGGTGCGCGCGCGCCTGGAGCGCGACAATGGCCGGCTGGTGGCGAAGAAGTATCGTTCCGGCGGCTCAGGCATCCTGACGTCGATGGTCTTTGCCGATGGCCTGGTGGAACTGCCGGAAGAACGCGGCAACGTGACGACCGGAGAGCAGGTGGACTTCCTGCCGTTCAGCGAGGTGGCGCGATGAAACTGGTGTATTTCGCCTGGGTGCGGGAGAAGATCGGGACCGGTGGCGAGGAGTTGGCGGTGCCGGACGAAATCGATACCGTCAGCGACCTGGTCGAATGGCTGCGCGGGCGCGGCCCCGGCTATGCCGCCGCCTTTGCCGATCCGAAGACGGTGCGGGTCGCGGTCAACCAGGAATACGCCCCCATGGACGCGGCCCTTGGTGCCGATGACGAGATCGCCTTCTTCCCGCCGGTAACGGGAGGCTGAGATGGCTATCCGGGTGCAGGCGGAGGACTTCGACATCGGCGCCGAACTGGCGGCGATGACCGACGGCAACCACGGCATCGGCGGGCTCTGCTCCTTTGTCGGCCTGGTCCGCGACATGGCCGGCAACGCCGACATCAGCGCCATGACCCTGGAGCACTATCCCGGCATGACCGAAAAGGCGCTGGTCGATATCGAAAGCCAGGCGCTGGAACGTTGGCCCTTGGATGCGACGCTGATCATCCACCGCTACGGCCGGCTTGAGCCCGGCGACAGGATCGTTCTCGTCGCCGCCGCTTCGGCGCACCGCGAAGCCGCCTTCGAGGCCTGCCATTTCCTCATCGATTGGCTGAAGACCCAGGCGCCGTTCTGGAAGCTGGAAGATACGCCCGACGGCGGCAAATGGGTCGACGCACGCGACAGCGACGACGCAGCGGCCCGGCGCTGGGTGAAGTCCTGACGTGAGCCCGTCTCTCTCCCCGACAGCAATTTTTTTCGATTTCGATGGTGTTCTGGCCGAATCGGTGGCGCTCAAGGAAGATGCCTTTCGCGCCCTGTTCGCTCCGTTCGGCGAGGAGGTCGGCGTCGGTGCCGTGGCGATCAACCGCGAGATGGGCGCGGTCTCGCGGGTACTGAAGATCGACCGTATCCATCGCGAATTGCTGGACAACAAATTGCCTCCGGACGAGTTGGCCGACTGGGCGGCCAGGTTCGAGGCCCTGGTGGAAGCTGCCGTCGTCGGCTGCGACGAGGTGCCGGGCGCGGCGGCGCTTCTCGACGGACTGGCGGGCCGGGTCCGGATGTTCGTGATCTCCGGGACGCCCGAGGATGAAATGCGGCGCATCGTCGAGGCGCGCGGCTGGAGCCGATTTTTCGTCAGCGTGCACGGATCGCCCCGGCTGAAGCCGGAGATCGTTTCCGGCCTCTTGGCAGAGCATGGCTTGGCCCCCAACGAATGCCTGTTCGTCGGCGACACCTTTACCGACCGCGATGCGGCGCTGGCCAATGGCGTGCCGTTCGTCGGCCGCCGCCCGGTGGTGCGCGAGAACCCGTTTCCGGCCGGCACCCTGATGGTCGACGACATGACCGGTCTCGGCCGGCTGATGGATATCGGAGGCAGGCCATGAGCGACGAACCCGGCGGTCCCCGCAAGGCCTATCGCAACGAACGGTTCCTCGCCAGTTCCGACGCGCGCGGTATCCGCATCCTTTCGGAATTCATGGAGCCGCAGGCGCGGTTTCGCGACCTCAACGTCGCCGACGTCATCGTCTTTTTCGGCTCGGCCCGGGTGAAGCCCCGGGACGAGGCCGAGCGCGCGCTGGCCGAGGCCAAGGCGGCGGGCGGCGACGTGTCCAAAGCCGAACATGCGCTCAAGATGTCCGCCTATTACGAGGACGCGCGCACCTTGGCACACCGGCTGACGCAATGGTCAAAGAGCCTGGAAGACCCGAGCCGGCGGTTTCTGGTCTGCACCGGCGGCGGGCCCGGAATCATGGAAGCCGCCAACCGTGGCGCCTCGGAGGCCGACGGCATCAACATCGGGTTCAACATCTCGCTGCCGCACGAGCAGAAGGACAATCCCTATATCACCCGCGAACTGAATTTCGAGTTCCATTACTTCTTCATGCGCAAGTTCTGGTTCATTTATCTGGCCAAGGCGCTGGTGGTGTTTCCGGGCGGCTTTGGCACGCTGGATGAACTGTTCGAATCGCTGACCCTGATTCAGACTCGCAAGCTCTCCAAGCGGCTGCCGGTGGTGCTCTACGGCAAATCCTTCTGGGACGACGTCTTGAACCTCGACGCCCTGGTTCGGCACGGGACCATTTCGGCCGAGGACTTGGATCTGTTTTACACGACCGATTCTCTGGACGATGCCTTCGAGCACATCGTCGGTCAGTTGACCGCGCATTCCCTCGATATGCCGGGCGGGCGGCTCTAGCCTATCTCACTGTCGGCATGATGCTCGGCAATCATGTCCGCCAGCAGTTCGAATTCTTTGACACGCGGCGAGGCGCGCCGCCACACCAGACCGATGTGCCGAACCGCCGCATCGGCCAGCGGCAACAGGCGAATGTCGGTGCCGGCGGCGATGTTGGCGGCGACCGCCATTTCCGGCAGTAATGTGACTCCGATGCCGGCGGCGACCATTTGTACCAGGGTATGGATGGAGGTTGCCTCGAATTGCACCCGTGCCGCCGACCCCGCGAGCCGGCAGGCGTCCAGCGCATGGCCACGCAGGCAGTGGCCTTCCTCCAGCAAAAGCAGCGGCTGTGCCGCCAGGTCGGCGTCGGTAATGGCCGGGCGCTCGGCCAGCGGGTGGTCGGGCAGACAGGCGAAAAGAAAGCCGTCGTCGAACAAGGTGCGGCTGGCCAGGCCCTCGGTGTCGAACGGCAGCGCGATCAGTGCCGCGTCGATATGGCCCGCGCGCAGCCGCGACAGTAGCTCGGCCGTGCGTTCCTCGCGCAGAAAGACCCGCAGGTCCGGATAGGCCGCGCCCAGCCGGGGCAGCACGCGCGGCAGCAGAAACGGCCCGATGGTCGGGATCACGCCGAGCACCATGTCGCCGGTCATCGGTTCCTTGTGTGCCGCCGCGACGCCCATCAGATCCTCGGCGTCGCGGATCAGGGCGCCGGCGCGCGCTGCGATCTCGCGGCCGATGTCGGTCATCAGGACGACGCGCTTGGTGCGTTCGGCGATAGCAACGCCAAGCAGGTCCTCCAGTTCCCGGATGCCGGCACTGAGTGTCGATGGTGTGACGTTGCAAAGCTCGGCGGCCTTGCCGAAATGCTCGGTCTCGGCCAGCGCCGTCAAGTATTCCAGTTGTTTGAGGCTGGGCAAAAGGCGCACGGGCTGGGACTCCAATTATTTGAATAAACCGAATAATATTACAAAAATAGATCAATTCACAACATTATAACGGGGCGGTAGGGTGAGTCCATCGACATCGACCAAAACCATTTGAAAGGCAAAGGAGCATCTCATGAACCAGGTCATCAATATCGGTATCGACGAACAGGACCGGCTCCAGATCGCCGAGGGACTTTCCCGGCTGTTGGCCGACACCTACACGCTTTACCTCAAGACCCACAATTTCCACTGGAACGTGACCGGCCCCATGTTCAACAGCCTGCATCTCATGTTCGAAACCCAGTACACGGAACTGGCCGTCGCCGTCGACGAGATCGCCGAGCGCATCCGCGCCCTCGGTGTCGCGGCGCCCGGCAGTTACGCCAAGTTCTCGGAACTGACGGTGCTGGAAGAAGAAACCGGCACGCCCAGCGCGGAAGACATGATCCAGCAGTTGGTCAAGGATCAGGAAGCGGTGGTGCGCACCGCGCGCTCGGTGATCCCGCTTGCCGAAAAGGCAAACGACGAGCCCAGTGCCGACCTGCTGACCCAGCGCATGCAGGTGCATGAAAAGACCGCCTGGATGCTGCGCTCGCTGATCAGCTGACGGGCCCGCCACCCCCAACCCGAGAGGAGACGATCATGAGACTGGCGCTGAAGACCTTATCCTACGGATCTTTGCACGTGGCCGTGGCGACCACCATTGTCTACATGTTCACCGGCGACCTGACGGCGTCGCTCGGCCTCGGACTGGTCGAGCCGCTGGTGCAGACCTTCGTGTTCGCGCTGCACGACCGGTTGTGGGAAGGACCTTCAAATAAGAACGCGGCGGCGGCGCCCTCTCCGGGCACGCTCGCCGCCGCGTAAATGCTGGTCGCGTCGGGCCGGGCTTAAGCGGCGTCGGCCGCCGATGCCTTGCCTACCGCCGCGTCGTAATCATCGATCATCCAGTTGGTGATCTCGCCGACGGTGAATTTATGCTGGTCGATCTCACCGACCGGCGTCACTTCGGCGGCGGTGCCGGTCAGGAACACTTCGGTGGCGTTGGCCAGTTCGTCCGGCATGATCACCCGTTCGATGACCTCGATGCCGCGCTTTTTGGCCAGTTCGATGACGGTCTGGCGGGTGATGCCGTTGAGGAAGCAGTCCGGGATCGGCGTGTGAAGCTTGCCGTCGCCCATCACCATGAAGATGTTGGCGCCGGTGGCCTCGGCGACCTGACCGCGCCAATCGAGCATTAGCGAATCCTCGTAGCCCTCGGCCTCCGCCGCGTGCTTGGACAGCGTGCAGATCATATAGAGGCCGGCGGCCTTGGCGTGCACCGGGGCGGTGTCGGGGGCCGGGCGGCGCCACTTGCTGGTTTTCAGCCGGATGCCCTTGGCGCGGGCTTCGGGCGAGAAGTATGAGGGCCAGGGCCAGGCGGCAATGGCCAGGTGGATGGTGTTGGCCTGCGCCGAAACGCCCATCATCTCCGAGCCGCGCCAGGCCACCGGACGGATATAGCCGTCCACGATGCCGTTGACCTTGCAGACCTCGTTGCAGGCGGCATCGATCTCGTCGGCGCTGAAGGGGATCTTGAAGCCCAGCACTTCCCCCGACATCAGCAATCGGTCGGTGTGCTCACGCAGTTTGAAAATGTTGCCGCTGTAGGACCGTTCGCCCTCGAAGACGCACGAGCCATAGTGCAGCCCGTGGGTCAGGACATGCACGTCGGCGTCCTGCCAGGGCACCATCTTGCCGTCGTACCAAATCTGGCCGTCGAGCTTGTCGAAAGGGGTGCTGTTGGTCGCCATTGAAATAATCTTTCACGCAAAGAGTCAGAAACCAAAGGTTCTTGCGTTCCGTATCACTGTCGTGCATATGTGTCAATATCGCTGACATAAAATTCGGACTTCGGGAATGCGCCCACACGGCGACAGCATGCGGCAGGCCATCGAGTTGATGTTCTTCGCCTATCGCGACTTCACCGGCGAGGCGGACGCCATCCTCACGGCCTACGGTTTCGGCCGCGCACATCACCGCGCGCTCTATTTTGTCGGCCGCAATCCGGGGGTTGCGGTCAACGAATTGCTGGCCATCCTGAAGATCACTAAACAGAGCCTGGCCCGGGTGCTGGGCCAACTGATCGAGGAAGGCTACATCCACCAGGAAAGCGACTCGGACGACCGCCGGCGCCGATTGCTGAGCTTGACCGACAAGGGCCGCCGCCTCGAAGTCCTGTTGACCGAACGTCAGAGCCGCCGTATCCAGCGTGCTTTCGACGCCGCCGGTAACGGGGCCGACGCCGGTTTCATGCGGGTGCTGGAAGCGATGATCGACGACCGTGGCGCCGTGCGCCTGAGCGGCGAGGACTGAGGCCATGCCCGACGTCGGCACCCTGCCGCATATTCTCGTCGTCGATGACGACGATCGGCTGCGCGATCTGTTGCTCAAGTACTTGGGCGAGAACGGCTTCCTGGTCACCGGCGCGGCGGACGCCAAGGCGGCGCGAAGCAAGCTCGGGATGCTGGAGTTCGACCTGCTGGTGCTCGACCTGATGATGCCGGGCGAAAGCGGCCTCGACCTGGCCCGCGACCTGCGCCGGTCGTTGGATGTGCCGATCCTAATGCTGACTGCAATGAACGAGGCCGACGATCGCATCCGTGGCTTGGAGCACGGCGCCGACGATTATCTGGGAAAACCGTTCGAGCCGCGCGAATTGGTGCTGCGCATCAACTCCATCCTGCGCCGCATGCCCGAACAGCCGGCATTGCCCGACGAAATCGGGCTTGGTGACGTGGTGTTCCGGCCGGTGCGTGGGGAACTCGCCCGGGGCGGCATTCCGGTGCGGTTGACCGACGCCGAAGCGGCGCTGCTCGGCGCGCTGGCGGCTCGTCCTGGCGAGGTGTTCACCCGCGAGGACCTGATCGCCATCACCGACACCCAGGGCGGCGGACGTGCCGTCGACGTGCAGATCACCCGGCTTCGGCGCAAGATTGAAGCCAACCCGCGCCAGCCGCGCTACTTGCAGACAGTGCGCGGCAAGGGTTACATGCTGATTCCGGATTAGAGGAACGGCGCCATGCCCTTTACCATCAAGGATTACCTGCCGAAGAGCCTGCTCGGCCGGTCCTTGCTGATCATCGTCGTGCCGCTGATCCTGTTGCAGGTGATTTCCGGGTTCATCTTTTTCGAGGCGCACTGGGACAAGGTGTCGTTAAGTCTGGCACGCGGCGTTGCCGGCGACGTTGCCGCGGTCATCACCTTGATGCGGGATGAACCGAAGCCGGAACGTCGTGCCCTGGTGATCGAGGCGGCGGCGAAAAACATGCAATTGGCGGTGACGAACCGCGACGGTGCGATCCTGAAGAAGCCGGCGCCCGTTGCCGACGGCCTGGTCGGTGAAACCCTGGCCCAGGCCATGCGCGAGTACGTCGGCAAGCCGTTCCAGATCGACACCGAAAGCGTGCCCCGTCACGTGGTCATCGACGTGCAACTGCCGGAGGGCGTGCTCAGCGTCGTCACATCGCGCAAGCGGCTGTTCTCGTCCACCGCATACGTGTTCGTCGCCTGGATGGTGGGAACGTCCCTGATCCTGTTCGGCGTGGCGACGATCTTCATGCGCAACCAGGTAAAACCGATCCGCCGCCTGGCCATGGCCGCCGACAATTTCGGCAAGGGCCGCGAGGTCGGCAGCTTCAAGCCCGAAGGCGCGCAGGAAGTGCGCCAGGCGGCGTCCGCTTTCATGGCCATGCGCGAGCGCATCGTCCGCCAGATCCGCCAGCGCACCGACATGCTGGCCGGCGTCTCGCACGACTTGCGCACGCCGCTGACCCGCATGCGGTTGCAGTTGGCCATGCTGGATGAGGACGCGGCGCGGGAACTGAAGGCGGATGTCGACGAAATGGAGCACATGCTCGAGGGCTATCTCGCGTTCGCCCGCGGCGAGGGCGCCGAGAAACCGGAACCCACCGACCTGAGCGCTCTCCTGGAAGGCGTCGTGCAACAGGCGCGCCGCAAGGGTGGGCGCATCGACCTGCACACCGAAGGCATCTTCAAGGTGCCGCTTCGCCCAACCGCTTTCCGGCGTTGCGTCACCAACCTGTTGGAGAACGCCATGCGTTTCGGCGAGCATATCACCGTGCGAGCCGGCGTCCGTGCCGGCATCGTCGAGGTGGTGATCGACGACGATGGGCCCGGCATTGCCGACGATCAGCGCGAGGAGGTGTTCAGGCCCTTCTACCGGATCGAGGGATCGCGCAATCCCGAAACCGGCGGCGTCGGTCTCGGGCTGAGCATTGCCAGGGACGTGGTGCGTGGCCTTGGTGGCGAAATTTCGTTGGAGGATTCGAGCTTGGGTGGCTTGCGGGTGCGCATGCGCCTGCCGCTGTAATGGCCAATTTGGTTTGTTCTCGAATCAAAAGTCTGGCAAGGTTTTTGCCAATGCCTTAGTATGGTCATATGGCTTTGGTCCAAGATGGCCGAAGCCGTGTCCGTTTTTTCCTTGGAGGCCACCTTGCCGCAATCCAAAACCCTGCGCGTGCTGCTTGCCGACGACCATGCGCTGTTCCGCGAGGGCATGAAGCATATCCTGCTCGGCCTCGACGACGGCGTCGATGTCGTGGAGGCCGCCAGCTACGACGAGGCGCGGGCGCGGATCGCCGACCAGCCAGCCTTCGACATGGCGTTGGTCGACCTCGCCATGCCCGGTCTGGATGAGTTCGCCGGCCTGAAACGCCTTTGTGACGAAATCGGCGACGTGCCGGTGGTCGTCGTTTCGGCCATGGAGGGTGGCAACGAGATCCGCAAGGCGATGGATTGCGGGGCGTCCGGCTACGTGCCCAAAACGCTCGACAGCAACGTCGTCCTCAGCGCCTTGAAGCTGGTGTTCTCGGGCGGCGTCTATCTGCCGACCAATCTTCTCGGTGGCGGCGAGTCGGAAACCGGATCGGACCGGCGTGGCAGCGATGGCGGCAAAGGCCCGCTGACACCGCGCCAGTGCGACGTTCTCGACCTGATGGCCAAGGGCTATTCGAACAAGGAAATCGCCCGTACCCTGAACCTTGCCGAGGGCACGGTGAAGCTGCACGTGACGGCGTTACTGAAGGCGCTCGGCGTTTCCAACCGCACCCAGGCGGTGATCAAGGCCACCGCCATGGGGCTGACCAGCACCTCGACCCCTTAAGCCCCGATCCGGGTTTCCTAGAACAGCTTGCCGCCGTTGGGCACGTCGCGGTTGGGCTGGATCAGCACCACCTCGCCATTCGCATCGGGAAACCCGAGCACCAAAACCTCGGACATGAACTTGCCGATCTGCTTGACCGGGAAGTTGACCACGCCGGCAACCTGCTTGCCGACCAGTTCCTCGGGCGTGTAGTGGACGGTGATTTGGGCCGAGGTCTTGCGCTCGCCGATCTCGGGGCCGAAATCGACCCAAAGCTTGTAGGCCGGCTTGCGCGCCTCCGGATAGGGCTCGGCGCGGATGACGGTGCCGGCGCGAATATCGACCTTGGTGAAATCGTCGTAACTGATTTCCATCTCTACTCTCCCCTGTGATGTCTCGGTCTGGACGCGCCGCCGTTATGACAGCCGGCGCCGGACAAGAAAAGGCCGCCTGCCCCGAGCGGGACAGGCGGCCTTGGCATTCCAGTCAGCGGATGCGGAAGCTTACTTGGCTTTCTTCCGCTTCAGCGCCTGCTTGCGGATGTCTTCCAGGCTCTCGGTAATGCGCGCGTTGATCACCTGGGCGGTCTCGGCGTTGGAGGTCGCCATCATCTCGGCCACTTCCTTGGAGCTGGCAACGGTCTTTTCGAAGGCGCTTTTGAGCAGTTCAGCCTGCTTGGCGGCGGCGTCTTCCGGACCCTCGAGCTTGCTCAGGTCGGCGATGGCGTCGGTGGTTTCCTTGATCAGTTCCTGCACCATTTCGCTCTGACGCTGGGCCAGGGCCTGAATGCCCTCGACGGCGGCCTTGTTGGCGGCGTTCAGGGCTTCGATGTTCTTGCGCTGGGCTTCAACCAGGATATCGACGTTGAGGTCGGGCAGCTTGTAGTTGCCGGCCAGCTTGGCGAAGTTGTCGGCGACCTTGGTCGGGTCGAAGTCGGCCATGATCTTGGTCATGTCGACGTTCATGAAGGGGTTCATGTTGGCGTTCATTGGATGTCTCCAGTCAGTGTCTGTGAGGGGTCCCCGCCCTCGGAAAAACCAAATTATGCCAGCGCGGTAAAAATTGTGCGCTGCAGCATAAGCGTAATATGCGCCGATCTCAGGGCCTTGTCAACAAAAATTGTGCGCTGCACAAAAAATGTTGCAAGTGCGAATAACGAGGGTTGGCCGGAGGATCAGGCTTCGGCAGCCGGTTCCACATGATCGGCGGGCCAGAGCACGCCGGCCAGCCGCTCCGCCTGCATCAGGCCGCGGTCGAGGGCGGCCATGGTCGGTGCCATGTCAGGCGTGTCGTCCTTAAGCCAGGCCCGCAGCGCATTGGCGTAGACGGCCGCCAGCCCTTTGGCTTTCAGTCGGCCTGGAATTCCCGCGGCTGGGATGCCGGCCAGTTCCAGCGACAGCCGCATGCTCTCAAGCAGCCCCAGCCCATGGCAAAGCGCCGCCGGCGGTTCTCCCGGAAGCGCGCGCAGGATGGCTTCGACGCCGGCCTTGTGCGGCGCCAGTACATCGATGCGGCGCATCAGCACGTCGAACAACCGATCGCGGGGCGTTTCGTCCGCGTCCAGGCGCGCCGGCGAACCGGATACGACCTCGGCGTCGACGCGCCGGCGGTACGCCGCCAGCAACCGGTTCCGGTCAGGATAGATACGAATTGCATCGGCGAGCGGCATGCCGGCTTCCGCCGCGACCTCGGCCATCGCCAACCCGCGCCAGCCGCGCGCCGCCGCCAGGGTCATGGCCGCGTCGATGAGGGCGGTTTCAGGGTCGGTCGTGGGTGCCTTGGGTTTCGCCTTGCGTGCCACGGATCGCTCTCCCGCGAGAAGGTTGCCGTCGCGAGGCAGTGTAGCAGATTCCGGAATGGGTCTCTAGCCGGCCAGTTCCTTGGAGCGCGCGGTGGCGGCGGCGATGGCGCGGTCCATCAACGGCTGCCAGGCATCTTCGGCCATCAGCACCCTGAGCGCCTCGGCCGTGGTGCCGCCGGGGCTGGTGACGTTCTCGCGCAGCGTTGATGCCGGTTCCGTCGATTGGCGCAGCAGTTCCCCCGCGCCCGCCACCGTGGCCCGTGCCAGGCGTTCCGATAGATCGGCCGGCAGGCCGGCGGCGGCTCCCGCCTTGGCCATGACTTCCGCCAATAGGAACACATAAGCCGGACCACCTCCGGAAAGCGCAGTGACCGCGTCGATCAAACCTTCGTCGTTGACCCACTCGGCGGCGCCGACGGCACGCAGCAGCTCCAGGCACTGGTCGCGCTGTGCATCGCTGACGCCCGCGTTGCCGCAGGCCACGGTGATGCCGCGCCCGACGGCGGCCGGCGTGTTGGGCATGGCGCGGACGATGACCGCGTCGGCGCCCAGGTAGCCCTCGAAATAGTCGATTGTCTTACCCGCGGCGATGGAGAGAAATACCGTGTCCGGACCGGCGAAGCGCGCATAGGGCGGCGCCACTGCGTCCATGACCTGCGGCTTGACCGCGAAGATGACGACGCCGGGCTCGAGGTCGGCGGGCAAGCCGGCGTCACCGGCAGCCGTGTTGACCCCCTTGGCGGCGAAGGCCTGGGCCGCCGCGTCGGACGGCTCGACCACATAGACGCTCGCGGGCGCCAGGCCTTGGGCGAGCCAGCCCTCCAGCATGGCGCCGCCCATTTTGCCGCCGCCCACCAAAACCAGGGGTTTGTCCACGGAATCAGGCCTCGCCGACGGTATCGATCATCGCCGCTTCGACGGCTTCCAGCGCGGTCTTGCCGCCCCAGATCACGTATTGGAAGGCGGGGTAGAAGCGCTCGCACTCGATGATCGCGGTCTCCACCAGGTCCTCCGCCTGTTCGACGGTGACGCCGTTGTGGCCGCGCAGCGGCAGAGTGGTGCGGAACATGGGCAGGCCTTCGTCGGCCCACATGCCGAAATGACCGAGCCAGAGTTTCTCGTTGATGATGGCCAACAACTCATGCACCTGTTCGTAGAGCTCCGGCACCACCCGCATGTCGAAGGCGCAGGTAAAGTGCATGGCTTCCATCTCGGCATTCCAGGCGAAATAGAGGCTGTAATCGCACCAAGTCCCGGGCACCTGCACGGCCATTTCTTCGTGGCTGCGCCGGTCGAAGGCCCATTCGTTGAACTCGACCAGTTGTTCGACGGTGTCCATGGGATGCCCGGAGGCGTTTTCGGTAGAGACGTCAAGAGTGGCCATGCCCGCTCCTCCAATTGCCGAGGCCGGCTCTCGAGGCGCGTCCGGGTAATTCTCTCTATATTTAGTATGTACCCCTAAATATAGCGATTGACCTCGAAACCGGCACTATGTGTAGCCTGCCCTAAACCGGGACTCCCGTGCAAGGGTGAATTGCGTCGGCGGCATGAATTTTTTGTGGACAACCGAAAGGGCGCGGCATTCGCATGCCGCGGAGGGGATTCCCTGAAAGGCCGGTCAGGACTTGGCGGCGGGTTTCGCGGGCGCCTTGCCGGCCGGTTTCGCTGTGGTCTTCGGGGCGGATTTCGGAGCGGCTTTTGCGCGGGCCGTCTTGGCGGCCGCGCTTTTCGGCTTGGCCGGCGCCTTGGTCAGTTGCGCTTCCAATGCGGCCACCCGCTTGGCCAGGCGGTCTTGCTCGGCGCGTGCCTCGGCGGCCATGGCCTTGACCGCCTCGAACTCGTCGCGCGGCACCAGGTCGGCATCGACCAGAAGTCGTTCGATGCGTTGGCGCACCATGGCGTCGATTTCACCCTTCACGCCGGTCAGCGTCGAGACCGCGCCGTTGGCGACGCGGGCAAGATCGTCGAGGATTCGGTTCGAGGTCTGCATGAGGTTCACCTGTTTTCTAAAGCCTTGCCTATAATTATGGGCAGCCGCGCCCGGACCTGCAACCTCGCACCCCGACTGCACTCTACCGCGCCTTGCGGCAGCCGCTTACGGCGCCTATAAACCGGTTATGTATGTGGTTACCGGCGGCGCCGGCTTCATCGGCTCGAACATCGTTCACGGACTGGAGGCCGCCGGCCTCGGTCCGGTGGCGGTCATCGACCGCCTGCGTTCAGGCGTCAAGTGGCGCAACATTGCCAAGCGCGAACTGTTCGACATTGTCCATCCCGACCACGCCATGGATTTCCTTGAAGACCATGCCGGCGCGGTGACCGCGATCATTCACATGGGCGCCATATCGGCGACCACCGAAACCGACGCCGACAAGATCATCGAGAACAACTTCCGCTTCACCATGAAGCTCTGGCATTGGTGCGCATCCAACCGGGTGCGCTTCATCTATGCGTCATCCGCCGCCACCTACGGCGACGGCAAGCTGGGTTTCGACGACGACGCTTCCGCCGACGCGCTGGCGGGGCTCCGGCCGATGAACCCCTACGGCTGGTCCAAGCACCTCTTCGACCGCCGCGTCGCGGCGATGATCGCCGAGGGCGACCGGTTGCCGCCGCAGTGGGCGGGGCTCAAGTTCTTCAACGTCTACGGACCCAACGAATACCACAAGGGCGGCCAGCAGAGCGTCGTCTCGCAGACCTATCCGCACGCCGCCAACCAGGAAGCCGCTGTCTTGTTCCGCTCGCACAACCCGGATTACGAGGACGGCGGCCAGTTGCGCGACTTCATCTGGGTCGGCGACTGCGTCGACATCGTGCTTTGGCTGCTTGGCAACGAAGGCGTCAGCGGGCTGTTCAACTGCGGCACCGGCAAGGCGCGCTCCTTCGCCGATCTCGTGCACGCCGTCTATGCCGCCATGGACCGCGAACCCTTGATCGAATACGTCGATACGCCGGTCCAGATTCGCGACAAGTACCAGTATTTCACCGAAGCCAAGATGGACCGCCTGCGCGCCGCCGGTTACGACAAGCCAATGACCGAGTTGGAAGCCGGAATTGCCACCTACGTGCGCAATTTCCTCGACGCTGACGACCCTTACCGCTGATTCCGTTTTTTAGTCCGATGCTGCTGGCCATCCCGTTTCCGAACATCGATCCGGTGCTGGTCTCTTTCGGACCCTTCGCGGTGCGCTGGTATGCGCTCGCCTATATCGCGGGCCTGGTGCTGGGCTGGCGGCTGATGCGCAGCGTCGCCCAGAAGCCGCCCTTCGACATTGACGCCGAGGCCATTGATGATTTCCTCGTCTGGGCGATCATCGGGGTGATCCTGGGCGGGCGCATCGGCTACGTGCTGTTCTACAACCTGCCTTATTATGCCGACCATCCGCTCAAGGCGCTGCAGATCTGGCAGGGTGGGATGTCCTTCCACGGCGGCTTTTTGGGCGTCGTCATCGCCGGGCTGATCTTCTGCCGCCGGCGCGGCATCGAACCGTTGAAACTCGGCGATCTGATGTCCTGCGCGGCGCCCATCGGCCTGTTCTTCGGCCGTATCGCCAACTTCATCAACGGAGAGCTGTTCGGGCGCGTTACCGATGTTCCCTGGGGCGTCGTGTTCCCGCACGGCGGGCCCGAGCCCCGCCATCCCAGCCAGCTTTACGAAGCGGCACTGGAAGGCGTCTTGCTGTTCGTTTTGCTCAACCTGCTACGCCGCAGCCCCGCCATTCGCGAACGGCGCGGCTTCCTCACCGGTGCTTTCGTTGCCGGTTATGCGCTGTCGCGCATGACCGTCGAACTGGTGCGCCAGCCGGACGCGCAGATCGGTTTCTTGTCGGCGGGCTCGACCATGGGCCAATGGCTGTCGCTGCCGATGCTGTTGGTCGGTCTCTATTTCATGGCGCGGGCGCGCCGGGCTGATTGAACCGTGGCGGGTCTGCTGGACCACCTGCTGCGCCGCATCGCCCACGAAGGGCCGCTCACGGTGGCGCAATACATGGAGACCTGTCTGGCGCATCCGGAATTCGGCTACTACCGCACCCGCGATCCCCTGGGCGTGGCAGGGGATTTCACCACGGCGCCGGAAATCTCGCAGATGTTCGGCGAACTGATCGGGCTCTGGGCGGCGCAAACCTGGATCGCCATGGGCCAGCCGGCCAACCTTAACTGGATCGAGCTCGGACCCGGGCGTGGCACGCTCAGCGCCGACGCGCTCCGCGCCATGGTCGGCGTGCCCGGCCTCACGGACGCGTTGAGCCTGCACTTGGTCGAGACCAGCCCGGTGCTGCGTGAGCGCCAGGCTGATGCGCTCCGCGATTGGGCGCCGGCATGGCATGAGGGGATCGACACGCTGCCCGCCGGACCTGCGGTGATCGTCGCCAACGAGTTCTTCGACGCACTGCCGATCCGTCAGTTCATCCGTGACGGCCAAGCCTGGCGCGAGCGCATGATCGGCGTCGGCGAGGACGGTGCATTGGCCTTCATCGCCGGACCCAGGCTCGGGATCGATCCGGTGCTGCCCGCCGGCCTTGAGCGGACGCGCGACGGCGACATCGTCGAGGCCGCGCCCGCCGCCACCGGCATCGTTCGTGCCCTGGCCGACCGGCTTCGCGCCGAGGGCGGCGTCTTGCTGATCGTCGACTACGGCCACGCTGAGAGCGCCCCCGGCGATACCCTGCAGGCGGTCATGGATCACGCCTACCATGATGTTCTGCAAGACCCCGGCGAAGCCGACCTGACGGCGCATGTGAATTTTATCCAACTGGCCACGACGGCGCGCCAGGCCGGCGCGGCGGTGTTCGGCCCCGTCACCCAGGGGCAATTTTTGAATGCCCTGGGGATCGAGCTGCGGGCGGAGCGGCTGCGTGCCGGCGCCGAGGCCGAAGGTCGTGCCGCCATCGATGCCCAACTTCACCGACTGACCGATCCGGACGCCATGGGCCGGCTGTTCAAGGTGCTGGCGATCACATCTCCGGGATTGCCGGTGCCGGCCGGTTTCGAGGATTTGCATTCGACCGGGGAGGGGCCATAATCGCCGCCATGATCAGTGCCGCCGCTCTCGCTGCCGCCCCCGGTATCCGCCATGCCTTTCTGACCCGCCAGGGCGGCGTCAGCTCGGGCCTGTTTTCGTCGCTCAACTGCGGCTATGGGTCGGGCGACGACAACGCCAACGTGCGCGCCAACCGCGAACGCGCCGCCGATGCCATCGACCTCGGCGCCGACGACCTGGCGACGCTCTACCAGGTTCATTCCGCCGACGTGGTCGAGGTCTCGGCGCCCTGGTCGCTGGAAGAACGGCCCAAGGCCGACGCCCTGGTGACTCGGACGCCGGGCCTGGGGCTCGGCATCCTCACCGCCGACTGTGTGCCGGTGCTGTTCGCCGATCCGCAAGCTGGCGTCGTCGGCGCCGCCCACGCGGGCTGGAAGGGCGCGCTCTCGGGCGTCGTCGAGGCGACCGTCGCGGCAATGGAACGGCTCGGTGCGGCGCGCGCCGATATTTTCGCCGCCATTGGGCCATGCATCCGTCAGGCCTCTTATGAGGTCGGCCCGGAATTGCGCCAGGCCTTCATCGACGCCGACGAGGCAAGCGCCGGATTTTTCACCGCGTCCAAGCGCGACGGCCATTTCATGTTCGACCTGGCGGGGTTCGTTTCCCGCGCGCTGGCCGATGCCGGCGTCAAGGGCGAGGACGTCGGCATCGATACATATGCCGACGAAGAGCGTTTCTTCAGCTATCGCCGCACCACGCACAAGGGCGAGCCCGACTACGGGCGCGGAATTTCCCTGATCCGGTTGGCGCATGGCTGAGGATTTGGTGGTAGAGTAGGGCTGAAAACCACGGGTGCCGGCATGCCGTATCTTTTCATGTTTACCGCGTTCCTTTTGATCGGCACGCTCGCCACCTGCGCCATACTGTGATCCCTGTCGGAGAGTGGTCGGACCGTTGCACGCGTCCTTGAAGATCGCCGGCTTTGTCCTCGCCTTTGCGGGCCTGCTCGCGTCCTGCGGCCCGGTGCCGAAGCCGTTTCGGCGCCCGGACGCGCCGCCCGACGCGCTGGTCCGTGCCAGCGGCAGCCAGGGCGTGCGCATCGGCCTGCCCAGCGGCACCACGGAGCCGATGGCGAAACTGATTGCCGAAGCCGTTGCCGACGAGCTGACGCGCCTGGATATTCCGGCCCAGACCGGCGCCGACGGCAAGCTCCGTTATTTCTTAAAGGCCGACGTGGGGCCGGGCACTGGCGCCTCGCCGGCCCGCATCCACTGGCAACTCATGGAAAAGAACAACGAGCTCTTCTACGACTTCTACCAGGACGTTGAGGCCACGGACTGGGAATGGCAGTGGGGCTCGCCGAAGGTGATCGAGAAAATCGGCGACGAGGCCGCGCGCCTGATTGCGAATGCGGTGGCGCCGCCCGACGACACCTTGGAGGCGGCGAAACCATTGGCGCGCGGCGTCTGGGTACGGCCGATCGAGGGCGCGCCCGGCGACGGCGACGTGTCGCTGACCCGCGCCATGCGCTTCGCCCTAATGGGCGCTGACGTGGCCGTCACCTCGGAACCCGCCGCGGCACGCCATCAGTTGAAGGGTGAGGTCGTCGTCGGCGCGCCACAAAACAACAGCCAATCGGTGGAGATTCGCTGGACCGTGCTTTATCCCGATGGCGGCGTCGCCGGCAGCGCCGTTCAGCGTAACCGGGTGCCGGCTGGTACCTTCGACGGGCGTTGGGGAGAGACCGCGTCGATCATTGCCGCCGCCGCGGTACCCGGTGTCCGGGACGTGCTGATCCGGGCCGAAGAGACGGTGCGCGTGCGCATGGCCGGGCCGGGGCCGGCGCTGAACACCGATGTTCCCGAAGAAGAGGGGCAGCCGAAGCTGCCGCCACCCGAACTGTCGCCGGAACCGGAACTGCCGCCGGCGCAGAAACCCTAGGCTGTCGCAGGCGCCGACGCGGGCCGGGTTTTCGGTGAAATTTCCGTGACAGGCTGTTACATTCCGTGGGTATCAGGTCAGGGAACCGCATGAACCCATGAAGTCTGGGGGCAACACCGAGAACATTCCGGCAGCGTGGCGCCGGCTGGCGCTGGCCGTTTGCCTGCTGTCCCTGGGGGCTTGCCAATCGGCGGCGACGCCATCCATGACGGCGGAAAAGGCGGCGGCCCCCGGGCTTGCCGAGGTGGCGCCGCTGAGCCAATCCAGCAGCGTCATTTTCGTGCTGCCGGTGGAGGGCCTGCAGAATCCGCTGCGCCTGGTGCTGGCCGATGCCGTGGCGGCGTCGCTACGCGATACCGATCGCCCGTCGGTGCTGGCCGACCTTCCCAACAACCAGGGCCCGACCATCATGATCTCGGTCGAGAACGTGCGCGAGCGCGGCTCCGTCGTCTGGGTAAGCACGGTGTGGCGGCTGCGCGCGCCCTACGGCACCATCGTCGCCGAGCGCCAGCGCGAGATGGTCATCGACAAGACGCTGTGGGAACAGAGTTCTGTGGAGACCGTGAACCTGATCCTCGACGACGCCATGCCGGCGGTCAGCAACATGGTGGCGGACTTCGTCGGGCCCGCCGATATCGCCGAACGCGAGGGCCCGCCGTCGCCCGCGCCGGTACGCACGCCGGACGACATCGGCGGCGAGCCCGCCGCGACGCCGATCCTCGGCCGCCGGGCGGAATCGGGCATCCCGCTGGAAAGCTCCGCCGAGGTGCCGGTCGCCGATTCGCTGCCGCCGCAGGTGGGCGAAGCGGCGCCGCCGGAACCGCCGGAGAATCTGGTGCTCGATTTGCCGGCGGCGACGGAAACCGATTCCGAGACGGTGCCCATGCCGATGCAGCCGGCACCCGCCCAGCCGGTGCCGCAAGCGGCCGATCGGCCGCCGATGACGTTGACCCCCGGCAATCAGGCTTCCGCCGCCGGTGGCCTGACGGCGGAGGAAATGACCGTCAAGCCGCCGCCCGACGGCATGGTCGGCGCGCCGCAAATGCCCGCCC
>JAYPEK010000036.1:0-36516 GCA_038125725.1 Rhodospirillaceae bacterium
TGCAGACCGTCATGCGGCCTTCCATGGAAAGGTCGCGGATCGCCTGTCCGGCGTATTCGATGACGTAGCCGGTACCGCCCGCCGTGCCGATCTTGCCGATCAGCGCCAGGATCAGGTCCTTGGCGGTGCAGCCGGCTGGCAGCGCGCCGTCGACGGAAATGCGCATGTTCTTCAAGGGCGCCTGCAGAAGCGTCTGCGTCGCCAAAACGTGCTCCACCTCGGACGTGCCGATGCCGAAGGCGAGGGCGCCGAAGGCGCCGTGCGTCGCCGTGTGGCTATCGCCGCAGACGATGGTGGTGCCGGGGAGCGTGAAGCCCTGTTCGGGGCCGATGATGTGCACCACGCCCTGGCGGATGTCATCGATGTCGAACAGCGGCACGCCGAATTCCTTGCAGTTGGCCTGCAGGGTTTCGACCTGGATGCGGCTTTCCTCGTTCTCGATCGGGCCGAGGCGGTCCTTGGTCGAGACGTTGTGGTCGGGAACGGCGAGGGTGGCGTCGGGGCGGCGCACCGGCCGGCCGGCGTTCCGCAGCCCTTCGAACGCCTGCGGGCTGGTGACTTCGTGCACCAGGTGGCGGTCGATGTACAAGAGACAGGTCCCGTCCTCCTGGACGTTGACCAGGTGATGGTCCCAAATTTTATCGAACAGCGTGCGCGGCTGTGACATGCCTCGTTTCCTCCCAGAACGAAATCGCCCCGGACCGTGGGTCCGGGGCGGGAATGCGAATTACCGATCAGTCTTCACTGGTCTCGGCGGGCGTAGACTCTTCGGCAGGCTGGGCGGCCTCGGCTTTCGCCTTGGAAGCCTTCTTGCCTTCCTTCTTCATTTCCTCTGCCGCGCGCCGTTCCTCGGCCGCCAGCTTGGCCTTGAAGCCGTCGGTCTGCTCGGCGATACGCGCCGACTTACCGGTGCGGCCGCGCAGGTAATAGAGCTTGGCGCGGCGAACGTCGCCGCGGCGGACGACCTGGATCGAATCGATGCTCGGCGAATAGAGCGGGAACACGCGCTCGACCCCCTCGCCGTAGCTCAGCTTGCGCACGGTGAAGGCGGAATTCAGCCCGGCGTTCTTGCGCCCGATGCACACCCCTTCGAAAGCCTGGACGCGCTCGCGCGAGCCCTCGACGACCTTCACGTTGACGCGGACGGTGTCGCCCGGCTCGAACGCAGGAAGATCGGCGGACAGCTTTTCGATTTCCTGGTTTTCCAATTCATCAATGACGTTCATGGTTCTTTTCCTTCATTTGCCGCGGCCAGCGGGTCGGGCGGGCCGCAAAGTGTCAAAAATCACCCGATTCTTCAACTGTTTTTGCGCCGGTAGCGCCGCCAAAGGTCGGGGCGGCGCCGCTCGGTGACGGCTTCGGCCTGGGAGAGACGCCAGGCCCTGATCTTCTCGTGATGCCCGGAAAGCAGGATTTCCGGGACATCCAGCCCGTCCCAGGACTGCGGACGGGTGTATTGCGGGTATTCCAACAGCCCCGTCTCGAAACTTTCTTCCTCCAGGCTTTCGCTCTTGCCGATGGCGCCCGGCAACAGCCGCACACAGGCGTCCAGGAGAGCGATCGCCGCCGGTTCGCCGCCGGAAAGCACGAAATCGCCGATGGAGACTTCCTCCAGGCCGCGCCGGTCGATGACGCGCTGGTCGATGCCCTCGAAACGCCCGCAGAGAACGGTGACGCCCGGGCCTTCGGCCAGTTCGCGCACCCGCGCCTGGTCCAACGGCCGGCCGCGCGGCGAGGTCATCACCAGCGGCAGGTCCGGCGCCAGAACCAGCGCCGCCTCGATGGCCGCGTCGATCACATCGGGGCGCATCACCATGCCAGGGCCGCCGCCAAACGGCGTGTCGTCGACGGTGCGGTGCTTGTCGATGCCGAAATCCCGGATATTGACGGTGTCCAGTGACCATAGCCCATCGCGCAGCGCCTGGCCCACAAGGCTGATGCCGAGCGGGCCCGGAAACATTTCCGGAAACAGGGTGATGACAGTGGATCGCCACATGGTTCAGTCGTCTTCTCGTCTCTGCTTTCGTTTCGTTTTCGGCTTCGCTTCGTCTTCCGGCGGTTCCAGGAGGCCTTCGGGCGGATCGACCAGCAATCGGCCGGCTTCCAGATCGACCTCCGTCACCACGTCCCGCGTGAACGGCACCACAAGCCCCCTGTAGGGTCCGCCGCCGACGTCCAGAAGATCACCGGCGCCGGCTTCGAACACCGTCCGCACCTCGCCCAGGTATTCGCCTTCCGTGGTCTCGACCCTGAGGCCGATCAGGTCCACGTAGTAGAAGGCGTCTTCCTCGGCGTCGGGCAGGCGCTCGCGGGGAACGAAAAGTTCGGTTCCTCGGAGCGTCTCCGCCTGCGTGCGGTCGGCGATGCCATCCACACGGACGATGACCTGGCCCTTGGCCTCGCCCACCACCTTCAACTTCAGCCAGCGCGCTCCTTTCTTGTCCCAAAGCGGGCCGTAGGATGCGATGGCGTCCGGCTCGGCGGTGAAGCTCTTGACCCGGACCTCCCCCCTGACGCCGCGCGGCGCGCCGATGGCGCCGAGTAGCACGAGTTGGTCCGGATCCTGCGGCACGTTCACGTAAGCCCTCCGGTTCAGCCTTCCGCCTTGGTCTCTTCCTCGGCCGGCGCTTCTTCAGCCGGGGCCTCTTCGGCGGCAGCTTCCTCAGCCGGCGCTTCCTCGGCCGCAGCTTCCTCAGCCGGGGCTTCTTCAGGCGCGGCGGCTTCTTCGGCGGCAGCCTCTTCAGCCGGCGCTTCCTCGGCGGCCGGTTCCTCGGCAGGCGCTTCGGCCTCGGCAGCGGTAGCGGCCGCAGCGGCCTCCTCGGCGGCCTTGGCCTTCTCTTCCTGTTCCTTCAGGCGCTCGAGCGTTTTGGCGCGCGGCTTGTCCTTCTTGGTCTGCTCCGGAATGGAGGGCTTCTCGACCAGGCCGAGCGTGCTCATGAAGCGCGCCACGCGATCGGACGGCTGGGCGCCGACGCTGAGCCAATGCTTGGCGCGGTCCTCGTCGATGGCGAAGCGGTTCGGATCGTCCTTCTCGAGCATCGGGTCGTAGGAGCCGATGCGTTCGATGAAACGGCCGTCACGGGGGCTGCGGGAATCCGCCACAACGACGCGGTAGAACGGCCGCTTCTTGGCGCCGCCGCGGGAAAGTCTGATCTTCAAAGACATATCTTATGTCGTCCTTTCGTCGTTTTCGGTTGAACTTGGTATCGTTTGTTTTCGGTTGTGCCGCTCAGCGCGTGCCGGGCGGCAGGCCGGGAACCTTGCCGGGCATCATTCCGGGCATCATGCCGCCCAGAAGCCCGCGCTTCCCTTTCTTGCCGACCTTTTTCATCATCGTGCTGACCTGCTTGAACTGTTTCAAAAGCCGGTTCACTTCCTGCACCGAGGTGCCGGAGCCCTCGGCGATGCGGCGCCGGCGGGACCCGTTGAGGATTTTCGGATTGTTCCGCTCCGCCTTGGTCATGGAGCGAATGATCGCTTCCTGATGCGAGATCAGGCTGTCGTCCATGTTGTGCGCGGCCATCTGCTGCTTGACGTTCTGAGCGCCGGGCAGCATGCCCATGAGACCCTCGAGCGAGCCCATTTTCTTGATCTGGCCCAGCTGCTCGGCCATGTCTTCGAGCGTGAACTGGCCCTTGAGCATCTTCTTGGCCATTTCCTCGGCCTTTTGCTCGTCGACCACCTGCTGGGCTTTCTCCACCAGGCCGACCACGTCGCCCATGCCGAGGATCGAGCCGGCGATGCGTTCGGCGTTGAAGTCGTCCAGCGCCTCCATCTTTTCGCCGGTGCCCATCAGCTTGATCGGCTTGCCGGTGACGGCGCGCATGGAAAGCGCCGCGCCGCCGCGCGCATCGCCGTCGACGCGGGTCAGCGCGATGCCGGTGATGCCCACCTTTTCGTTGAATTCGCGCGCCACGTTGACGGCGTCCTGGCCGGTCATGGCGTCGGTGACCAAAAGCGTTTCGGCCGGGGACGAGACGTCGCGCACGTCGGCCACTTCCTTCATCAACGCTTCGTCGATATGCAGGCGGCCCGCGGTATCGAGCAGCACCACGTCGAAGCCTTCCAGCCGCGCCGTCTGCATGGCGCGCTTGGTGATGGCGACCGGCTGTTCGCCGAAGACGACGTTCAGGGTGCGCACCGCGACCTGTTCGCCCAGCGTCGCCAACTGCTGCTGCGCGGCCGGGCGATAGACGTCCAGCGACGCCATCAAAACCTTCTTGCGGCCGCGTTCGGTCAGGCGCTTGGCGAGTTTCGCCGTGGTCGTGGTCTTGCCCGAGCCCTGCAGGCCGACCATCAGCACCGCCACCGGCGGCGAGCCGGCGAGGTTGATGGCGCTCTCGGTCGGATCGTCGCCGCCGCCCAGCGTCGCGGCCAACTGGTCGTGGACGATCTTGACCACCATCTGGCCCGGCGTGACGCTTTTCAGCACCTCCTGGCCGACGGCCTTTTCGCGCACCTGGGCGACGAAATCCTTGACCACCTCGAGCGCCACGTCCGCTTCCAGGAGCGCGACACGGACCTCGCGCAGCGCTTCGTCGACATCTGACTCGCGCAGCGCGCCGCGCTTGGTCAGCTTGTCGAAGATACCGCCGAGGCGATCTGAAAGGCTGTCGAACATTTGGCCGTCCGTATCCGCGTTTTCACCAGGTCAAAGGCCACAACCACAAACGCGCCAATGCGCGAAACTCGCGGATTGGCGGCGCCCCTCGAGGCGTAGGGTCATGCAGATGCCCTTGAAATCGCGCGGAACATAGGAGTCCGGCCAACGCCTGTCAAGCCTCGCCGACGGATGCGTGCAAGCCGGAACCTATCTCGTGAATTGGAACCTTGGCGCGGCGGAATCGGCGTGTTAAACCTTTGATTGTGTAAAAACTGAATAGCAATGAAAAATTGCAAACGGTATTCGAGTTTAAGTTTATATCAGCACAAGTATTAGTCGATGGTGCGTGAAAAAAGATCTCAGTTCGTCCGCGACCTGGACGTCGCTATCGGCGCGAGGACGGCAGAGCGCCGTTCCGAGCTTGGGCTCAGCCGGGCGGACATCGCGCGGCGCTCAGGCGTGCCGGTCCGAGTGCTGGGCGATCTGGAGAACGGCAGGCGCGACCCCGACTCCCGTACCCTGATCGCGCTGGCGGATGCGCTGGACGTCGATATCTCTTATTTCTTCGCCGGCCTGGCGGTCGCCTCGCCGAGCGTCCATCCCGAACGCCCGCCCCAGGACCGGGTCCGGGAGACCGAGGCCCTGGTCGACGCCTTCCAACAGATTCCCGATGAAGAACACCGCCGGCAACTGGTGTCGCTGCTCAAGGCCTGCGTCAGATCAGGGCTCTATTAAAGAGCATCCGCGCGGGTTCGGACACGTCCCAAGCCGGCAAAGAGGGTGGACTTCCGATCACGCCCGGCATATGTAGCGCGGTATGACTGGATTGCCGTTCATCAAGATGCATGGCCTGGGCAACGATTTCGTGGTTCTCGACGGCCGCGAGCGTTCGCTGCCCATTGGCGTGGCCGAAGCCCGCGCCATCGCCGATCGGCGCACGGGGGTCGGCTGCGACCAGTTGCTGATCCTGCGCCCGGCCAAGGACCCGGCCGCCGACGTCTACATGGAAATCCGCAATACCGACGGCTCCGAGGCCGAGGCCTGCGGCAACGGCACGCGCTGCGTCGCCGCCCTGATCATGGAGCAGACCGGCAAGAATGCCGTCGGCGTCGAGACCGTCGTCGGTGTCCTGGCCGCGCACCGCCGCGATGACGGCCTGGTTTGCGTCGACATGGGCCCGGCCGGCCTGGAGTGGGGCGATTTGTCGTTGGCGAAGTGCGCCAATACCCTGCATATCGACTTGGAAGACGCGCCGCTGACCGATGCCGTCGGTGTCAGCATGGGCAACCCGCATGCGGTGTTCTTCGTGCACGACGCGGAAACGGTTGAATTGGAAACCGTCGGGCCGCAGTTGGAAACTCATCCCATGTTCACCGAGCGCGCCAATATCGAGGTGGTCTCCACCCTGGGCGAGGACAAGCTCCGCATGCGGGTCTGGGAACGCTCCGTCGGCATCACCCGCGCCTGCGGGTCGGGCGCCTGCGCCGTCGCGGTGGCGGCAAACCGGCGTGGCTTCACCGGTCGTAGCGTCGAAGTGGTGCTCGATGGGGGCTCGCTGTTCCTGGAATGGCTCGATAACGGCCATGTCCTGATGGCCGGCCCGACGGCGCATTCTTTCGCCGGGCACCTCGACCCGGCGCTGGTCCAACTGGAGGACTGATCCCGTGGACGGCCCGCAGGTCATCACGCTCGGCTGCCGGTTGAACGCCTTCGAATCCGAGATCATGCGCCAGCACAGCCGTGACGCCGGGCTCGATGATGCGGTCATCATCAACACCTGCGCCGTCACCGGCGAGGCCGAGCGTCAGGCGCGCCAGGCGATCCGCCGTGCACGCCGCGATCATCCGAACGCCAAGCTGATCGTGACCGGCTGCGCCGCGCAACTCGCACCCGAGCGCTTCGGCGCCATGCCCGAGGTCGATCGCGTGCTCGGCAATGCCGAGAAGCTCGAACCCGGCAGTTACCAGGGCTGGGCGGATACCGAGGCCGATATCCGCGTCACCGACATTATGACCGTGCGCGAGACCGCGCCGCACCTGATCCGCGGTTTCGAGGGCCGCGCCCGCGCCTTCGTCCAGGTGCAGCAGGGCTGCGACCACCGCTGCACCTTCTGCATCATCCCCTTCGCGCGCGGACCCAACCGCTCCGTCGGCCTGGGCCACCTGATCCGTCAGGTGACGGAACTCGCCGATCAGGGCTTCAAAGAAGTGGTGCTGACCGGCGTCGATATCTGTTCCTACGGCGCCGACCTGCCCGGCACGCCGAAGCTGGGCGATGCGGTGGCGCGACTGTTGGATGCCGTGCCCGCGTTGGCGCGGCTCAGGCTCAGTTCCCTCGATCCCGCCGCCATGGACGAAAAGCTCTATGAACTGATGGCGCATGAGCCGCGCCTGATGCCGCACCTGCATCTCAGCCTGCAGGCCATGGACGATATGGTGCTGAAACGCATGAAGCGCCGCCACGACCGGGCCGGCGCGGCGCGGGTGATCGAGCGCATCCGAAGTGCGCGCCCGGATGCCGCCATCGGCGCCGACCTGATCGCCGGCTTTCCGACAGAGACCGACGCCATGTTTGAAAACACCTTGGCGGCGGTGCGCGATCTTGAAATCTCGCACCTGCACGTCTTTCCCTATTCGGCGCGCGAGGGCACGCCGGCGGCGAAGATGCCAGTGGTTCCCGGCGACGTGGCCAAGGCCCGCGCCCAGCGCCTGCGCGATGCCGGCAATGACGTGCTGGACCGGTTCAAGGCGGCGCGGCTAGGGCAGGACGCGCGCGTTCTGGTGGAGAAGCCGGGCTTCGGCCATGACGAGCACTATGTGCCGGTGACGCTCGACGGAGGTGTCCAAACGGGTGAAATCGCCACCGTTTCGCTGGATGCGGTGACCGATGACGGCTACCGGGGGACAGCGGCGTGAGCGAAGCGGGGTCCGGCGGCTGGTTCGGCCGGCTGAAAAGCGGTCTTTCGAAGTCGTCGCAGAAGATTGCCGGCGGCATCACCGAGCTGTTCACCAAACGCAAACTCGACGCCGGCGCGCTCGAGGACCTGGAAGAGATCCTGATCACCGCCGACATGGGCGTGGCGACGGCGGCTAAACTGTCGGCGTCGCTGGCCGACCGCCGCTTTGATCCGGAGGTTGCCGCCGACGTGGTGCAGGCGGCGCTGGCGGAAGACATCGCCCAAATCCTGGAGCCGGTGGCGAAGCCGCTTGAAATCGACGCCGCCCATGCGCCGCACGTGGTGCTGGTCTGCGGCGTCAACGGTTCGGGCAAGACCACCACCATCGGCAAGATGGCGAAAACCTATTCGGACGCCGGGCTCAAGGTGATGCTCGCCGCCGGCGACACCTTCCGCGCCGCCGCCGTCGAGCAGTTGCAGGTCTGGGGGGAGCGCTCGCGGGTGCCGGTGGTGACCGGCCCGCAGGGCGGCGACGCGGCGGCGCTGGCCTATCAGGCGCTGGAGCGGGCCAAGGCGGAAGGGATGGATCTCCTGATGATCGACACCGCCGGGCGCCTGCAGAACCGCAAGGACCTGATGGCCGAGCTGGAAAAGATCATCCGCGTGATCAAGAAGCTCGACGATAGCGCGCCGCATAGCGTGCTTCTGGTGATGGACGCCACCATCGGCCAGAACGCCCACAGCCAGGTCGAGACCTTCAAGGAAATGGTTGATGTCTCGGGCCTGGTGATGACCAAGCTCGACGGCTCCGCCAAGGGCGGCGTCGTGGTGGCGCTGGCGGAGAAATTCGGCCTCCCGGTGCATGCCGTCGGCGTCGGCGAAGGCATCGACGACCTGCGCCCGTTCGAGGCGGGGGCGTTCGCACGGTCGCTGATGGGGCTCGACGGCTAGGGTTTCCAGGTGCCGGCGATATCCGGTCCAAACCCTTCCATCGTCATTCCCGTGAAAGCGGGAAACGGGTAGGTCCATCCAGCGGCGGGAACCATGACCGGAAATGGTGCGTGCCGGAGCAAGCGGTGACCCGCTTTCGCGGGTACGGTCGGTTGAGAGAGGACCTCGGTTATCCCACGGCGCGAAGTGGGTTCTCGCCCTGAATTTCCCGAGCGATCTCTCGAATCAAGGCCAGCGATGCGTCGTCCAACTTCGGTGAGCGGGTGCGCGCAATGTAGGTGATGCCCGGTGGAGCCGGGAAGATCCCCTCAACGATCTCGATATCCGAAGTGACATGCATCCCGTTTAAGACGGCGACCCCCAATCCGGACCTAACGGCAGACTGGATGCCGGCGGCGCTAGGACATTCGAGTACCTTGTGAAACCGGTGCCCCCACGATTGGCCCTCCTGGTATGCCCACTCTTTGTAGAAGCAGTTGGTGTCGAATGAGAGAAACGGCACCGATTTGGATGGGTCTAAAGTGAAATCCCGTGATTTGACCCAATAAAGACAATCATCGAACAACACGGTGTCATCTGGCCGGAGATCCGCGTCAAAGACCTGCATGATCGCAATATCGATATCGCCCGCCTTCAGCCAAGATTGTACATTCAGGCTCTGACCAGTGCGCGTGCTCACGCGGATCTGCGGATAGAGCCGCGTGAACCGTCCCAAAATGCGCGCAATGCCGCTGATCGTCGTATCTTCCGTCATTCCCAGCCGGACCGTGCCGGAAAGCGATTTCTTGGAGACTGCCGCCAGCGCCTCATCGTGCAGGTCGATCATCCGCTCCGCATAGTCGAGGAGTTTGAGGCCGGCCTCAGTGAAACCTTGTGCGCCAGACCGACGGGTCAGCAGCTTACAATCGAGACTATTCTCGAGCCGGCTGATCCTGTGGCTGACTGCCGATTGCGATAGCGCCAAGTGCTCCGCTGCGCGGGTAACACCTCCGTGGGTCGAGATCGCCAAAAGCGCACGAAGGGCGTCAATCTCAAGTCTTTCGGTCATAGCGCGCAACCCCAACATGCCAAATTTCGATTAATATATGACAATCATTCATTTGTGTCATCCCTTGGGTTTCGGCTATCACATGGATACGCACAATATTGGGAGCCAAGCCTATGAAACTGACCGACTTCAAAGTTCTGACCTTCGATGTCTATGGCACGCTGATCGATTGGGAAACGGGCATGGTGACGGGATTGAAGCCGTTGACCGACAAAGTTGATCGCACGCTCAGCCGCGACGAAATCCTCGAGGCGCATGCGTATTACGAATCGACAACACAACGCTGGACGCCGGCAAAAAGGTACTCTGACCTACTCGGCGTCGTCTACCGCCGCTTGGCCGAGGAATGGGGTGTCGAGGTGAGCTGGGAGGAGTGCCAAGCCTACGGCCTTTCCGTGCGCCAATGGCCAGCTTTCGAAGATAGCCGTGAGGCACTCGCTTATCTGAAAGGGCACTTCAAGCTGGTCGTTCTGACCAATACCGACAGCGTCAGCTTTTCGGGTTCCAATGCACGGCTCGGCGTTCATTTCGACGGCGTCTATACGGCTGAAGACATTGGAAGCTACAAGCCGGCGGACAGAAACTTCGACTACATGCTTGAGAACCTTGTTCGGCAGGGGATCGAGAAGCATGAGATACTGCATACAGCGGAAAGCATGTTTCATGATCATGCCCCCGCGAACAAGTACGGCCTGTCAAACTGTTGGATTTATCGCCGCCACGACAAAGAAGGTTTTGGCGCGACCATGGATCCAGGCGAAATGCCGAGCTACGACTTCCGGTTCACAAGTATGGCTGAGATGGTTGCAGCCGTGAAACAGGAAGTGGGCGGCAGCGATTGATCTGTGCCAGTCATGGGTCGGCGGTACGTATTTTCGGCTGCCACGAAACACGTCCGTGCCTGAGAGAAAAGCGAGCCTCGGCGTCAGGACATTCGATCGGGCTCGAAATCAGGCCGGTTCCTCCTCCGGGACCGGGTTTCGCCAGGAGGTGACCAATCTCGCCGCACCAGCCAGGCAAAAGCCTATTGGCAAGCCTGCTTCGACTTCTTCCAATTTTTTCCGTCTTTGCATTTATGAGGGCTATTGGACTTGGTGCCCGGCGCGGGTTTTCCGCCCCAGAAATTGTAGTAATCAGCCGGGCTATCATACAAACAGGCCGTTTGGCTGACATTGCCCGTTGCCGTGGTCGTGCCCGCCCCGAAGGATGTGCACGATACGGTGCTCGTCCCGCTCGTATAGGTGCCGGTTGGGCACTTGATTTGGGCCGTTGCCCCAGCTTCCGGAACGTAGTTCCCGGCGCTGGCCGCCGTGCAGGCGATGCTTCTGGTTCCGCTGGCGTAGGTTCCCGCCTGACATGGCGTTTGCGCGTCAGCCGCGGCATTGGCAACGAAGTGGCCCGCCGTCGCCGTTACGCAGGCCTTGTTGCCTTCGCCGGCCGCATAAGTGCCGGCTTTGCAGGGTGTTTGCGCATTCTTCTCTTTTCCATTCACATAATGGCCCGGCGCGGCGATGGTGCAGGGCGCGCGCCCCGTTGCCGAGTAATAGCCCTCTTCGCAGGAGCAAGCGGAAACGCTTTTGCCTTCGCTGCTCCGCGAACGCGAACCGGCCGGGCATTGCGTCGGCTCCGTGGCGCCGGTGACATCGACGTAATATCCTTTCAGCGCCTTGTTGCAGGTTTCCGTTTGCGTCGCATCATCGCGCTTTTTGGCGGTCCTGTTGTAACGTCCCTTGCTGCAGGGCGTGCACTGGTAAACGTTATGCCCTGACTGCAGCCAGGTTTTCACCCATGTGCCGGCCGGGCATTCCAGGTCGGTTGCCGCCAGATACCCCAAGACGGGATATTCCGTCGCCGAAGCGGGCTGCCCACCGATCATCGACGCCATGAATAGAACGGCAAAAACTTTCGCCCTCATGAATGGTCCAGCAATATGAAAAAACAAAGTCGGTCTCCCCAATGATGTGACACATGGACATTGATGTCCCAGGACCATCTTGCGCTCCTGTTTCGCCGCTGCTGGTTGTAACCTCGCATGATGGCCGTCAGAGTAAATAGGAATTTATTGACTTTTATAGGTATTGTGTTATGGTGCCGGTTCGTAGCGCCGGGTTCGGCGCAGGCGCGCTATTTCACAATCGAATCGGATTTGCGCCGGGCCGAGGGTTCCAAGTGATGGGAATCCATTGGAGCCGGCTTTAACAACATCGTCATTCCCGCGAAAGCGGGACTCCAGGCCGTCTTTCCGTTCGCGGGGACGACGTGAAAAAAACCGGTCGAGGAAAATTGGGTTCGTTCCTGAGATTTTTTTGGAAACCTTTTCAAATCAATGGCTTCCAACCCCCGTTTTGTCGCTGGGGGCGGTCTAGAAACGTTTCAGCACCGCTTCCGTTTCCCCCGCCAGCGCCTCCAGCAACTCACCCGCCGGCAGAGCGCGGTGAATGCCCGCCGCCTGTCCGGCCCACAAGGAGACCAGGTCCGGTTTGCCGGCCTGGGCACTGGCTTTTCGTAAAGGCCCGGTGAGGGTGTTGAGGATTGGGAAATCCGGGAAGCCGTCCTCGCCGCCGGCCATCTCTTGCATGTAGCGGTTCTCCAGCCCACGCGCCGGACGGCCGGAGAAGGCGCTGGTCAGGCGGGTCTGGTCGTCGCGGGCGGTTGCCAAGGCGTCGCGATGCGCCTGGGGGATCATCGATTCCGGGCAGGGCAGGAAGGCGGTACCGATCTGCGCCGCCTCGGCGCCCAAGGCGAGCGCGGCGGCGATGCCGCGTCCGTCGGCGATGCCGCCGGCCGCGATCACCGGCACCGAGACCGCGTCCACCACCTGCGGCACCAGCGCCATGGTGCCGACCCAGCCGTCCTCGTAGGGCTTGGCGAAGGTGCCCCGGTGACCGCCGGCCTCGAACCCTTGCGCGACGATGGCGTCGATGCCGCCGGCCTCCAGCGCGCGTGCCTCGGCCACCGTGGTCGCCGAGGAAATGGTGAAGATGCCGGCATCCTTGACGGCGCGGAATAGGTCATTCGCCGGCATGCCGAAATGAAAGCTCACCACCGGCGGCATTTCTTCCAGCACCACCGCCAGGTGGTCTTCGTTGAAGGGAAGCGACGAGACCTCGGCGGCCGGCACCTCGCCCAGGCCGAATTCCTGGTAGTAGGGCGCCAACTGTTGGCGCATGGCTTCGCCCCGCGCCGGGTCCGGGACGGCGTCTTGGTGGACGAAGAAGTTGATGTTGTAGGCGCCGTTGGTTGCGGTTCGGATGGCCTGGCAGTCGGCACGGGTGGCGTCCGGCGATTGCAGGGCGACGCCGAGCGATCCCATGCCGCCGGCGCGGGTCACGGCGGCGGCCATTTCCGGCGTCGAGGCGCCGGCCATGGGGGCCTGGATGATCGGATATCGGATGCCCAGGCGCTCGGTCAGGCGGTTTCGTGTCCAGTCGGTCATGGCGTTCTCCTCCCCCATCTGCGTCCCGAACTTTCAAGGCGCGCGGGCCAGATGGCAAGAATTTACCATTGGTCCCCTGCCGTGGATTGCTATGATGGCGCCCAGGCAAAGAGACGAAGCGGAGTATCAATGTCCACCCTCGACCAAACCGAAGCCTGTTATCTATCGGCCACGCACCTGGTCGACCTCTACCAATGGAAGACCCTGTCGCCGGTGGAGGTGACGAAAGACGTGCTCGCCCGAATCAGCGAAGTCGACGGCCCGGTGAATGCCTTCTGTGAAGTCGACGAGGAAGCGGCGCTGGCATCGGCGCGCGAGTCCGAGGCGCGCTGGATGAAGGGCGAGCCCAAGGGCCTGGTCGATGGCGTGCCGGCAACGATCAAGGATTTGCTGATCACCAATGGCTCGGTCACAGGCCGCGGCTGCAAGGCCACCGAGGGCGCTGCGCCCGAGACCGAGGACGCGCCGGCGGTGGCGCGCATGCGCCAGCAGGGCGCGGTGTTCGTCGGCCGCACGACGACGCCGGAGCTCGGCTGGAAGGGCATCACCGACAGCCCGCGCACCGGCATCACCCGTAACCCTTGGAATACCGATCTGACGCCCGGCGGCTCTTCGGGCGGCGCGGCGGTGGCGGCGGCGCTCGGCATGGGCGCGCTGCATATCGGCACCGACGGCGGCGGCTCCGTGCGGATTCCGGCTGGGTTCACCGGCGTCTTCGCGCTGAAGCCCACCGCCGGCCGGGTGCCGGTGTTTCCGCCGAGCGCCTTCGGCAGCCTCAGCCACGTCGGGCCGATCACCCGCACCGTCGACGAAGCCGGGTTGATGATGAACGTGCTGTCACTGCCCGATTCCCGCGACTGGCGCGCACTTCCCTACGATCCCTGGGATTTCCGCACCGGGCTCGATCTTGGCGTGAAGCATCTCCGCATCGCCTACAGCCCGGCGCTCGGCTTCGCCGACGTGGACCCGGAAATCGCTTCCATCGTCGCCGAGGCGGCCCAAGTGTTCGAGGAGTTGGGCGCCACGGTGGAGGAACAGGACCCCGGCTTCGACGACCCCATCGATTGCTTCAACAAGCATTGGTACTGGGGCTGCCACAAGATGATCTCCGCCTATCCCGAAGCCGCCCGCGCCGACATGGACCCGGGCCTCGTCGAGGTGGCGGAGATTGGCGTCAATTACACCCTCGAAGAGTTCGACCGCGCCATGGACGAACGGGTGCAGTTGGGCCAATTGATGTGCGGCTTCCATGCCGAATATGACCTGCTGGTGACGCCGGCGCTGGCAGTGCCGCCGTTCCAGGCCGGCCGCGACGTGCCGGAGCCCGGCCCCGGCACGCGCTGGACCGATTGGACGCCGTTCACCTATCCGTTCAACCTGACCGGCCAGCCGGCCTGTGTCGTGCCCTGCGGCTTCAATGCCGCCGGCCTGCCGGTGGGGCTGCAGATCGTCGGGCCCATGTACGGCGATGCGCTGGTGCTGCGCGCCGCCGCCGCCTTCGAACAGGTGCGGCCGTTCAAGATGCCGAAGGGCTAGAGAAGAGCTAGAGCCCGGGCACGCGTTCGTGCCAGTCGGTTCGTGCCTGATAGGCATGCCCGACGCGCAGCATGGTCGCTTCGTCGAAGGGACGCGCCACCACCTGGAAGGCGGTCGGCAGGCCGTTCGGCGTGAAGCCGCAAGGCACCGTCAGCGCCGGCAGGCCGAGGAAGTTGATCGGCCGGGTGCAATGGCCGAAGCGGACGACCATCTCGGCGAAGCCGGGATTTGCGGCCATGTCGGTCTCGGCGATGGTCGGCACCTCCGAGATCATCACCGGGCAATGCAGCACGTCGACCTTGTCGAAGACGGCCGCCGCGAATTCCGCCAACAGTGGCGCGCGCAGGTCGCGGGCCTGCAGGTAGCGCGTCGCCGGCGTCGCCAATCCGGTGGCCATGCGGGCCCGGGTCTGGCTGCCGTAGTCTTGGGCCTGCGTCTGCAGCCAGCGCTGATGGATCGACGCACCCTCGGTGGCGGTGATCAGGCTGGTCAGCGGGTTGGAAAGCGCGATGCTGTCTGGGATGGTCACGCCGACCAGTTCCGCCCCGGCATCGACCAGCGGGTCCAGGCTGGCCTGCACCATCTCCGCCACCACCGGCTCCACCGGATCGTAGAAGTAGGTCTCCGGCACGCCGATGCGAAGGCCCTTCAAGTCGCCGTCGAGGCCGGCGGTGAAATCGGGGACGGAAAGCCGGCTCGATGTCGGGTCGCGCGGATCGTGCCCGGCGATCTCCTGGAACATCAGCGCCGTGTCCTCCACCGTCCGCGCCAGCGGTCCGAGCGTGTCGAGCGACGGCGACAGGGGCATGGCGCCGAAGCGGCTGACGCGGCTCCAGGTCGGCTTCAGGCCGGTGACGCCGTTGCAACAGGCGGGGAAGCGGATCGATCCGCCGGTATCCGAGCCCATGGCGCCGAACACCAGGCGCGCCGCCACCGACGCGCCCGACCCGCTGGACGAGCCGCCGGTGATATGCGCGGTGTTCCAGGGGTTCCTTGGCGTCGGCATGACCTCGTTGTGGCCGGTGACGCCGAGCGCGAATTCCACCATGTTAAGGCGCGCGATATCGAGCGCGCCGGCGGCATCCAGGCGCTCCAGCACGGTGCCGGTCTCCGGCGCGACGAAATCGGCGCGGATTTTGGAGCCGCAGCCGGAAATCCGTCCGGCCCGGTAGAACATGTCCTTGTGCGCCAGCGGCACGCCATGCAGCGGGCCCGTGGCATCGCCTCTGGCCAGCGCCGCGTCGGCCGCGCGCGCCTGGGCGAGAGCGGCGTCCGGATCCAGATCGGCGATGGCCGCGATTTTGCCCCCGTGCGCTTCCATGCGCACGAGACAGGCGCGGGTCGCCTCCTCCGACGATATCTCGCGCGCCCGGATGGCGCGGGCGACGGCGGCCAGCGAGAGGAGCGCGATTTCGTCACTCATCGCTCAACCCCTCGGGCGCCAGTTGGTGCAGCAGCCGGGTGAAGGCCGAGGGCTCGGCCTCGAACGCAAGGCGGTCCAGGTGCGCCTGAACCAGCTCGCTGCCGGCCCGGGACGGCCTGGAAAGGTCGTCCGCGGTGTCGATGGCCTGGAAATCCCGCAGCCAGGCGGCGATGTCTGAAGTGTCACTCATTTGGGTCTCCTCTCGGGACATGTTAGGGTTCCGAACGCCAAGGAGAAAGGGCGAAGGAGATGGGGATGGGACGGGCGAAAGAGGTCTTGGAATTTTGGTTCGGCACCAGCGCCGTCGATGCGGACGTGGAGTTCCGCGAGGCCTGGTTCAAGGTCGATCCGGCTTTCGACGCGGAGATCGAGGCGAGTTTCGGCGCCGATGCGCGCGCCGCCGCCGAGGGCGGGTTCGACGATTGGCTGGCTGGCGCGGGTTCGAGCCTGGCGCTTTGTATCCTGCTCGATCAGTTTCCTCGCAACCTGTTCCGAGGCAGCGGCCAGGCCTTTGCCACCGACGCCAAGGCGCGCGAGGTGGCGCGCACGGCGCTGGAGAAGGGGTTCGACAAGCAACTGGCGGCGGTGCCGCGATCGTTCCTGTACCTGCCGTTCATGCACAGCGAGGACATCGCCGACCAGATCCGCAGCGTCGAGCTTTACCGCGCGCTCGGCAACGAGAGCCAGTTCCGCTATGCCCTCGACCACCATTATGTGATCTCCCGCTTCGGCCGGTTCCCGACCCGCAACGCGGCGCTGGGCCGAGATACGACGGCGGAGGAGGCCGAGTTCCTGAAGGGCTTCAACGCCTTTTGATCAGTATTCCCGATCAGTATTCCATGACGATGCGGGTTTCGTTGTCGCCATCGCCGACGTCGAACGCGGCCTCCGGGAAGGTCGGCGGGCCGAGAAACACCTGGGCACCCTTGGAGAACGCATAGCCTTCCAGCGGAAAACCGATGACGTTGGTGTCGAAGTCGTGGTTGCCGTTCTCGTCGTGATAGGTGGCGACGGCGTAGGCGCCGGGCGCCAGCCCCTCGAAACGCGCGCTGGCGATGCCGCCCTGGATCAAGACCTTGCGTTCGTCGAGCATGCCGTCTCCGTCGGGGAACGCCTCGGGACGGTTGTAGAGCGCGATGTGGACGTCGCCCTTGTCGTTCCTGAGGCCGGTGATCGTGACGGTCAGATCGGCGGCCAAGGCAGTTGCCGGTCCGGCGCCGAGCGCCAGGGCGGTCAAGGCGGTGCGGACGATGCCCATGGCCGGGCGCGTCAGACTTCGATGTTGAGGTAGAAACCCCGCGGCACGTTTTCGCGCGGCGGCTGGTCGTTGGAAAGAATCTGGTTGAGGCGCCTGAGACCGCGCCGTTCGTGCTCGGTCTGCTGCGGGCTGGCCACCGCGGCGCGGGCCTGGACCTCGCGCACAGAGGAGGAACCGTAGTGGGCTGGGCGCCGGGCCAGGCCCGCCGCTTCGCCGTTGAGATGTGTCAACCCATCCGTCATTCGGCCAATTTAGGCCGAAATGGTTAACGGAATCTCAAAGCGCCGGTTGAGTGCGTGATGAACTGCCGGTCATTCCATGGTGTGGTGGTGAACCGACGGCGCGCCGCCTTCGCGGAACCTCTCAAGGCCCCAGCGGACGCTGGGAAAGGCCAGTTCGTCCCAGGGGATCTCGTCCCAGGCCAGCAACGCCACGTCTTCGCTTTCCGGGCCGGCGGCGAACGACGGGGTCTCCATCTCCGCCTTGTGGATGACGTAGACCTGGCTGATGCGTGGAATCTCGAAAATGCCGAGCACGCCGGTCACGCGCACCTTGGCGGTGGCTTCTTCCCAGACTTCGCGCGCGGCGCCATCGGCCATGGTCTCGTTCAGTTCCATGAACCCGGCCGGAAATGTCCAGAAACCCTTGCGCGGCTCGATGGCGCGCCGGCACATCAGGAACTTGTCCTCCCATACGCAGACGGCGCCGACGATGACCTTGGGGTTTTCGTAGGCGATGTAGCCGCAGTCCATGCAGGTCAACCGCGGGCGGTCATCGCCGTCCGGGATGGTATGGACGTTCGGGCCTAGCTTGGAAGGCGCGTTCATGCGTGCACTGTGGCGGGGCGGCGTTGAAATGTAAAGTCGGCGCGCGCCCGCGCCGGCGCGCAACCGCGCCTTGTAATGGCATGGAAAATCGTGCCAATCTAAGGGTTTGGGGCCATATCGGCCGATTCGCAACGGGGACGCCGGCGCAACCGATGGTGCAGGATTCCGACTACGAGCATCAGTTCCTCGACTTGAAGGGCGAAGGGATGGACGACCGGACGTTCCTTGGCCGGACGAGCCTGTCGACGCGAACCACCATGTTCGTGATGGTCGGCCTGTGTGCGCTGATCGCCTTGGCCGGAATCTTCATTTATGTCGATCAGCGTCTGGCCGGCGCCATCAACGATGCGCGCCATGCCCGTGATATCGGCCAACTGGCCGGCCGGGTGGAGGCCGGGATCGCCCGCGCGCGGTCGCTGGAGAAGGTGTTCATCCTCGACAAGCAGCCGGCGCTGGTGGAATCCTTCGCCATCGAGATCGATTCCGTCGAGGCCGCCCTCGACGGCCTGGTGCAGTTCCCGGAAGCGGCGGCGCAGCGCCAGCATATCGCCACGTTGCGCGACGGCATCGCCCAGTACGACCAGCAATTCGGCGAGTTCGTTCGCGCCGAGGAGGCGCTTGGCCTGACCACCGAAACCGGGCTCAGCCACCGCCTGCACGCGACCTCGCAGGCGCTGGTGAAGGGCTTCACCGAAGCCAAGATGGCCAACCTGGCCGACCAGATCATCCGTATCGACCGCGAAGGCCAGGAGACGCTCCGCTCGACCTCCGAACAGGGCGTCACTGAGATCAAGGAGCGCTACAAGGCGCTGCTGGCGTTCCTGGATGCGTCGCGGCTGCCGGCCAAGCTGAAATCCGATCTTGGCAACATGATCAAGGCGCATGAGACCGACATGCTGACCATGCTGAATTCGCGTTTCGCGCTGGAACGCGAGCGCGGCCGGTTCGGCGAGATCACCGCCTATATGGACCCGAGCCTCGATAGCCTCGTCGACTTCAGCGCCGATCTGGCCACTGGCGCCGCCCGGCGGCTCGACAGGGCGCAGGCCTTCAGCCGCTACATGATCGGCGGGTCCACGGTGGCCATCGTGCTGTGGTTCATGTTCGCCGGCATGATCCTGCTGCGCAGCGTGTTCGGGCCGGTGCGCGGGCTGGCGGATGCGGCGGCCAGGCTTGCCGGCGGCGACCGCGGCGTGCCGATTCCGGCACGCGGCAACATCGACGCCACCGGACAGATCGCCCGGGCGCTGGACAAATGGGCCGACGACCTGGTCGACGTGGACATGATCCGCCGCCAGCTCGAGCAGACACAGAGCAAGATGGAGCACGTGGCAGAGGAGGCCGAGCGCAAGGCGCACGCCGCCGCCGAAGCCGCCAAGGCGGCGATGCTGGCCGAACTTGAAGCACCGGAACCGCCACCGATGCCCGAACCTGAACCCGAACCCGAACCCGAGCCCGAGCCGGAAATGCCGGCAGACGCGCGCGAGTATCGGCGTCCGCCGCCGCCGGAACCCAGGTACGACATGCCGGGTGGGCCGATCTCGTCGGTCAGCCAGCAATTGACCCATTTCAGCGAATACGTCTCCGCCGCCGCGCACGATGTGGAACGGACCGAAGCGCTGGTACGTTCGCTCAGTGAGGCGACCCAACAGATCGACCTTTTGGGATCGTTGGTGACGGCGGTGCGCGACCAGGTCAACCTGTTGGCGTTCCGCTCTTCGCCCAGGGATTATGGTGGCGGTGAGAACCTGATCCATTTCAACGCCGACGAACGGCCGCAATCGGGCGGTTTCGATGATCCGGTCTCGGCCGGGCGCCTGGATGCCATCCGCGAAACCACGGAGCGTGCCGAACGCGCGTTGCAAGGCGTGCGGCTTTCGGTCGACAACGTCTCGGTGGTTGCCCAGGACATCGCCTCGACGGCGTCGCGCCAGGCGATGGAGGCGACCAACAAACTGTTGGCGCAGTCGCAATACCTGCAGAACATGCTCGACGACATCATGACCCGCATCCATCCCTCGCCCTATGGCCGGTTGAGCGCACCCGAACCGCGCGACCAGCAGCAACCGCCGGGTTGGCAGGGAACGCCGCCCCGCAGGCGCTGATGGGTTGAATTCGGCCGCGTGAAAGCGTATGTGCACACGCGGATCGTGAACGCGAGCGGAACTAGGCCCGGGACGGGGTGCCTTCGCTCGGCGAAGCACGACGCTTGGGAGAGAAATTGATGAGCAGTTCGAACTTTCACGTTCCTGCCGGCGGTCTGCCGCCGCAGACGCAGCTCTTATCGGGACGCGCCGTATTCACCAACGCCTATGCCGTGATCCCCGGCAATGTGATGACCGATATCGTCACCAGCCGCATGCCGTTCTGGTCGGACGCGCGGTTCTGGGTGATTGCCCGGCCGATGTCCGGGTTCGCGGAATCGTTTTCCCACTACATCTGCGAGGTCGCACCCGGCGGCGGCAGCGACAAGCCGGAAACCGATTCCAAGGCCGAGGCGGTGCTGTTCGTGGTTGGCGGCGAATTGAAGCTGACGATCGACGGCAAGAAACACGAAATGCACGCCGGCGGCTACGCCTACCTGCCGGCGGGCGCGGAATGGAAGCTCGCCAACAAGTCGGACAAGAACGCGCAGTTCCATTGGATCCGCAAGGCCTACGAGGCGCTCAAGGAGATCGACGCGCCGGAAGCCTTCGTCACCAATGAGCAGGGCGTGGTCCCCGGCGCCATGCCCGACACCGACGGCGCCTGGGCGACGCAGCGTTTCGTCGATCCCGACGACCTGCGTCACGACATGCACGTCAATATCGTCACCTTCAAGCCGGGCGCGGTGATCCCGTTCACGGAAACCCACGTCATGGAACACGGCCTCTACGTGCTGCAAGGGAGGGCGGTTTACCGCCTGAACCAGGACTGGGTCGAGGTCGAGGCCGGGGACTACATGTGGCTGCGGGCCTTCTGTCCGCAGGCCTGCTATGCCGGCGGCCCCAGCGAGTTCCGCTATCTGCTCTACAAGAACGTCCACCGCCAGATGCCGCTGTAGGGAGAGAGCCGATGCAAGCCCGCCAGATCACCTTGGAACCCCTGACGCAGGAAGCTTTTCAGCCGTTCGGCGATGTCCTGGAAGCGGCGGGCGATCCGGACATGATCATCAACGAAGGCAAGTGCGGGCGGTTCCACGACCTGGCGCGGCTCGACTATGCCGACGAAGGCGGTCGCGCTGGCATCAACATCTTCCGCTCGGAGGCGCGCCCGCTGCCCTATAGCTTCCAACTGATGGAGCGCCATCCGTTGGGCTCGCAGGCCTTCATGCCGATGAGCGCCGACCCCTTCCTGGTCATCGTGGCGCCCGACGCGGGCGACAAGCCGGGCCTGCCGCGCGCCTTCAAGAGCAAACCCTTCCAAGGCGTCAACTACCTGCGCGGCACCTGGCACGGCGTCCTGGCGCCGTTGGTGGACGCGGCGGAGTTCCTGGTCGTCGACCGCATCGGCGGCGGCGACAATCTCGAGGAATTCGTCTTCGACGCGCCCTATACGGTGATCGCCTAGCCGTCTATCCGGCGTCTTGCAGGGCGGCGACGCCTGGCAGAGTGCGGCCCTCCAGCCATTCCAGGAAAGCGCCGCCGGCGGTCGAGACGTAGGAGAACTGCTCCACCGCGCCGGCATTGGCCAGCGCCGCAACGGTGTCTCCACCGCCCGCCACCGAAAGCAGCAATCCCTCGACCGTCAGCCGTGCGGCCTCGCGGGCCACGGCGTTGGTGCCCATGTCGAAGGGCGAGATCTCGAAGGCGCCGAGCGGGCCGTTCCAGACCACCGTCTTGCAACCGGCCAGGCGCTGTTTCAGATCGTCGATGCTGGCTGGGCCGACGTCGAGGATCATGGCGTCATCGGGCACCGCCTCGACCGGCACCGTCTCGCTGGCCGCACCCTCGGCGAATTCCTTGGCTACAACGGCGTCGATCGGCAGCACCACTTCGCAGCCCGCCGCGGCGGCTTTCTCCATGATGTCGCGCGCCTGGTCGGCCATGTCGGGCTCGCAGAGCGACTTGCCGACGGCAACGCCCTGGGCGAACAGGAAAGTGTTGGCCATGCCGCCGCCGATGACGAGCTGGTCGACCCGCTCGATCAGGTGGCCGAGCACCGCCATCTTGGTGGAAATCTTGGCGCCGCCGACAACGGCGGCGACCGGATGCGCCGGGTTCTCGAGCGCGCCGGCGAGGGCCGAAAGCTCGGCCTCCATCAGCCGCCCGGCGGCGGTGGGCAGGCGACGCGCGATGGCTTCGGTCGAGGCATGCGCCCGATGCGCGCAGGAGAAGGCGTCGTTGACGTAGATATCGCCGAGCGCCGCCAGTTGATCGGCGAAGGCCGCGTCGTTCTTCTCTTCCTCCGCATGGAAGCGGAGGTTCTCGAGCATGACGATCTCGCCGTCGCCGGCGGCCGCAATGGCTTTTTCCGCCGCTTCGCCGACGCAGTCGGTGGCGGTGACGACGGGCTTGCCGATGGCCTTCTCCAGGGCGGCGGCGACCGGCTTCAAGGACATCTCCGGCACCACCTGGCCCTTGGGCCGGCCGAAGTGCGACATGACGATGACCTTGGCACCTTTGTCCATGAGATCGCGGAGCGTCGGCAAGGAGCGGTCGATGCGCGTGGTGTCGCTGACGTTGCCGTCGCGCATGGGCACGTTGAGGTCGCAACGGACCAGGACCTTGCGGCCCTGGACATCCAAATCATCGATGGTTTTGAACGTGGACATGTGATTTTCCCTTGGCTGCGTTGAGTGGAACCACTCTCTGCTGGCATCATTCGGTTATAAGATCGGCCATCGGGACTGGCCAGCCCCGAATGGTGAATTTATTGCGACGCGACGACGCCCCCGGTGCCGATCATGGCGGTGCCGGCGGCGCGGTTGAACCACTTGATCCGCCTGGACGAGCCCAGAAGGCCGGGCGCCCGCGACGCGAGCACGGCATAGCCGGTCAGAATCAGGGCAATATCCGCGAACATCAGTGCCGTGACCAGCATGCCGTCGGCGAGGGTCAGCGCGGCAACGTCGATGAACAGCGGCAGCAGCGCGCCGTAGAACACGATCGCCTTGGGATTGCTCATTGTCAGCGTATAGCCCGATACCGCCGCCTTCATCAAATCGCCCTTGGAATGCAGCTTGACCTCGCCGGGTTCGGCATCGGCCATCCAGAAACGAATCCCCAAGTAGATGAAATAGGCCGCCGCCAGATAGCGCACGACGGTCATCACCCCTTCGAATTGCGACGCCACCGCCGCCAGTCCCAGGAGCACCAGTAGCACCAGGCTGACGTCGGCCAATGCGACGCCGCCGACGAAGGCGAGCACTGGGCGAAGCCCCTGCGCCATGGAGCGCGCCACCGTGGCGGTGACGCCGGGGCCCGGCGTGAGCTTGACGATGATGCTCGCCGCCAGGAGTTGCAAAAGCTGCTCCAGCGGGATCGTGACAACGGACGGATCGGTCATTGCAGGGCGCGGATGCGGGCTTCCGCCTCTTCGGCTTTCTCGGTTTCGCCGAGCACCCTATAGGCGCGCGCCAGCCGTTGCCAGCCGGCGAGATCGTCCGGGGTATCCTTCATCCGCTCGGCCAGGCGCTCGACCATGGAACGGATCATCGCGTTGCGGTCTTCCGCCGACATCTGCTGCGCGGCTTCCATGTCCTCGCGGCTCGGTCCCGGCGCGGCGGTGGCAGGCGCGCCGGTCGTGGACGGCGGCGGCGTCGGTTGGCTTTCGGGGCGTTTACCGGGGCCCAGCAGCTTCGCCGTCAGCGTCGGCTCGACCGTCATGGGATCGACGTTCAGTTCCTTGGCGGCGTTCTGGATGCTCTGGCGGACGGTGCCGAGCCAGGGCGCATCGCCATGCGAGACGGCGACGAGATCGATCCAGCCCTGCAGGGCCGCCTTAAGGTTGCCGTCCTGAGCGTCTGCCAGCGCCAGGTAGTAGCGGGCGCGCGGATTGCGGGCATCCGACGACAGCACCGATTTGAACAGTTCGCGCGATTCCGCCACCACCTTGCGTTCGTTCGCCAGCACCAGCGATTCCGCCAGTTCGGTGGCGACGGTCATGTCCTCGGGCGCCAGTTCGGCTGCCTTGCGGAAGGCGGTCACGGCATCGCCGTCGCGGTCCATGGTCTGATAGGTGCGGCCCAGCAAAAGCCAGCCGCGCAGGTTGCCGGGGTCTTCCTCCATGCGCTGCGCGAGGCGCGCGGCCAGGGTTTCGATATCATCGGGCGCCTTTTGCGCCTCGGCGGCGGCGGGCTTGGTGTCCTGGCGTTCGGCGTAGGGAACGTTCGGGTACTGGGGCGAGCCCAGCCGCGCATAGAGCCCGAAAGCAAGCGCTGGAATGCCGACAATGACCACCGCCGAGACCAGCAAACGTCCGCCGCCGGCGGGTGCCGGCGCATCTGGTTTTCCCTCTCCGCCAGCTTCGGCGGCGGTGAGGATACGGCGCTCGATCTCTGTCCGGGCCGCCTCGGCCTCGGCGTCGGTGATCAATCCCTGGGCCAGTTCCTGTTCGATCTCGTCCAGTTGGTCCTTGTAGACGTTGATGTCGTAGCTGAGCCGGCCGGCCGCGGCGGCCGAGCGGCGCATCAGCGCCCACAGCAATCCGGCGACGACGATCGCCGTGACGATGGTGACGGCCGCCCAGAACGGGGTCATGAGCCATCTCCCTTCAAGAGGTCGTCCAGGCGTTTCTTTTGCTCATCCGAAAGCGCCGGTGCCGCGACGGTTTCCGCCCGTGCGGCGCGCTGGCGGCGAAAGAAGGCGAAGGCGGCGATCAGCGCCAGCGCCACGAACAGCAGCGGCCCCAACCACAGCGCCAGGGTGGCGAACTTGAATGGCGGTTTCAGTAGCACGAAATCGCCGTAGCGCGACACAACATAGTCGACGACCTGTTTGTTGCTGTCGCCGGCGGTCAGCCGTTCGCGCACGAGGAGGCGCAGGTCGCGCGCCAGCGTCGCATCGGAATCGTCGATCGACTGGTTCTGGCAGACGACGCAGCGAAGCCCCTTGGAGATATCGCGCGCGCGGGCCTCCAGCGCCGGATCGTCCAGCACTTCGGCGGGATCGACCGCGAGCGCCGGCTGCAGCGCGGCGAACAGAAGGGCCGTGGCGAGAAGCAGGCGTTTCAGCATCTCAGGATCCGCCTTTCTGGCCGCCCGTTTGGCTGCCGTTTCGGCGAAGCTGTTGGATCAGCGGCTGCAACACCTCTTTCCAAACCTCGTCGTTGACGGGGCCGATGTGTTTGTAGCGGATGACGCCTTTCTGATCGACCAGGAAGGTCTCCGGCGCGCCGGTGACGCCGAAGGCGATGGCCGCCTTTGAGCGCGGGTCGTCGCCGACCAGCGTGTAGGGATCGCCGAACCGCTTCAGCCAGCGCGGGCCGGCGTCGGGGTCTTCCTCGCGCCAGTCGATGCCATGGATCGGCACCGCCCCTTGTTCTTTCAACTTCATCAGGTAGGGGTGCTCGGTACGGCAGGCGACGCACCAGGAGCCGAAGATATTGACCAGCGTGACGTCGCCCTCGAGATCGGTGCTGGCGAAACCCTTGGCGCCGCGGTCCTTGATCGGCGGCAGGTCGAAGGCCGGCACCGGCTGGCCGTCCAGCATGTTGGGAAGCTGTTTCGGGTCCAGCGTCAGGCCAATGCCGAGATAAATGCCGAGCACGCAAAAGATCGCCAACGGGATCGAATAGAGCCAACGGTTGTTCATGGTGCCGCTCCGCCGCCGATCCGTCAGGCGCCCGCCGCCACGGCGGCGCCGGCGCGGCTGCGTTTCGGTGCGCCGACCCGGTAGCGCCGGTCGGTGAGGCTGAGCACACCGCCGAAGACCATGACCATGGCGCCGATCCACATCCAGACGACCAGCGGATTGAAGTAGAGGCGTGTCACGTAGGCGCCGTCCTCGCCCTCCGGGTCGCCGATGACGGCATAGAGATCGCCCGCCAGGCGGGTTTCGATGCCGGCTTCGGTGGTCGGCATGCCGCCGATGGGATAGTTGCGTTTCTCGGCGACCAACTTGGCGATCTCGTCGCCGCCCTTGCGCACCGTGAACTTGCCGACGATGGCCGTATAGTTGGGGCCCTGGCCCTCGCTGGCGCCGTCGAAGGTAAACTCGTAACCGGCCAACTCAACCTTTTCGCCGGGGTGCATGGTCTGAATGCTTTCCTTGGTCCAGCCGCCGGCGCCGGCCATGCCGGCGATCGCCAGCGCCAGGCCGAAGTGGCCCAAGACCATGCCCCAACTGGCGCGTGGCATGCGCCGGAAGCGGCCCCAGGCGCCGGCCGGCGCCGAGAACAGCCGCGCCCGGCCGGCCAGTTCCGTGAGCGTGCCGACAGCGAGCCACACGGCGAGCCCCATGCCCAGCGTCGCGAAGATCGGCCCGTCCGTCTGCCACATGTAGGTGGCGGCCAGCGCGACGAGGCCCAGGATGGCGGCCAACTTGAGCTGCCCGAAGGCGGCGACGAGATCGCCGCGCTTCCAGTTGAGCAGCGGACCGAAGGCCATGGCGGCGATCATCGGGATCATGATCGGAATGAAGACGGCATTGAAGAAGGGCGGTCCCACCGAGACCTTGCCGCCGCCGATGGCGTCCAGGAACAGGGGATAAAGCGTGCCTAGCAACACCGCCGCCGCCGCCGTGGTCATCACAAGATTGTTGAACAACAGCGCGCCTTCGCGCGAAATCGGCTGGAACAGGCCGGATGACACCAGCTTCGGCGCGCGGAAGGCGTAAAGCGCCAGCGAGCCACCGATGACGACGATCAACAGCATCAGGATGAAGACGCCGCGTGTCGGGTCGGTGGCGAAGGCATGCACCGACGTCAGCACACCCGACCGCACCAGGAAGGTGCCGAGCAGGCTGAGCGAGAAGGTGATGATGGCGAGAAGCACCGTCCAGCCCTTGAGCGAGTCGCGCTTCTCCACCACGGTCGCGGAATGCAGCAGCGCCGTCCCCGCCAGCCAGGGCATGAAGGACGCGTTCTCGACCGGATCCCAATACCACCAGCCGCCCCAGCCGAGCTCGTAATAGGCCCACCAGGACCCGAGCGTGATGCCGCCCGTGAGGAAGCACCAGGCGGCCATGGTCCAGGGCCTGACCCAGCGCGCCCAGGCGGCGTCGACGCGGCCCTCGATCAGGGCGGCGATGGCGAAGGAAAAGGCCATGGAGAAACCGACGTAGCCGAGGTAGAGCATCGGCGGATGGAAGGCGAGCCCCGGGTCCTGCAACAGCGGGTTCAGCTCGCGGCCGTTGATGGGGGCGGGAAACAGCCGTTCGAACGGGTTCGACGTGAACAGCATGAACAGGTAAAAGCCAACCGCGATCATCGACTGCACGCTGAGCACCCGGGCGCGCAACGCCGGCGGCAGGTTGCGCCCGAAGGCCGCCACGGCGGCGCCGAAGATGGCCAGGATCAGCACCCAGAGAAGCAGCGAGCCCTCGTGGTTCCCCCACACGCCGGAGATCTTGTAGAGCATCGGCATGGCGGTATTGGAATTGGAAGCCACGTTGAGGACGCTGAAATCGGAGGTGACGTAGAGATGCGTCAGGCAGCCGAAGGAAATGGCGACCAGAAGGAACTGGAACATGGCCGTCGGCCGCGCCAGGCCCATCCAGACCTCGTTGTCGCGCGCCGCGCCGACCAGCGGGAACACGGCCTGCACCAAGGCGACGCAAAGCGCCAGGATCAGCGTGAAATGGCCAAGCTCGGCGGTCATGCCTATTGATCCTTGCCCTGGTTGTTGCCTTGCCACTGACCCGACTTCTTGATCGCTTCCGCGACCTCGGGCGGCATGTAGTTCTCGTCGTGTTTCGCCAGCACTTCCTCGGCGACGAAGATGCCGTTCTGCAGCCGACCCTCGGCGACGACGCCCTGGCCTTCGCGGAACAAGTCCGGCAAAACACCCACGTAGCGCACCGCGACCGTGTTGGCGGTGTCGGTGACCTTGAACATGGTTACGCCGTCGCCTGGTTTCTGGACGCTGTCTTCCTCCACCAGGCCGCCCAGGCGCAGCCGCTGTTCGGGACCGGGTCGTTTCTCGGCTAGATCGGAGGGGCTGAAGAAAAAGACGATATTGTCCTTCAGCGCCGTCAGCACGAGACCCGCCGCCGTGCCCAACAGGGCCAGCGCGATGACCACGAAGGTGAGACGTTTGTGCTTACGTTTCATCTGCTGTCTCTCGGGTTGTTCCCGGGGTTGTTTCGGATTTACGCCGCGCGCGCGGGTTCAGCGAAGCCAGTTCCGCGTCGGCGGCATTCTGGAAGCGCTTGCCGGCGATGAATAGCCAGATCAAGACCACGGCAACGACACCATAGGCGGGCCAGATGAAGCCGGCATAGCCGCCCATCGAGAAAAATTGCGACAGCATGTCCATCTCAGTCGGCCCCTTCTTCGGCCGGCGTGCTCGCCGCGCCCGGCGCGCCGCCATGGACCTGGCGCAGCCGGAGCGCGCGCACCTTCATGGAGGAAATCTCGCCACGGATACGGATCAGCATGAGCCAGATGTAATAGGCCTTGAACGCCAGCGCCATTAACAACAGCGGCGTCAGCATGCTGGAATGGATGGCCGGGCCGCTCATCTTCACGACGCTGGCGGGCTGATGCAGGGTGTTCCACCAGTCGACAGAAAACTTGATGATCGGCACGTTGATGAAGCCGACGATGGCAAGGATGGCGGACGCCTTGGCGCCGCGTTCGGCATCGTCGAAGGCGTCCTGCAGGGCCATGTAGCCGAGATAGAGGAAAAACAGGATCAGCACCGACGTGAGGCGCGCATCCCAGACCCACCAGGTGCCCCACATGGGCTTGCCCCAGAGCGAGCCGGTGACCAGCGCCAGGAAGGTGAAGCCGGCGCCGATGGGGGCCGTGGCGCGCGCCGCCAGGCCGGCCAGCGGATGTTTCCAGATCAGCGCAACGCCCGAGGCGACGGCCAGCGCCGTATAACAGAACAGTGCCATCCAGGCGGCCGGCACGTGGATATACATGATGCGCACGGTCTCGCCCTGCTGGTAGTCGGCGGGAGAGTGGAACAGCGCGAAATAGAGGCCGGAAACCACGAAAACAATGGTCAATCCCGCCGCCCAGGGCTGGATAATATCGGCAAGGCGCAGGAAGCGCGTCGGATTGGCGAAACGATGCAGCATGAGCGGTGCCGTTAACGATGTCCCTGTGGCAGTTCGTTGGGCAGTACTATCGTCAATTCCCTGTCGCGGATACAGTACTGCCAATACCTAAGTTGGGCCAGTTTGGCTTTGACGCAAGTCAATATCATACCGAAATCCGCAGGTTTTCAGCTTCTTAGCGCCTGGCGCAGCGCCGCCGCCGAGGCCCAAAGCGATAGCGGCAGCACGCCGACCAAGAGACCGCCCAGGATCAGCAGATGCGCGCGCCAGGAAAACCCGTTCAGGGCGGCATCGACGGCGCTGACGCCGAAGATCAGCACCGGCACGTAGAGCGGCAAGATCAGCAACGACAATAGCACGCCGCCGCGCCTGGCACCCAGGATCAGCGCCGCGCCGATGGCACCGATCAGGCTCAAGGCCGGCGTGCCGATGGCGAGTGCCAGGACGAGCACCAAAAACCCGCCGCCGTCCATGTTCATCAGCACGGCCAGCAGCGGCGCCGCGACGATCAGCGGCAGGCCCGTGGTCAGCCAATGTGCCGCGACCTTGGCCGCCACCGTCAGTTCCAGGGCGATGGGCTGCATGATCAGGAGTTCCAGGCTGCCGTCGTCGAAATCCGCCTGGAACAGGCGTTCCAGCGACAGCATGGAGGCCAACAGCGCCGCCACCCAGATAACGCCGGCGCTGATGCGCGCCAAAACGTTGGGTTCCGGCCCAACGCCGAACGGAAACAGCACCACGGCGAGGACGAAGAACATCACCACCATCAGGCTGTCCATTCCCTGGCGCATGGCGAGGCGCAGGTCGCGCCGGACGATTTCAATAAAGGCCGTCATCGAAATCCGCCTCCGCTTGAAATTCGTCGAGGTTGAGGGTGATGGCGTCGTCGAGACCGAGCGCGGTATGAGTCGAGGCGACGACCATGCCGCCGGTGGCCCGGTGATCCGCCAGCACGCGTTCGAAACGCGCCACGGTGGCGACGTCGAGCGCCGTTGTCGGTTCGTCGAGCAGCCACAGTGGCGCGGGCGCGGCGAGGATGCGCGCAAGGTTCACGCGCCGTTTCTGCCCGGCCGACAGGAACCGCCCGGGCACGTCCTTCAGGTGGCGGATATCGAAGGCGTCGAGAGCCGGGTCGAGGCGCGCGTGCTGATCGCGGAGCGCCGCCCAGAAGGCGACGTTCTCGGCGACCGTCAGCACCGGTTTGACGGCGTCGTGGTGGCCGACATAGTGAAGCCGCTGGAAATGGCCTTCGGGTTCGTCGGCGACGGTGGTGTCCTGCCAGGCGAGGTTGCCGGCGATCGGCTGCAGCAGGCCCGCCATGATGCGCAGCAGGGTCGACTTGCCGCTGCCGTTGGGGCCCTTCAGCAGCAACGCGCCGCCCGGCCGGAGCTCAAACGACAGGCCCCGAAAGACCAGGCGTCCGCCGCGGAAACAGGCCAGATCGGTGCCGGAAAAATGTAGGTCCATGCCGGTGTCCGGTTGTCGAAGCAACTACGTTGCGTGAACCTAACCCATTGCTGCGGAAGAAAAAAGCGGCCGGGACATGGCCCGGCCGCGAGTTTCGGCAAAGGGATGCCGATAAGGGGACCAGAGAGGGGGGATCCCTGGTATAGACGAGGAGGTCTATGGTGATTATTTAGCGCCGTAAATGTGGCAACAATATGGGCAGGGTTTGATTTTTTCCGGGCAGTTCAGAATGCGACCGCCGGATCGGTAATTTCCGTAAGATTTTCAACGGTTACCTGCCGTTCCGCCGGCAGGCAGATGATGTTTCGCGAGATCAGGTTTTCGTATTCGTTGACCGGATTCTTGAAGAAATTGTCGGGATTGTAGAGCTTCGGCAGGTGCCAATAGACCCGGTAGTCCAAGTCGAGCATGCGGCCCAGCAGTTCCTCGGACCGGTCGCGGCGGTCGTTTTCCAGGTAGATGGTGGGCCTGAACCTGCCGATGGTCGCCGCCGCGCCGGCGACGACCTCGTTCTCCATGCCCTCGACGTCGATCTTGATCAGATCGCAACGGCCGAGCGTCAGGCCGTCAATGGTGCGACAGGGGACCGGCTCGCCCTTCTCGGTGCCAATGAGGGAAACGCCGCCGAAGTTGCCGCCTTTCGCGTAGTCGACGCGCGGCACCAGGATCGTGCCTTCCGATGCGCCGGCGGCGGCATGATAGGTGTAGACATTGCCGAGCGCGTTCAGTGCCACGTTGGCGCAAAGCAATTGGAACACCTGGCGCTGCGGTTCCATGGCCAGGACCGCGCCGCGGGGACCGACCGCGTTGGCCATGAAGATGCTGAGCGCACCGATGTTGGCGCCGATATCGAGCGCCGCCATGCCGGGTTTCAGCAGTTGCGCCAGAAAGACGGCTTCCGCTTCGGCGTATTCGCCGTAGAGATCGAAAGCCCGGCCGATATAGGTGTCGCCCACGTGGTAGGCCATCGGCCCATGGCGGCAGGTCTTGACCCGGATCTGGCCGTTGGAAAGCAGCGGCCCAGGAAGGTCCTGCGCGTCGCCGTTCATTTCGCGCTCAGTCGAACTTGCGGATGTCGTCGATCACCTTGCCGTCGTTCGGAAGGCTGCCGGGCTGGGCGTAACCGACCTCGCCCTTGAGCTTGCAGACGGCCTGGATGGAGGCGGCGATGTCGCCGGCCAGGCCGTTGCTGCCGCCGGCGGCATGCTCGGGGTCGTCGACCTCGCAGGAAAGGGTCATGACATCGGCGCCGTCGCGCTGGTCGACGACCAGGCGCGCCTTCAGGATCTCCGGGTGACGCTTGACGATCTCCGCCACCTGGGCCGGATGCACGAACATGCCCTTTACCTTGGTGGTCTGGTCGGCGCGCCCCATCCAGCCCTTGAGCCGCACGTTGGTGTGCCCCGACGCGCTGGCACCCGGCACCACCGCCGACAAATCGCCAGTGCCGAAGCGGATCAGCGGATATTCGGGTGTGAATGACGTGGCGACGACCTCGCCGACCTCGCCTTCGTCCACCGGATCATCGGTGCCCGGGCGGACGATTTCGATCAACAGGCTCTCGTCGACGATCAGCCCGTCGCGGGCCTTGGATTCGTAGGCGATGCAGCCGAGATCGGCGGTGCCGTACATCTGCTGGCAGTTGACGCCGCGGTCCTCGATCTCGGCGCGCAGCGACGGCGGCAACGCTTCGCCGCCGACCAGGGATTTGCTCAGGCTGGAAACGTCGAGCCCCATTTCGTCAGCGCGTTCGAGCAGGATTTTTAGGAAAGACGGCGTGCCGCCATATCCCGTCGGTTTGATATCCGCCATGGCGCGGACCTGCAATTCGGTATTGCCGACGCCGGCCGGGAAAACCGCGCAGCCGATCTGCGCCGCGCCGGTTTCGAACATGAAGCCGGCCGGCGTGAAGTGATAGGAAAAGGTGTTGTGCAGGATATCGCCATCGCGGAAGCCTGCCGCGTAAAGAGCGCGGGCCGTTCCCCACCAGTCCTCGCCGAAACCTTCCGGGTCGTAGATCGGGCCGGGCGATTGAAAGATGCGTTTCAGCTTGCCGGTGGCGCAGGTGATCAGGCCGCCGAGCGGCGGATCCTTTTTCTGCAGTTCGATCAGATCGGATTTGCGGGTCACCGGAATTTTCGCCAATGCGTCGCGCGAGGTGACGTCTTCCGGCGTCACCTCGGCGAGCAGTTTGGCGAAATAGGGTGCATTCGACTTGGCGATCGCGACCTGACCCGCGAGGGCCTGCATCAGCGCGGCTTCGCGCGCATCCGGGGAGCGGGTTTCCAGATCGTCGAAATGTTCCTGATCGGCCGGCATGGAGGCGGTCTCAGAGCCAGCGCTTGCGGCGACGGTAGTGTTTCACTTCTCGGAACGACTTGCGCCCACCAGTCGAAAGGCCCAGGTAGAACTCCTTGACGTCCTCGTTCTCGCGCAGCGAGGCGGCTTCGCCGTCCATGACGATGCGGCCGTTCTCCAGGATGTAGCCGTATTCCGCGTAGCGCAGCGCCACCATGGTGTTCTGCTCCGCCAGCAGGAAGCTCACGTCTTCCTTCTGGTTCAGGTCGCGGACGATCTCGAAGATTTCCTCCACCAACTGCGGTGCCAGGCCCATGGAGGGTTCGTCCAGCAAGATCACGTTGGGATTGGCCATCAGCGCGCGGCCGATGGCGGTCATTTGCTGCTCGCCGCCCGAGGTGTAGCCGGCCTGGCTGGTGCGGCGTTCCTTCAAGCGCGGGAAATAGTGGTAGACCTTTTCGAGGGACTCGGCGATCGCCGCACGGCCGTCGCGACGCGTATAGGCGCCGGTCAGTAGGTTTTCCTCGACGGTCAGGTGCTCGAAACAGTGACGGCCCTCCATCACCTGGATGATGCCGCGTTTGACCAGTTCGTTGGGCGTCATGTTGTCGATACGCTCGCCCATGGCCTCGATGCTGCCCTTGGTTACCTCGCCGCGCTCGGCGCGCAGCAGGTTGGAAATCGCCTTCAAAGTGGTCGTCTTGCCGGCGCCGTTGGCGCCCAACAGCGCGACGATTCCGCCCTTGTGCAATTCCAATGAGACGCCCTTCAACACCAAGATCACGTGGTCGTAGATGACCTCGATGTTGTTGATGTTGAGAAGGGGGGCGGCCTGAGCCGCCCCCGCATCGATGTTTTCAGCCGTTTGCTGCATCTTGGATCAACCTAGCTGCAGCTGCGCGGCTTGATGTTGTTTTCCTTGGCGTAAGCCGCGGCGGCGCTCTCAACCAGCGGACGGACGACGTCCGACATGGCCGGAATGAAGTCGGAAATCAGTTTCCACTTCGAACCGTCCCACTGCTGGATGAAGATACCAGGCGCATTGCCTTCGTGGCTCAGGCAGGAAACGCTGACCGGGTTGGTGAAACCCTTGAGGCCGAGTTTCGCCAGGCGTTCGTCGGTAATCTGCAGGTTTTCGAAGGCCGCGCGGATCTGGTCGCCGGACGGCTTCTTGCCGCCGTTGGCCTTGATCGCGTCGCGCACCGCTTCGGTGGCGTACACCGAGTTCAGCACCATCCGGTTGTACAGCACTTCACCGACGTTGTTTTCCTTGGCTTTCGCCTTATCGCCGCCATAGACATGTTTGATGATGTCGTTGAACAGCGGATAGTCGGTACCCGCGGCGTGCATGTTGGTGGACTTGTAGTTGATGGAGTTGTCGCCCGCCGGAATCACGTCGGCGTCGGAACCGGACCACCAGTTACCCACGAAATGATCCATCGGGAAACCGACGGTGGCGGCTTCCTTGATGGCGACCTGGTTCATGACGCCCCAGCCGGACATGAACACCCAGTCCGGACGCGCGCGGCGAACCTGCAACCAGGTGGCCTTCTGTTCCTGACCCGGGTGGTCGACGGCGAGCAGCGTGAGCTTGAAGCCGAACTTCTTAGAAAGCGCTTCCAGGGTCGGGTTGGCTTCCTTGCCGTAGGCCGAGTTGTGATAAACGTGGGCGATGTGCTTGCCCTTCAGGTTGGCGAGACCGCCTTCCTGCTGGCCGACGTAGTTGACGAACGCCGAAGCCTGGCTCCAGTAGGTGGACGGGAAGTTGAACACCCAGGGGAAGACGCGGCCGTCAGCGGCGGCGGTGCGGCCGTAACCCATGGACAGGATCACCACCTTGTCGACCGGCGCTTTCGGGATCAACTGGTAGGTGAGGCCCGTGGAATAGGGGCTGACCACCAGGGCGCCGCCGTTCTTGTCCTTGAGCTTCTCGTAGCACTCGACGCCGATCTTGGTGTTGTACTTGGTTTCGCATTCCTCGGTGACGATCTTGTGGCCTTCGATGCCGCCGTCACGCTTGTTAAGCAGCTCGAAGTAATCCCGCGCGGAGTTGGCGAGCGGAATACCGCTGGGCGCATACGGACCCGTGCGATACACCATCACGGGGAAGAAAAGATCTTCGGCGTAAGCCTGCTTGACCTCTGCAACCCCGGTGACGCCTATGGCAAGGCCAGCGGCGGCCATGAGTAGATTGCGAATTTTCATTGTTTCTCTCCCAATTCGTTTCGCGACCCTTTACCGGTCTTTCTTTTCGAACCGCAACATTAGCATGTGACCGGCGTTTTTCCTAATACGGTTCGAATTCCTCCGAGCATGCGGCGCAGTCCCCATCAATAGGGGAACGGCCACATCCTGAGCTTCTCCTTGGCGATCTGCCACAGCCGGTTGAAGCCGGCGGGCTCGACGATCAGGAAATAGATGATCATCACGCCGAAAATGATTTCCTCGATGTGTTTCTGCAACTCCGTGCCCATGTGAATGCCGATCATCGGCGGCGCGTTGGTCAGGAAGATCGGCAGCAGCGTGATGAAGCCGGCGCCGAGGATCGATCCGAGCACGCTGCCCAATCCGCCGATGATGATCATGAACAGCACCGGGAAGGAGATGTTGAGGATGTCGAAGGCTTCCGTCTCGGCACTGCCCAGCCAGCAGAAGATATAGAGCGCGCCGGCGACACCGCAGTAGAAGGAGCTGATGGCGAAAGCCAGGATTTTGGTGTGCAGCGGGCGAATGCCGATGATCTCGGCGGCGATGTCCATGTCGCGGATCGCCATCCAGGCGCGCCCGATGTGGCCGCGCGCCATGTTCTTGGCGGCCAGCGCGAACACCACCAGGAAGGTCAGTACCACGTAGTATCTGGCGATTGGTTCGGCTCGCGGCCCGGTGACCAGGACGCCGAACACCTCGCGCGGCGGCGCGGTGATGGTGCCGGACGGGCTGAAGTTGTAGAACCAGCCGACCTTGTTGAACACCCAAAGGACGAAGAACTGCGCCGCCAGGGTCGCGACGGCTAGATAGAAGCCCTTGATGCGCAGGCTGGGCACGCCGAAGATCATGCCCACGGCGGCGGCGAAAAAGCCCGACATGATAAACACGATGACGATGTTCAGTTCGGGAAAAGCGGTGGAAAGCTTGTAGGTGGCGTAGGCGCCGACGGCCATGAAGGCGCCGGTACCGAGGCTCACCTGTCCCGCGTAGCCGGTCAGGATGTTGAGCCCGATGGCCGCCAGGGCCAGCACATAGAACGGGATCAATACCGCCTGGTACCAGTATTCATTGGCGATCAGCGGAATGCCCACATAGGCGACCACCAAGACGAGGGCGATGAACCAGCGGTCCTGGGCGATCTGGAAAATCGCCTGGTCGGACTGGTAGGTGGATTTGAACTGTCCGGCTTCGCGGTAAAACATGGATCAAACCCTCTCGATGATCTTTTCGCCGAATAGGCCTTGTGGGCGGAACATGAGGAACACCAGGGCGGCCATGTAGGCGAACCAGCCTTCGATGGCGCCGCCGAAGGCGGGACCCCAGTAAACCTCGGAAACCTTCTCGAACACGCCGATCAAAAGGCCGCCGATGATGGCGCCGGGCACCGATTCGAAGCCGCCCAGGATCAGCACCGGCAGCGC
>JAYPEK010000037.1:0-36353 GCA_038125725.1 Rhodospirillaceae bacterium
CACCCACGGTTGATGCGCATGGCCCGCCCTGCGAGCATAAACGCAAACGCCCGGCACTAGGCCGGGCGCTTGTGATCCCGAGAGACTCAGGACGGGGTGGCTGGAGTTGCCGGGGTGGCAGCCGGAGCCGGTGCAGCGGCCGGTGCCGGGGCAGGGGCGGGCGCGGGTGCCGGTTCGGGTGCTGGGGCGGGCGCGGGGGCCGCTTCGGCGCTGGCGGTTTCGTCGATGACGCCGAGCACGGCACCGACGGCGACGTCGGCACCGTCGGAAACGGCGATGGAAGCAAGCACGCCAGCGGCCGGCGCGTTGACCTCGACGGAGACCTTGTCGGTTTCCAGTTCCACCAGCGGCTCGTCGAGCGCGACGGCATCGCCGGGCGCCTTGAACCATTTGGCCACGGTGGCCTCGGTCACGGATTCGCCCAGCGTGGGGACGACGATATCAATAGCCATGGTCTACCTCGGTGTTCCTGCTGGATGGATTACGATTTCGCACGCGCGCGGCTGGCGGGTTTCTTTGCCGGCGCCTTCTTCGGCGCGGCTTTCGGGGCCGTCTTTGCCGCTGGGGCCTTCTTCGCCGGGGCTTTCGCCGCCGCCGGCTTGCGGGCAGGCGCCTTCGCCGCCGGTTTCTTGGCCGGCGCGCGGGTGGAGACGGGCGCACGCTTGGTCGGCAGGGCCGGCAGCACCAGCGCTTCCTCGACCAGTGCGGCCTGTTCGGCCAGGTGCTTCTTCATCAAGCCGGTGGCGGGCGAAGCCGCTTCCTTGCGCCCGACGTAGCGTGCCAGGTGCTGCTCGTGGCCGATTTCCGTCAGCACCGCTTCCAGGCGGTCGCGGATGAAGGTCCAGGACCCCATGTTCTTCGGCTCTTCCTGGCACCAGACGATCTCGGCGCCCCGGAACCGGTGCAGGTCGGAGGCCAGCACCTTGTGCGGGAACGGATAGAGCTGCTCGATGCGCATCAGGTAGACGTCGTCGATGCCGCGCTTCTGGCGTTCCTCGTAGAGGTCGAAATAGACCTTGCCGGTGCAGAGAACCACCCGACGGATCTCGTTGTCGGGCTTCAGGGACCGCTTCGGATCGTCGGTCAGGTCCTGGTCGTCCCACAGTACCCGGTGGAAGGTCGAGTTTTCGTCGAACTTCTCGATGTTGGAGACGCAGAGCTTGTGCCTGAGCAGCGACTTCGGCGTCATGATGATCAAGGGCTTGCGGAAATCGCGGTGCAACTGGCGGCGCAGCACGTGGAAGTAGTTGCTGGGCGTCGTGCAGTTGCAGACCTGCATGTTGTCGTCGGCGCAGAGCTGCAGGTAGCGTTCCAGGCGCGCGGACGAGTGTTCCGGCCCCTGGCCTTCGTAACCGTGCGGCAACAGCATCACCAGCCCCGACATGCGCAGCCACTTGAGCTCGCCCGACGAGATGAACTGGTCGATGATCACCTGGGCGCCGTTGGCGAAATCGCCGAACTGCGCTTCCCAAAGCACCAGCATGTTCGGTTCGGCCAGCGAGTAGCCGTATTCGAACCCGAGCACGCCGGCTTCGGAAAGCGGGCTGTCGATGACCTCGTACGGAGCCTGGCCGAAGCGCAGGTTGTTCAAGGGCACGTAGGCGTCCTCGGTCTCCTGGTCGCGCAGCACGGAATGGCGCTGCGAGAAGGTGCCGCGGCCGGAATCCTGGCCCGACAGCCTGACCGCATGGCCTTCCAGCAACAGCGAGCCGAAGGCCAGTGCCTCGGCCGTCGCCCAGTCGATGCCGGTGCCGGTCTTGAACATCTCGCGCTTCTGTTCCAACTGGCGCAGGATGCGCTTGTGGGCGTTGAAGTTGTCGGGCACGCGGGTCAGGCCCTCGCCGATTTCCATCAGCCTTTCCATGGGCAGGCCGGTGTGGCCGCGCCGGGCGTCGCCGGACGCCACCGACAGGCCCGACCAGACGCCGTCGAACCAGTCCGCCTTGTTGGCCTTGTAGTTGGAAGACGCCTCGAAGGCCTCGTCCAACTGGCTCTGGAAGTCGGCGATCTGCTGGTCGACCTCTTCCTGGGTGATGATGTTCTCGTTGATCAGCTTCTGGCCGTAGATGCGCAGCGTCGTCGGGTGGGCCGAGATCTTCTTATACATCAAGGGCTGCGTGAACATCGGCTCGTCGCCCTCGTTGTGGCCGTGCCGGCGGTAGCAGATGATGTCGATGACCACGTCCTTCTTGAACCGCTGGCGGTATTCGATGGCCATGCGCGCGCAGTGGGTCACCGCTTCCACGTCGTCGCCGTTGACGTGGAAGATCGGCGCGTCGACGACCTTGGCGACGTCGGAGCAATAATGCGACGTGCGCGAGAACCGGGGCGCCGTGGTGAAGCCGATCTGGTTGTTGATGATGATATGCACCGTACCGCCGGTCTTGTAGCCGATCAGGTTGGAGAGATCGAAGGCTTCCGGGACCAGGCCCTGGCCGGAGAAGGCGGCGTCGCCGTGCAGCAGGAGCGCCATCACCTTCTCGCGCTCGGTGTCGTTCTTCTGCTTCTGTTTGGCGCGCACCTTGCCCAGGCACACGGTGTTGACGCATTCCAGATGCGACGGGTTGGCGGTCAGGCTGAGGTGTACGGTCTTGCCGTCGAACACCCGGTCCGACGACGAGCCCAGGTGATACTTCACGTCGCCGGAACCGCCGACGTCGTCGGGGTTGGACGAACCGCCCTGGAACTCATGGAAGATCGCCTGGAACGGTTTGCCCATGACGTTGGCGAGCACGTTCAAGCGTCCGCGGTGCGCCATGCCGAGAACGATTTCCTCGACGCCGAGCTGGCTGCCGCGCTTGAAGATCTGCTCCATGGCCGGGACCAGGCTTTCGCCACCGTCGAGGCCGAAGCGCTTGGTGCCGGTGAACTTCTTGTCCAAGTACTTCTCGAAACCCTCGGTCTCGATCAGCCGGTTGAGGATGGCGCGCTTGCCCATCAGGGTGAATTCCGGCTGGTTGTGGATGCGCTCAATGCGCTCCTGGATCCAGGCCTTCTCGTCCGGGTCCTGGATGTGCAGGAACTCGACGCCGATGGAGCCGCAATAGGTCTCCTTGAGGATCGTCATGATCTCGCGCACGGAGGCCGATTCCAGGCCGAGCACGTAGTTGATGAAGATCTGCCGGTCCATGTCCTTTTCCTTGAACCCGTAGGTGGCCGGGTCCAATTCGGAATGGTCGGTGGGGGGCGAGATCTTCAGCGGGTCCAGGTTGGCCAGCAGGTGGCCGCGGACCCGGTAGGCGCGGATCAGCATCAGGGCGCGCAGGCTGTCGAGGGTCGCTTCGCGCACCTTGCGCGCCGACATGCGGTCGACGCTGGCTTCCTGTTCGCGCGAGCGCACCGTCTGCTCGCGGCTCATCTGTTCGGACAGCGGCTCCAGTTCGCCGCGCCCGACGACGCCGGAATCGCTCGGCGCCCAGGTGGCGCCGCGGCGCTCATGGGTCAGTGCCGTGCGGTCGTCGTGGAGATCGGCGAAGAACTCCTGCCACTGGTAATCGACGGAATGGGGATCGTCGAGAAAGCGCTCATACATCTCGGCGATGTAGACCTGGTTCCCGGAAAACAGGAACGCATTGGGATCGAGTTCGACCATGACATCTCAACGCACCGTTGGGCGCGCTCTCCCTACACTATCGAAACCGTTAGATCATCCGTTCAACTCAACCTTCGCCTCAGCCGCCAAGCGCCTTGACCATGGTGCTGCCGAGACCGGCGGGGCTGTCGGAAACATGAATACCGGCCGACTTCATGGCCTCGATCTTGTCTCCGGCGCCGCCCTTGCCGCCGGCGATGATGGCACCCGCATGGCCCATGCGCCGGCCCGGAGGCGCGGTGACGCCGGCGATGAAGCCGACCACCGGCTTCTTGGTGCCGGAATCCTTGATCAACTGGGCGCCGTCCTCTTCGGCGGAGCCGCCGATCTCGCCGATCATGATGATCTGCTGGGTCTCGTCGTCGGCGAGGAACATTTCCAGGCAATCGACGAAGTTGGTGCCGTTGACCGGGTCGCCGCCGATGCCGATGCAGGTCGTCTGGCCGAGGCCGGCCGCCGTGGTCTGTCCGACGGCCTCGTAGGTCAGCGTGCCGGAACGCGACACGATGCCGACGGAGCCGCGGCGGTGAATGTGGCCCGGCATGATGCCGATCTTGCACTCGTCGGGGGTGATCACGCCCGGGCAGTTGGGGCCGATCAGGCGCGTCGAGGAACCGGCCAGCGCGCGCTTCACGGTGACCATGTCCATCACCGGGATGCCCTCGGTGATGCAGACCACCAGCGGAATCTCGGCGGCAATGGCCTCCAGGATGGCCTCGCCGGCGAACGGCGGCGGCACGTAGATCACGGACGCGTTGGCGCCAGTCTTGTTGACCGCGTCGGCGACGGTGTCGAACACCGGCAGCCCCAGGTGCTCGGAGCCGCCCTTGCCGGGCGTCACGCCGCCGACCATCTGGGTGCCGTAGGCAATCGCCTGTTCGGAATGGAACGTGCCCTGGGCGCCGGTAAAGCCCTGGCAGATGACTTTGGTGTTCTTATCGACCAGGACGGACATCAGGCGGCCTCCTTCACGGCTTTGACGATTTTCTCCGCAGCGTCGCCGAGGTCATCGCCGGAAATGATCGGCAGGCCCGACTCGGCCATGATCTGTTTGCCTTTCTCGACGTTGGTGCCTTCCAGGCGCACGACGAGCGGCACGTGCAGGTCGACCTCGCGGGCCGCCGTTACCACGCCTTCGGCGATCACGTCACAGCGCATGATGCCGCCGAAGATGTTGACCAGAATGCCCTTCACGTTCGGGTCCGACAGGATGATCTTGAACGCCGCCGTCACTTTCTCTGCGGTGGCGCCGCCGCCGACGTCGAGGAAGTTGGCGGGCTCAGAGCCGCAGAGCTTGATGATGTCCATGGTCGCCATCGCCAGGCCGGCGCCATTGACCATGCAGCCGATCTCACCATCCAACGAGATGTAGTTGAGGTCGTACTTGCCGGCCTCGAGTTCCTTCTCGTCTTCCTCGTTCTCGTCGCGCATGGCTTCCACGTCGGGGTGGCGGTAGAGCGCATTGTCGTCGAAGTTGACCTTGGCATCGAGCGCGATGATGTCGCCGGAACCGGTGACCACCAGCGGGTTGATCTCGACCAACGAGCAGTCGAGCTCGACGAAGGCCTTGTAAAGCGCGGTCATGAACTTTACGGCCGCCTTCACCTGGCCGCCTTCGAGGCCGAGGCCGTAGGCCAACTCGCGGGCGTGGAAGCCCTTAAAGCCGACGGCCGGGTCGATGGCGACCTTGAGGATCTTTTCGGGCGTGGCTTCGGCCACTTCCTCGATCTCCATGCCGCCTTCGGTCGACGCCATCATGGTCAGGCGCGAGGTCTCGCGGTCCAGCAGCATGCCCAGGTAAAGTTCGCGGGCGATATCGCAGCCCTCTTCGATATAGAGCCGCTTCACTTCCTTGCCGGTCTCGCCGGTCTGCTTGGTGACCAGCACGTGGCCCAGCATCTCGGTGGCCGAGTGGCGAACCTCGTCGACGGACTTGACGACGCGCACGCCGCCCTGGCCGTCGGGGTTGTCCTTGAAGCGTCCGGCGCCGCGGCCGCCGGCGTGGATCTGCGATTTCACCACATAGACGGGACCGCCCAGTTCCTCGGCCGCCGTCACCGCCTCGTCGACCGTGAACGCGACCTTTCCTTTGGGAACCGTGACGCCGTACTTGGCCAGCAGTTCCTTGCCTTGGTACTCATGAATATTCATCGTGACCTCACCGTTTTTGGGGCCGGGCCCGGATCAGGCTTTCGCCGCCGGGGCCTTCTTGGCGGCGGGCTTGCGCGCCGGCGCCTTTTTCGCGGGTGCCTTGCTCGCCGGCGCTTTCTTGGCGGGCGCCTTTTTGGCCGGAGCCCGTTTCGCCGGGGCCTTCTTGGCGACGGGGGCGGCCGGGGCGGCGGCCTTCGCCGCGTCGGCCTTGATCTTCTTCACCACGGCTGCCAGACCCTGAACGGCGGCTACCGACTTCTTGAACATGGCGCGTTCCTTGGCATCGAGCTTGATCTCGACGATGCGCTCGACACCCTTGGCGCCGATCACCACCGGAACCCCCACATAGAGGCCCTTAACGCCGTATTCGCCCTTCAGATAGGCGGCGCAGGGCAGCACGCGTTTCTTGTCCTTCAGGTAACTCTCGGCCATGGCGATGGCGCTGGACGCCGGCGCGTAGAAGGCGGAACCGGTCTTCAGCAGCGCGACAATCTCGCCGCCGCCCATGCGGGTGCGCTGGACGATCTCCTCGATGCGCTTCTCGGTGGTCCATTTCATCTTCACCAGGTCCGGCAGCGGAATGCCGGCGACGGTGGAGTAGCGCACGCTCGGTACCATGGTGTCGCCGTGGCCGCCAAGCACGAAGGCGGTGACGTCCTCGACCGAGACGTTGAACTCCTCGGCCAGGAAATACTGGAAGCGGGCGCTGTCGAGCACGCCGGCCATGCCCACCACCTTGTTGTACGGCAGCCCGCAGGCGTCGCGCAGCACCTGGACCATGGCGTCCAGCGGGTTGGTGATGCAGATGACGAAGGCGTTCGGCGCGTACTTCTTGATGCCGGCGCCGACCTGTTCCATGACCTTGGTGTTGATGCCGATCAGATCGTCGCGGCTCATGCCGGGCTTACGGGCAATGCCTGCGGTGACGATGATCACGTCGGCGCCGCGGATGCCGGCGTAGCTCTTGGTGCCGGAGAGTTTGGCGTCGAAACCCTCGACCGGGCTCGATTCGGCGATATCCAGCGCCTTGCCGGCGGGGACGCCGTCGATGATGTCGAAAAGCACGATATCGCCGAGTTCCTTGAGGCCGGCCAGATGGGCCAAGGTGCCGCCGATGTTGCCGGCGCCGATCAGCGCAATTTTGTTGCGTGCCATGAAATGATAACTCCCTGCTACCGAATTGATTCCCTGCCAGGCGTCCAGCCGGTTGGCGAACGCCGATTCACCCCTGTGGTAAAGGTTTTGTCCGGCGAGGGCAAGGAATTCACTGGATTTTCAGGCCTTTCCGGACCGGTCGGTCTGTAATGGATTTGGCACCGGTCTCAGGCGGCCGGGCGCGTCCCCGAGCGTCGCCCCAGGAACGTGCGCGCTACTTCCGCCACGAGGCCGATGGCGAGCCCGGCGGCCATGTTGGTGGCGACGCAGGCGACGATGGTAATCAGAACCACCGCTTGGCATCCCGGCCCGATCGCGAGGAAGCGCTTATTGAGCAGCATCTCGCCGCCGGCGAAGACCAAAAGCGCGCCGACGGCACCGATCGAGACAACGCCCAGGATCTCCCGCGCGCCGCTGCCGAACATGATCCCCAGGACCAGGCAACTGATGCCGAAAATCAGTGGCGCCAGCCAGGTGCGGGCGCCGAACCCATATTGCGCCACCAGCCCGCCGGCGCCGTGGCACATGGGGATGGCGCCGAAGGGCGCGGTCAGGATATTGAACACGCCGGTGCCGGCGGCGAGGCGGGGCGCGCTGGCGAGATGCTTGCGGTCCGGGAAGTAGTCGCCGGCCAGGGTCGCCGTGACCAGCACCGCATTCGACAGCGTCATCGCCATCTGCGGCAGCACGGCGACGATGGCGGCGCGCTCGAAATCGGCCTATTCGGGCCAGACCGGCGCCGGCCAATGTAGCCCGACCGGCGACAGATGGATGGGCGAAGGCGAAAGCGTCAGGGCAACCGCGGCGGCGGCAGCGACGACCAAGATGGCGGCGAAGCTCCAGAACCGGGTGAAATAGAGAACCGCCAGCGCCGCCAATGCGGCTGCACCGAACCAAGGTTTCTCGGCCACATGGCCGATACCGATAATGACGAGGTGCGCACCGACCGCCATCTGCACGCCCAGGATCACGCTTGCCGGCACCACCCGCGCCAGCCACGAGATGGCGCCGGTGAAGGCGAGCACGATCAGCACCGTGCCGATGATCAGCCCGGTCGCGGCGGTCTCCGCCGGGGTCAGCGCGCCGACGATGATCAGCGCGGCGACCGCCTTCATCGGCTGCACCGGGATCGGCAGCCGGTAGAGCGCCGCCGTCAGGACCGCAACGATCCCGAAACCGATGAGGATACCGACGGCGTCGTAACCGGGCACGGCGAGGATGCCGATCACCAGCGGCAGGAAGGTGCCCAAGTCGGCGAAGGCGCCGGAGACGTCGCCGAGGCGGTTGGACCGATGGAGGCTCAATCCACCGCCAGCATCACGTTGGAGGCCTTGATCACGGCGGTGACGTCGCCGCCGACCTGGAGCCCCAGGTTCTTCACCGAGTCCATGGTGATCGACGAAACCACGCTGTTGCCGCCGCCGATATCGACGGTGACGACGGCGGTCACGACGCCTTCCTTGATGTCGACGATCTTGCCCGAGAGGGCGTTGCGCGCACTGATTTTCATCGTCAGGCTCCTTTTCCAAATCGAGCGGAGATACGCTATGCTTTCCCTAGCATAACGCCCCGGCCGGCGCCAGTCCGGCGGGCCGGTCCGGAGAAACGCAGCATGAATAAATTTCACCGCCTTTCCGTTTTCGTCGTGCGTCTCATGATGGGGCTGGCGCTCGTCGGCTGGGCCGGCATGGCCCGGGCGGAGACCTTCCAGGATTCCGCCGGACGGACGGTTGCTATTGCCGGCCCGGTGGGCAAGGTGTTTCCCGCCGGACCGCCGGCGTCGATCTTCCTCTACATGCTGGCGCCGGACCTGATGGCCGGCTGGACGCGCGCACCCAGGGGGGCGGAGCGGGGTCTCCTGGTACCGGCCTACGCGGACCTGCCGACCATCGGGCGGCTGACCGGGCGCGGCGGCAGCGCCAACCTGGAGACCGTGTTGGCGGTGAAACCGGACCTGATCCTAGATTACGGCTCCATGAAACGGACCTACGTTTCCCTGGCGGACCGCGTACAGGCACAGATCAATATCCCCTATGCGCTGATCGATGGCCGCTTCGAGAAGATTGCCGACGCCATCGGCGCCGTCGGCCGCCTGATCGGCCGCGCGCAGGCGCTGGAACCGAAGGCGCGCGAAGCCGAACGCATCATGGCGGAGTTGAAGGCGGTGCGCGATGCGCTGCCGGCGGGGAAGGCACCGCGTGTTTATTACGGACGCGGCGCCGACGGGTTGCAGACCGGCGTTGGTGGCTCGATCAACGTCGAGCTGCTGAAGTATGCCGGCGCCGTCAATGTCGCCGCCGGCGAGGGTGTCGGGGGGCGCGGCAACCTGGCGTCGGTTTCCATCGAACAGGTGCTGGCTTGGGACCCGGATGTGATCCTGACCACGGACCCGAACTTCTACGACCGGGTCTGGGCCGATGCCGTCTGGCAGCGCATGCGGGCGGTCCGGGCGGGGCGGGTCTATCTGTCGCCGACGCTGCCGTTCGGCTGGTTCGACCGGCCGCCGTCGGCGAACAGGCTGATCGGCTTACGCTGGCTGTTGGCGGTGCTCTATCCAGAGCGGTTCAATGCCGAGCTGGAAGCCGAGACCTGGCGCTTCTACCGGTTGTTCTATCATCTGGATCTGAGCGACGCGCAACTGGCCCAGGTGCTGGGCCCCGGCACGCGGCCGGGCACCGGCCGATCGAAATGAGGCTTGCCGGCATTCCCTGGTTCGCGGCCGGGCTTGCCGGCCTGTTCGTATTGTTCTGCCTGTCGGCGGCGACCGGCCAGTATCCGCTTTCCGTTGGTGATGTGCTCGGCGCGCTTTGGCAGGGGATCAGTGGGGCGCGCGGCGACGATGCGGCGGCGACGGTGGTGCTCGATATCCGGCTGCCCAGGCTGGCGGCGGCGCTGCTGGTGGGGCTGGCGCTGGCGGCGTCAGGCGCCACCTACCAAACCGTGTTCCGCAATCCGCTGGTGGCGCCGGACATCCTGGGCGTCTCGGCCGGGGCCGGGCTGGGGGCGGTGTTCGCCATCTTCCTTTCCCTGCCGGTAGCCATGATCCAGGCCTTCGCCTTCGTCTTCGGGCTCGGCGCCGTGGCCATCGTCTACGGCATGGCCAAGGTGGTGCGGGGCGCGCATGAGCCGATTCTGGTGCTGGTGCTGGCCGGCGTGGTCATCGGCGCGGTGATGGGCGCGGGCATCTCGGCGCTTACCTACCTGGCCGATCCCTACGACCAGTTGCCGGCCATCACGTTCTGGCTGATGGGCAGTCTCGCCGGCGTCACCTACGACGATCTGATGGCCGCCTGGCCGGCGGTGGCGCTGGGGCTATTGCCGTTGGCGGCATTGCGCTGGCGGGTCAACCTGATGGCCTTGAGCGAGGACGAGGCCCGCGCGCTCGGCGTCGATACAGCAAGGCTCCGGGTCGGGTTGGTGGTCGCGGCGACGCTGATGACGTCTTCGGTGGTGGCGATCTCCGGCACCGTCGGCTGGGTCGGGCTGATCATTCCGCACATGGCGCGGTTCATCGTCGGGCCGGAATTCTCGCGACTTTTGCCGGCGACGGTGCTGATCGGTGCCGCTTACGTGCTGGCGGTCGATACCCTGGCGCGCAGTCTGGTGGCGGTGGAAATCCCCATCGGCATCCTCAACGCCTTCATCGGCGCGCCGCTGTTTCTCTGGGTGTTGGCCCGCGCGAGGCGCTCATGGTCGTGAGATTGCAAGCGCAGGGTCTCGGCATCGGCTATCCGGACACGCCGGTGGGTCGCGGCCTCGATGTCGAATTCCAGGCCGACCGGATCACCATGTTGCTGGGGCCCAACGGTTGCGGCAAGACGACGCTGTTCCGTACGTTGCTGGGCCTGCTGCTGCCGCAGGCCGGCGAGGTGACGCTGGACGGTACGCCGCTGGCCGGGTTCTCCCGCGCCGAGGCGGCGCGGCGCCTGGCCTACGTGCCGCAGGTGGCGCAGGGCTATTTCCCTTATGCGGTACTCGACGTGGTGCTGATGGGGCGCGCGCCTTTCCTCGGCACCTTCGACCGTCCGGGCCCGGCCGACCGTGAGATCGCCATGGCCGCACTTCGCGACCTGGGCCTCATCGACATCGCCGAGCGGCCGTTCACCGCCATCAGCGGCGGCCAACGCCAACTGGCGCTGATTGCGCGCGGCCTGGCGCAGGACGCGCCGATACTGATCATGGACGAGCCGACGGCGAACCTGGATTACGGCAACCAGCACCGTATCCTGGCGCGCTGCCGCGAACTGGCGCGAAACGGCCGCGCGGTCATCGTCTCCACCCACAGCCCCGACCACGCGCTGGCCTATGCCGATCGCGTGGTGGTGATGAAGGCAGGCGCCGTCGTCGGTGCCGGGGGCGCGGAAGATGTGCTCACGGCCGAGACGCTCAGCCACGTCTACGACATGCCGATCCGCGTGGCGGAGGTCGGCGGCCGGCCGGTGATCGCGCCGGCGTGAGGTGGTTCAGCCCCGGTGGCCGAGGGCCAGGTAGTCGGGGGACTGCATCTCGATCAGGCGTGACGTGGTGCGTTCGAACTCGAAGGCGCCGTCACCTTCGGTATAGAGCTGCGTGGGGTCTGCATCGGCGGAGCAGACCAGCTTCACCCGCGCATCGTAAAGCGCATCGATCAGGGTGACGAAGCGCTTCGCCTGATCGCGCTTGGCCGGGCCGAGCTTCGGGATGTCGGCGAGCACCAGGGTGTGGAACACCTCCGCCAGTGCCAGGTAGTCGCCGGGGCCCAGGGGCTGGCCGCAGAGATCGAGGAATTCGGCATAGGCGACGCCCTCGGCAGTCTTTGGCAGATTGACCTCTCGTCCGTTAACGTCGAGCGCGCGCGCCTCGACCGGCATGCCGACGGAAAGCTCCTGGAAGGCACGGTCGAGCTTGGCGCGCGCCTCCGCGCCGTTCGGCGTGATGTAAATGTCCATCGCCTGCAACCGCTCAAGCCGGTAGTCGGTGCCATTGTCCAGTTCCATCACCTGCATCTTCTGCATGAAGATGTCGATGAACGGCAGGAAACGGTCGCGCTGCAGGCCGTCCTTGTAGAGGTCCTTGGGGTGGCGGTTCGACGTGGCGACGACGATCACGCCGCGCTCGAACAGGGCCTCGAACAGGCGGCCCAGGATCATCGCGTCGGCGATGTCGGTGACGTGAAACTCGTCGAAGCACAACAGCCAGGCGCGGTCGACGATGACCTTGGAAAGCGCCTCCACGGCGTCGCGGCTTTCCGGCACCTTGCCCGCCTTCTGCGCTTCGCGGAAGGCATGCAGGCGTTTGTGCACCTCTTGCATGAAGGTGTGGAAGTGGACGTGCTTCTTGGCTTCCGCGTCGACCGGCGTGTGGGCGAAGAACAGGTCCATGAGCATGGTCTTGCCGCGCCCGACGCCGCCCCAGAAATAGAGACCCTTGGGTTTCTGCCGTTTGGCGCCGCCGAAGCCCAGCCGCGCGCGCCAGCCGGTGCGGCCCATTTGTTCGGCGTAATCCACGAGATCGTCGGAAAGCGCCTGCAGGCGCCGCATGGCCTCCGCCTGGATCGGGTCGGAGCGAATCTCGCCAGCGGCGACCAGGGCTTCGTAGGCCGCGAGCGGTTCTGCGTCGGCCATGGCCGGGCGTCCTACTCCGCCGCCGCCAGGCCGGTTGTGTTGCCGTCGCCTTTGTCGTCGCTCTTGCCGGCGCCGCGACCGGCTGCCTGGCCGCCGAACATGGCTTCCATCTCGCGGCGCAGAAGGTAGACCGGCTCGGTGCGGCGCTCGGTCGAGAGCTCGACGTCGTTCCAGGTGACGACGCGGCCCGCCGCCACCGGGTTCTTGAGGGTGAGGTCGCGCGCCAGACCGATCGGCAGCGCGCGCATGGCCAGCGCGTCGTTGGCGACCATCAGCCGGCCCCAGACGGTATAGCCGCCTTCGCCGTCAAGCACCTCGCCGGGTTTCAGGTCGCGCTTGGCGGTTGCCGCCACGTCGGCGCGGAAGCCGGTGGCTACGCCTGTCGGCTGGCCGTTGACGGCGGCCCAGGCGACGCTGACCGGCAGTTCCAGCCCGATTAGATGATACGGCCGCCAAAGCGCCGAATAGCGCCCCGACGGATCGGTGATCAATCCGTAGTCGGAAAAGCAGTCGGCGACGTAGTCGCTGGGCGCCTCGAAGGAGACATAGACGCCCCAGCGGAGATCGTGCTCCAGTTCCTCGCCGTTCGGCCCGCAACTGGAGATCACCTCCACCTGGCCCTTGTGGTGCAGCTTGCCGCCGTCGGCCTCGGGGATCAGGGTGGAGGCGATGTCTTCGACGTTGCAGGCAGGGAAGGTCAGGCCCTTGGGCGCGGGGGTGAGGCCGGTGGCATTGGCCACTGCGGCCATCTCGATGCCGGACTTGGTGCCGTCGAGGAAGGAATTGAACATCTTGGCGTTCATGCCGCTGGCCGCCGCGCGCTCGGGCGTCAGGCCATAGTGGTCCCAGACCGTGTCCGGCGTCGAGGCATGGAAGTTGGGCTGGTACTTGGTGCCCTTGCCCGCGGCTACTACGTCCAGGCCGCAACTCCGGGCCCAGTCGACCTGCTCGCAGATCAGGGCCGGCTGGTCGCCGTAGGCCATGGAATAGACGACGTTCGCCTGTCGCGCCTTCAAGGCCAGCAGCGGCCCGACCAGCACGTCGGCCTCGACGTTGACCATGATCACGTGGCGGCCGCGTTCGATGGCCTTGAGCGCGTGGCGGGCGCCGACTTCCGGATCGCCGGTGGCTTCGATGATGACCTCGATGCCGCCGGCGTCGATGACCCGCTCGGCGTCGTCGGTGATGAAGGTGGTGCCCTTGGCCAGCGCCTTGGCGGCAGAGCCGGCGGCGTACTGTTCGGCCGGCCAGCCGGTGGACTTCAGGTTCTCGCGGGCGCGTTCGGGGCTCAGGTCGGCGATGGCCATGACGTGGATGCCGGGCACGCGCCTCGCTTGCGAGAGAAACATGGTGCCGAATTTGCCGGCGCCGATCAGGCCGACACGCACAGGTCGACCGGCATCGGCGCGGGCTTGCAGCAGGCGATGCAGGTTCATGCGGGCAATTCCTTGTCAGGGGTGCGAATGGGGTACCATATATACACCATCAAGCTTGCCGGTCGAAACCCATCGACGCAAGCCCCGGCCTTTTCGTCATGGACGATGCCAAAGAAACCGCCCGAGAGAACGCCATGGACACCTTCACTGCCTTCATTCTCGAAAACGAACCCGCCATCCGGCTCGGCGTGTTCTTCGGCGTGTTCGCGGTGATGATCGCCTGGGAAGTCGCCGCCCCGCGCCTGCGGCTTGCCTTGCCGCGCAGCCGGCGCTGGCCGGCCAATATCGGCATCGTGGTTCTGAATACGCTGCTGGTGCGGCTGATTTTTCCGGTGCTGCCGGTAGGCGTCGCCGCTTGGGCGGCGGGGGAGGGGTACGGCCTGTTCAACTGGCTGGACGTGCCGGCCTGGCTGGCGGCGCTCTTGAGCGTCCTGATCCTGGACTGCGCCATCTATGCCCAGCACGTGGTGTTCCACAAGGTGCCGGTGCTGTGGCGGCTGCACCGCATGCACCACGCCGATACCGGCTACGACGTGACCACCGGCGCGCGTTTCCATCCGATCGAAATCCTGATGTCGATGGTCATCAAGATGGCCATCGTCGTCGCCATCGGCGCGCCGGCGGTGGCGGTGGTGCTGTTCGAGGTTCTGCTCAACGGCACCGCCATGTTCAACCACGGCAACGTCAGCCTGCCCGGCCCCATCGACCGCCTGGTCCGCCTGGTGCTGGTGACCCCCGACATGCACCGGGTGCATCATTCCTCGGTCCAGGTGGAGACCGACAGCAACTACGGCTTCGCGCTTTCTGTCTGGGACCGGCTGTTCGGCACCTACGCGCCCGAACCCGCCGCCGGCCACGACGGCATGCAGATCGGCCTTGAATATCTGCGCGACCCGGCCGAGCAGCGTCTGGACCGGATGCTGACCCAGCCCTTCCGCTAAGTCCGGGCGCGGCTGGTGAAACATACCCGGTTCGGATATACAACCCATACGGTTGCTGGCGGAGGCATGGCAGCGACAATGGCGGGACGACGGAAATGAGCGGTAGCGCATCGTCCGAGACGGAGGACATGGAGGACGGCGCGCGGGTGTCCGGTGCGGCGCTCTATTCTTTCCGCGTACGAACCGCCTATGCCTCGTTTCTTCCCATCGCGGCCGGGAACCTTGTCAACGGCGCGATCGTCTTGGCTATCGTTCACGGCAGCGTATCGACCGGCCGAACGGTATCGTGGGCGGTGGTGCTGGTGCTTTCGGTGTTGTTTCGGGCCGAACTGTTCCGCCGTTTCCACCGGGCGCGGCCGGCCGGGTCGGCGTTGCGGTTGTGGGCCGGCCTTTATGCGGTGAGCGCGATCCTTTCCGCCTGCATCTGGGGCCTGGCCGGCTGGTTCTTCCCGATCTTCGAGGCGCCGCACACGCAATTGGTGACGGCGGTCATCATCGCCGGCATGGTCGCCGGCGCGTTTTCGACGCTGCGGACCCAACCGCGCGTCTACATGGCCTTCATCGCGGCGGCGGTGCTGCCACTGATCGCTAGGTTCCTTACCTTTCCGGGGATCGAGTATCCGCTGCTTTGTATCGCTTTCGCGCTGTTCGCCACATTGATGTCGGTGCAGGGTTTTCGCATTTCCAGGCAGCTGGAACTCAGCGAGACGCGACGGCTGACCAATCTCGCCCTGGTCGGTGACCTGTACGCCGCGAAGACCAGCGCCGAGGCCGCGAACGTGGCGAAATCGGAGTTCCTCGCCACCATGAGCCATGAGATCCGGACGCCGATGACCGGGGTCATGGGATTTGCCGACGCGCTGCTGGCCGACGACCTGCCGGACGCCAGCGCCGAGAAGGTCAGGCGCATCAAGCACTCGACCCAATCGCTGCTGCGGATTCTCAATGAAATCCTGGATATGTCGAAGCTCGAGGCGGGGCGCATGGAAATCGAACGGCTCGATTTCCGGCTCGACGACCTCATGCGCGAGGTGATCAATCATTTCGCCGAGAACCGCGACGGCCAGCTCACGTTTGAGTTTCGCCTGTCCGATGATTTTCCGGAGGCCGTGAACGCCGACCCCACTCGGGTCCGCCAGGTGCCGATCAACCTGGTCGGCAACGCGGTCAAGTTCACCGAGTGCGGACAGGTGCGCCTGGAAGGGGCCCTCATTGACGGCGACGGCCAATCGCCGCTGATCCGGATCGAGGTTTCCGACACCGGTATCGGCATGTCGGATGCGGCGTTGGAAAAGCTGTTCAACGATTTCACCCAGGCCGATGCGTCCATCACCCGCAAGTTCGAGGGGACCGGCCTCGGGCTCTCCATTTGCAAACGGCTGGTCGAGTTGATGGGCGGAAAAATCGGCGCCGAAAGCACCGAGGGCGAGGGCAGTCGGTTCTGGTTCACGCTACCCTACGTCGCCTCGGTGTCGCCGGCCGGCGAGTTGACCCCGGCAGCCGGCTTGGGTGACGCGCGGATCGAGACCCTCAAACCGCTGCATGTTCTCGTGGCCGAGGACAACGAGGTCAATCGCATTGTCATCGCCCAGACCCTGGACGCTTTCGGTCACCGTTACCGGTTTGCGTTCGACGGCGGCCAGGCGGTGAAGACGCTCGAGGACGGCGACTACGACCTGATTTTGATGGACGTGCGCATGCCGAACGTCTCGGGTACCGACGCGACCCGCATGATCCGGCGCATGGACGGAGACAAGGCCGGTATTCCGATCATCGCGCTCACCGCCGATGCCATGGTGGAAAACCGCGAAGGATATTTCCAAGCGGGGATGAACGCGGTTGCCGCGAAACCGATCAACCGCGCCGATCTGGCCGCCGCCATTAATGACGCCTGCGGCATGCGTGTTCACGCCATTCACTCGGCGGCGCCCGCCGTCGCGCCATGAAACGCTGCGCGGCCGGACGAGGAGCCGGCGCCCAGCGCCGAGATCGACGGTTTCCTCGCCGAGCTGGCGGCGCTCGGCGACGACACGGAATCCGAAAAAGATACCTGACCACCTGCCCGGTTGAGCGGCGCGCCCGTCTGGTCTAGCGTTTCCCGGTTCCAGCAGAGAGGAGACATCCGTGCAATACCAACCCAAGGACGGCCACGGCCTGCCCAAGAATCCCTTCAACAGCCTGGTCGTGCCGAGGCCCATCGGCTGGATCAGTTCCGTCGACGGTGCCGGCAACGTCAACCTGGCGCCCTACAGCTTTTTCAACGCTGTTTCCTACCGCCCGCCGACGGTGATGTTCTCCGCGGGCACCGGCGAGGTCGAGGACGACCGCAAGAAGGATTCGCTGCGCAATATCCTGGAGACCGGAGAGTTCGTGCATAACTTCGTCACCTGGGACAACAAGGAAGCGATGAACGCATCGTCGGTCACCGCGCCCAAGGACTTCGACGAACTGGCCGCCGCCAAGCTGACGCCGCTCAAATCGGAACTGGTGAAGCCGCCGCGCGTCGCCGAATCGCCGATCCATTTCGAATGCAAGCTGGTCGGCACCTACGACCTGCCGAACACCACCGGCGCCGACACCTATACGGTGATCTTCGGCGAGGTGATCATGGTGCACATCGCCGACGAGATTTTGACCGATGAGGGCCGCATCGATATCGGCCGCCTGCACCCGGTGGCGCGCATGGGTTATCAGGACTATTCCCAGGTGACGGCGGAAACCGTGTTCACCATGGACCGCCCGTCCAGCCATCCGTACGAATAGGGAGACCCCACCCATGTCCGAGACCTTCTTTAACCTCCACGATCTGGCCCAGGGCATCCACCGGGTGCTGGCCGACGGCATGGAGACCCGTATTTTCCCGGGCGAGCAGGCGATGCTGTCGGTGGTGCGCGCGGAACCGGGATGCGTCGGCAGCGTCCACAGCCATCCGCAGGAACAGTGGGGCGTCTGTCTGGAAGGCGGCGGCGTGCGCAACCAGGACGGTGTCGATCACATCGTCAGGGCCGGTGACTTCTGGCGCACGCCGGGCGGCGTCGAGCACGGCTTCACCGCCGGGCCGGAAGGCGCCGTGGTGCTGGATATCTTCGCGCCGCCGCGCGACGAATACCGCGCTGCCGGCGCCGGCTTCGGATCGAAAGAGGACGACAGCGACGGCTGAGGCATGGCTTCGATCACCATCTCCGATGTGAAGGAAGCCCGTGCGGCCCTCAGGGGTCTCGCCACCGACACGCCGCTGGTCCCGTCACCCTACCTGACGGCGCGCGCCGGCCAGCCGTTTCACCTGAAGCTCGAAATCGCCCAGCCCATGGGCGCCTTCAAGCTGCGCGGTGCCGCCAACGCCATCCGGCACTTGCCGGCGGGGGCGGCGGGCGTGGCCTGCGTTTCCACCGGCAACCACGGTCGCGGCGTTGCCTTCGCCGCCCGGCGGAACGGCGTGCGCGCCGTGGTTTGCATGTCGAAACTAGTGCCACAAGCCAAGATCGACGGCATCAAGGCCCTGGGCGCCGAGGTGCGCATCACCGGCCGGTCCCAGGACGATGCACAGAAGGAATGCCAACGCCTGGTGGCGGAAGAGGGCTTGGTGGAAATTTCCCCCTTTGACGATCCACACGTGATCGCCGGTCAGGCGACCATCGGGCTCGAACTGATGGAACAATGCCCTGACCTTGCTTGCGTGCTGGTACCGCTCTCGGGCGGCGGCCTCGCGGGGGGCATTGGTTTCGCGGTCAAATCCATGAAGCCGGACGTGCAGGTGATCGGCATTTCCATGGACCGGGGCGCGGCCATGCAAGCCTCGCTCGCCGCCGGCCACCCGGTGGAGGTGGAGGAGGTGGCGAGCCTCGCGGATTCGTTGGGCGGCGGTATCGGGCTCGACAACGAACTCTCGTTCGCGCTCTGCCGCGACAGCCTGGACGCGGTGGTGCTGGTCGAGGAGGCCGACATCTACCGCGCCATGCAAACGCTCTACTATGAGGACCGCATCGTCTGCGAAGGCGCATCGGCGGTGGGTGTCGCGGCGCTGCAGGCCGGGAAGCTCTCGCTGCCGGCGGGGCCGGTCGCGGCCATCGTCACCGGGCGCAACCTGGACATGCGCGTCCATGCCGACATCATGCAGGGCCGTGCCGTGACGCTCGGCGACATGACGCTGGAAGGGGTGCCCTATGGCGCGTGACATTTTCGTCCTGTCGGAAGCCGATCTGCGCGGGCTTGTCGATGTGGATACTGACGCCATGCAGGTGGTCGAGCGCGCCTTCGTCAAGCTGGCCGAAGGCGACATTGTCATGCCGCCGATCCTGTCGATGGAGATCCCCGACGCCAACGGCGAGGTCGACGTCAAGACTGCCTATATCCCCGGCTTCGAGGGCTTCGCCATCAAGGTCAGCCCCGGCTTTTTCGACAACCCGAAGCTGGGCCTGCCCAGCCTCAACGGTTTGATGATCGTCTTTTCCGCCACCACCGGTTTGGTGGACGCGCTTTTGCTCGACAACGGCTACCTGACCGACGTGCGCACGGCGGCGGCTGGCGGTGTCGCCGCCAAGGTGCTGGCACCTGAAAGTGTCACTACCGCCGGCGTCATCGGCACCGGCGTGCAGGCGCGGCTGCAGATGAAGGCCGCGCATCTGGCGAGACCTTTTGCCAGGGCCCTGGTCTGGGGCCGGGACGGGGCCAAGGCAGCGGCCTGCGCCGCCGACATCGCGGCCGATCTCGGTATCGAAGCGACGGCGGAATCCGACCCCGCGCGGCTGGTGGCCGAAAGCCAGATCGTCGTCACCAGCACGCCTGCGACCGAGCCTGTGTTGAAGGCCGAGTGGCTGCACCCGGGCCTGCACATCACCGCGATGGGTTCCGACCAGGGCGGAAAGAATGAGATCGATGCTCAGGTGTTCAAGCATCTTTCGGCCTACGTACCGGACCGCGTCAGCCAGTGCGAGGCGCTGGGCGAGTTGCGCTCGGCGCTGGCGGCAGGCGCCATCGCCGGAACCGAGGGCATCAACGAATTGGGCGCCGTCATCGCCGATCCGGCAAAAGGCCGGCGCCACGCCGACGACATCACGCTCTGCGATCTCACCGGCACCGGCGCCCAGGACACGGCCATCGCCACCTTCGCGCTTCAACGCGCGCGCGCCGCCGGGGCGGGGACCGTCATCCAGGCGTGACTAGGCCTTTTTCATCGTAGGCGCTATCCTTGAAACGTGCCGACGGGCCGCCCAATTTGAATCGAACGGGGTTTGAGAAGGCTCGTGCAAATTCAAGGGTGTCGCGTACATGACGGCTATATTCGGACGTTTCGCTTTCATCTGGCTGGCGGCCCTGCTGCTTTCCGGCTGCTCCAGCCTGAAAATCGCCTATTCCTTCGCCGACAGCGTCTTGGAAGGCCGGGCCGAAGACTACCTCGATCTCAGCGCCGAACAGGAAACCGACCTGAAGCGCCAGACGGCGGCGCTGATCGCCTGGCACCGCAAGACCATGCTGCCCAAGTACGCGGTGTTCTTCCGCGCCCAGGCCGATATCGCCGAGGCCGGCGGCTGGAGCCGTGACCAACTGAGCGCCGCATTCACTCGCTTCCGCGCCTTGGTGGACGAAACGGTGGAGGGCGCGGCTCCCTTCGTCGCCGAGGTGCTTGCAGGGCATACGACGCCAGAGAAGCTTAAGTACCTGGAGGCGCGCATGGCGGAATACATCGCCGAGCACCGCGCCCAGGAGACCAAGGAAACGCCGGAACAGGCGGTCGACGGTTGGGTCGAGCGCCGCGCCGAGCGCATATCTCGCTTCACCGGCCCGCTCACCAACGAACAACTCGCGGTCATTCGCCGCTACAGCGAGAGCGGTATGGACAAGACAATGCGCTGGCTGGAAAACCGCGAACTGCGCCAGGGCGCACTGGTCACCTTCCTGCGGGCCGAGCCGACGCGGGCGGACCTGGCGCGCTTCGTCCACCGTATCCTCCTGCACGGCCACGAGATCGTCGATCCCGCGTACCGCGCCATCGTCGAGGAGCGCTGGGCGCTGCGCGAGCGCATGTATTTCGACGTGCTGAAAACCTTGGGCGACGGGCAGCGGCGTGAACTGGTGCAGACACTTCGATCCTATGCGTCCGACATGATCGACATTGCCGGGATCGAAAAGCCGCCCGCTTGAGGCAGCTTAGTTGGCGGGGGGCTTTTCGGCCTCTTCGCCATCCTCTTCGATATCCTTGAGCAACCCGGAACTGAACATGGCGCTCGCCGACTGGTACCAGGCGACGGCTTCCTTGGTCAGCTTTTCGTCGCTCTGCCGCTCCGCGCCTGGCTCCGATGGTGCCGGGCCCTTGGTGACCAGGGGCGCCTTGTTGACGTCGAGGGTCACCAGCCGGCCGCCCTTCAGATAACCCAGCTTCTGGTAGGTGCTGATGAAGGCGCGCTCGCGGCCGGGCTCCAGGCGGAACATGTCATAGCCGAAGAAGCGGCTCTGGTAGTTGAATCCCATCCAGCCCATCAGCGTCGGGCCGATGTCCACTTGGCTCATCATGCGCGCCATGACGCCGGGCTCAATCAGCTTCGGCGCGTACCAGATCATCGGGATGTGGTAGCGCCAGGCCGGCAGGTCGGTCTTGCCCGCCGCCTTGGCGGTGTGATCGACGGTGATGATGAGCAGCGTGTTGTCGAACCAGGGTTTCTCCGATGCGCGCCGGATCAGGTCGCCGAGCGCCCAATCGGTGTATTTGACGGCGGCCTCGCGTTTCTTCTGCGGCAGATCGACGCGGCCTTCGGGGAAGGTGAAGGGCCGGTGGTTCGACGTGGTCATGATATGCGCGAAGAAACGGTTGCCGGCGGCATGTTCCTTGTCGAAGCGCCGGAGCGCCAGGGTGAAAAGATCCTCGTCGGCGACGCCCCAGATGTTCTCGTGGTGGGTGGGGATGGCTTCGGCGTCCAGGTCGGTGCGGTCGACGACGGCATAATGGTTGGCCTGGAAATAGGCATTCATGTTGTCGAAGAAGCCGTAACCGCCGTAGATCCAGAGCGGCTTCCAGCCTTCCTCGCCGAACTCCTCGCCCAGGTTCTCAAGCCCGGCGTTGCCCGGCCGGCGCACGATGCTTTGGCCCGGTGTCGGCGGCGTGCCGATGGACAATGCCTCCAGCCCGCGCACCGTGCGGGTGCCGGTGGCATAGAGGTTGGTGAACGTGAGCCCTTCGCCGGCCAACCGGTCCAGGTTCGGGGTCAGTTGCTGGCTGTTGCCGAAACGGCCGAGGAAATCCGCCGACAGGCTTTCGACCGAGATCAACACCACGTTGACCTTGTCCCTAAGCGGGTGCGCGGGGGTGATTTCGCGGTCGATGCCGTGGGCGCCCAGAAACTTCGCGCCCGGCTGCGCCACCAGGCGCCGGATGTCGGCGTCCAGTTCGTCTGCCGGCAGGGTCGGATAGTAGCGTGCGTAATCAAGCTCGTTGTGTCGGTAGGCATGGAACAGCGCGAACAGGCCGTTCATGGAGAGCTGTTCCACATAAGCATTGGCGTGGCCGGCGGCCAGTTCCATGTCGGCGAGGCTGGTGCCGCCGGCGCAGGCCAGCGCTACCACCGCGGCGCGGGTCCAGCGCACGCGCGCGCGGGCCGGCGTGCGGCCGCGCATTTCCGGCCAGGTCAGCCACCAGAGCCCCAGGCTGACGGCGACGAGCCCTGCTGTCCACAGCGCCACCGGGTAGCTTTCCCGGATGTTGCCGATGACCTCGTGGGTATAGACCAGATAGTCGACGGCGATGAAGTCGAAGCGGCTGGCGAACTCGGCCCAGAAAGAGAATTCCGCCAAGGCGAGGCCCAGGAAACCAGCCAGGTAGAGGATCGCCCACAACCCCAGCCAGGCGCGTTCCAGGCGCGCCGTCAGCGGCCATTTGAGCCCATCCGGCACCAGCGCGTCATAGAGCGCCCAGGGCAATAGCACCCAGGCGAGCGCCACCAGATCGAATATCAGGCCGATGGAAAGGAAGCGTCCCCAGGCGGCGGGGTCGTAGGTCTCGCCGCTGAACAGCGCCAGGCCGATGCGGGTCGCCGCCGAAACGCCGAGAAACGCCACCGCCACCCACATCAAGATCTTCATGCCGCGCGTCATGCCGCGTTCCCAATGCCCAAAGGGGCCGCGGCCTTCCTAGACCCTGGCGGGGGCAGCGTCAATTCCCTCCCCTGAAAGGGTGCCGGTTTCCGCTTAGCCGCGCGTCTTCAGCCGGTCGCGCATGATCGCGGCGACGGTGGTGTTCTCCTCGCCACCGAGGCCTTCCAGCCCCGTCGCGGCGCCCTGAGCATCCTCGGGCATGCGGTTCTGGCTCATCTTCCACTTGCCCTCCAGGCGCTCGATGGGAATCTCGAAGGCGACGATGCCCTTGAGCTGCGCGGCGATCATTTTGTCCGGCAGGCTGTCCATGGACCAATTGCGGGTGGCCTCCGATTCGTAGTCGCCGACCAGGCGGCGCAGGACATCCGCCGCGCCGGCATCGTCTTTGATAACGCGCGGGCGGCCATGGGCATGGACGACGGCGTAGTTCCATGTCGGCACCATGCCGGGGCTCTCGTACCAACTGGGCGAGATGTAGGCATGCGGGCCCTGGAACACGACCAGCGCCGGCGTGTCGCCGTCGAAGGCCCGCCAGTGTTCGTTGGCCTTGGCCAGGTGGCCGAAGAGCGTCGGCCGCTCGCCGTCTGTGTCCAGGTGCAGCGGCACGTGCGTCCCGAATGGACCATCATCGCCGTTGGTGACGATCAGCGCGAAGCTGAAAGCGCGCATTAACTCGGCGAGGATTTGCGGATCGGTTTCCTCGAAGGCCTTGGGCATGTACATGGCGGTTCTCCGTCGATAATCGCGCCGGAGATTAGCTGCAATATGGCCCTTTTCGAAGGTCCATTATGGACCGATTGATGGGGCCACTATTCGCCTTTGAAAACCGGCGGGCGCTTCTCCATGAAGGCGTTGATGCCTTCCTGGCCATCGGCGCTGTCGTTGATGGCGTTGACCTGCGCGCGGGCGATGCCGGCGATTTCGGTCGGCCCCTTGGGCAGAGTCTCGGCGACGAAGCGTTTCAGCATCCGGGACGGTAAGGGCGCCTGGGCGGCGATGCGCCTGGCGTAGTCCATGGCGGCTTCCATCAACTCGCTCTCCGGCACCAGCTTGTTGACGTAGCCGACCTCATAGGCCCGCTGGGCGCTGATCGGGTCGCCGGTCAGCAGCAGGTCCATGGCGATCTTGTGCGGAATGCGATTGGCCAGGGTCGAGATCAGGCCGCCGGAGAAGCCGATTTTCACTTCCGGGTAGGAGAACCTGGCGTCGTCGGCGGCCACCAGGATGTCGGCCATGGTGGTCAACACCATGCCGCCGCCGACGCACCAGCCCTGCACGGCGGCAACGACGGGCTTGTCGACCGGTACGCCGACGCTCGGGATGCCACGGTAGAGGTCGTGCGGAATGGCCTTCAGATCGGCGCCGGCGGAGAACGCTTTGCCGTCGCCGGCCAGCACCGCGACGCGGTCGTCGTCGGTATCCATGAAGCGGGTCCAGGCGGCTTCCAGGCCGGACACGATGTCGGCGTCCAGGCGGTTCATGCGCTCGGCGCGGTTCATGGTGATGACCGCCACGTGATCGCCGGCGGACGCGTAGGTGACGGCGTCGTTCGTCATGTCTGGGATGTCTCTTCTTAGTCTAGAGGCGCTTGAACAGCGATTCCTTGATCGCACCGATGGCCTTGCCCGGATTGAGGCTCTTGGGGCAGGTGTTGGTGCAGTTCATGATCGTGTGGCAGCGGTAGAGCCGGAACGGATCGTTCAGGGCATCAAGCCGCTTGCCGGTGGCTTCGTCGCGCGAGTCCGCAATCCAGCGGTAGGCCTGCAGCAGGATCGCTGGACCCAGGTAGCGGTCGCCATTCCACCAGTAGCTCGGGCAGCTGGTCTGGCAGCAGAAGCAAAGGATGCACTCCCACAGCCCATCCAGCTTCTCGCGTTCCTCGACGCTCTGCAGGCGCTCGCGGGACGGCGCCGGGCTATCGGCCTGCAGCCAGGGCTCGATGGAGCGGTACTGGGCGTAGGGCACGTTCAAGTCGCAGACCAGGTCCTTGATCACCGGCATGTGCGGCAGCGGGTAGATCTTCACGTCGCCGGAAATCTCGGAGATCGGCTTGGTGCAGGCCAGCGTGTTGGTACCGTCGATGTTGAAGGCGCAGGAGCCGCAGACCCCTTCGCGGCAGGACCGGCGGAAGGTGAGCGACGGATCGATCTCGTTTTTGATCTTGATCAGCGCGTCCAGGACCATCGGGCCGCAGGTGTCGAGATCGACCTCGAAGGTATCGAGCCTGGGATTGGAACCCGAGTCCGGATCGAAGCGGTAGATCTTGAAGGTCTTGGTGTTGGTGGCGCCGGAGGGCGCCGGGTGCGATTTGCCGGTGCCGACCTTGGAATTGGCGGGAAGGGAAAATTCGACCATGTCAGTAGACCCGTTCCTTGGGTTCGATGTACTCGACCTCTTCGGTGAGCGTGAACGCGTGCACCGGGCGGTAGTCGATGGTGACCTTGCCGTCGGCGTCGATCCAGCCGAGCGTGTGCTTCATCCAGTTGTCGTCGTCGCGCTCGGGGTAGTCCTCGTGCGCATGGGCACCGCGGCTCTCCTTGCGGGCCTCGGCCGAGTACATGGTGATCTTGGCGTTGATCATCAGGTTCTCGAGCTCCAGCGTTTCGACCAGGTCGGAGTTCCATATCAGCGACTTGTCGGTGACGTTGAGGTCCGCCATGCCGTCCCACACTTTATCGATGAGCTTGACCCCTTCCGACAGCACCTCGGAGGTGCGGAACACGGCGGCGTTGTTCTGCATGGTGCGCTGCATCTCGAGGCGCAACTCGGCGGTTTTGGTGCCGCCCGACGCATGGCGTAGCTTGTCGAAGCGCTCCAGCGCCGCGTCCGCCGAACCGGGGCGGAACGGCCGCACCGTGTCGCCCGGCTTCACCAGATTGGCGGCCTGCAGACCGGCCGCGCGGCCGAACACCACCAGGTCCAACAGCGAATTGGTGCCGAGCCGGTTGGCGCCGTGCACGGATGCCGACGCGCATTCGCCGACCGCCATCAGGCCCGGCGCGATGGCGTCGGGATCGGATTGGGTTGGGGCCAGGGCCTCGGTGTGGAAGTTGGTGGGGATGCCGCCCATGTTGTAGTGCACGGTCGGCAGCACCGGAATGGGTTCCTTGGTGCAATCGACGCCGGCGAAGATCTTTGCCGATTCGGTGATCCCCGGCAGCCGGAGTGCCAGCACGTCGGCACCCAGGTGCTCCAGGTGCAGGTAGATATGGTCGCTTTCCGGACCGACGCCGCGCTTGTCGCGGATTTCCATGGTCATGGAGCGCGACACCACGTCGCGGCTGGCCAGGTCCTTGGCGGTCGGCGCGTAGCGCTCCATGAAGCGCTCGCCCTCGGCGTTGGTCAGGTAGCCGCCCTCGCCACGGGCCCCTTCGGTAATCAGGCAGCCGGCGCCGTAGATGCCGGTCGGGTGGAACTGCACGAATTCCAGGTCCTGCAGCGGCAGGCCGGCACGCGCCACCATGGCGTTGCCGTCGCCGGTGCAGGTATGCGCCGACGTGCACGAGAAATAGGACCGCCCGTAGCCGCCGGTGGCCATCACCACCAAGTTGCCGCGGAAGACGTGGATGGTGCCGTCGTCCAGGTTCCAGGCGAGGACGCCCTCGCAGGTGCCATCGTCGCCCATGATCAGGTCGATGGCGAAATACTCGACGAAGAACTCGGCGTCGTTCTTCAGAGATTGCTGATAGAGGGTGTGCAGCATGGCGTGGCCGGTGCGGTCGGCGGCGGCGCAGGCGCGCTGCACCGGGGCTTCGCCGAAGTTCCGCATGTGGCCGCCGAAGGGCCGTTGGTAGATTTTGCCCTCGTCGTTGCGCGAGAACGGCATGCCATAGTGCTCGAGCTCGATGATCGACGGCACGGCTTCGCGGCACATGTACTCGATGGCGTCCTGGTCGCCGAGCCAGTCGGCGCCCTTGACGGTGTCGTACATGTGCCATTCCCACTTGTCCTCGGCCATGTTGCCGAGCGCGGCGGAAATGCCGCCCTGGGCGGCGACGGTGTGCGACCGGGTCGGGAACACCTTGGTGATGCAGGCGGTCTTGAGGCCGGCTTCGGCCATGCCCAGCGTGGCGCGCAGTCCCGCGCCGCCGGCGCCGACGACGACGACCTCGTATTCATGGTCGATGATTTCATAGGCAGCGGACATCAGCCATCAACCTCCGAAGGTAAGCCGCAGAACGGCGAAAATGCACGAAGCGCCGCACAGCCAGGCGAGCAGATTGACCACCGTCAGCGACACCACCTTGGCGGTCTCGGAATGGACGTAGTCCTCGATCACCACCTGCATGCCGAGCACCGTGTGGTGAAACATGGCGACGGTCAGCAAGATCAGCATCACCGGGTTGCCGTGGCGCCCGACCCAGGCCTTGAACTCGGCCAAGTCCGCGCCGACCAGGCCGGCGGCGGCAAACACGAACCAGACACTGAGCGGCACCAGCGCGACGCCGGTCAGGCGCTGCATCCACCAGTGATGCACGCCTTCATTGGCGGAGCCGAGACCGCGCGAGCGGCCGAGATAGGAGCGCATCTGCATCAGGCGCCTCCCGCCGCCGAATAGGCGACGACCAGGGTCAGCACGGTCATGGCGGCGGCGAAGACGATCGTCAGCCAGCCGGTGATGCGCAGCCTGTCGAGTTCGAAGCCCCAACCGGCATCCCAGGCCATGTGGCGGATGCCGTTGGCCAGGTGATAGAAGACGGAGAAGGTGAAGCCCCAGAGAACGAGCTGCCCGATCAGCGAGCCGAACAGCGCCTGCGCGGCGGCGAACTTCTCTGGGCCGTAGGTCGCCGCCAACAGCCAGTAGGTGAAGAACAGCGCGCCGATGGCGAGCACAACGCCGGTGGCGCGGTGCAGGATCGAAAGAAAAGAGGTGATCTGCGGCCGGTAGACCTGCAGATGCGGCGACAATGGTCGATTTTGGTTCGCCATAACCCAACCCCAACGTTTGAAACGTATCGGCCACCCTTCAGGGTAGCTCCCTTCCCATACGTAACGGTCGGGTGGGAGCAAGTCAATCTTCGCACCCGCAGTATGACCCAGCCGGCCCGCGCCGCGGGCCAGGGGGTAAGCCCATGCAATGAAAGCAGTTTCCGTAAGCTGTGGATGAGGGGTGTGGATAAGGTGTGCACGCACTGTGGAGATCGGCCACGATTATGCACAAGAAACCGCTTTTACCCCCATGATTCCGCGTTGTCTGGCGAACGGGTTTGGCGCAAGCTCAGGGTGCATGCGAAAGCGCTCATGCGGTGCTTGGCGGCGGTCGTCGGCGGAGGTTCGCTTCCCCCGGCACGGTCAAAGGGCACCACCTTGACGAAGACCGGGCTTCGGTCCGGGCGGAGGCAAGGCAAAGGCGTGCAGACCGAAAGACCGGCTTCGGCCGGTGGATCGGGCGGCAAGCCGGCGGCAGGGTCTTTCGACACCATGCGGGGTCCTGGGGGCGAGGGCCGTTCCCGTTCGGGAACTGGTTCTCGTCATGCCCCCGGCGGCTTGCACGGGCCGGCAACGGCCGGTGCGCCGCGCGGGTGGGATGGGCCCCAAAATGGTTCGAGGGGACTTGCCACGGTTTCGTTCGGAAGAGGGGTTGGCGACAATCGCTCGGAAGACGGGGCCAGCCAAGCCAAACCGTTGAATGATCTCTGCCCAGGGTGCGTTCAACGATTGGCCGGCAAAGCGAGAGGTCGCTTTCGATATGCACGGAGCCTGGCCGGCTCCAAGAGGTGTCAGGGTGCGTTGTCTCGGCGGCGCTCTCGCAGGTTTCCCAGGACCTGCGTCCCTGACGCCTCTTTTCTTATCAAAGGCCCGACTCGCCCGCAACTATATTTTGTGTGTCCTTAGTGTTGCTTCGAATACATGAAGTGTTCGAAGGACTCGGGCTTGCTTTTGATTGAGTCTTTTCAGTCGCTTAGCCGCCGGCCCGGCCCGGCGTCGGCGGCGTGCCATGGCCGCGCGCCGCGGCGGAGCGGGGCGGGCGGCTGGCGTGGTTTCGTTCGAAAACCGCCGCCCGATTCGCAAGCCTCAGCGGCGCGGCATCAAGACCGTGTAGTCGAGATCGAGCACCACCGAGCCGAGCGTCTTGCCGTCGCCGTCCTTGTCGGGGAAATCGGCGCAAGGCGCGTCCTTGCTGGCGACCGTGCGCAGCCGGAGCGCGCCCATCCGGTCCTCGCCGGGCAGCTCGATCTTCTCCAGCACCTCCGACCAGGCGTAGATGGTATCTCCGGCGAAGGTCGGGTTGGTGTGGGCGCCGCCGTTGAGCGCCACCACCTTGAAGGCGTTGGCGAGGCCGTTGAAGCTGAGCCCGCGCGCCAATGAAATGATATGCCCGCCATAGATCAGCCGCCGGCCGAAGCGGCTTTCTTGCTGTTCATGCAGGTTGAAGTGAACCTTGGCGGTATTCTGGTAGAGCCGCGTGGCGATCATGTGTTCGGCTTCCTCGATGGTCATGCCGTCCACGTGGTCGATCTTCTCGCCGACCTGGTAATCGTCCCAAAGGTCGGCGCTGCCGGCCAGCGTCGTGTCGTAGGCGTCGATGCCCGAGAATTCCGGGATCACAAGATCGTCGACGACGACGGCGCCCGGCAGGTCCGGCACCACCGGATCGGGGGCCGGCGCGCTTTCATCGCGCTTGCGCACCATTACCCAGCGCACGTAATCCAGCACCACTTCACCCAACTGGTTGTAGCCCGTCGAGCGCACGTAGACGACGCCGGTCTTGCCGTTGGAGTTTTCCTTCAAGCCGATCACTTGCGAGCGCGCCGAGATCGTGTCGCCGGGGTAGACCGGCTCGCCGAAGACGCCGCCGGCATAACCCAGGTTGGCGACGGCGTTGAGGGAGATATCGGGAACGGTCTTGCCGAACACCATGTGGAAAACCAGGAAGTCGTCCAGGGGCGCGCTGTCGAGCCCCAGGCTTTGGGCGAAGGCGTCGGAGGAGTTGAAGGCGAAGCGCATGCCGTAGAGGCCGCAATAGAGCGCCACGTCGCCTTCGGTCACGGTGCGCGGCGTCGCGTGCCGGAGTTCCTGGCCGATCTGGAAGTCTTCGAAGAAATTGCCGCTTTTGGTCTTGCCGGACATGGGGGCCTCCTATTCCGCGCTTTCCATGGCGGCGATGGCGTTGGCCATGGCCACCAGGCGTTTGGCCGCGGCCACGTGCAGGTTTTCGATCAGCTTGCCGTCGACCAAGAGAACGCCCTTGCCGGCTTTCTCGGCCTCGGCGTGCGCCTCGATGATGCGCTTCGACCATTGCACCTCGTCGGCGCTGGGCGAGAACACCTCGTTGGCGGTGGCGATGGTCTTGGGATGGATCAGGGTCTTGCCGTCCATGCCGAGTTGCAGGCCCTGGACGCAGGATTTTCGGAAGCCCTCGTCGTCGGCCAGGTCCAGGTGCACGCCGTCGAGCACCGCGATGCCGGCGGCGCGGGCCGCCAGGATGCAGAGTTCCAGCGAGGCCATGAACGGAATGCGGTCCGGCGTGTGGTGCGCGCCCAAATCCTTGGCCAGGTCCGAGGTGCCGAGCACCAGGCCGCCAACGCGTTCGTGGGCGAAGGCGATCTCCTCGGCGTGCAGGATTCCAAGCGGCGTTTCCATCATGCACCAGATCGGCAGGTCCTGGGCACCGCCCGCTCCATCCAGGACGGCGATGGCGTCGAGGATCATCTGCCGGCTCTCGACCTTGGGCAGCAGCACGCCGTGGCATTTCATGCCGGCGGCGGCCTTCAGGTCGTCCTCGCCCCAATCGGTGTCGAGCCCATTGGTGCGGACCAGCAGTTCGCGCATGCCGTAGCCGCCTTCATCGAGGGCGGCGGCGATCTGTTCGCGCGCGGTGGCCTTGGCATCCGGCGCGACGGCGTCCTCCAGGTCCATGATCAGGCCGTCGGCGGCAAGGCCGCGGCCTTTCTCGAGCGCGCGGGCGTTGGACCCCGGCATGTAGAGATGGGATCGGCGGGGACGGGCGGTGGCGGTCATGGAGGGCTCCTGAGGGTGGTCCAGGTCAAGCGAAGCGGCTGGCACTATAATCCCTGGCCGCGGTGTGGCAAGGTTGCCGGCATGGGCGTCATCAGCGTGCAATCCCAGGTTTCCTTCGGCCATGTCGGCAACAGCGCGGCAGGGTTCGCCATGCAGTGGCTGGGGATCGAGGTCTGGCCGGTGCACACCGCGCTGCTGGCCCACCACCCGGGCGAAGGCGGTTTCCACGGCGCCAAGACCGCCCCAGAGATCGTGCGCGCCATCTTCGATGGGCTGCAAGGTGCCGGCGCGTTCGCCAATTGCCAGGCCCTGTTGAGCGGCTATCTCGGATCGCTGGAGATCGGCCGAGCCACGCTCGCGGCTTGGAGCGAGATCAAGGCCGCGTCACCGGGCGCGCTCTTTTGCTGCCAGCCGGTCATGGGCGACCGGGAGGAGGGAGTCTATGTGGATGGCGCGCTTCCGACCTTCTTCAAGGAAGAAGCCGTGCCCGCCGCCGATGTCGTGATCGCCAATGCCTTCGAGGCGGAGGTGCTGACCGGGGTGGCGGCCGGTGACTTGGCCGGCGCCCGGGCGGCCGGCACGGCACTTCGGCGAACGGGGCCGTCTACGGTGATCGTCTCGTCGGTGCCGATGGGTGGAGACGAACTCGGCACGCTGTTGCTGAGCGAAAGCGGTGGCTGGCTGGCGCGAACGCCGCGCCTCGCCGTTCCGGCCAAGGGCGCGGGGGATCTGATGGGCGCGGTCTGGCTCGCGGGATATCTGCGGGACGGCGATGCAGTGGCTGCGCTCGGGCTCGCCGTCGGCGCGGCGCGCCTGGCGTTGGAGGCCTCTGGATCGCGGCCGCGCGGCGAACTCGACCTCGTGGGCACGGCGGCCAATTGGGAAGGCGCGGGCAAGCGCGTGACGGTGGAGCCGGTCGGCGCCGATGCTCACGGTTGATAAAACCCTGGTGATAGACGAAGATCGGGGCGGAGAAAAGGGGTGGCCGGATTAATATTTTCGGTCGAGGATAAAATAACGGGGCATGGATAACGACTACCTAGCGGACGTGTCGATCCTGGTTGCTGACGACCAGGAGTTCATTCTCAGTCTTGTGCGCGAGATGCTCAGGGTCCTGGGTGCCGAGAAGATTTACGACGCCTACGACGGGGACGAGGCGTGGGATATTCTTGGCTCCCAGCAGATCGACCTGATGCTCGTCGACTGGTACATGAAGCCGGTCGACGGCTTGGCGCTCACCCACCGCGTGCGCAACGACAAGGAAAGCCCGAACCCCTACCTGCCGATCATCATGATGTCCGGCTATTCGGAACGCGCGCGCATCATCAAGGCGCGCGCGTTCCGGCATCAACGAGCTCGTGGTCAAGCCGCTGTCGGCGAAGGCGCTGTTTGGGCGCATCGTCAATGTCATCGAGCACCCGCGCCAATTCGTGCGGACCGAAAATTTCTTCGGCCCGGACCGGCGGCGCAGGAACCAGGAAGTGGAAGAAGACCGCCGCGGCAAGGGAGGCAAGGACAAGAAACCGGACATGCCCATGAACAAGGAAATGTCTCAGTCCGAAGTCGATGCCTTCCTCAACCCCGACAGCGTGCCGGCGAAGAACTGACCTCCGTCAGGCCGCCTTGCGCAGGTGCGAGCGGATCAGTTCCTCTGCGATCTGCACCGTGTTCAACGCCGCGCCCTTGCGCAGGTTGTCCGCCACCACCCAGATATTGAGGCCGTTGGCGACGGTCGGGTCCTTGCGGATGCGGCTGACGTAGACCGCGTCTTCGCCGGCGCATTCCTGCGGCGTGACGTAGCCCTCGTCGGCGCGGTGGTCGACCACGGTGATGCCGGGCGCGGCGCTGAGCGCCGCACGCGCCTCGTCTTCCGAGACCGGGCGGGCGAACTCGATATTGACCGCTTCCGCATGACCGATGAACACCGGCACGCGCACGCAGGTGGCGGTCACGGCGATGTCGGGATCCAGGATCTTCTTGGTTTCGGCCACCATCTTCCACTCTTCCTTGGTCGAGCCGTCGTCCATGAAGATGTCGATATGCGGGATCGCGTTGAAGGCGATCTGCTTGGTGAACTTCTGGCGATATGTCTCCGCCGGTTCATTGACGAAGATGCCGCGCGTCTGGTTGAACAGCTCGTCCATGCCTTCCTTGCCGGCGCCCGAAACCGATTGGTAGGTAGACACCACGACCCGCTTGATCTGAGCCAGGTCATGCAGCGGCTTCAGCGCCGCCACCATCTGGATGGTGGAGCAGTTCGGATTGGCGATGATGCCGCGCTTGGTGTAACCGGCGATGGCGTGCGGGTTCACTTCCGGCACCACCAGCGGCACGTCGGGTTCCATGCGGAAGTGCGACGTGTTGTCGATGACCACGGCGCCGGCGGCCGCCGCGATGGGCGAATACTTGGCGCTGACCTTGGCGCCCGGCGACGACAGCACGATGTCGGTGCCGGTGAAGTCATAGCCGTCCAGGTTCTGGCAGCTGAGGACGTCGTCCTCGCCGTAGGAAATCTCGACGCCGATGGAACGTGAAGACGCCAGCGCCACCACTTGGTCGGCGGGGAAGTTGCGCTCCGCCATGATCGAAAGCAGTTCCCGGCCCACGTTACCCGTGGCGCCGACGACCGCGACCTTGTAACCCATTTTTCTACTCCTTCGTTGGCGCCCGGACATTCCCGGCCCGTTCGGCGTAACGACGAACGGCCCGCGGAGTGCGCGGGCCGTTTCGTTTAAGACAACAAGAAACCGCCCCGCGCTCAGCGCGTGGTTTTGGTCTCCTTGGTTTTGGCGATCGCGTGGATCATCAAGTTGTCCCTTTGTGTTCAGCGGGAGATGTACCCCCGCCGCCGAAAAAATGCAAGAGGAACCGTCAGGCCGCCAGCTTTTCCAGTTCCTCGCAGAGCGCCTCGCCCATGCGGGTGCAGGAAACCAGTTCCTTGCCCGGCTGCATGATGTCGCCGGTGCGGAGCCCCCGGTCCAGCACGTTCTTGGTCGCCTGTTCGATCAAATCGGCGTTTTCAGCGTCGTCGAACGAGTAGCGCAGCATCATGGCGAAGGACTGCAGTGTCGCCAGCGGGTTGGCCTTGTCCTCGCCGGCGATATCGGGGGCGGAGCCGTGTACGGGCTCGTAGAGTGCCTTGCGGCGGCCCGAAGAATCCTCGGCGCCCAGGCTGGCCGACGGCAACATGCCCAAGGAACCGGTCAGCATGGCGGCGCAATCGGAGAGCACGTCGCCGAACAGGTTGTCGGTGACGATGACGTCGAACTGCTTCGGCGCGCGCACCAATTGCATGGCGCAGTTGTCGGCGTACATGTGCTGCAGTTCGATGTCGGGGAAGTCCTTGCCCACTTCCGTGGCGACACGGCGCCAGAGAACGCCGGTCTCCATGACGTTAGCCTTCTCGACGGAATGCAGTTTCTTGCCACGCTTGCCGGCCAGTTCGAAACCGACCCGCACCACGCGTTCGATTTCCCCGGACGTATAGCGCTGGGTGTCGATGGCTTCGGCGGAACCGTCGGCGTTCTCGGTGATGCCGCGCGGCTGGCCGAAATAGACGCCCGACGTGAGCTCGCGCAGGATCAGCATGTCGAGGCCGGAAACCAGCTCTTCCTTGAGGCTGGACGCTTCCGCCAGCGCCGGCAGCACGGTGGCCGGGCGCAGGTTGGCGAACAGGTCCATTTCCTTGCGCAGCTTCAGCAAGCCCGCCTCCGGGCGGATGTCGCGGGCCACGTTGTCCCATTTGGGGCCGCCGACGGCGCCCAGCAGCACCGCGTCGACGTTCATCGCCTTATCGAGCGTGTCATCGGTCAAGGACGTGCCCGACGCATCGATGGCGGCGCCGCCGACCAGGTCTTCGGCCACGTCGAAGGAGACGTGACGGCGTGCGTCCATCCAGTCGATGACGCGGCGAACTTGGCCCATCACCTCGGGACCGATGCCGTCGCCCGGCAGGAACAGCAGTTTCTTGTTGGCGGCCATTGATTGAGTTCCTTTCCGGTCTTTATTCGGCGGCAAACAGCCAAGGCTGCGACGCCTTGCGCTGGTTCTCGAAGTCTTCGATCTTGTCCTTGTTCTCCATGGTCAGACCGACATCGTCGAGGCCGTTCAGCAGGCAATGCTTTTTAAAGGCATCCATTTCGAAGGCCACCTCGCCACCGTCGGGGCCGGTGATCTTCTGGTTCTCCAGATCGACGGTCAGCGTCGCGTTGGCGCCGCGCTCGGCGTCATCCATCAGCTTGGCCAGGTCTTCCTTGGAAACCTTGATCGGCAGGATGCCGTTCTTGAAGCAGTTGTTGTAGAAGATGTCGGCGAACGAGGTGGAGATCACGCAGCGGATGCCGAAATCCAGAAGCGCCCAGGGCGCGTGTTCGCGCGACGAGCCGCAGCCGAAGTTGTCGCCGGCGACCAGAATCTGGGCGTTCCGGTAGGCCGGCTGGTTGAGGACGAAATCCTCGACCTCGTTGCCTTCCCGGTCGTAACGCATCTCGTCGAACAGGTGCTTGCCGAGACCGGCGCGCTTGATGGTCTTCAGGAACTGCTTGGGGATGATCATGTCGGTGTCGACGTTGATCTTGTTCATCGGCGCCGCGACGCCGGTGAGGGTGGTGAATTTTTCCATCTTCCCGTTCTCCCCTTACAGATCGCGCACGTCGGTCAGGTGACCGGCGACGGCGGCCGCCGCCGCCATGGCCGGGCTGACCAGGTGGGTGCGGCCGCCGAAACCCTGGCGGCCCTTGAAGTTGCGGTTCGACGTGGAGGCGCAGCGTTCGCCGGGCTCCAGCTTGTCGTCGTTCATGGCCAGGCACATGGAGCAGCCGGCCTCGCGCCATTCGAAGCCCGCCTCGGTGAAGATCTTGTCCAGGCCTTCCTCCTCGGCCTGTTCCTTCACCAGGCCCGAACCCGGCACCACCAGCGCGGTGACGCCGTCGGCGACCTTGCGGCCCTTGGCGACTTCGGCGGCGGCGCGCATGTCCTCGATGCGGCCGTTGGTGCAGGATCCGATGAAGGCATAGTCGATCTTGATGTCGGTCATCGGCATGCCGGCGGTGAGGCCCATGTAATCCAGCGCGTCCTGCGCCGAGGCCTGCTTCAGTTCGTCTTCGAAGTCGGTCGGGTTGGGGACGTTGCCGGTGATCGGCGCCACGTCTTCGGGGCTGGTGCCCCAGGTGACCTGCGGCACGATCTCGGAAACGTCGAGGGTGACTTCCTTGTCGTAGGCAGCACCTTCGTCGGAGGGCAGCGTTTTCCAGTAGTTGACCGCCGCTTCCCACTGCGCCGCCTTGGGCGACATGGGCCGGCCCATCAGGTAGTCGAAAGTGGTCTGGTCGGGCGCGATCAGGCCGGCGCGGGCGCCGCCCTCGATGGTCATGTTGCAGACCGTCATGCGGCCTTCCATGGAAAGGTCGCGGATCGCCTGTCCGGCGTA